>JANQHX010000019.1 GCA_028282465.1 Gynuella sp.
GATGATGCCTTCGGCAATCATGTCACAACGTACGATACCACCGAAGATGTTTACCAGTACCGCTGCAACGTTTTCGTCAGACAGGATGATTTTGAATGCTTCAGCAACACGCTCTTTGGTAGCACCGCCACCTACGTCCAGGAAGTTCGCAGGGGAACCACCGTGCAGGTTAACTATGTCCATGGTACCCATAGCCAGCCCAGCACCGTTTACCATGCAGCCGATGTTGCCATCCAGAGCTACGTAGTTCAGTTCCCAGTTAGCCGCTTCAGATTCACGAGCGTCTTCCTGAGTGTGGTCACGCATCTCTACCAAGTCAGGATGACGGTACAGAGCGTTAGAGTCGATTACGACTTTAGCATCTAAGCAGTGCAGATTATCTTCAGCGGTAATAACCAGAGGGTTAATCTCCAACAGCGCCAAGTCTTTTTCTTGGAACATGGTGGCCAAGCCCATGAAGATTTTCACGAACTGTTTAATCTGATTGCCTTTAAGACCTAATTGGAATGCCAGATCACGAGCTTGGAAAGGCTGTGGGCCCACTAGAGGATCAATTTCAGCTTTGAGGATTTTTTCTGGAGTCTCTTCTGCAACTTTCTCAATTTCCACACCACCTTCAGTAGATGCCATGAAAACGATTCGGCGAGTGCCACGATCTACCACTGCACCCAGGTACAGTTCAGATTTAATATCTGTTAGATCTTCCACCAGGATTTTAGAAACCGGCTGGCCGTTTTCGTCAGTCTGGAAAGTCACTAGGTTAGTGCCCAGCATTGAACGCGCAAACTCTTCTGCCGCTTCTGCTGAGTCGACCAGTTTTACACCGCCCGCTTTACCGCGACCACCCGCGTGTACTTGTGCTTTAACAACAGCTTTACCGCCAAGAGCCTTAACGGCGTCCGCTACTTCTTTGGCGTTGTCATAGGCCTGACCGTTAGAAACAGGCAGACCATACTGTCTAAATAGTTGTTTACCTTGGTATTCGTGAAGGTTCATCTTATGTTCCGCTCACTCTGAACAGTCCCTTGACGTAATAATTCTTTTATCCGAAAACTTCGGTGCAAGTGGTACTGCATGATTAAAATAAAGAAGTCGCAGGGAGAGGCTGCGACTTCCAGTTCTACATCTAAATTCTTATTTGCGTTTGCGAGGATTCGCAATATGCAAGGCGATGCCATCCACAGATAAGGCTGCATCATGAACTGCTTCCGACATGGTCGGGTGGGCAAAACAGGTTAGCTGAAGATCTTCTGCAGAGGCTGCAAATTCAAGGGAAATCACACCCTGGGCAATAATTTCACCAGCGCCTAGACCAAATACGTGCATACCCAATAGTCTATCGGTTTCTTCGTCAGCAATGATTTTCACCATACCGGTAGTATCGTTTGCGGCCATGGCACGACCCACTGCAGCAAAAGGCATTTTACCCACTTTGTATTTAACGCCTTCCGATTTCAATTCTTCTTCGGTTTTGCCAACCCAGGCAATTTCTGGGTGAGTATAAATAACAGAAGGAATGGCATCGTAGTTAGTCTGAGCGTGATGACCTGCAATTAGCTCGGCAACCATCATACCCTCTTCCATGCCTTTGTGTGCCAACATTGGGCCACGAACCACGTCACCAATTGCATAGACACCTGGAACCGTGGTTTTACATTGATCATCAACGAAAACGAAACCGCGTTCATCAAGATCAACGCCGCAGTCATCAGAGAAACAACCCTCTGTGAAAGGACGGCGGCCAACACAAACAACCAGTTTGTCGAAGGTCTGGCTTTTCTCACCTTCGGCGTCTTGGTACATCACAGTCACTTCTTTGCCATTTATTTCAGAGCCCGTTACACGAGCGCCTAGCTTAATGTCCAAACCTTGTTTTTTGGTGAAGGTTTTAAAAGCATCTTTTGCAATTTGCTGGTCACAGGCAAACAGGAATTTTTCTTGAGCTTCTAGAATGGTCACTTCAGCGCCAAGACGGCCCCAAACAGAACCCAGTTCAAGGCCGATAACACCGGCGCCAATAACACCGAGGCGCTTAGGTACTTCGGTAAATTCCAAAGCACCTGTTGAGTCAACAATGATATCTCCGTCCTGGCGTGCTGGAGGAATATCAACAGGAACAGAGCCCATGGCCAAAATAACGTTCTTAGCTTCAATCACCTCTACAGAGCCATCGTGCTTGGTTACTTCAACTTGTTTATTTGCCAGCAGTTTGCCCATACCTTCGATGGACGTAACACCATTGGCTTTAAACAAACCGCCAATGCCGCCAGTCAGTTGCTTAACAATTTTATCTTTGCGCTCCAACATTTTGGCAATGTCGATTTTTGGATCTGATACTTCAATACCGTGATCCTTCAGTTCGGCATGGGCTTGATGGTATTTTTCAGAAGACTCAAGCAAGGCTTTCGAAGGAATACAACCCACGTTCAAGCAAGTACCACCTAAAGAAGTTTTACCTTCTTTGTCTAACCACTTTTCAATACAGGCAGACTTTAATCCCAGTTGAGCAGCTTTAATTGCTGCAATATAACCAGCGGGTCCCGAGCCTATAACGACGACATCAAATTGTTGAGCCATGGAAACTATTCCTATTGTTAATTCGTTTTAGTCCCACTTTTGGCGGGACTTTGTATTCATTGTTAGCTGTTTGCTGACTATTAGATTTCCAGCAGGATTCGTGCAGGATCTTCTAAAAGCTCTTTGATTGTTACCAAGAACTGCACCGCCTCTTTACCGTCGATCAGACGATGGTCATAAGACAGCGCTAAATACATCATGGGCAGTATTTCAACTTGCCCATTCACTGCCATTGGACGCTCCTGGATTTTGTGCATTCCAAGAATGGCTGTTTGAGGTGGGTTCAGAATGGGTGTCGACATTAATGAACCAAACACACCACCATTGGTAATGGTGAAGGTGCCACCTTGCATTTCATCGATACCAAGCTGACCTGCTTGAGCACGCTTACCATAGTCTCTGATGGTGCTTTCAATTTCTGCCAAGCTCATACGATCAGTATCACGTAGCACGGGCACTACCAAGCCGCGATCTGAAGACACAGCAACACCAATATCCTGATAGCCGTGATAAACAATATCATCGCCGTCAATCGAAGCATTTACTTCAGGGAAACGCTTGAGTGCTTCCGTTGCCGCCTTGGTAAAGAACGACATGAAACCCAGTCTTGTGCCGTTATGGGTTTTTTCAAACTGGTCTTTATATTTAGAGCGAAGCTCCATGACTGGTTTCATATTAACTTCGTTAAATGTCGTCAACATTGCAGCGGTTTGCTGAGCTTCAACCAGACGCTTGGCTACGCTTTTGCGCAAGCGCGTCATCGCCACTCGCTTTTCAACCTTCTCACCTGGAGCAACCACAACCTGGGGTGCAGCCGGTGCAGGACTAGGCGCAGCAGCTGGAGCTGGTGCGGATGATTTATTCTTTGCAGCACTAACTATGTCTTCTTTGGTGATACGGCCACCTTTACCTGTACCTTTTACGGTCGCAGGATCGACATTATGCTCTTCAGCTAAGCGACGAGCCGCAGGGCTCATGATTACGTCACCCACCTGCACAGTTTCTTCGTCACTGGATTCTTCAGCTGCAGGTGCCGCTGGGGCCTCAGCGACAGCACCTTCTTCAAAAGTTGCAATCAACTCTTGAGACAGTACCGTGTCGCCCTCGCCTTTTAGAACTTCTTTCAGCGTTCCGTCGGCTGGAGCAACAACTTCTAAAACTACTTTATCCGTTTCGATATCAACAAGAATTTCGTCTCTTTTAACTGCCTCTCCTGGTTGCTTATACCAAGTCGCAATATTTCCATCCGCAACAGATTCAGGAAATTGCGGTGCGTTTATTTCAGTTGCCATTTTGTGTTCCTTAAACTCTTAAGTTGCGGTGCTGGTTACTTCTTCGGATAAACCAGCGCGTCTTCAAGCAATTGATTCTGTTGTTCTAAATGCAGTTTCATGTAGCCAGCCGCCGGAGAAGCTGAGCCTTCACGTCCTACATAACCTAAATACAAATCTGGGTTGTGGCGCAGCACAACTTTACGGAAGTGATGCTGACTGCTGTACCAAGCCCCCTGGTTCATCGGCTCGTCTTGGCACCAGACCACGTCTTCAACATTCTTATAGCCACTGATGACTTCGAATAAACGCTCTTCCGGGAAAGGATACAGCTGCTCGATTCGAATAATGGCGACGTTGTCTATTTCCTGTTGACGACGACGCTCGGCAAGATCGTAGTAAACTCTGCCACTACAGAACACCACTCTCTGAACCTTGTCTTTCTGAATGCTGTCGTCCACTTCATCAATCACTGTCTGGAAGCGACCTGTGGCCAGTTCATCCAAACTAGAGACTGCATCTTTGTGTCGCAATAAGCTCTTCGGCGACATCACGACTAACGGCTTTCTCAGATTACGACAAACCTGACGACGCAACATGTGATAAACCTGGGAAGGCGTAGTAGGCACACAAACCTGAATGTTCTGCTCGGCACACAGCTGTAAGAAACGTTCGAGTCTTGCGGAGCTGTGTTCTGGCCCCTGGCCTTCATAACCATGGGGTAGCAACATAACCAAGCCACATAACCGGCCCCACTTATGTTCACCACTGGTAATAAACTGATCAATAACAACCTGAGCACCGTTGGCGAAGTCACCAAACTGGGCTTCCCAAATCACCAGTGCGTTAGGCGTGGTGGTGGCGTAACCATATTCAAACGCCAGAACCGCTTCTTCAGATAAGAATGAATCAAACAGCCTAAATGGTGGTTGATCTTCTTTTAGATTTTGCAATGGCAGATAGGTATCGGCATCTTTGTTGTTGTGAAGAACCGCGTGTCTGTGCACGAAGGTGCCACGGCCGATATCCTGCCCTGTCATTCGAATAGGATGACCCTGTTCCAAAATAGTGGCGTAGGCTAATGTTTCCGCAAAACCCCAGTTAATAGGTAATGCACCCGCGGCCATTTTTTCACGGTCATCAATGATCTTTTGAACCTGACGCTGAAGCGGAAAACCATCTGGCACCTTGTTCATTCGATAGGCAATTTCTTGAAGCTCTTTCAAATCTATACCGGAATCAAAATCGTCTTCAAGGGGCTGATTTAAATAAGGCGTCCAGTCAACGAACAAACCTGTGTTGGGTTCTTTAACCAAAGACTTGGCCACGTGATCGCCATTTGATAAAGCCGTTCGGTAATCTTCAGCAACGTTAGTTAGGCCATTTCCAGTGATCACACCATCGCCCACTAACTTTTTACCATAGAGATCCCAAGTAGATTTTTGCTGACGAATTTGAGCGTACATCAGCGGCTGAGTCATGGCTGGTTCGTCGGCTTCGTTATGGCCTCTACGACGATAACAAACCAGATCAATTACCACGTCACGCTTGAACTGCTGACGGTAATCAACAGCTAACTGAGTGGCAAATACAACGGCTTCTGGATCATCACCATTAACATGAAGAATGGGGGCCTGAACCATTTTGGCGATGTCGGTACAGTATTCTGTTGACCGAGCATCTTCTTGCTTAGAAGTGGTGAAGCCTACTTGGTTATTGATGACGATATGGATGGTACCACCAGTACCATAGCCACGGGTTTGAGACATCTGGAATGTCTCCATCACGACACCCTGACCCGCAAACGCAGCGTCTCCGTGAATGGATACAGGAATCACCTGATCGCCAGTCTCGTCGTTACGACGGTCTTGTCTCGCCCTAACCGACCCTTCAACCACTGGAGAAACAATTTCTAAGTGAGATGGGTTAAACGCTAACGCCAAATGCACTTCACCACCAGAGGTCATTACGTTTGAAGAAAAACCTTGGTGATATTTAACATCGCCCGAGCCCATTTCATAGAAGGACTTACCTTCAAACTCGTCGAAAAGATCTTGCGGGTTTTTACCTAAGATATTGACCAGAACATTCAGACGACCACGGTGAGCCATTCCAATGACCACTTCTTTTGTGCCATAAGAACCTGCTCTTTGAATGAGTTCGTCCAACATTGGAATTAACGATTCACCGCCTTCCAAGCCAAATCGCTTAGTACCTGGGTACTTAGACTGCAGGAATTTCTCCATGCCTTCAGCGGCTGTCAATCGTTCAAAAATATGCAGCTTGGCTTCTTTGCTGTACTCGGGATGAGAACGAACCGATTCCATTCGTTGTTCGATCCAACGGCGCTCAGCGGTATCGACAATGTGAGTAAACTCAGCGCCAATAGCAGAGCAATAAGTCAGCTCTAGGTTTTCAATAATTTCTTTTAACGATGCTTCTTCTTTACCGAAATAAAGATTGTTGCAGTTAAAAATGGAATCTTCGTCTGCCTTAGATAACTCGTGATATTGTAATTCAAGGTCCGGTACTGGATCTCGTGCTACCAAACCGAGGGGATCTAGTTGAGCTTTTTGGTGACCACGAAAACGATAAGCAGTGGCAAGCTGGTGAACTTTTACCTGTTTGCGTTCGTGTTCAGAGGAAATACTAGGTGCAACACTGGCAGAGGATAATTTCTGTTGGTTTTTACCTAGAAGAAAAAAATGATCGCGAATGGGTGAATGAGGAACTTCCGCATGAACAGTTTCATTCACTCTTGGCAGTTTATCGAAGGCTGCGCGCCAGTCTTCTGGTACCGAATTAGGATCTCTCAAATAGGCTTCGTACAACTCTTCCAAATAATTTGAGTTGCCGCCGGTCAAATGGGAGGTTCCCCACAACTGCTCCATGATGCTTTCGTGCATGGTTTAACCTTAATAGCAGATGATCTTGGACCCCGTTCCTTTAAATGGCTGGGCGACTTATTTTAATCCGCCACAGTCTCCTCCGGTTTTGGTATGTCCTGACAAGTAATTTAAAATTATGAGCCGGGTTTCCCCGGCTCTCCAATATTGAGTTAAGCAGTTAAATATCAAGTCGCACTGCTTAAAAGCATATTTCTAATATGACCAATTGCTCGGGTCGGGTTCAATCCTTTAGGGCATACGTTCACACAGTTCATGATGCCTCTGCAACGGAAAACTGAGAATGGATCATCCAAATCAGCCAATCTCTCTTCTGTTGCAGTATCACGACTGTCCGCTAGGAAACGATATGCTTGCAATAAACCCGATGGCCCAACAAATTTATCCGGATTCCACCAGAAAGATGGACAAGCTGTTGAACAACAGGCACACAAAATACACTCATAAAGACCGTCAAGCTTGGCACGTTCTTCTGGTGACTGCAGTCTTTCAATAGCCGGGGCCGGTTCATCATTAATTAGATAAGGCTTAATTTTTTCGTATTGTTTGTAGAAAGTAGACATGTCCACAATTAAGTCACGAACAACTGGCAGACCGGGTAAAGGTCTAATCACCAATTTTTTACCTGGCTTAACTACTTCAGACAGAGGTGTTACACAGGCTAAGCCATTTTTACCGTTCATGTTAAGGCCGTCTGATCCACAAACACCTTCACGGCAAGAACGACGGAACGCAACACTGTCGTCTTTTTCTTTAATAAGATGAAGAACATCCAAAACCATTAAATCTTTACCGGCAGGAATTTCAAGATCGTAATCCTGCATTGAAGGCTTCTTATCGGTTTCTGGGTTGTATCGATATACGCTAACTAACATTGTCGCCTCCTAGTAACTACGTGCAGTTGGTTGGAAAGCATCCATGGTTTCTGGTGCGAAGTTCACACCACGCTTGGTCACTGTTTTGTCTGTTGGGAAATACAACGAATGACATAACCAGTTTTCATCGTCACGCTCTTGGTAATCTTCCCGAGCATGAGCACCGCGACTTTCAGTACGCTGCTCTGCTGCAATGGCAGTGGCTTCTGCGACTTCAAGTAGGTTTTCCAATTCTAAAGCTTCAATACGTGCAGTGTTGAAGGCGTTGGACTTGTCAGAGAGATGAAGGTTCTCAACTCTTTCACGAATTTCCTGCAACTTGACCTTGCCTTCTTCCATGGCATCGCCACGACGGAATACACCAAAATGCAATTGCATGCAGCTTTGGAGGTCTGCTCGAACAGTTGCAGCATTTTCCCCTGAGCTGGAATTATTCAAACGATCCAATCGAGCCATGGCTCTTTCGATGTCAGATTCAGAAGCGGGTTTGGTATCAAAACCTTCGCGTAAAGATTTTTCGATTTGCAAACCGGCTGCGCGGCCGAATACAACCAAATCCAGTAATGAGTTACCACCCAAACGGTTAGCGCCATGAACAGATACACAGGCGGCTTCACCACAGGCATAAAACCCTTCAATGATTTGGTCTTCGCCTGCAGAATTTTGAGTTAAGGCCTGACCGCCAACATTGGTTGGAATACCGCCCATCATGTAGTGACAGGTTGGTACCACAGGGATGGGTTCTTTAACTGGGTCTGCGTGAGCAAAAGTACGAGACAGTTCTAGGATGCCTGGAAGACGTTCGTTCAGAACCTCTTCACCCAAGTGATCAAGTTTCAGGTAAACATGATCACCGTTTTCACCACAGCCACGGCCGTCTAAAATTTCGAGAATCATTGAACGGGCTACTACATCTCTTCCCGCTAGGTCTTTGTAGTTAGGCGCATAACGTTCCATGAAACGTTCGCCGTCTTTGTTGATCAGGTAACCGCCTTCTCCGCGACAGCCTTCTGTGACTAGAACACCAGCACCTGCAATTCCGGTTGGGTGGAACTGCCACATTTCCATGTCTTGAACAGGGAAGCCAGCGCGTAGAGCCATACCAATTCCGTCACCGGTATTAATGTGGGCGTTAGTGGTTGACGCATAAATACGACCAGCACCACCGGTAGCAAATACGGTAGCTTTTGAGCGGATATAAACGGTTTCGCCAGTTTCCATACAAATAGCAATAACGCCTACTACCGCGCCGTCTGTATTGGTCACCAGGTCAACAGCAAACCATTCATTTAAGAATTGAGTACCGGCTTTTAAGTTTGCTTGGTAAAGCGTGTGTAGCAAGGCGTGTCCAGTACGGTCGGCTGCTGCACAGGTTCTAGAAGCCTGACCGCCTTTGCCAAATTCTTTCGACTGCCCGCCAAATGGGCGCTGGTAGATACGCCCTTCGTCTGTACGGGAGAAAGGAAGACCCATATGGTCTAGTTCGAATACCGCCTGAGGGCCTACCGAACACATGTATTCAATAGCGTCTTGGTCGCCAATAAAGTCTGACCCTTTGACGGTGTCGTACATGTGCCAGCGCCAATCGTCATTTGGATCAGCACTGGCGATCGCACAGGTAATACCGCCTTGCGCCGATACTGTGTGAGATCGGGTTGGAAATACTTTTGAAATTACTGCGGTTTTAAAACCGGACTGTGCCATTTGCACAGATGCGCGCATTCCAGCGCCACCGCCGCCAATTACGATGGCGTCGAATGTCATTGTTCTCATGTTGGTCATGTTATTGTTATCCCCAGAGAGCCGTTACAGTTGCAAGTACATATACGAACAAAGTTAGTGCAACGACTAGCAAAAATACGAAACGAATAAAGGTTGCTTTGATGTAGTCAGTGGCAACAGTCCATAGACCTATCCAGGCATGAACCAAAACTGATAACACGGTTAAAAGGGTAAAAATCTTAACCCAACCTTGGGAGAACAACTGCGCCCACTGAGCGTATTGTAAATCTGGGTTTTTAACTAAGAAGGCCACAATAAAGATGGTATAGGCAGCCAGAATAACAGCCGATAGCCTCTGCAGCATCCAATCAGACAAACCGCTTCTACTTAAATTAGTTATGCTTCTAACCATTATGCCCACACCCAAATCGCTGCAAGAATTATTAATAAAGCGGCCGCAACCAGCACAATAATAGCGTTAGCTAAACCGCCCTCTTTCGTTTCACCAAATCCTGCATCCATAAACAAATGTTTGATGCCAGCAACTAGGTGGTAGGCCACAGCGGCAAGAACCAGCCATAGGATGAAACTTGCGAAACCTCCTTGAGCAAAGGCAACCGCCCTTTCAAAACCGTCGGCCGACTGAAGAGACAGGTTAAATAACCAAATCAAAACACCAATACCGATTAGGAGGAATACACCTGAAATTCTATGAAGAATGGAAGCAATAGCGGGGAGGGGCTGACGAATAGTCAGAAGGTCTAAATTTACGGGTCTGTTTTTATTCACGGCTTATTCTCTTAGTTAGCCTTTTTATGTTCTCTCTTCCTATTAAAGTACCTAACCACACACAAAACCAAACATAATCCTTTAATATTGTGCTGTTAGGCTTTCTTTGCACCAAAACGCTCCATAAGCCTTCTAGTCCGTGCTTTTAAGAGGGGTGATCCGAAATTGGGCGGCATTATAGACACGCCTTATACCAATTACAAATGGTCACAATTTAACCAAATTGATGTAAACCATTATCTAATCTGGATGAGTTTGAAAATTATTCAACCCTAAAATTCACCCACTCAGTTTTATTAGCCAAAGGCCAAATTGACAAAAGTAGACAAAACTCTATAGTTGGCCCGGATTTTTAGACCTCAGTTCCTATTCATACTCTCAAAAACAGTTAAGTGCCGTATAACAATGCGAACTATTATTAAATAGATGCACTGACTGATCATAAGAAAGGAGGCCTCATGGCTGATAAAAAAGCTCAGCTGATCATCGAAGGTAAAGACCCTATTGAATTGCCTATTTACGAAGGGACGCTTGGCCCGGACGTAATCGATGTGACTAGCTTGACTGCTCAGGGTTATTTCACCTATGACCCAGGATTTGTTTCCACTGCTGCAACAGAATCCAAGATCACTTTTATCGACGGTGGTAAGGGACAATTACTGCACCGCGGTTACCCAATTGAAGACTTGGCAGAAAAGTCTGATTACTTGGAAACCTGCTATCTGCTGCTTTACGGCGAACTTCCAACCTCTGAGGAGAAGGAAGAATTTGTCGCCATGATCATGCGTCACACCATGGTTCATGAGCAGATCCATCAATTCTTCCATGGTTTCCGTCGTGACTCTCACCCAATGGCTGTGATGGTGGGCGTTGTCGGTGCATTGGCTGCTTTCTATCACGACTCTTTAGACATCACCAATCAACGTCACCGTGAAATTACAGCTCATCGTTTGATCTCCAAGATGCCAACATTGGCAGCCATGGTGTACAAATACAGCATAGGTCAGCCTTTCGTTTACCCTCGTAACGACCTGAATTATGCCGAGAACTTCCTGTATATGATGTTCTCAACACCTTGCGAAGAGTACACCCCCAACCCAGTACTTGCTAAAGCAATGGATCGTGTTTTCCTACTTCACGCCGACCACGAGCAGAACGCTTCTACGTCCACTGTGCGCTTAGCTGGCTCTTCTGGCGCCAACCCATTCGCTTGTATCTCTTCCGGCATTGCAGCCCTTTGGGGGCCTGCTCACGGCGGTGCTAACGAAGCCGTACTGAATATGCTCGAAGAAATTGGCGATGAGTCTCGCATTGAAGAGTTCATTGAGCGCGCCAAAGACAAGAATGATCCATTCCGTTTAATGGGCTTTGGCCACAGGGTTTACAAGAACTATGACCCTAGAGCTAAGGTAATGAAAGAACACTGTGATCAGGTTCTGGCTGAACTTGGCTTAGGTAATGATCCTCTGCTGAAAATTGCTATGAAGCTTGAGAAAATCGCATTGGAAGACGAGTACTTCATTGAGAAGAAGCTGTATCCGAATGTCGATTTCTACTCGGGCATCATTCTTAAAGCCATTGGAATTCCTGTAGAGATGTTCACTGTGATCTTTGCGTTGGGTAGAACTCCAGGTTGGATTGCTCACTGGAAAGAAATGATTGGCGGTTCTTACCGTATTGGAAGACCGCGTCAGCTTTATACCGGCCACACTGCGAGAACTTATCCAGACAAATAAGTAATATGCTTATAATTTAAAAGCCTCTAAATGAGGCTTTTTTTTCACCTGTTATTTATGCCAGTTATAAAATATATGACTAATATTATTCAGATAATAAATACTCAGTATTCATATTATTTTAATTTAATGTTTGTTGTTTGATTATTTTTAAAACAAATCTGTTTGCCCGCGGCCATTATTTAATTCTTTTATATTCATTATCTGACGAAACATATTCGCAAATTCGGGGATATAACGCTCATTTGGTACGTGAAAAAACACATAAGGATTACGGTCTTCTATTAACCATTGGTTAATCTTTTTTGCCCAATTCTGGAGCACATCTTTGACATTATTTAAGTCAGGAGACGCCATAATTCTGACTAGAGGCTGGCTAGTAAAGGCACAGGGTCGAACATTGAGTTTTGGCTTTCGTTCTAACTCCTGGTGATACAGACTTAAATTTTCACCGGTGAGAATGTCTGATAAATGTTCCTGGTTTCGATAAAGTGATCTGGTATCAAAACTAACCCGCTCGACCCCTCGCTCAAACAGCAGCCTATTGAGCGATCGCTCATGTTCCGACTTGTCAAAGAAGCACGGGTGCCTAAGTTCAACGGCAACGTCTATGTCCTTAGGTAAGCCATCTAAATACTTCATTAAATCTTCAACAGCCAGATAACTGAATTCAGGAGGCAGTTGCAGCATAAAAGGCCCCAGCTTACTCCCCAGGGGCTCAAGTATGTTTAGAAACTCTGTGGTCTCTGCTTGGCATTGAGTTAGCTTTTTACGGTGGGTTATTTCAGAGGGAAATTTAAAACAAAATCTAAACTCTTCAGGTGTTTGCTCATTCCACCGCTTTACCAGATCTGGTTTTGGCAGCGCATAAAAAGTGGTGTTACCTTCTACCGCATTGAAATGTTGTGAGTAAAACTCCAAACCACCCTGTAAAAAATCAGGCCAGTTTGGATGGTTCCAGGCGGGGGCGCCCATCCTAAGCCCTGGAATGGACGCAGATTTCATAATGACTTACTTTTTCTTTTTAGCTGGAGCTTTCTTCGCTGGTTTTTCTTGAATATCCCATTTGCCATTAGCATAAAATGCTTTCCAACCCGTAGCCTTGCCTTCAATTTCAGTCATAACATACTGCTCTTTGGTTTTACGACTGTACCGAATGACGGTGGGATTGCCTTCATTATCTGCTACTGGCGCTGAGAATAGAAACTCATACTTCGGATCTATTTCGGCTTTGTGCGGCAGTATTTCCTTCACCAATGGTGGCCGGGTTTCACGGTTTTTAGGAAATTGGCTAGCGGCCAAGAACATGCCGGACGCTCCGTCGCGAAGTACATAGGTGTCTTCTACTTTTTCACACTTGAGCTCAGGCATCGGCACCGGATCCATCTTTGGTGGTGCAGGTTCACCATTTTTCAACAGCTTACGGGTGTTTTTACAGGCATCGTTGGTGCAATCAAAATACTTACCAAAGCGGCCTGTTTTTAACTGCATTTCACTGCCACATTTATCGCACTCAAGTACTGGCCCGTCATAACCCTTGATCTTAAACTCGCCCTCTTCGATCTCATAGCCGGGGCAGTCTGGGTTATTACCGCAAATGTGAATTTTTCGATGCTCGTCAATGAGGTGGCTTTCCATTGCAGTACCACAAATGGAGCATCGTTTCTTGTTGATCAGCAAACGAGACTCAGCTTCATCATCAGCATCGACACTGATGACTTCATCACCAGGAATCAAATTAATAGTGGTTTTACAGCGCTCCTTGGGCGGCAGCGCATAACCTGAACAGCCCAAGAACACACCTGTACTGCCGTTGCGAATCTGCATTTTTCTGCCACAGGTAGGGCAGTCAATATCAGTGGGAACCGGCTCGTTGGCGCGCATTCCATCATCACTCTGAGCTTTATCCAGCTTAAGAGTGAAGTCTTTGTAGAAATTGTTGAGAACGTCTTTCCACCTTGATTCACCCGTGGCGATATGGTCCAACTGCTCTTCCATGTTGGCGGTAAAGTTGTAATCCAATAAATCTGAAAAACTTTCCACCAGTCTTTCAGTCACAATGTCGCCCATTTTTTCGGCATAAAATCGTCTATTTTTTAGGGTGACATAGCCTCGATCTTGAATGGTTGAAATAATAGACGCATAGGTTGACGGACGACCAATGTTTCGCTTTTCCAGTTCCTTAACTAAGGAAGCCTCGGTGAATCTTGCTGTGGGCTTGGTGAAGTGTTGGGTCGGCAATAGCTCATCAAGATTCAGCTGGTCATCGACTTTAACATCAGGCAATTCAATATCTTCGTCACTCTTGGATATTGCCGACATGACTCTGGTGTAACCATCAAAGGTTAAAATTCGACCCTTGGTTTTTAATTCAAAATCACCGGCGGTGACCGAGATGGTTGTGCTCAGGTATTTTGCTGGCATCATTTGGCAAGCCACAAATCGACGCCAAATCAGCTCGTATAATCGTTGAGCATCGCGCTCCATAGCAGACAGGCTGTCACCTTTTACAGAGACATCCGATGGCCGAATGGCTTCGTGAGCTTCTTGCGCACCTTCTTTACTACCGTAAACCTTAGGGGCTTCAGGAAGGTATTTATTGCCGAAGTTGTCTTCAATGTATTCCCGCACTGAATTCACTGCGTCTTGGCTCAGGTTTGTAGAGTCAGTACGCATGTAGGTGATGTGGCCAGCTTCGTATAATCGTTGAGCCAACATCATGGTTTTCTTAACACTGAAGCCTAGTCGAGTACTGGCGGCTTGTTGCAATGTGGAGGTAATAAACGGCGCTGACGGCTTGCTGCTTGTGGGCCTGTCTTCTCTAGCACTGACCACAAACGACTGCTGCTCAAGATCAGCCACCATGGTGTCGCTTTGTTCTTTCGAGTTCGGCCGGTAGTTTTCACCCTTAAACTTAGCAACTTCAAGCTTGAGTTTATGAGCCGCTTTACTTACGTTGGCATGCAGCTGCCAAAATTCTTCTGGAATAAAGGCTCTGATCTCTCTTTCACGTTCGACAATCAGCCGCACAGCTACCGATTGAACACGCCCTGCTGAAAGTCCTCTGGCAATTTTGCCCCATAACAGGGGTGACACCATGTAGCCAACCACACGATCTAAGAAGCGTCTGGCCTGCTGAGCATCGACTCGGTGTTGATCAACCTGACCCGGATCTTTAAAAGCTTCTTGAATAGCCGACTTGGTAATTTCGTTAAACACCACCCGACGATAGCGGCTGTCATCACCACCAATGGCTTCTTTCAAGTGCCAGGCTATGGCTTCCCCTTCCCTATCCAAATCCGTTGCAAGATAGATGGTGTCTGCATCTTCAGCGAGTTTTTTGAGCTCATCGACTACCTTTTCTTTATTAGGTAGCACTTCATAATTTGCGGTCCAATCCTCTTCTGGATTAATACCCATACGAGCAATAAGTTGTTCCTTTGCCTTTTTGGCCTTGTGAATGGCTTTTTGCTCGGGGGACAACTTACGAGTCTCGGCGGCGGCTTTAGCTCTGGCTTTAGGATCAACAGGCTTAGTTTTACCGCTTACGGGCAAGTCACGAATATGCCCAACAGAACTCTTTACCAGGAAGTTCTTACCCAAATATTTGTTGATAGTTTTGGCCTTTGCTGGAGACTCAACAATTACCAGAGACTTACCCATATTGTTCTCACAATCCTAAAAATTACATCACCAACAGATTTTGTTAGTGGTTAAAAACGTGGAGATATATAGCTTTGTTATCTCCGGGTCAAGTTAAGCTGTCATTAAAATGGCAGCTGCCGCTGTTTAAAAATATAAATGTTGTTCAAAAATTATCAGGTTAGGAATCACATTTCTGACTACTTTTTAAACTAATTTAAACCACGAATTATCCGTGCATTTTTCTACCGATATTTGAAACGATGCTAGAATAAAACCCAGTAACGTCAAATTTATCCTACAGAAATTAATCTTATGACTTTATTAGTTTTAGTTGTTTTCGTGCTTCTATCCTTGGTTATCGGCGGGGTTTGGATGTCTAATCAGGCATCAAAAAAACAACAACAGAAAGTCCAAGATAAGGCCCGAATTCGAAAACTCAAACAACTGGCAGTTGATGTTGAAGAAGTTTTAGGAACCCTAAGGCACTACAAAACAGACCCTGAGCTGCTGAAATTGGTTTGCAATTATTTAATTGGCGAAACAGAAAGAAGAATTCAGATTGACTCTGAAAATGCTGAAGCACTGGCAGATATGGAGAGAGTTCGAGCTATTTATGCTGATTTGGAAAACTTAAAAGATGGCAAAGGCGGTGTCATACCGGCAAACGATCGTCAAATAGCCATCATGAAAAGGCATTTCATTAAAACCATGAAACTTGTGAAGCATATGTCTGCAAAAAGCACCATCAATGAAATGGAAGCACAGGAGCATATTCGTACCTTGAGGCATTTAATGTTAAGGCTGGAAGTGGATGCTTATATGTCTCAGGCCGAGAAAGCCAGACTCAACGAAGACAACATGACAGCAGGAAATCTATTTAAACACGCTAAAGAAATATTGGTGGCCAGTGAAGTGGGTTACGATGGCAAAACCGAAGAAATAAAAAATATTTCGAAAAAAATTGCCAGCCTTTACACCACAGTCGATAGCTTGAAGGACAAAAGTGAATCTGATGAAAGTCAACCTGAAAACCAAAGCCATGAACAAAACTAACACTAGTCTGAAATTTTCTTAAACCTGGATACTAGTGTTCCGTCCACTTCTACCTCTTCTAAAAACATAGCAAGAGGCCGCACCCACCAGCTGTAATCACCGTACTGACATTGATATAGAACCAGATCCTCTTCGGTTTCAGAGTGCTTCACTATTTTGTCTACCAAATAAAATTGTCCTTTGTAGTGTTGGTATAAACCTTTATCCAATTCATATCTCCTTAAAACAAAAAAAGCCTCAGAAGAGGCTTAAAAAAGGTCTAAGGATTATAACAATTTAATTCACACGCTCAATAATTGTGGAGATACCTTGGCCAAGCCCGATACACATGGTGGCCAAACCAAATTGACCGTCATTTTGTTCCATAACATTTATTAGAGAACCCGTTATGCGCGCACCCGAGCAGCCAAATGGATGCCCTAGCGCAATAGCGCCGCCATTGAGGTTTACTTTTTCTTCCATTGAGTTGAGAAGCTTAAGGTCTTTTAAAACCGGAAGTGCCTGGGCTGCGAATGCTTCGTTCAATTCAATGTAGTCCATATCATCAATGGACATACCCAATCTTTTTAAGGCTTTCTTAGTCGCCGGAACAGGGCCATAACCCATGATTGATGGGTCAACACCTGCAAGGGCCATAGATCGAACTACCGCTCGAGGTTTTAAACCGTATTCTTTCGCTTTGCGATTCGACATCACCAGCATGGCGGATGCACCATCTGATATTTGACTAGACGTACCTGCAGTCACAGTTCCATTTTTTGGATCAAAGACGGGTTTAAGCGCTGCAAGTCCTTCGACTGTAGTATCTGGGCGAATGGTTTCATCCGAAGCCACTAATACTTTGGCGCCATTTTTGTCATGACCGGTCATGGCAACAATTTCGTTTTTAAATCGGCCTTTTATGGTCGCATCATGAGCACGCATATGAGATCGATATCCGAATTCGTCTTGATCATTTCGACTAATTCCATGCATTTTACTCAGCAGTTCAGCAGTCACTCCCATCATGCCTGCGGCTTTTGCTGCTTTTAAGGAAAGAGTTGGGTTGGGGTCTACACCATGCATCATTTCCACATGCCCCATATGTTCAACTCCACCAATAACAAAGAAATCACCATAATCCGCTAATATCGATTGACTGGCGATTTGCAATGCTGACATGGATGAACCACAGAGTCGGGAAACTGTTTGTGCAGTGGAAGTATGGGGAATACGAGTTAATAATTGCAGCATACGGCCGACGTTCCAGCCTTGCTCCATCGTCTGGTTAACACATCCCCAAATTAAATCATCCACTTCATCCGCATTGGCACTAGGATTACGATTAAATAACTCATCCACAAGAATGGCTGAGATGTTTTCTGCACGGGTATTTCTAAACACCCCACCCTTTGAGCGCCCCATTGGAGAACGCACATAATCAATAATTACTGGATCATTATCTTTAAGCATCATGACATGTTCTCCTTGGCTTATTTAAAAAAAGTTTCGTTATTGTTGGCCATTAGCTTCAGCTTTTCTGTGGGCTTATATAATGCTCCCAACGACGAATATTTTTCTGCAGAAACTATAAAGTTAGACACACCAAGATCGTCAATGTACTTCAGAGCCCCCCCTCTAAACGGAGGGAAACCAATTCCATAAACCAAACCCATATCCGCTTCAGCTGCGGTATTGACGATACCGTCTTCCAAACATCTAACGGTTTCTAAACACAGCGGAATCATCATGCGTTCGATGATCTCCTCATCTGAGATTTCAATTTTGCTCGTTTGAAAACTCGACAACATGTCGTAAACAGAATCATCGGCAATTTTTTTCTGCTTACCTTTTTTATCCAATTCATATTTATAAAAACCGGCATCGGTTTTTTGGCCATAACGTTTGGCATCAAAAATGGCTTTCATTGGAATTTCATAATCGGGTTTCATTCGATCGGGGAAACCTTCAGACATCACTTCTTGAGCATGAATACCGGTATCCAAACCCACAACATCCAATAAATAAGCTGGGCCCATTGGCCACCCAAATTTTTCCATAACTTTATCAATGCGTTGGAAATCAACACCATCGCGCACCAACATGTTGAAACCACCGAAATAAGGAAACAGTATTCTGTTGACTAAGAACCCTGGGCAGTCATTAACCACGATAGGCGTTTTACCTAATTTCTTGGCATAGGCAACAACAGTGGCAATGGTTTCTTCACTGGTTTTTTCTCCTCGAATGACCTCAACCAGTGGCATTCTATGAACCGGGTTAAAGAAGTGCATGCCGCAGAATTTTTCTGGATTCTTCAACGCCGTTGCCATTTCCGAAATTGAAATGGTAGAGGTATTAGAGGCTAGAACAGCGTTTTCTTTGAGTAAACTTTCAGTGTGGGCTAACACCCTCTTTTTAACGTCGATATTTTCAACGACGGCCTCTACAACGACGTCTACTGTGTTGAGCTCACCTTCGGCTAAGGTGGGTCGAATTGCACACAGTTTTTCTGCCATTTCTGACACTGTAATTTTCTTTCGATCAACTTGTTTTGATAACAGTTTTGAGGCTTCTTTTAAACCCAATTGAAGTCCGTCTTCATTGATATCTTTCATTAAAATAGGTGTGCCCTTATAGGCAGACTGGTAAGCAATTCCGCCGCCCATGATGCCCGCACCAAGCACCGCCGCTTTATTAACATCAGCTGCTTTTTTATCAAAATCTTTGGCAACTTTTTTCAATTGTTGATCTTTTAGAAACAGGCCAATCAGATTTTCAGCGACAGAGGTTTTTGCCATTTTCGCGAAGCCTTTTGCTTCGATGGCTAGCGCCATGTCTCTTTCGACCGTGGCATGTTTTTGAATGGTTTTAATAGCTTCAACTGGCGCTGGGTAATGCTTGCCGGCTTTACCGGCGACAAAACCTTTGGCGGTTTCAAAACTCATCATGCTCTCAATATTGTTGAGTTGAAGCGTGCCTTTTTTGCGACTTCTTACCGATTGGAAATCAAGTTGTCCATTTGCTGCGTCTTTAGCCATTTGTACTGCAGCACTGAATAGCTGATCTTTCTTGACTACGGCATCGGCAACACCATCTTTTAGCGCCGCGTCTGATTTCTTTTCTGAACCTGTGCAAATCCATTCAATGGCATTATCTGCACCAATAAGTCTGGACAACCGAACGGTGCCGCCAAAACCAGGAAAGATACCAAGCTTGACTTCCGGTAAACCAATTTTGGCGTCTTCAGACATGACTCGAAAGTCAGTACACAGCACTACTTCACAGCCGCCACCTAGGGCAATACCGTTAACTGCAGACACAGTTGGAAAAGGAAGGTCTTCGAGGGCACTGAATATTTCATTGGTAGAAATAATGTCGGCAACCAACTGCTCTTCGGGTTGAGCAAACATTCCGAGAAATTCGGTTATATCAGCCCCAACCACAAAGCCATCCTTGCCGCTGGTTAGCACCAAGGCTTTAATATTTTTATCAGCTTTAGCCGCTTCACAGGCTTTTTTTAATTCGAGAATTGCGTTTTTAGTGAACTTGTTGACCGACTCGCCCACAAGGTCAAACTTCATTTCTGCTATTTCGTCATCAATCATGCTGACGGAAAATGCGTCGCCCTGGAATATCATTCCTACCTCCCGAGTTGTTTTTTGATCACCTTATATATTTAAACAAGAGTTTCAAACACTCGTTTGAATTATTTTACGAACTCCTTAGGAAATATAGATGTAGAACGGCAAACTCGTAGAAATAGTTTCCAGAAAATCAATAATCTGTTCGATTAAACCTATTAAAATTTAAGAAACTCTGATTATGGACTAGGCAGGCTTTTAGCAGTTTCTAAGATATAAGGAAGCAATGATTCATCAGATTCATTCCACGACACACCGGAATAGTCTGCACCTAATTCAAGCCCTGTCACGGCGTCTTTAAGTTTAGGAAGATGGTTTTGAAGCCATAGCAGATCGGCTTCAGAAGCACGGTTTGTGGAGGCCCAAGTCCAGCCATCAGGCAGGTAAATACCAGATTCGCCTGTTGTTCTAAGAACAATGCAGGTTTGTTTGCGAACCTCGGTTATTGGGTAGCAATAAAAGTATTGAGACTCTTCTTGCTTGTTAATACGCCCATCAATGGATAAATCAGGAACTGTTTGCTGACGAACCTTATACCCGGAGATGAGCGCTTCTTGTCGCATTCGAGCTAATTTTTGATCCCGCTTTGAGGGCTTAAACCACAAAACAGAGCCCACCAAAAATAAAACGCAAAAGCCAACAACAGCAAAGGGCAACATGACGACTTATCCTTCAAAATGCCCCAAGTCGGTATCTTCCATGAAGGCATGTCGAATTTTTGCCAATTGGGCTTCTAAACTGTAACCCACACTGGAAGACATGGTGAAGAAACTCAGTAATGCTTTAAGGTTTGAATCATCGGAACTCGCACTGTGTACCCGTTGCCAGAGGGCCTGATTCACTAACCTTAGCTCTTGGTTCAGTTCAATGAGTCCATTTAAATTCCAATCCGGGGATTCACCAGATTGCTTACGGTAATACTGGCGCATTAAATAAGTACCCACAGCCCGAATAATAAACTCAGATTGACTGCTAAAAGGAAGGTGGGTGAACGCCATGGGCTTGTTTTTACTCAAAATCGGGCAGGTACTGTTGGCCATAATAAATCCCATCAGTGACCTTAAGCCTTCTTCAATACCTGTGGTTTTGACATAGGTTCTTTCTGGTGTTTCAACCTCAACCTTCACTGTTCCTTTGCCAGGCTTTTGGCTGAACTCTTCAACCACTCTTTGCATATCCACAGCCGCTGGGCAGCGGACATGCTCTTCTTTCGAAAGGGGACAATTTGAGCACTGACAGTTACCCAAGCGTGTCCATTCTGCAGGGGTATTGCTTCTTGTCGTACCGTTAGAGGCATCACTTGTGTCAATTAAGTATTCAAGGGTTTCTTTGCTTTCCAGAAAATGAAATTTATAGGTGACAGTCATGAATGCTCCTAAATCTGCTTGCTGTGCGAAGCCTGCCTTAATGTTTATAGTAATTTTTTTTACCTACGAGCTATTAATAGTGTAACTTTATTTTGCGACATTAAATCCTATTTCCTACCCATTTGATCAAGCATATCTTCTATTTCCAACCATCTTTCCATCTTTTCTTCGAGCTGGTTCTCAGTTATTTGAAGCTGATCTAATATGGGTTGCGTTTTAGAAAAATCTTGTTGATAAAAGTCTGGGGCGTTAGCTTTTTCTTGTAAATCCGCCAAGGTTTTTTCCAGAGTTTCAATTTCGCTAGGTAATGAATCGTACTCTCGTTGAATCTTGTAGCTTAATTTGGTGTTTGTTTTTTGCTCTGGTTTTTTAGGGGTTTCTGGCTTAACGGATTTTTCTGGTATCTGTTGATTAGATGGTGATCTGGACATGGCTTTCCAATCGCTGTAGCCACCGATCCATTCAGAAATTTTACCATCTCCTTCAAATACCCAACTTTGGGTTGCGACTGAATCTACAAACTCCCGGTCATGGCTAACCAATAATAGAGTTCCCGAAAAATCTAATAATAACTCTTCTAACAATTCCAGGGTTTCCATATCCAAGTCGTTTGTTGGTTCATCCATCACCAACAAATTAAACGACTTAGAAAACAGTCGAGCTAACAGCAGCCGATTTTTTTCACCCCCAGAGAGAATTGACACTGGGCCTCTTGATCTTTCCGGACTAAATAAAAAATCCTGTAGGTAGCCATAGATATGTTTTTTACCCTGGGCTGTTTCAATAAAGTCTCGGCCGCCTGACACCACATCAGACACTGTCATGTCATCGTTAAGTTGTTCTCGACTTTGATCAAAATAAGCAACCTCTAGCTTGGTTCCTTCTTTAATATTCCCTGTGTCGGCTTTAAGTTGCCCTAGCAATAATTTGATTAAGGTTGATTTACCAATTCCATTTGGCCCGAGAAGCGCGATTTTATCGCCGCGCATAATTCGAGAAGAAAAACCACTGACCAATTTCTTGTCTGCGATCGTGAAATCCAGTTTTTCTATTTCATAGACTAATTTGCCAGAACGCTCCGCTTCAGATAACACCATTTTTGCGCTACCTGAACGTTCTCTGCGCGCCTTACGTTCTTCTCTTAATTTCTTAAGCGCCCGAACACGCCCCTCATTTCTTGTTCTTCTGGCTTTAATGCCCTGTCGAATCCAAACCTCTTCCTGAGCTAGTTTTTTATCAAAAAGTTTATTTTGAGCTTCTTCTTCCTCTAGAAGTTTTTGCTTCTGCTCCAGATAAGATTTGTAGTCCCCAGGAAAGGTAGTGAGCTTTCCACGGTCTAATTCAACAATATGGGTTGAAACTCGATTGATAAATGCACGGTCATGGGATACGAATACCAATGTTCCCTGCCAACTGGCCAGATACTCTTCTAACCAACTAATGGCATCAATATCTAAATGGTTTGTGGGCTCATCCAGCAGTAAAATGTCAGGTTCTGTCACCAGAGCTCTTGCGAGCAGCACTCTTCGCTGCCAACCGCCGGAAAGTTGATTTAAACTTTTTTTACCATCCAGTGCCATCATGGATAAAACACGGTCTACTTTGTTAGCAACGGACCAACCATCTAAGTGATCAATTTGCTCTTGTAGTTCATGGAGCCTGGACGGGTTGTGATCAGTTTGAGTAACCGCTTCGTATTCACTCAATAAATCGGACACTTTGCCAAAGGCCTGTGCAACTATTTCGTTGACGGTTACGTCCAAGTGTTCAGGAAGCTCCTGTGCCATAGCAGTAATTTTGACATTGCCTGCGTTTACAATCTCGCCATCGTCAGGGTTTTGCTCTTGCAACAGAATTTTTAACAGAGAACTTTTGCCAGCACCGTTACGGCCAATCAGGCAAAGCCGGTCTCCATTGTTTATAGTGAGATTAGCCTGATCCAACAAAGGTGAAGCGCCGAAGGCCAGGGAGACTTGGTTAAGAGAGAGTAAAGACATGTATTACTTACTAAGAATTTTTGAGGGGCGAATGATTCCAAAAGCTGAGAGCTTTTTCAAAGCTTTCGCTTGTATTCGTTCATTCACCCCTCACTTACAGCTTTTAAAATCATCAACTTCAGGGACATCCTAATGAGAATCAAATCAGGACCTATTATCGCCGTTGTTCTGGCGGCGTTGTTATTTGCTTGGATCGGTTTAGGTGGAAGTAATCAAGGTGAGGCAGTTACGGAAACCGCTGAAGCGCCCCAGCAACCAGTGAGCTTACCAACGGTGCAAGCCGAGGTTGTTGAAGCGGAGCCAATTGACCGAACGCTTGTTTTGAATGGACACACAGAAGCGAAACGAAGCGTCATGATTCGATCTGAAGCCGCTGGTAGAGTCATTAAACTCAATAAGAACAAAGGTGACTTTGTCGAAAAAGGCGAGTTAATCATTCAGGTAGATACCTCCGATCTGAAAGCACAGCTAGCCTCGGCAAGAGCTTTGGAAAAACAAAGAAAGCTGGAGCTTGATGGCAGTAAAAGACTGTTTGATCAAGGCCTACAAAATTCTGCGCAACTCGCCGCTTCAACTGCTCTGCATGAACAAGCTAAAGCGCAAAGATACGGCCTTGAGTTAGCCCTTGCAGATACAGAAGTGAGAGCGCCTTTTGAGGGTTTCTTAAATGCCAGACCGGTTGAGCTGGGTTCGTTCGTTCAACCGGGGGACATGGTTGCTGAAATTCTTAATTTTAATCCTCTTCTATTTACCGTTCAGGTATCGGAAAACAACGTACAGTCCATCGACATCGGTATGACTGCTATTGCCGAGTTGGCAAATGGCAGTGAAATTCCTGCTCAGGTTTCCTTTATATCCGCATCGGCCAACCCAACTACCCGCACATTTACTGTGGATCTAGAGTCCTTGGTCGAATTGGAAAACCCGGTAGCAGGCACAACCGTCAGTGTTGAAATTCCAGTAGAGACGACCATGGCTCACTTCATCAGCCCGGCGCTGCTAATTCTCGATGATGATGGACGCTTAGGCATTAAAGTGCTGGACGACGAAAACAGAGTACATTTCAAAAACGTTGAAATCGCTGAGTCGACTCCCAGAGGTATTTGGGTGACGGGCTTACCCGTACAAACCAATGTGATTACCGTCGGCCAAGGTTTTGTTGATGAGAACGACATTGTTGAAGCCATGTTTAATGAGATTGACGATGCCGCCGCCAACCAAAACCCTGTTATCGCAGAAGCATCAGAGGGTTAACTTATGATTGGTCTAATCACCACGGCGCTGGCCCGAACTCGAACCACTCTTTTGTTGTTCACCCTGCTGATTATCAGCGGTCTAGTGTCGTTCTTTAACATCTCAAAAGAGTCCTTCCCAGACGTACAAATTCCTATCGTGTATGTGTTTGTTGGTATGGAAGGGGTTTCTCCTGAAGACGCTGACAGCATGATTGTATCTCCTCTATACAAAGAGTTGAAAACCCTGGAAGGTCTTAAACAAATTAGCTCAACCGCCTCCGAAGGTCATGCCTCAGTGACCATGGAATTTGAAGCGGACGCTGACATTGATCAAGCCTTGGTTGATGTTCGAGAAGCCACTGACACTGCCAAAGGCGAGTTGCCTGCTGCAGCTGATGAGCCAACCGTCAACGAAGTCAATCTTTCTAAGATGCCAGTGGTAAAAATCGCCCTATCAGGCAACCTGGATGAAAGGGTTTTGAAATCCATTGCTGAAGACTTACAGGAAGAAATTGAAGGCCTGCCTGAAGTGCTTGAAGCCAACATCACGGGCACAAGGGAAGAAATGGCGGAAATCGTTGTCGACCCAGCATTGATGGCCAGTTACAACCTTTCCCATAGTGAACTGATTTCCTTGGTGACCAGCAACAATCAACTGGTGACCGCAGGTAACATGGACACGGGCGCTGGCCGCTTTGCCGTTAAAGTGCCAGGGTTGATTGAAAACGAAGAAGATATTCTTAATCTCCCGGTGAAAGTGGATGGTGACACCGTTGTCACTTTCAGTGACATCGCAATCGGCCAAAGAACTTATAAAGACAGAGAAAATATTTCTCGGGTAGATGGAGAACCTGCTGTTGTTCTAGAAGTCTCTAAGCGAGTTGGTGAAAACATCATCGACACCATAGATAAAGTCAAAGAGGTGGTTTACGCCTCAGAAGAATTCTGGCCTGAAGGACTATCTGTGGTGTTCACCCAGGATCAGTCATCAGACGTTAGAACTCAGCTTAAAGATCTCTACAACAGCGTTATTTTGTCCACACTACTGGTTTTCATTGTTGTGGTTTGGGCCCTGGGACCAACCAATGGTCTGCTAGTTGGCATCGCGATCCCCTCTTCTTTCCTGACCGGTATTCTAGCTTTGAGCATGATGGGTTTGACCATCAATATGGTCGTGCTTTTCGGGTTGATCATGTCCGTGGGCATGTTGGTTGATGGCGCTATTGTGGTCACTGAGTATGCCGACCGACGAATGAACGAAGGCGCCAGTCGATTGGTGGCCTATCGTGAGGCAGCCACTCGAATGGCTTGGCCAATTATTGCATCAACAGCAACGACACTGGCGGTGTTCATGCCTTTATTGTTTTGGCCTGGCATCATGGGTGAGTTCATGAAGTACCTCCCTCTCACAGTTTTGATGACCCTGTCTGCGTCTCTGGTGATGGCCCTCATTGCGGTGCCAACCTTTGGATACCTGTTCGGTCGACCATCCCCTGTTTCTGAAAGCCAAAAGCTCGCATTACAGGCCGCCTCTCATGGTGATCTGGACAAACTCACTGGCATGACAGGTCGTTACGTTAAGGCTTTGAAATTTCTAGTCATGCGTCCGCTATACGTGATGTTTTACATCATACTGCTAGTGGTATTGATTTTCGTGGCCTATGGCCGATCAGGCTTGGGAACTGAATTCTTCCCAGAGTTTGATGAAAACTACGGCAGCGTAGCTGTGAGAGCACGAGGAAACCTCTCTTTAGAAGAACGGGATGTCCTAGTAAAAACCGTTGAGCAGCGGGTATTAGGTATGCCAGAAGTTAAATCCGTCTACACCTACACTGACGCAGCCCGAATTCGCGAATATCCAGATGATGCCATTGGCATTGTTCAGCTGGAATTTGTTGACTGGCAAGAGCGTCGAAGAACCAAAGTCATTCTTGAGGAAATCGTTGCCAACACCACCGACATTCCTGGCATACATGTGGAAAAACATGTTGAGCCCAACGGCCCAGCTGCTGGCGTAGACATTCAACTGGAGTTCATTTCCTATGACCTGAACCTGCTGAAGGAAACGGTCAGCAAGATAAGCAATAAGCTTTCAGCGAATCCAAAAATGATCGATGTATCCGACAATTTACCCTTGGATGGTATTGAATGGGAAATCGACGTTGACCGTGAGCAAGCCAGTCGATTTGGCACCAGTTTGCAGACAGTGGGCTCCTCAATTCAGATGATTACGGGTGGGTTAAATATTGGAACCTATCGCCCGGACAATTCCGACGATGAATTAGATATTCGTATGAGATACCCCTTCAATGGTCGAAGTCTGGATCAAATAGATAATCTGACAATTACCGCCGGCGGACAACAGGTACCTATCTCTAATTTTGTTGAACGCATTCCAAGAAACAAAAAAGGTGAGATTTACCGAATTGACGGCACTCTGACTTTCAAAGTGGAAGCCAATGTCATTGAAAGTGAGCGCCAAGATTTGGTAATTGCTGAATTGCGAGACGAATTGGCAGCTATGTATGCCAGTGGTGAAATCTCACCGGAGGTCACCTTTAAGTTTGTAGGTAATCAAGAAGATCAGGAAGAAGCAGGTCAGTTCTTGGTTCAGGCATTTGGTGTGGCGTTTTTCATCATGATTATCATTTTGGTCAGCCAGTTTAATAGCTTCTATCAAACCGGATTAATCCTAAGCGCCGTGGGCTTAAGTACCGTTGGGGTATTCCTAGGATTGCTGGTTACCAGAGGGCAGTTCGGTATTGTTATGTCTGGGGTTGGGGTTATTTCCCTTGCTGGTATTGTGGTTAATAACAATATCGTATTGATTGACACCTTCAACGTTATTCGGAAGCAAGGCGTGCCTGCAGTAGAAGCCGTTTTAATGACCGGTGCACAGCGTTTAAGACCAGTGATTTTAACCACCGTGACCACCATTTTGGGATTAATACCCATGGTTACCCAGCTAAACATTGATTTGATAGCTGGTAGCTACACAGTTGGTGCCCCTTCTACCGGTATGTGGAGTCAATTGGCAACAGCCATTGCAGGAGGTTTAACCTTCGCAACTGTACTGACGCTAGTTGCTACCCCTACTCTTCTAGTCCTCAAGGCGCAGCGGGAAGACCGCAAAAAAATGCGCTTGGAGGCAGCAAGCCAGCTAGGTTAAATCGCACTAGAGGTTACAAAGCTAAATAAAAGAGGTGTATTTGCACCTCTTTTTTGTTTTGGCACTGGGGTACAATTCGCGCCCTCAAATTCATAGGTTAAATGTTGTTCTACATGGGTTATTTACTGGTTATAGCCACATCGTTGATATTGTCTCTCTCTTCTGCTCACGCCAGTACTTTGAGTATTGCTCAGCAGCGTAAAACCTATGACCTGGCATTAACGGCCATTCAAAAGAACAACTTTAAAACCTACCAATATTACGCCAAGAAAATTGAAGACTACCCACTGCACCAGTATTTAGAATTTGAATACATTCTGAAGCGAGTCGCAGTCAGTCGAAGACCAGAAGTAGATAGCTATCTTGCAAGAAATGCCAATAGCCTGAAAGCCATTTCGTTACGTCATGAGTGGATTAGATATCTGGGAAAACATAATCAATGGCAAGTGCTGTTAGATTATGTTCACAGTGACGACCCAACAGATATTCAGTGTCTTAAGATTGAAGCGGGCGTGAGAGTATTTAACACCTCTTTGCCGGTGGAACAAATCAACAAATTATGGCTGCACCCAGGCTCGCAGCCAGATTCCTGTAACCCCGTTTTTGACCGTTGGAAACAAGCGAATCATCTTACGGATAAGCTACTTTGGGACAGATTTGAGCTCAGTGTCAAAGAGGGAAATTTTAAATTCGCCCGCTATTTAGCGACTCAAGTCGCTGCTGACGATCGTCAATCCGCTACCCTATTACTGACCATTGCGGGTAGCCCACTGAAATTAAAATCGACCAAGGCGGTCAGTGCATCTGATCCGAGATATGGAGCCATCATCGCCGAAGGTTTCCGACGATTAATTCCCAAATATTTCAAAACAGCGCACAAGCTTTGGCCCTCTTACCGCAATAAGCTTTCAGACCGGGCGGATCTGCAACAGGAAATTGACCATCTTTTGGGTATCAAACTCGCCAGATACCTAGAACCTGAGGCAGGCAATTGGTTACTGGCAAATGTGGCAAAAGAACTCCCAGACAAGGAAACCCAGCTGTGGCAATTTCGAGTGGCGTTGCGTCATCAAGACTGGATCAGTGTGCTAGAAATTTTAGATCCATGGCAACCAGAAAATCCAGACGAAGCCTCATGGAAAGCCTACTGGCAAGCCCGAGCCACCGAACTAATCACCATAGACAGTGGCCGCATTCCCGATGTTAAAGCCCTGTTTTCTGCTGTGCCTAAACAGCGAGATTTCTATAGTTTTCTAGCTGCTGATCGCTTAGGCGAGCATTATAGTCTGCAACATCAAAGCTCCGATATTCCTGACTATCTTGTTGGCAGGGTCGAACACTTTCCGGCGATTCAGCGCGCTCTGGAATTGTACGCTCTAGGAAACAAATCCAAGGCAGAAAACGAGTGGGAGTTTGCGCTCCAGCAAATGTCTTCAGAGGAACAGGTGGCTGCTGCTAAATTGGCTTTGGAATGGGGCTGGTTGTATCAATGCATTGTGTCTCTGGCAAAAGCAAAACAGTGGCATGAACTCAATTTGCGCTTTCCCCTCGCCTTCAAAGAATATTTCCATCGATTTGCTAATTCCCATCAGATTGAAGTGAGCTGGTTGTATGCCATTGCACGCCAGGAAAGTGCTTTTAACGAGCAAGCGGTGTCCACTGCGGGTGCTCGAGGCCTATTGCAAATTATGCCGGCCACCGCCTCTGTAGTGGCAAAGCGATACCAAATTGACTACAACGGGAAGAATCATCTGTTTAATCCTGGAAAATCCATTGAGCTTGGCAGTGCTTACATTGCCGAACTTTATCAGCAATACGATGCTAACCCTTACCTGGCGACAGCTTCTTATAACGCCGGTTACAGCCGAGTAAAAAGTTGGCTCGCCGACGGCGCAGACGAATTGCCTATGGACATTTGGGTAGAAACTATCCCTATTGATGAAACTCGAAAATACGTTAAACGAGTGATGACTTACCGGGTGATTTACGGAGCCCACTTAGACAATATTGTCCGATTAAATCCTGACGTCTTGAAGGTGCCACCATCAGTCGTCAACTGGCCAAAACAAGAATCCAATGGAAAAGCCGGAGCCCTGAGCTATTCTGACAAAATACAATAATTATCCATTGGTATAGTTAATGACAAAATCGGTTTCTAAATCCGATGAGGAAGTTCTATCCACGCACCAACAGATGTTGGCGCTCGCAGTGGTTCAAATTAAGTGTATTCTTGAGGATGGTTCAGACTCAGTCACCGACTTAACAGAATCCTTCATCAACATCGCCAACCTGCTTGATACCACCATTAAGAATCAAGAAATGGATGGCCAAGTCGAAAGCCAATTACAGTCAGCCCATGATTCCATTAATCAGGGAATTATCGCCTTTCAGTTCTACGACCGAATCACTCAGCGTTTAGATCATATTTGCAGCAGCCTTGATCAAATCTCAAACCTTATGTCTGACGAAGACCGTCGGGCACAGAGGGAACAATGGGAGAACCTAAAGAACGGTGTTAAGGAAAGATACACAATGGAATCAGAAACCATTGTGTACGAAAAAATTCTGTCAGGGGAATCCGTTGAAACTGCGATGGCGGCCTATCGAGACTATCAACAAAAACATTATCATGCAGGTAACGATGATGACGTGGAGTTTTTCTAAAACTCCCTTTTAGGCCTGAGACGCTTCCACAATTTCAAATTGCTCTGCCAGTGTTGGCCCTGTTTCAAGCACTTGAACCTCATCACCCACCTTAATCATGCCTTGGTCACGATGAATGCCATTCATGCCAAAATAGGTTTTCTTGCCAAACCGGCGGTGTTCGACCAAGCCTTTTGTGACCTCAGTTTGACGACTACCTTCAGTTGGATGAACAGAAGGAACCCCACACCGACTGCAGGGTTTCGTAAGGTCAAACTCAATACCGTTAATTGAAAGCTTTCTCCAGGTGTCTTCTTCCCAGGGCTCCGCACCTTCTATAACCACATTGGGTCGAAATCTTAATGGATCTAGTTCCATGCCTAATGTTGAGCCTAGGTGATCGCAGGAAGCTTCAGTGGTGAATAAAAATGGAAAACCATCGGCAAAGCTAACCAGGTCACCGGGTTGACTGAAATCTGGATGTACCGAACGATTACTGTCCGGCAACAAGGTAATTAAACGAACGTTCTTTTCTAGAATATCTGAAATCCAATTAGACAAATCATGGCTCACCTCGGCTCCTTTGACCATGTCATTCCAAATTGAAAACTCATCAACCTCTGTATAGCTTGCGGTTAAATCAATCGTTTTGGCTTGTGAGCCCAAACCTAAAATTAATTGGTCGTTCTGTAAAGAGACATCAAATTCCACCAGGGACTGAGTGGATCGTAAACTGATAAATCTGTTTTCTTCATTAACTAGCATTAAGCGTCTATCGTTGACTGGCCCCAATTGATCAATCGACAGACTTGTGGAAGGAATAGCGGGAAGAGACTTGATGGGGTAAACAAAAAGTGATTTAACTCGAAGCATTTCGATCCCTCAATCAACTTAATTAATTGCTTAGTTTCTTTTTATTATTTTTTAATTCAGGAATCCAGAATTTTTTAGTTTGTTTCCAATCTTTTTAAAATTAATTTGGCGAGTTCATCTGGTTTGAATTTAGACAAGAATGCATCACAGCCTACTTTTTCAACCATTGCTTCATTGAAACTGCCGCTGAGCGAGGTGTGCAACACAACATATAGGTCTTTTAATTGCGGATTAGATCTAATTTCCGTCGTCAGCATATAACCATCCATAACAGGCATTTCGGCGTCTGTTATCACCATCAATAACTTCTCTTGTAGGTTATAGCCTTGTTCAAGCCAGGAGTTCAGAAGCTTCAAACCTTTAGCGCCATCACTGGCGGTATGAACTTTTAGCCCTAAGCTTTCGAAGGTTTCTTGTGCTTGTGCAATCGCCGTTGGGGAATCGTCTACCATTAAAATTTCCTTACCCGCTGTCTTACTTAACGTCTCCTCCTCTAGGAAACTTGGATCAACTCGGGTCTCTGCCGGAACAACCTCCGACAGCACTTTCTCAACATCAATTATTTCAACAATTTGGTTGTTTACTCGAGTAATGGCCGTTAGATAATGACCACGACCTGTGCCGCTGGGTGGAGGCAATATTTCTTCCCAATTAAGGTTCATAATGCGATCAACTGACCCCACTAGAAATGCTTGAACCGTACTGTTGTATTCGGTAACGATAATGGTTGAATCTTGATTGTACTCAATGGCTCCCATTCCGATGGACTTGCTCAAATCCAATACCGGTATGGTACGCCCTCTCAAGTGAGTCACACCAATCACATAGGGATGTCGACTGGGCATTAGAGTGAGTTTGGGGAGGGTCAGTACTTCTTGAATTTTAAACACGTTGATGGCGAAAAACTGAGAAGCCTTAAGTTTGAACATAAGGATTTCCAGACGATTTTGCCCAACCAGTTTGGTTCGGCTATCAACATTTTTTAGAACTTTAGACATGCTCAACTCAGGATTAAATAACCACTATTCCCTCAGTGTAGCCATCATCCTGAATAATGCTGGTTGTGTTCTAAAAAATTGAGTTACCAGTTGCAGTAGCACCCCTCTGCCCAACCATTTAACTGAGCAAATACCTGACGCTCATCCAATAGGTTTTGCAATATGGAATCAACAAAGCTGGTTTCAGTGCTGCAAGCGATACCTGCGCTAATGGGGCCGAGATACGCCAACGAACGGTCTCTGTTGAAAATAATGGCGGATAGCGACGACACAATCCATGGATGATTTTCCGGTGACACTGGCTTTACCTGATGTTCTTCAAGATTAAATCTTGAGCGAAGGTATTCGACATCGTTCTGGTCAGAGTGGTTTTGATTTAATAGAAAAGCCAGGGGAATTTTTGAGCCGTAATAATCAACCAAATACTCCAGATGGTTCATCGCGAAGGCATTGCAGGGGCAACCGGGCTTGTAGGCAATGTTGATGTAAGCGTGTTCTGCTTTAATTTGGTTAGCTTCAATCTCCAGAAGCAACTGGTTTTCGTCGAATACTCGAATGAAATGTAATTGTGCCCACAAGACTAAGGCGGCTGCCAATATAGCGAGCCACCCTAAACCATAAGCAATAAGCTTTTTCGCCATTAAAAGACCTTACATTTACCCCACTGACAACGCACTAGGAAATAGCTCTTGTCTGAACACTGAGCGTCATAAACTTCCAAAGGCCAGCTGTTTCTAAGCAAGGCAACCTTTGGCGACTGGCAGCCCCGGTCTTTTAGCTTGGCTTCAACCACAAATAAAGATCTGCCATAACTACGGTCTTTAGCAACCTTTACTTTTGCCGCACTAATGCCTTGGTAATCTGATTTGGCCTGATTCTGAATTTCAATGTAAGTGTCTTGCAGTGTTTTGTCTTTTGCTAGGTCTAACTCGCCACTGTCGTATTTTTCAAGTTCATTTAAACAGGCTTTTTCTTTGTCAGAGGCGTTCGTCACCTCCGCGGCGTAACTCTCTGCAATTTCACGTACATCTGTGGTCACCCGAATTAATGCCTGGGCGGCGGGTAGCTCTCTGTCACCAAACACAAATGTAGAGTTATTAACCAATAAAGAATCGGAAGCTTTGACAATGGCGCCATTTCGTTTCCACCAATTCTTTCTGGCATTGTAAGCGGCCACTCGAGCTTCTTTAGAAACTTTCTGACACTCCGCTGCTAGGTCTCTCAACATTGCCTCTTCTTGCAACGCCAAACTGATTGCATCAGATTTTGTTGGAGCACTGCCGCAGGCACTCAAAACAACAGCCGCTGCCATTGCAAAAAGTAGGTTTTTATTCAGCGCTAGTTTCATGGGCTTTCCTTAATCGTGTTTTTATTCTGTTAAATATTCTATAAGGTCTTCGGGAGTAAAAGGCCAACCAAGTTCATCTGAGCTGCCGTCGATTCGAATGACTGGAATTCTCGTACCATAATTCTCAATAAGCCAGTCATCGTCAGCGATTTCAATTTCTTTCATTTTAATTGCGAGCTGGTTAACAACAGGAGCGACGAGAGATTTTGCCTGATCACACAGATGGCATTCACTAGTGGTGTAGAGAAATAGAGTTTGCACATTGGCTCCAAGGTTTCTGACTCGCTAAAAAAAGAGTCAGTGGTCTATTTGATTTCATCATAATAGACCAGAGAACCAATCGCCACTTATGCTACGTTCAGTAGGCTGTTGACACTGCTCAACAATTGACCGTGAAGTTGACTGTGCTTGTAGTTTGTTTGCGGCAACATATCCATTAGGTCGTTAATACCCACAGGCAAATCAAGCGTTTGATTCGCCTGGTTAACCAGATCTGCAAAACTCTGAACATAACTTTTTAATGGTTCAAAGGCTTTAGGCATGCTGGTTTTGCCAGATACTTCAGAATAAGACTGAGCGGCATAACTGGTGGCATCGCTCATGTTTAAAGACATACTGGATAGCTCGCTAAAATCAATATCCAGTTCTAAAGCCATATCAAATGCTTTTTCCAGATCGCCATCGTAAAACTCATCAGCCAGCTTCGACACATCTGAAAATAATTCATTCAACGCATCCAACTCACCCTGGTCTAAATTTCCTTCAACGGTAAATGACATTTGCTGGTCAGATGAACCTTCGAAATAAGATGCGCTCACTCCGTTACCACTTAATCTCGCGGCACCTGCAGAATCGGATTGATTAAACTTTAGCTGAACGGTATCGCCATCATTAGTCTTAACATTTAACACCATGCTTTGCTTGCGTTCATAATAAGCAGCAGCTTCGGAGTATTGTCTTGAACTCGATGACAAAAAGTTATCCGGTTTTGGGGAGAATGCATAATCGATTGGAGTATTCTTGGGTTCACTTTTAGTCGGTGTCGAAGTTTCAACCGCGGTCGGCTGATCAACCAAGTTAGCTAGGGTTTCATCCGCAACTGCATCACTGAGGTCACCTGTTTCATCATCTGAGAATAGACTGTCTAGATCCTTGAACTTATCCATTAATTGATCGAGGGAATTGTCGATGCCGTTGCTCATGTCTTCTGACAACTTATTCATGCTCGTTAATATATCTCGAGCCTCATCAAAGCCGGCCTGTAAACCTTCTTTAGCTTGTTCAAGGGCCTCAGCTTGTTGATCTTCCGGTAACGTGTTAATTCGGCCTCTCACAAATTGAGTGATATTGCCCACTACTTCCTCAACATCAAACACTTGCACCTGAGGTGACAGCTCTGTGTCTTGGGTCTTTGATGTTTCTGAGGTGCCAACATTATCTGATGTGGAATTGGTCTGGCTCGACTCATTATCTGCTTCAGAGTTCTTGGAAGTACTCTGATAGTAACTATATGAAGACTGTGAAAACTGAGTATTAACTTGATGAAACATAGACCGTCCTCCAAACGAGACCCATTTGATTGGTTATCGGCCAACGCTGATGAATATTTAGTCTGTATTTTCCTTTGTTTATTCACAACTGTATGTCGCAAAACCAGATAAAACCCGTTATTATCGGCCTTATCAATAGAAATCCCTGCTTTACGCTTCCAATAATGAATTTTTCTCAGGTTTAAATCATGGCCAGACTCGACTCACTTGTAATTTTTACCACGGTTGTCAAAGCCAATAATTTCACCAATGCCGCACATTCATTAGGGTTAACGCCGTCTGCAGTGAGTAAACAGATTTCTCTTCTTGAAGACAGATTGGGGGTGCGTTTATTAAACCGCACCACCCGCTCTGTGAGCCCTACTGAGGCTGGCCAACTGTTCTTTAATCGTTGTAATCGAATTATGGAAGACTTGGAAGAAGCTGAGCATATGGTGAAGGATTTAGAAACTTCACCCAAAGGCACGCTTAAAATTACGGCCACGCCCACATTTGGTCGTTCGATGCTGATGAAAATTTTCGCAGAGTTTTTAAGAGAATTTCCAAATGTGAATTTTGATTTAATTCTGGCGGATAAGAATCTTGATTTGGTTAGAGAAGGCATTGATTTAGCCATTCACCTGGGGTCTCTACAAGACTCAAGATTAGTCGCGCGACCGGTCGCAAGACAAAAAGTTATTATGACCGCTACCAACAAGTATATTCAAGAAAATGGCTTACCAAGGGATTTAAACGATTTAAATAACCATCATTTGCTTATGGTTTCAGGCATAGACTACGCCGAGCCCCGTTGGATAAAACGATTCCTTAAAGAAGCTGGTCTGCAAAATAAAGACAGACGTTTTACTGTGAACGATTTAGATACCATGTGTGAAGCAGCTCTTAATCACATGGGTATTGCCGCACTACCTCTGTACATGATCAAAAATGAATTAGAGTCTGGTGAACTGGTTCATGTGTTGCCTGACGTTGTATTTCCTTCAAGAACTATTCATGTGGTTTATCCAGAAAACCGATACCTGTCCGCAAAAAGCCGAGCCTTTGTCGATTTTATTGCTGAATATTTTGAAACCAATCAACTGAATTGAAGCTTCATTAACATCCTGTGACGATTAAATTAACCTTTAATTACAATTAATCGACTGCAAAATTAGACTACTTTATAACCTTCCACCTATCCTGTTATTAATTAGCGGGATAGGTGTTTGTTATGAAAAAGCTTTTTTTCATTCTGATATTTTTACAATTTTTCAGCAGTCACGCGCTTTCCACAGAGGTTGGGAATGAACCAAAATTAATTGTGGATCATTCACTCTCTTCCACCAATCGAATCATTATTTCCCAACTTCAGCGCCAACATTACCATTACATTGACATCAATAATCAGTTTTCCGAACAGGTTTTCGAACATTTTTTAGCAACGTTAGATAAAAAGAAACAATTCTTTTTGCAAGAAGATATCTTGAAGTTCGAAGGTTTTAAGCACGACTTTGACGATGCATTAAAATCAGGAAATCTGAGTTTAATGACGGATATTTTTAACATATATATTGAGAGAAAGAATTACAGATACATTCAAGCTATCAATATTCTTGAACACCCTTATACCTTTGATTTTTCAAAAAATGAATGGTGGTCAGATAAAGAACCTAACCAATGGCAAGTCACTCAGGCTGACTTAAATAATCTTTGGAGAAAGAAACTCAAACATCAGATTTTGGTGAAAATGCTCAAAGGTGAAGAAGAGTCATCAGCACGGGCAGAGCTTGCCGATGTTTACCGCGACAGCTTGTCAGAATTGGAAAGAATGGACTTTGTCTCTGCTTTTGAAAGCTATATCAATGTGGTAGCTAGTTTATTTGACCCACACACTCAATATATGTCACCAGATGCTAAAGAAGATTTTAATATCAACATGAGTTTATCACTCACTGGTATTGGCGCTGAATTAAATAGGCATAAAGGCTCAATCGTCGTTTCCAAAATTATTCCCAATGGCCCTGCAAGTGAAGATGGTCGACTGCAAAAGAGTGACGAGCTAATCGCCGTCGCAAAAACCATTAGCGAAAGCTTCACAACAGTAAAGGGCTGGAAAATTGAAGAAGTTGTTAAGCTGATCAGAGGCCCTGAAAACTCAGTTGTAAAACTTTTGGTGGCTAAAGGGGGCGACACCAGTCAGCAACAAGAAATTCAAATTGTTCGCAAAAAATACGTATTAGAAGAAGATTCTGCTTCATCAAAAATTTTCGAGTTTGAAAGAAATAATCAAACTATTCGAATTGGTGTGATTACGATACCCTCTTTCTACATAGACTTTGAAGCTTGGCAAAGGGGCGATAAAAACTTTAAGAGCGCCAGCAAAGACGTGAAACGATTAATCAAAGAATTGAATCACAGCAATGTGAACGCAATGATTCTGGATCTTCGTGACAATGGTGGCGGTTCTCTACGAGAAGCCAATGTCATTACCGGATTGTTCTTAGATGAAGGGCCGGTTGTACAAGTAAAGCTGTCTAATGGCTACATAGAATTATTTCATGACTTAGATGACAAAATTCATTTCTCTGGCCCATTGGCAGTCATGGTGAACCGCATGAGCGCTTCCGCCTCTGAAATTGTCGCTGCCGCGTTGCAAGATCATGGTCGTGCAATTGTTATTGGTGATACAACCTTTGGTAAGGGTACGGTTCAAACACTTACACCACTGGAGTTTGGACAGCTCAAGCTTACTCAAGCAAAATTTTATCGGGTAAATGGCGATAGCACTCAACACAAAGGTGTCGTTCCAGACATTGATTTTCCTAGCCTATATAGTTTTGACAATACTGGTGAAAGCTCTTTAGAGAATGCCCTGGCATGGGACACCATCTCTCCGCTATTTTATCGCCCTAAAATTTTGGAAGAAGGTCTGATTAGCTATTTAGAAGGTGAACATAAAAACAGAATCAGAAAGTCACCGGCGTTTTCGTTTGCTCGAAATTATATGAAGCTACAAACAGATATTTCTAGATCAAAGACTTTTACTTTGAATAAGCATGACAGAACCAAGTCTTATCAAATTGAGCAAAAACTTAAGTTGGATTTGATAAACGGATTTCGAGAAAGTTTAGGAGTAGAACCGGTTGAAGATGTTAGCTTTGACAAAGACACAACCATTGATAGCCTGGAGTTGGCGCTATTAAATGCCGCTGGTGAAATTGTTGCAGATTGGGTTAATGTAAATTCAAATCAATACTTAGGGCTAAATGAAAAATAAAAAGTGAGAGAGTAAGTGATGAATCGGAAAAAGGCTCAATCGAGCCTTTTCTGTTTTTATTAATTCATAAAACTCAACACCAGCCTATAGAAATTTAGCTAAAGACTCGTCTTCCAACATTAAAGTGATTAGTTGTGAAATCACACCATTAATCATTTCAACGTTTTTTTCATCACTGGGAGAATTCAAGATTTCTTTTGAATAATTGGCTTTATAGAAATTCGTAAAGGTCTTATTCCCTGCCACTATCTCTACATCAATAGCGCCGGTTATCTTAACTTCATCCTTTAGGGTAGTTTTTTCAGAAATGCTGTAAGTCAGTTCAGACAACATAACCTTCCAAGTAATAGCAGAACCCGCATCTGTAAAACTGAACCCGGCTTCTTCAAGCTTACCCTCAATGGCCGATTTCATTGAAGTTTCGAAACCTGATTTAAGTCTGATCAAGGCAGTCTCAGGATAAGCCCCTCCTCTACTACCCAGCACATCCGAATCACGGCTATCTGTCACTGTTAACGCAATCAGTTCGCCATCTCCAGTTAACGGCATAACGCCCACTAAGTCGGGCTCAACAGGTACCAGCTGCGGCGATTTACTGGCACAGGCGACCAGTGTCACTAAAAGACCCATAGTCAGTAGTTTTCTTAACATGAACAACTCCTTTTCAGTGTTTTCCATAGCATGGAGGGTTTAGATTAAAACAATGTTATTCTTTCTACACAGGCCCTAATCAAAACCCATTATTTGGATAAATGCTATGCAAGTGGTTCGTTTTTACATACCTAATTCATTAGAAAACTATAACCACCTGTTGATATGCGAAGACTCAGCTCAAGCTGCTGTTGTCGACCCTTTTAATGCAGAAGCTGTGCAAACGCAGCTAGAACAAGCGGGTGTTAAACTCACCAAGATTTTGTTGACCCATGGCCATGGGGACCATGTGAGTGGTGTTTCGGGCTTACTAAAACTATATGACATACCCGTCTATGGCGATGCTCAACTTAAACAGGTCACACAGCCTGTGGTCAATGGAGATACCATTAGAATTGGTAACTCTGAGGTTCAAGTCTTGGATACGCCTGGGCACTTTTTTCCTCATCAATGTTTTTGGTGCTCTCAAGAAAAACCGTTCTTAATCACAGGTGATACCCTGTTTAACGGTGGTGTAGGTAACACCAAAGTCGGCAATACCAAGGTCTTATATCAGTCCATTCAAAAACTTAAAGACAAAATCTCACCTCAGACAGATATCTATCCCTCACATGATTATTTGTGCACCAATCTAAGATTTACAGATTCAATACTGCCGATTAATCCAGCTAGTCAAAGGTTGTTAGAAGAGCAAGAGTGCTTAAACCCTGATCAAAGAAAAGTCACTCAGTTTGAAGACGAGCTCAGTTTCAATCTTTTTTTGAAAACTGAATCTGAAGAAGTTATGGAGGCCATAAAAAACAAAACCGGCCAAAAGCCGGTTTCCAGTATGGATTGTTTTATTGCCCTTAGAAAACTTCGGGATCAATGGTAGTAAGCTGGGGCCTGTTCACACCAATTGTTTCTTTGCTGTTGAGCATACAAAGCTCTCAATCGAGGCGTGATGAGAGACGTTTAGCTAGCTAAATGATTGAAGAACAACGAAGAGTGATGGCTTTGTAACCTCAACCCTTCGGGCCAGGGCTATTTTTTGTGCCAAACCACGTTGCAGCTCGTTCGTGTAACGTGTTACACCACACTCGCTGCGCCTTGTTTGGCACAAAAAATAGCCGATGGCAGCGTGAAATAATTGGTGTAAACAGGCCCTAGTGCCTAGTCACAGTTCTGAGGGTCACGAATTCTTCAGCGGCTGTTGGGTGAACGCCTACCGTTGAGTCAAAGTGCGCCTTCGTCGCCCCGGCTTTCATGGCAATGGCTAACCCTTGGACTATTTCACCTGCTTCTGGCCCTACCATGTGCGCTCCTACTACCTTGTCTGACGCATCATCAACGATCAATTTCATTAATGACCGCTCATCCTCTCCAGATAAAGTGTGTTTCATGGGTTTAAAACTCGAGGTATAAATTCTTAATCTTCGACAATGAACTCTGGCTTGTTCCTCTGTTAAACCAACAGTGCCAATATTTGGTTGACAAAAAACCGCGGTAGGAATGTTTTCGTAATCCAGCTCTGGATAGTCCTTATCACCAAACAGTCGATTAGCAATAAACATCCCCTCTGCCAGCGCCACAGGAGTCAGTTGAATTCGATCAACCACATCACCAATGGCATAAATGTGCTCAACACTGGTTTGAAATTGGTCATTCACGGCAATAGCGCCAGCATCGTTTAATTCTACACCTGCCGATTCCAAACCAAGTCCGGCGACATTAGGCCGACGACCGGTTGCACAGAGAATTTGGTCTACCACCCTTTCTTCACCCGATTGCAATGCAGCCTTGAGTTGGCCATTGGGTAGCTTTTCAATAGACACCACATTGTCTTGAGCGGTCACCTTCACACCTTTCTTGGCGATTTCATCAGACACAAACTCTCTGACTTCTTCATCAAAGCCACGAAGCATCTGCTCGCCTCGAAATACCAACTCGGTTTCTGCCCCCAAACCATTGAAGATTCCAGCAAACTCTACAGCGATATAGCCTGCGCCTAACACAAGGGCTTTCTCTGGGAATTCATCCAAATAGAACACTTCATTGGAGGTTATCATATGTTCTTTGCCTGGAATGTCAGGCACAAAAGGCCACCCACCAGTGGCAATTAAAATATTCTTAGCAGTGAAAGTTTGGCCAGCCACTTCAACTTCATTAGGCCCGATTAATGTTGCCCTGCCAGAGATGAGTTCAACCCCTGAGTTATTCAATAAATTGTTATAGATACCATTTAGTCTTTCGATTTCCCTGGTTTTATTGTCTCTAAGGGTTTCCCAACTAAATGTTTTACCGGCAACAAAAACCCCAAAGCCTGCGCCCTCGTTGAGGTGTTGCATGTATTCTGATCCATAAACAAACAGTTTTTTGGGCACACAACCCACATTGACACAGGTGCCTCCCATGTATCTGTCTTCAGCAACGGCCACTCGCGCACCGAAACCAGCAGCCATGCGGCTTGCTCTTACACCACCGGAACCCGCGCCGATGACAAAAAGATCATAATCAAATTGACTCATGTTTTTTTCCAGAACTATTAAAGGAGCGCCCGAATGAATCAGGCGGCTTGAGATTGTTTATTTGGAGCGGGTCGATAAAGAATAGTTTCAGTGATGTCACCAATTTTTACATCAGTGTACTTTTCATATCCTAATGATTCATAAAAATACAGATAGCGACTGTTGCCTGTATCCAAAAAAATACCAGAGGAATTAGAATCCTTGTCTGCAATATCATGAATGCTTTCCATAATCTTTCTACCCAGCCCCTGTTTTTGGAAATCTGGGTGAATACCAATGAGAGTCAGCATTCGGTGTGGTTCTTCTGGTAGCGCGTCTTGAACAGATTGAAAATATCTAATGTAACGACTGGTGGCTTCGTATCCAGCGGTCAGGAACATTTTCAAGCGCCACATAAATTGATCTGAAATATCAATTCTACCTTCCGGCCCAGTCAAAAATGCTAACCCAAGTAGGCGATCTTTTTCAGTATCCACAACCCCTAAAACAGTTTCATTTCGAGCAAAATGAAGACGCATGGCTTCTCTCATGGTCGCCCTCACCCGCTGTTTATAGCCGGGCTTTTGAGCGTTTAGCAAATGCTGATAGAGGGGCTCATGGCGGTAAGAATGATAAAGGATGGATCTTGCTTCTCTAGAGGTGGATTGATCCAGACGAACCACTTTGAAGTGGTCTGGAAGGGTCTGAGTCATAGGAATTCTCCCTTTGAGTGCTTGGCGCTTAGGTTTTACTACGTACAACAACCCAGTGTAGGTCGAATTACCTTAACACCCAAAGGGCTATGTGCCAATTACTTGAAGGCTAGAACGCCTCGACCACTCACAACGCCAGATTTACCTTCAGACTCAATGGTTACCTGGGTCGCTACAATCCCATGGCTGGTCTCTAACCGTGCCAGTGATTGCGCAAATTTATCGAAGGGTACATTTTCAACCCAGATCCGCAAACCACCGTTGTTATCATTCTCAAACTTTTGCAGAGTGATTTGGTTTTGCGAAAAGGTTCTAGTAACTGTTGAAGAAATCGCCACATTAGAGTTTCTATTTGAAGAACTTCCCGCAGCCCTAGCATTCGCTTTAGCTCTTGGGCCAACATCATTTAAGAATGAGTAGAGATCAATTCTGTTGGAGAGCATTGTCTGAGCGTCTGATTTAGCACCAAAGATGGGACTCACCAGAGCAAAATAAATAATCAAAACGACTGCGAAACCGCCAAGACCTTTTAGAGCTAATTGATCCCGTGAACTGAGTTGATCAAATTGATTCAGTAGGTTTTTTAACGCAGGAAATTTATCCACAAGATTCATGTTCAAGCACCTCCCTTTGTAATTTTGAAGTTGCCCCGAGACTTGCCACCGTCTTGACTGGCAGATAACTCAGCATTGTAGCCTTTGGCTATCATGGCGTTTTTAAAGGCTTCGAGAATCCCAAAGTCCTTTCCTGTGATAACAGCTAATAATTCTGATTTGGATTGATTATATCTGAGGGATTGGATTTCCAATCCTGTTCGCATAGCTTGGGCGATATCATCTGCGCTAGCTAAAAACTCCATTCCTGAGTTTGCTGATTGACCTGCGCTGTTGTTTAAAACATTTTCCACTTCTTTCTTTAACAGGTTTTCACGACAACGCTTTTCTGGCCCAAAAATATCCTTACACAAGGCTTCATTGGCTTTTGCATAGCCCTCTGCAAGAGCACTTTGACGTCTGGTTTCAACAACGTTAGCCACCAGAAATAAAACGAACATAACCGACGCTGCGATAGCTGCGGGTTGTAGGAATTTAAACTGGCTCTTGCTTTCAGCTTTAAAGGAAAAACGACCCGTAAAAATGTTGGTTAATGATTTTGGCTTTAACAACATTTTATCCACGAGATGATTCAGTAAATCCCCTTGGAAAGCCGAGGTAGCGACTTCAACTTCCATGGTATTCTGAACTTGAGCCACAAGAATATCAGGGTTCTCAACGCCTTCATCGAAAACCATGTTAATACCAAGGGTATCAATTTCTTCTGACAGATGTTCAATCACTTGGCCAGCCCAATTATCATCCGTGGCCATATATAGATCTTCAAATGAAATCAGGGTCCTGCCTTCTGCGTAGCACAGACCCAACTTACCCGGCTCAAATAATAATTCACTGTCTAGATAAGCTTCTCCAGGTTCCAAACCCAAACTGATCATTTGGCTGCGAATGCTTTCTAGGTATTCCAAATCAATGGCGATGACCGGCAGCTTGCCATTTTTAATTCGGCTATTGGGAATAAGATGATAATAATCAGGGTCTTTCACCAACTTATCTTCAATGGCAAAAGGCAAAGCTTTGTGCACATATTTTAGCTGGCTAGGAGGCAATTCAACCTTACAGTGAAGGGCACACTCAGCTGGAAGTAATAAGGTAGTTGATGGGCTGACCACACCTTCGGTATCAAGATACTGCTGTAGTTGTTCCCATGAACCTTCATAAACCGCTTGACGTTGCCCTCGATCCAACAGCTGCCAGTGCAAGTAGGATTCTGGTTCTCTGATGTATATAAACAGTTGATATTGCATGGGTTTGTCGCCTTTAGCCTTAACCAGGCTGATATAATTCTTGTCGTGTAAGGTTTCTTGATAATACCTTAAAGTTGTTTTGACCTCGATAGAGGAGCGAGGTTACGAAAGTAGTATGGTCGTTAATTGTGATTTCCGTCAGAACCTCATAAAACTGAGACTTAAATGAGACTAAGTTCTCATCAAAGGGTGCAGGCTTTTCCTGATTAAAACCGGCAACGCTATTAATGTCCTGAATAGAAGTATAGGCATCCCCTGTTGAACGAGGCGGGTTATCACATTGCCCGTCAGCTAAAACCAATTGATTACTAAAAATATTTGAAATCTCAGTGTCTGATAACTGAACCGATAGCGCATGTAATACGGGTTCGTGGGCAGTATTAAGGTTTAGTTTACTGTCAAAGGGCAATGCCGCTACATAGGGTCGAAGTTTCAAGTAATGCTCTTCGGTCATTCCATCTATAAGCCTTAGCTCAGAAATATCACCCATAGGTAAATTACTTGCGCTGTAAGAAGGGCTTTTACCACCATATACAAATTGAGCTGAACTGTCTGGATCGAACCAAGCGGCAACATTGTCACCCAGCTCAGTGGGCACATCCAAATTGCTAAGCATTTTTTTAAAACCTGCTATCCAGTTTGCTCGGTTTTGATTCTGCATGCTCAGCCAATTGAGATTGAATTTACCGTCAAGGTCTTGTGCATAGAGCCCGAATTCTACCCCAGGCACAATCTCAGGTAGGGTTAGAGAAAAACATTCAAAGGCATCAACTTCGAATCTGGTATCGGCATCTTTATTCGGGTCTAACTCAGCAAGGGCTTGGCGAGTCATCATTTCTCCGAAACTGGAGTACTCTCGCGCCGTCGCCTGATCAATTAACCTTATGGTTCTAGCAATTTCAAAGCGTTGGTTGACTTGCATATTTGCGGCCACGATTGCCAACAAAGCAAATATCAACATAACCTGTACCAAAGCTAGCCCGGAATTAGATTTACGCATTATGAGTTACCATTTCCGTTACCTGGGTTACCCGGCCCAGTGCTGCTGTTTAATCGCTCTGGAATGATAAAAAGCCGTTTTATTTCTCCGAATCGTTGATGACTAAAAGTAAACTCAATGTATTTCATGATTTCCAAACCAGAGGCATTATCAATTGGCCATTTCTCTGAGGATTTCAATTCATTATTTGGGTTTACGTAAAAAACCTTTACCTCTGCCTCTGATAAATAGCCAATCAACGCTATGTCGAATCGCTCTTCATTACCATCTGAATCTAAATGAAAAGTGGTTGACCTGACCAAGCATTCGCCTTCAAGTTCTACGCCGCCAAGTTTATCTTCTACCTGAACCGTCTTTGAGCAGATCTCGTCTTGTAAGGGTTCAAGTCGATAACTCACACGTTGTAATTCACTCCGTTGAGATTGCTCTTGCTGATCTTGTTGATAGAACTTAATCGCAAGTGATGGTTCCCAACCGCTTCTAGTGAACTCTAACCAATGATCAAAATCTTTGACTAAAGACGCTTTGGTATCACCGTATTCGTCTTTCACATCTCGTTGAATATTGAGCTGAACAATGTCCGTTTCAATTTTGTTCATGCCTCGACGTAATTGATCTAACAAAAACTGTTGGCGGTTGAGTTTTTCTGATCCCCCAGAAACTGTCTGAAAGAGTTGAACGGCACCCACCCCAAGAATCGCGCTGATGGTAATAGCAACTAAAAGCTCTACTAAGGTTAGGCCACTATTCGATTTCATTTAGTTTTTACCAATCAAGGCATTTAATGTGTAGACAGACCTGGATTCATCACTGGCTTCAAAAACTTCAATTTCTACTTCTCTTAAAACAGCTTGTAAGTTTTCAAATTTAGATTTGTTTACCTTGGTCACCACTTTCCAATCTCTATTGCCCATGGTGACGTCTGCCTTTGATTCACCAACATTAGGAAATGGTTTTATTTTTATATCCACTAACTGATTTTGTGCCACCCAGAGCGCAACGGTTTTTTGTTCAAGCCTGTAGCTATTAACACTACTTTGACTGGACACTAAAGACATGGAAACCGCCATAGCAGCAAAAACGGCAACGGCCACCATGACTTCTACCAGCGTAAAACCTTTAGAATTCTTGTGCATAGGGAATGATCTCTGGCGGGTGATATCCATCAGAGGACACTTGCCAATAAAACTGGCTTGGGAAGCCAATTAAAAACTCAAAGGGAGGGAAAGATTCACCATTGTTCTGCATATATACCAATGGCACCGATCTCTCGTTTATCTCTTCTTCTAGAAAAACTTCGGCGCTATCAATTAACAGTTGAAAAGAGAAGTCATCTTCATATTTCACTGGATTGAAAATTGAGCCTTCTCCATCGTTAAAAACGAATCCAAGCTCTCCTGTTGCTTCGTCCTCTTCCTCAGCAATGATTTTCCAAAAATAAGAATTTTCAATAAAAAACAAACCCAAATCCTGCCCGGTATTCACGGCATAGTATTGGGCTTCTTGAAAATAGGCTTGCATTCTTACGGCTTCTGGTCGAACCAGCTTGCTGGGGTCGCGAGTATCGAGGGAAAGCATGGTACCACCCACAACCGCGCTCATAACCAGAATAACAACCAATAATTCTATGAGCGTGAAGCCAGTGGTACGTTTCATGTGAGGAGTTTATTGAGCGCTATTGATGTCTGCAGCTGCACCTTCACCACCATCACGGCCGTCTGAGCCATAGGAGATGATTTCGTAGGCATTGCCATTGTTAATATAAGCGTACTCATTACCCCAGGGATCCTGTGGCGTCTTTTTAAGATAAGGCCCTTTCCAGTTTTTTGCTTCTGGTGATCCAGAAGGCTGGCCCATTAATGCATCCAGGCCTTGGTCTGTACTTGGATAAGCATAATTATCTAAGCGATACATATCCAATGCAGTTTCAATAGTGTTAATGTCGCTTTTCACGAGATCAATTTTTGCCTGATCACCTCGGCCTAACAACTGAGGAGCCACCAACCCAGCAATAGCTGCAAGAATTGCAATAACCACTAACAATTCAATTAACGAGAAGCCTCTGTTTATTTGATGTTTCATTTTTTTATCCTACCAAACTATTCATCTGTGTAATGGGTAACACCACAGCCATTACAATTATGAGAACTATCAGCCCCATAAAAATGAGCATAAGCGGCTCTAATAAACCCAACATGGTTGATATTAAATCTTTTAGATTTCGTTCTTGTGATTGAGCAGTACGCTCAAGCATATTCTCTAGGTTACCACTGGCCTCACCACTGGCAATCATGTGCAACATCATGGGTGGAAAAAAACCAGTTTCTTTTAATGATTGATTAAGTGCTGAGCCTTCACTGACTTTTTGAGTGGCCTCTTGAACTCTTTCTTGAATCACTAAATTGGTAACCACTTGAGATGCAATACCCATGGCTTCAACGAGTGGCACTCCACTGCTACCTAAAGTGCTTAGAGTTGACGCAAATCTAGAGGTATTAAAACCTTTAATCATTTTACCAATTAAAGGAACAGTTAATTTAACAGCGTCCTTTTTCTTTTTTCGTGTGGGCTTTTTATCCCACCAAATGTTGAACCCTATTAGTAAGACAACGCCAATGCCTACATAAATTCCATAACTCTGAAAAAACTCTGTGACAGCCAAAAGCGCTTGAGTGGGTCTTGGTAATGCTTGGTTGCTGGTAATAAAGGTTTCCAAAATTTTTGGAACCACGGAGTTCAACAAAAATATAACGATTCCGATAGCAACGGTAATTAACGCCACTGGGTAAATAGCAGCCATTTGAATGCTTTTTTTCGTTGCAGCCTGATCTTCTACATAATCTGCCAAACGATTTAATACCGCATCTAAATGACCAGAGTGCTCACCTGCTTCGACCGTTGCACGATATAAATGTGGAAAAGCTTTCGGATATTCTTCAAAACTTTTAGCCAGTGAGTGCCCTTCTAAAAGTTTGCCTCTAACCGCTAGCATCATGGACCGAATTTTCGGTTTCTCGCTTTGTTCAGCAACCGCTTTTAAACATTCTTCTAACGGCATACCAGAGGATACCAAGGTGGCTAACTGGCGAGTTAGCATAGACAGTTCATTAACGGTTATTGAAGGCCCTGCCGAGGCAAAAAAAGATTTGTTCGATTTTTCTTTCGCAGCATCAACTTCTAAAGGGAACCAGCCTTTTTCTCTAAGGCTTTGCCTGATTTGTCGAGAGCTGTCGCCCTCCATGACACCTTTTTTCTTTCGGCCTTTTTCATCGACCGCAACATAATCAAAAGCAGCCATGTTTACACTCCGCGAACAACCCGCATGACTTCTTCAATGGTTGTACTGCCTTCCAGAACTTTCTCAATACCATCCTGCACAATTGAAGGACTGGTTTTTCTGGCTACCGCTTCTAAAGCCTGTTCACCAGACTGGTCATGAATGAGTTTTCTCATCTCTTCATCAATAGTGACCAATTCGTACAAACCCATTCGGCCTCGATAACCACTGTGCTTGCATTTGTCGCAGCCTTTGGCGTGATAAATAGTCGGAGGATTTGATGGATCAGCCCCCAGAAATTCGCATTCTGCCTGATCTGCAGGACGTGCTTCTTTACATTCTGGGCATAAGGATCTAATCAATCGCTGAGCACAGACCCCAATTAAACTAGAAGACAGCAAATATGGCTCGACACCCATGTCCTGGAGTCGCGTTACCGCCCCCACAGCGCTGTTGGTGTGGAGTGTTGACAACACAAGGTGACCCGTTAACGATGCTTCAACCGCAATCTGAGCGGTTTCAATATCTCGAATCTCACCAATCATCACCACGTCTGGATCTTGACGCAATATGGCTCTTAACCCGCGAGCAAAAGTCATATCAACCTTGGTATTCACCTGGGTTTGACCAATGCCTGGGAGGCTGTATTCGATGGGATCTTCAACCGTCATAATGTTTCTGACGGAATTATTGAGTTGTTCTAGTGAAGAGTACAGAGTTGTAGTTTTACCTGAACCCGTTGGCCCTGTGACCAAAATAATCCCGTGGGGCCGTTCAATTAAAGCGCCCATGGTTTTGTGGGCAAATTCAGACATACCCAGGGTACTTAAATCGAGCTTACCGGTTTGCTTATCCAGCAAACGCATTACTACTCTTTCCCCATGGTTTGATGGAATAGTCGATACCCGAATATCCACCTCTCTACCGGCCACTCGCAATGCGATCCGGCCATCTTGCGGAACACGTTTTTCGGCAATATCAAGTTTTGACATGACCTTAATACGAGAGATTAGTAGCGGTGCCAGTGCTCGTTTAGGCTGTACCACTTCGCGCAGAACACCGTCTACACGGAAGCGAACCACCAAGCGTTTCTCATAGGTTTCAATGTGAACATCAGAAGCACCCTCTTTCACCGCTTCTGTCAGAAGCGCATTAATCAATCGAATGATCGGTGCATCATCTTCTTGTTCCAACAGATCTTCGGTTTCTGGAACAGAATCAGCCAAAGATCGTAAGTCCATTTCATCGCCCATTTCTTCAACCATTTGCATGGTCTCGCCAGAATCGCTTTGATATGAGCGGTTGAGGGCAATATTGAAATCTTCTTCGGTTACCGACTCGGCTATCACACTAAAGCCAGCAAAACGTCGTGCTTCTTGCAGTGCATCCAAGGGTGCATCACTGCGGTACAACAATTTAGGGTTCTCTGGGTCTTGGAGATCCAATAACACCCCCTTCCGCTTAGCGAAAGTGAATGGTATCCGAAGGTTTTGATCAAAATGTTGGACAGTCATCTGTTATTGTTATGTTCACTAGAATGGCGGAAGCATATGGCGAGGCGCCCTATCCTTCAAGCTAGTTATGCGTAAAATGCCGGGCGTCTCTAAAAATTACGTAA
>JANQHX010000083.1 GCA_028282465.1 Gynuella sp.
TTAGGTGCACATAAATGGTGTTGCCAGCAACTTCTACCAGTTCCACATCTCCCTTATCTGCTTGGAGTGCGGGACGAACTTCATCTAATACTTTTTCAATAGTTCGAATACGCTTTAGGTTTCCGCCTGTAGGCAATTCAACAGTTTGAGCTCCTAAGGCCGCAGGTACAAATTGCTCGCCTTGCTCTGCAAGTACTTTGGTAAGAACGCCTTCGATGCCTTCGTGACAAGAAGAACAGCCACCACCTGCTTTGGTGTAGTTAGTCACTTCTTCTACTGTTTTTAAATTGTTTGCACGAATGGTGTCTTCAATCATGACTTCATCAATCGCAAAGCACTTACAAATTAAAGCACCTTCTTCATGATCATCTACCCACTCTTCACCACGATAATCTGCAACCGCAGCTTGCAGTGCTTCTCTACCCATTACTGAGCAGTGCATTTTTTCTGGTGGCAAACCATCCAGGTAGTCAGCAATATCCTGGTTGCTAACTTCCAGGGCTTCATCCAATGTTTTGCCTTTAATAATTTCCGTAAGAGCGGACGAAGACGCAATAGCAGAACCACAACCGAATGTTTGAAAGCCTGCATCTTCAATAATTTCTGAACTTGGATTAACTTTTAGCGTCAATCTCAAAGCATCGCCGCAGCTAATCGAACCGACATCTCCGGTTCCGTTCGCTTCTTCAACTGCTTTCGCATTTCTAGGGTTAAAAAAATGATCTTGAACTTTTTCTGAATAATCCCACATGACATATACCTCTTATACTGATACCAAATTAACAAGCGAAAGATTTACCACAACCACAACTTGCCGTTGCCGCGGGATTCTCAAATTTAAAACCACTGCCTTCTAAACCGTCGATATAGTCGACAGTCACTTCACTGAGTAACGGCTCGCTTTGTTCGTCCAATAAAACCTTAAGGCCTTTGATATCAGCCACAATGTCTTCATCTGTTATTTCACCCTCAAGCTTGAGCCCATATTTAAAACCTGAGCATCCTCCTGCTTCAACTTTAACTCTTAAGCCCGCTATGGCTTTTTCACTGCTGGCGATAAATTTATTAATCGCTTCAACCGCGCTATCTGTTAGATTAATCATGCTTCTCACCTCGACTGGCAAATGGATTGCACTAGCTATCGCATTAGTACTGAGATTGATTTTGCAACCGCTGTACCATGAGGCGAAAAGACTCAAACTCTTGTAAAAACAGAGACTTAGACACTCATTGACGCAGATCAAACTTGTATAGAAGAGTACGGGAAAATCCCAATGTCGTAATTACGACAACACAAATGGAGTGAGGAACGAACTTATGTCTGTGTATTATTTACAACCTGGCGACATGATCGAAGCTGCTAAGGACATTCTGAATGATGGAAGCTTTCCAAGTGAAAAAGAGCTCTTAGTCAGCAAAGGCACCAAAGGTGTTATCGTCAACATAGGTTATTTAGAAGAGAACGATGAGAAGCTGGTATTTTTAATTCGATTTGAAGGTGAAGATGACTATTTAGGTCAACCCATTGGTTGCTGGGAGGAAGACATTCAGTCATTGGCTTCTGAAGTTGAAAACTGATTTCTTCTTCGACAGCACCTACCCTCTTCAACAAACAACATGTGGATTGCACGGGCCTATAGGTGGCCAAACCAATTAGCGATAGGTAACGTAACACCTATTGCTAATTGGTTTGGAGGCCGAAGTATTTGCTGTCAGAAAAAATCTAGAATGTCATCCTAAAAAGTAAGTTAAGTGACTCAAAAACTTCTGGTTGAGAGTTATAAATATATAATAAAATTCTTTGTTCAGAAGATAACATGGTTTCAAATTCTTCATCAGGAATATCTGGAATCTCTATTGAACCTGTGTTGTTGGCCCAGATTCTATAGCTCTCGATATAAGTAGGTCCAAGATTGTAGAATAGAATTCCTGACCTAGGAAGCTCGTTGTTATAGCTTGGATACCAGTTAAAAGTCTTCGCTTCAGCATCAAAATCCGCTGACTGAAAATCCGGTCTATCCGCCATTATCTCTATTGAAGATGGTAATTCAGTGTGGGTTTCTGATATCGAATATGTGCTGAGTTCATTATCTACTGAAATAACCAGTCTATAAGAACCGAGGTCATTAAGTGGCAAACCATTAGCAGTAAATTGATTCTGATTCTCTTCAAACTCGTACATTGCAATTGGGTAATGATATATCTCGTCATCAGTACTATTTACTGATAATGATAAAGAACCAGGTTTTAAAGAGTTATTTAGTACTTGAATATAATGGAAGTCTTGAGATAGATAATCAATATTAACAGTGTCATTGTGGTTGTAGTCATCACTATTAAAAAACCGAAACCCAGTATAATTGTCTTTGGTATCTCTGGCTACAACTAGAATATCTTGATCCTTTTTAGCGGTACCCAACAATTCAACTGTGTTCCCCGTAGTTCCAACTAGTGTGGAGCAGCTGGACTGGAAATACTTGTACAAAGTTATTTCATTAGTGTCATTATTAAACGATATAGTTTTACAGTTTTCTCTGGGAAGGAAACTATCCTCGTCATCTCCAACAAATATCATATCTGACTCTTCTTTATCTAAGTCAAAATGTGTACTAAATCTATATTGAGTTATGTCTTCAAAAATAAATGATATTTTTGCAGTGAAAGAAACGGATTCAACACCATCAAATTCATATCTGTTACCTTCTGGAACGACCTCCGTATAGCTTCCATCATTCTCATGAATAAAAATCTTCTCTATTTTAAATTCTTGCAAATCAGGTTGATTATTGAGGTAGGTAATAGCTGGTCGTGCTACCACCGGAGCTTGCTCTGAACCAATATTAGATGAGTCACTACATCCCACTATTAGAACTAGGATTGATATAATTAAAAAAGTAGATTTTCTTTTCATGCTGACAACAATACCCATACGATTAACAAGCCTATGTCAAATAAACCAATACCTAAACGAGCTATTAATAGTCCTCAAAAGCAGGTTGATTATAAACAAAAGTCTTTTGTTTCCAAACGGGTTTTTATTAGCAAAAAACAAATATAATTATATATTTCTAATATACGAAACTCTGATGCATTTTAAGATTAACTCTGACTATTTTTATGGAAGGTTAAAACCTACCCAGCACTCTTAAAACGCTGACGTTCTTCAGGAGATAGACCTAAAACTTTTGAGAACCAAGGTGGAGGCGCATCAAAAACAGTTTGGAATTCAGTAAGTTTGTCGAAGGCGTCAACAATGTCGGGGCATTTTATCGGGTAGATGTCAGCTCGAATCACCTTGGCCGCAGCTGGCCCTCCTATGCTTTGTACGAACATCACAGAGCAGTCTTTAATCAAGTTTACTCGAAACTGATTTTTATCTTCAGCATTGTCAGCTTCAATCGCAGAGCGTATGTCGATTAACTTCATTTCAGTTCTTGAAAGCTGATAAATTAAATATCTAATGCACGAACCGAAATGGCCATTAATTAGGTTGCCACTGTTTGAGGCGACAGCGACTCTTACAGAATTTTTCATTTCACCTTCGTTATATATCTGTACATCTGGTAAGTCCTCATCGGCCTCCTCACCCCATAAGTATCTAACCGCCAGCTTAATGTTTTCTAAGCCAATACTGATGTCTTCTCCATCTTCTTCACCATCATGGCTACCAATGCCGGTTTTTAAATTGGTAACCGTTACTGACTTTAGGGCTTCATCTGTGAGTGGCGACCCTTTCAAGCCGTGAAGAATGTCTAGCAACTCGGTGATCGTAACCCCAGGTAAAATCTTTGTGGCAAGGGCTATCCTCAGAGCTAACTCTCTGTCAAGATTTTCCATTGTTTTCTCCTCTTAAATACTTCTACCCGGTTAGCTAGAAGTAAATGAACACTTTATTCCAAAAAGTGTTTATAAATCTTTCGAAACAATTCCCGTTCCAGTGGAATTAATTGAAAGCAATCTGGCAACTCAATCCAGTTAAAGCCTTTTGGGGCTTTATTAGTAAATTTTGAATGGTTTCTTACCAAATAGACATCAATGGGTTGTCCTGGTACATCAACATGAATAATAAAGTCATGCTCAATTGCCAAATCCGAACGACTAAACCCAGTAATTTCTTCTATATGATTCAAATATATCGATGGGTGCACAGGAACCCGCTTTTTCGCTGGTGCATCATCTTGAATTTCTGATAATTTTGGCAGTGGAACCGGCAAACAAATACTGCCTTCACTGCTTCTTAATAATTGTAATCTGGCACTAACATTATGCAGTTGACATAAAATCAATCTAACAGGTAGTTCCATTTCTAACCTTTCTTCTTTAGACCTAAATAGCCGGTAATAGTCTTAATTCAGATTTAATATCGTCTTTTCTACCCCATGCGGTTACCGCTTCAACAAACCATCGAACGTCTGTGGGGTGGCTTCTGATAACATCAAACTCAGCGTAAAAAGTCTTATTATTTCGAACTTGTATTTCACCCAGCTTTTCATTCTGTTTATTTTGCCAAACAGCAATAATGGTTTCGCTTTTGTCAAAGGGATCCACTTCTAATCTAAAGAAGGCTTGATCCGGAGGAGGAATCATTGTCATTGCATTATCCACCCCCGTTTCGGCGAGCTTTAATCGTAAGCCATTCCAAGCAGCAAGTAATGAATCGTACACTGCATCAATCTTTTGCTTGAGAGATGGTCCCGTTTTATCACTCAATTTGTAATCAGAAATAATCAAGGTCATTTCCTTACCATATATCTGCTGGAGCGACTTTCTCTGAAACAGGATTTCCTTGAACTAGATGTTCATCAATTATCCGATCAACGTCTTCACTGTTAACTGCAGAATAAAGGATGCCGTCAGGGTGCACCAAAATATTAGCGCCCGCTTGACACGGCCCGAGGCACTCGGTACGCGCGAAACCAACTTTGTGTAATAGATTTTTTGCAGCAAGCTTTGCTGTGAATTCTTGAAAAACATTGTTACTCCCCTTTTCTCCACAGCTGCCACGAGGATGCCCTTCGGCTCTAGATTGACAGCAAAAAAATAAAAAATAATCTGGTTTCGCCATGATAAATCACCCGTTAATTAGCGAATTAAAATCTTTCTTTTTGAGCTACCCTTGTCTTTTTCAGAAAGGGTAACTCTTTTACTTACTCAGTTACGCAGCTTGCTCATGTGTATGACAATTTTTTGGACAAACTCTAGAGCAACTTTTGCAACCAATGCAATCCATCGCATCTTTGATGGCCATTACCATCATTTCATCGTCGTCATCGTCATCCCAATCGTCATCATCAAGATCGTCAGACTCACCTCTTTGAACAAGTTCAAAAACGTCTCGCGGACAAACCTTGTAACAACGACCACAACCAATACAGGTTGTTTGGTCTATATCGGTAACAAATTCGGGAACCCAATCGGCTCCACCCCTTGTTTGACCTACTATTGCAGCACACATGGCAACTACTCCTGATTTTTCTCTTGAGGGTTAACTACGCCTCTGCCAATGCTTCAGCTTCTTTGGCTTTTTTATCGGCTTCGGCCCATTCTCTGCAAGCCTGCACAGTCTTTTGCGCTAATGCTTCCAGATTTTCGTAATTGGTCCATAGCGTATCTTCTACCAAATCGTGTACCTCAGACGCACATTCTGTGGCGATACGCTTTTTCTTTTTGGCTTCTTTTTGAATTGCTTTCAGTTCTTCTGGGGTCATTGCTTCTTCCTTACTTTATCAATTAAAGCTTGGCGACTTCGCGATAGGTGGTCACCATGTCTGCAGCTTTATTAATTAATTTTTCACTGTCTTGAATGAGCTTTTCCAAAGATGGGAATCCAAAACGATGTACATCTCTTAAGGTTTTATCCAAAACAATTAGCTTACCAACAGAAATAAATGCGCGACCAAACCCTTCATGAGTTAAATTAACTACGGGTACAGCCATTAAGCCACATTGCAATTCAATGGTAGTGGCAAGGGCGTTGTAATAGGCTTTTAAGCGAGCAATCACTGTTTCATCAGGGTCACCTACAACAGGTATTTCGCGCTTACGCTCTTTCGTTAATATGAGAGGATCCAGAACTTTTTCGTCACTCCATGTGTCGTAAGTTCCATAGCTATCAAGAGCTCTCAATTGAATTACCATTTGTTTTACAAATGGATGAGTTAAATCCACTTCACTACCTTCTATTACCGCATCGGTCATCATTGTTCTCCTAAATGATTAATCCGTTATTCATCCCAACCTTCCATTTCCATGTCATCGAATCGGGATTCATTTAATGTATTTTTTTGCAGTGCCTTTGCTAACCAAGTTGATGGTCCCGCCAGCAGTTCTTGTTGCAGTGCTTCAATAAGCTCTGAAATCTCAGCACCTTCATGCACTTTCACAGGCTGAATACCTATGTTAATTAGTTGCTTAACTGCCGATGCCCCACAAGCTCGTGAATAAACAGCAATACAACCATCTAAGTTTTCGATTTTTATCGCGAGCTTGCCTTCATCATGCTCGGGTTCTATGTCTGTAAACTCAATCACATTCATCAGCGCAGATCGCTCTGGGTTTACACCATAAATTGCGAATCGAGAAGCCGTTCCAAAATGCTGGTCAACCATTTTGTGATCCGAACTCGCAAACGCTACTCGAATGACTAAATCATCTTCAGAGTCGTCTACTATTTGCAGCTTTCTCGCTACTCTAGCCATGATTAGAAAACCCTCGAGTTACTTATTTAATGAACCGCCCCATGTTCAGAATCGGCATAGGGCGAATCTGATTTCTGAGAATAAATTGAATGATAAGGTTGTATTTCATGATGGCTTTGTAAAAAGATATTGGCTAAATCAAATAAAGCCTGGGTGATGCCTTTGTACCCTGACCAACACCGTTGAAAGCCACCCACAAAGTCATACTGGGGGAATCCCATTCTCAAAATAGGCACACCTAACCGCTCTGCGCTCTCTGTGGCATGGGAGTTACCAATTAATATGTCAACACTGTTTTCCGATGCTAGGTTTTCTAAATCTTCTAAGTCACCAATATGAATCACTTCAATGGGCAATTTCGTGACAGATTTTGCCTTAGCCGGAATAACACAAACCTTTGAAGTAGCACCGATACTGGCAAGCAGATCATGAAAACCTATGACCAAGTCACCATCACCCGCAATTGCGGCAGACTTTGAGCCCACCATAAAGTGACAATCCAGTAGTGCATCTTGTAATTGACTGCGATGCCTTTGCCATTTTGTAGGAACAATTTCACCGCTGATATTGGTTAAACAATGAAACCAATCGTCAACGGAATCCAGTGTCATTAAATGGGAAAAATGAAAACTGGGTACACCGGTTTTATCTAATAATGATTTACCGGCGGACTTTAAGCTGTCTCCCACAACCAAGGTTGCAACACTTTCGCCTGCTGTTTTTAAGTCAGCAATGGAAGTACCGCCGGTTGTTAAAGGATTAAAACCTTCGTCAGCTAAATGGCCATCCAAGGAGCCGGACAAATCAGGAATCAATAAAGGTCTTAAACCAAAGCTTTCGATACTTTCGGTCACAAACTCCAGGTCACCCGGCGTTAGGTTAGCGTTACACAGCACATTCACTTGCTTACGCTTAAAACCCACTTTTTCACCTTTACCTTCTTTCACAGAATTAGGCACTAAGGTTTCAATAATGGATTGCACTGCTAGGGCAAAACCCGATTCAAAACAGCCTGAAAAGTCTGGAGTATTTACCGCCACTACTTCGGTACCATTTAACTCTGGGTGTTTTTTTCGAAACTCTTTGGTTGCCCGTTGAATATCGGTGCCCTGAGTTTCAGCTAGACCTGTTGTGACTAAACCGATGACTGATGGGCTGCTTTTTTCAGCGACAACCTTCAATGCTTCAACGATATTGTCATCAGCACCCATGACGGCACTCACTTGATCCATTGCGGTGGTTTGTAATGGAATGGGCTCACGAAAGTGACGTACAAAAAATACTTTGGCAAAAGCGGTACAACCTTGTGAACCGTGCATAATTGGCATGGCTCTGGAGAACCCTAAAAAAGCCAAAGATGCGCCAATGGTTTGGCTGGCTTTTAATGGGCTAACCGATAAAGCTTTTTTACGTTTGACTAATTCAGCCATTAGCTTGCCTCCCTTTTCTCTGCATCGGCAGAGGGTTGTTCATTGGGAGTGAGCATGGTGAGCGCCTCTGCTTTGATACCCACAGATGCACCAGACTCCCAAGGAGCAGGTTTTTTCGCTTGGGTCCAAACTGGGCTTTCCAGGGTTTGACAGAGCTGTTTTACCAACTCAATCATTCCATCATAACCGGCATAGCCAAATTCGCGTTCTTGATTAATATCGAGGAAAGGTACTCGAGCTTTTAATGCCGTGTACATGTTTCTGCCACCGGCAATTAAGATGTCGGCTTTGTATTCTTTAACAATTCTTAATAGCTCTTTCGGATTACCATCATCAATCATCAGGGTGTCATCACCCATGAGTTCTCTAATGCGAGCTTTGTCCTCTTCGGTAGACTTTTTGGTGCCGGTGGCCACCACTTTCATACCTAAATCTTGCAAGGCAGAAATGACTGACCAAGACTTAACACCACCGGTATAAAGCAATACCCTTTTACCTTGAAGGCGAGGACGCCAAGCTTCCAATTTGTCACGAATGGATTTTTCTTCCCTTAGAATTAAGGCCTCTGTGCGAGCGGTTAAGTCATCATCATTTAACGATTTAGCAAAATCCCGTAATGCCTGAGAAGTATCGGTAATGCCGTAAAAACTTCCTTCAAACCAAGGAATGTTAAAGCGCTCATTGAGTTTACGAGCCACGTTAATCATTGCTTTAGAACACACCATCATATTCACTTCGGCTTTATGCATGGTTTGTACTTCTTCGAAACGAGCATCGCCTGACAGTGTGCATAGAATTCGAAGGCCGAGCTCATCTAACAATGGCAACACATGCCAAAACTCACCAGCAATGTTGTATTCGCCTATTAGGTTGACGTCATGAACCTTAATGCCATTCTTACCCATGGGTGCTGGCTCTGGGTCACGAGTACCCACCACGTATTTAATCATGGCGTCACCGGCAATTCGGTTGCCCAGGTTTTTGGTTCCATAGAAACCTGCAGCGTCCACCGATACCACAGGTACATTCCAACGTTCGGTTGCAGCTTTACAAATGGCGTCTACGTCGTCACCAATAAGCGCAGGCACACAGGTGTTATAAACAAAAACAGCTGGAGGAGAATAAGTTTCAATGGCTTGTTTGATGCTATGAAAAAGGCGTTTTTCGCCACGCCCCATTATCACGTCTTGTTCAGTGAGGTCAGTGGTCATACCAATTCGATACAGTTTGGCGCCACTGCTTCGAGTGCCTCGGTTGTCCCAAGAGCTACCCGCACAAGCAATTGGGCCATGCACGATATGAGCAACGTCGGCTACGGGTAACAGGGCGATCTGAGCCCCGTCGAAAGCACACCCTCCTGCGGAAGCGCCAGGTTTTGGTTTCGCACAACCCGATTTGGATTTCTTGTTGTGCTCACAAGCTGGCTCATCCAGTAATTCAGCAATATCTTTAGCTTTCATGCATAGCTCCTGCTGTGACATAAAGTTGTTCTCCGATATGGCTTTTGCAAACCATGAACCACCGCTAAATAGCCCCAAGCGTACTGATTTTTAAGGGTTTTTAACTTTCATCACTTTGTAGCAAAAACAACATCACATCTGGATTGAGCCCTCCGCAACACACAAAACAGCCCTATTCTGGCGATTTTGTCATGGCACCTGACATGCAATGACTATTTCTTATTCATTAGGGGAGATTGACTGTGACTGTATTAGAATTGCCTGAAAAACTTGTGCTAAATCACGACGATATTGACTCTGACCACCAGATATTTATCGAATTGATCGACAAAATATTGGGTGCCGACAAAAAAAGCTTCGCGAGCTGTTTTAACGAACTAGTCGAGCATACACAGGCACATTTCAATAGAGAAAACGAGTTAATGACTCAAACTGGATATAAAGCGATTGGTGAACATAAAGGTGAGCACGATCGAGTACTGGGCGACTTAATGCGTTTTAAGCAACGGGTTGATGCGGGATCTTTCGCTTTTGCGAGAGCCTTTGTAAAAGATCAGATGCCAGAGTGGTTTCATACCCATATCACGATGATGGATGCTGCTTTAGTGTTACATCTTAAAAGCAATTAGTGTTAACAGGCCCTAGCCCAAGATTTCACAAAGGCTTCATTAAAGATACATACTATAGACATTATTTGTTATCGGTTTTGTTGGTATGTATCACTGCACGGTTGATCACCACCGAGTTAGTTTTTCCAGTTTAAAAGAACTGCTCGCAAAAGCGTCACCTAAAAAATCGGGTGATGAGTTAGCAGGCATTGCCGCTGATACTGAATTGCAACGAGTGTCAGCACAAATCTGTTTAGCTAATGTGCACCTCAAAGATTTTCTCAATGAAACCTTTGTTCCTTATGAAACCGATGAAGTCACTAGGCTCATTATAGACAGCCACCACTCAGAGGCATTTCAAGAAATATCCAGTCTCACCATCGGTGAGCTAAGAGAGCTTCTATTAAGTGAAAAAGCAGATTCAGAGTTCTTATCTAGAATTCAGCTAGGTCTAACCCCAGAAATGGTTTCGGCTGTCAGCAAAGTCATGCGCATTCAAGATCTTATTCTGGTGTGCCAAAAATGCAGAACCGTCACCCAATTCAACAACACTATTGGACTACCCGGCCAACTCAGTGTCCGATTGCAGCCCAACCACCCCAGTGACAACCCATTGGGAATCGCAACCTCAATTATGGACGGACTTTTACTGGGCTGTGGAGATGCAGTGATTGGGATAAACCCAGCGTCGGATAACCCTGCAGTAGTACGTATATTGCTGGAATTAATGGACGGCATTATCCAAGAGTATCAAATTCCAACACAGCATTGTGTGCTTACGCATATTACAACAACAATGGAATTGATGAACGCCGGTGCGCCGGTGGATTTAATTTTTCAGTCTATTGCTGGCACCCAAAAAGCCAATGAATCTTTTGGTATTCATTTACAAATGTTAAGAGAAGCCAAGCAAGCCGGTAATGAACTGAATCGTGGAAAGCTCGGCAATAATTGCATGTATTTTGAAACAGGCCAAGGCAGTGCGCTATCGGCTGATGCTCATTTTGGTGTCGACCAACAAACCTGTGAGGCTCGGGCATATGCTGTTGCCAGAGAGTTTGAGCCATTGCTCATTAATTCTGTTGTCGGTTTTATTGGCCCTGAGTATTTATATGATGGTAAGCAAATTACTCGGGCGGGATTAGAAGATTTATTTTGCGGCAAATTATTAGGCTTACCCATGGGTTGTGATATTTGTTACACCAATCATGCCCAAGCCGATCAAGACGATATGGATGTCTTACTGACACAGTTTGCAGTGGCAGGCGGCGCTTTTATTATGGGAGTACCTGGGTCTGACGATATTATGCTGAATTATCAAAGCACGAGTTTTCATGACGCCCTTTTCATCCGTGAAGCGCTCCACCTAAAGCCCGCACCAGAATTCCAAGCATGGTTAGAACAGATGCAGCTAATCAACCATCAAGGCAAAATTCGAAATAACACCTCAGGATTACTTCAAGGGTTTTCCAGTAAATTTTTATCAGCGGACTAAACCATGGCGAATATTTGGGAGTGGTTATCTCAGTACACTGATGCACGGGTTGGAATACCTAGACACGGAGTCAGCCAGTCAACGGAAGCTCAACTGAAATTTCAGTTAGATCATGCGAAAGCGAGAGATGCGGTATGGGCGGAACTTGATTTTGTCTGGTTAGCTGAACAACTGCCCATGGATTCGATTGCCATTCAAAGCCAAGCACAGTCCAGAAGCCAGTATCTCACTCGTCCGGATTTGGGGAGAAAACTCAATAGTGATAGTTCAAATAGAGTTGCTGGCCTTGAGAAAACCCAAGTTGCCATAGTGATTGCAGATGGGCTTTCAACAACGGCAATTTCTGCTGGTATTACAGAACTTTTTTCAGAACTAAAAAAACTGGAATCTATATCTTATAAATCACAGAAGCTTTTCTTAGCGGAGCAAGCCAGAGTGGCACTGGGCGACGAGATCGGAGAGTTGTTAGAAGCTGAGCTTTGCATCATGATTATTGGAGAACGCCCAGGTTTAAGTGCCTCAGATAGCATTGGTATTTACCTAACCTACGAACCTAGAATTGGCAAAAGTGATGCGAACAGAAACTGTATTTCCAATATTCGACCAGGTGGTCTAACACCTAAAGAAGCCTGCTTTAAAATGAATTACCTGATTAACGAGTTTTATCATCGCGGACTCAGTGGCGTAACCATTAAAGATTTGTCAGATGAAATTTTGATATCTGATGATGGGGTTTCCAAATTAGAAAACAAAGACTAATCGTCATCGGTTTTCGTTTCACGAGTTTCTGGATAGTGCTCGTATATAAACTCACTCGTGATGTTGGTAGTCTCGTTTGAAAAACTATAGTAAGAAGGTTTATGGTCTATAAAAACCTGCCTTCGAAACTCAAAACCGTTATCTCCAGAAAACAGCCCAGGTGAAATACCATATTCGCCTGACCTTACATCTCTTATAAACAAATGACTGCCACACTCACTGCAAAAACCTCGCTCGGCCCAGGCTGAAGACTTAAAGGTTTTAACATGCTCTTCACCTGTAAACTCTACTTGAGTGCCACATTCCAACTCAAAAAATGGACCACCAGCCCATTTCTGACAGTACTTGCAATGGCATGCTCCTAAATCTTGTGCATCCTTAGATATAGTGACTGTTACTAACCCACATAAACAGGTTCCTGAAATAGTTTCTGACATAAGCATTCCATTATTAAATTGATCCACAAATTCAGTCTAACTACTGACTCTATATAGCGTATAGTGCCGGACACTTTTCTGTATGTCTTTAGGCAACTACAGGAGTGCATAAATTAAGAAAAGACAATCCTGAATATCGACGTTTTTTTCAGTTTTGATAATCTCTCGCTCTCAGAAATCACTGTCATAAATCGCATCTGGGCGATTTCAGAATCAATCGAAGGAATTAGTTATTGTCCGCAACTGCCTCTGCTCCCACACTTCGAATGAAAGTGGCCAAGTTTTTAGAAGACTCGACGGTTTCTAAAGTTATTATTTGTCTGATCATCATCAACGCCATCATTCTGGGGATGGAAACCTCAAAGGGCTTGATGGCAAGTTATGGGCAATTATTACTGACCATAGACTCTATTATTCTTTGGATATTTGTCATTGAAATCCTGCTGAAGCTTTATGCCTATCGCTTAAAGTTCTGGAAAGACCCCTGGAGCATTTTTGATTTTGCTGTCGTGGCTATCGCATTAATTCCATCTTCTGGGCCGCTATCCGTACTGAGGGCCTTAAGAGTCTTGAGGGTACTAAGGCTGTTGACCATGGTGCCTTCTATGCGCCGAGTGGTAGGCGCTTTATTGGCGGCGATTCCTGGGTTGGGATCCATCGCTTTGGTATTAATGATTGTGTATTACGTGTTTGCGGTGATTGCGACTAAATTATTCAGTGAATCATACCCTGAATGGTTCGGAACCCTAGGAGACTCACTCTATACGTTATTCCAGATCATGACTTTGGAAAGCTGGTCAATGGGTATATCTCGCCCAGTCATGGAGACCTTTCCTTATGCTTGGGCATTCTTTATTCCGTTCATCCTAGTAGCCACTTTTACCATGCTGAATCTGTTCATTGCCATTATTGTGAACGCCATGCAGAGCTATACTGAAAATGAAAACCAAAACACTCGACAAGCCATAAAAGCATCTCAAATTCATATCGAAGAAGATCTACATCTGCAAATAGAAGCTCTGCATCAGGATATTAAGGAACTAAAAGCACTGATACAGCCTAATAATCAATCAAACTCTAAAGGCCACTAAACCGAGTATTGACGAAAAATCAGACGATTAAATTCATTTTGATGTCTTATTTCGATATTAGAATGAGATAACTGGCTATCAATCCAAAATAAAAATCCGCAACAATCCACAAAGCTTGTAATCATGATTAACACTCTGAACGGACTCACTTCACATTGATCGCCCGCAACTTGAACGGCCATCACATATTGAAATAAAAACCAATTGACGACGTCAATATTTCATTGGATAGCATGACCACCTACGTCACAATATGACGCCCCTTGGGTATAACCACCAAAATATCACAACTAAAAGCATAAAGGATTATCATGAGCCATCGTTTACGACACTTGCTTTGGGCAGTGTTCATCCCTGCTCTGTTGTCTGCTTGTATACCAGCAGAAGATGAAGAACCTTCTATCAAGATTTTAGTTCCAACTGACGGATCCGAAATTAGTCAGGGCGCTACTATCAATGTGACATTCACCACTGATTTATGGGATATCAGTCAAAATGGCAATCATATTGCCGTTTACTTGAATGGTGCATTGGATGGTCGTCATTATTCTTCTTCTAGCGCTTACCCGCTAGATATTCCGAATAAAGGCGATTACAGATTAAAACTGGAATTGGCAAATGCCGACGGAAGCTTAGCGGGCTACTCCGACGCAGTGTCATTTACGGTATTAACTGATGCTGCCGGCCCGGGTACGGGCACTGGAACGGGAACACAAACCGACTCCGATACCGGTTCAGGGACTTCAACGTCTACTGGAACCGCTACTGGTACATCTACCGGAACTCAGACATCCACAGGAACAGCTACCGATACTGGGTCTGTAACGGATACCGATTCTGACACTGGTTCCGCAACCGATACTATGACCGAGACAGACAGTGATTCAGGAACAGGTTCCGACACTGATTCAGGATCTGACACGGATACCGATTCAAATACGGGTAGTCAAACGGACACAGATACTGGATCAGCAACAGATACGGGATCAGCAACGGATACAGGATCTGACACCGATTCAATGACCGATACCGGGTCTGATACGGACACAGCCTCTGATACAGATTCAATGACTGACACTGGGTCTGACACAGACACAGCAGTTACCTTAGTTGAAGTAGCCGTTAGTGGTGACTTCCTAGTGGGTGGCGCTGACTCCCAGTTTCCTGGCCTATCCTTGTATATTTTCGATCCAGATCGCGATAACCCTGGCACTAGCCAATGTAATAGCACTGGCTGCGTGAACGCTTGGCCACCTCTATTGGTTGAAGACGGCATGGTTGACGGCCCTGCATTACCGAAACCTTATGGTCAGATTCAGCGCAATGACAACACTTGGCAGGTGACTTACAACAACCTACCACTGTATTTCTTCTTCCAAGACACTAGTCCTGGTGATCAAGCGGGTGAAGGTGTTAACGGCGTTTGGTGGCTAGCCAAAGTAGCGGGCAACGAAGAACCAAATCAAGCACCAAGTGTATCTATTAACGTTCCTTCAGGCCTGAACGAGGGCGACAACCTAACGGTTTCTGCAACGGCCAGTGACTCTGACGGTAGCATTGCTAAAGTTGAGTTCTACGCCAAGGCACCAGGTGCTGGTTCATCACAAATGATTGGCGAGGATACTTCAGCTCCCTATTCAGCCACTATCAACAACTTGGTTGAAGGTATTTATGAGCTGAGCGTTATTGCCACTGATGATCAAGGCGCCACTGCTGAGTCTTCAGCAACCGCTTCTGTTGCAGGCAACAGCCAACCTGAACCACCGGCACCTTCTGCAGGTGATTTCGGCCTAGAGTTTGTGACTGCGACCTCCGGCGTGATTAAGCACGTGGACAAGCCATTTACCGCAAACTTTGCCAACCTATGTTTCAACGGCGCCTGTGCTCCAGCCACACTAGTTAATGGTTACTGGGAACGCATGATCGATGGTTTGACGCTTGGTGCAACTTATCAAATTGGTACTCAAATCCAGGACAACGAAACTGGTCAGTGCTTGATCACAGTCGATGTTGTATTCCAGGAAGGCGGCGATTACAAAGCCAGTTCTTGTTTACCACCAGACGTTGAAGCACCTACTCAGGTAACCGGTTTATCGGGCTCTGAGAAGAATGGCCGTGCAGTGTCACTTTCTTGGACACCAGCTTCAGATGATCGTGGTGTGTCTGCGTACAAGATCTACCGAAACAACACCTTCATTGATAGCACTTCAACAACCAGCTTCAATGACGCAGGTCTTACTGAAAACAGCTCTTATGAGTATCAAATCGAAGCCTGTGACGCTGCTGGCAATTGTGCCGCTAAATCAGCGCCTATTACGGTTGCAACAGGCAACTTTGTGCCAGACACAACGCCACCGGTAACCCCTTCTGCACCTAGTTCAACAGGTTCATTAGAAACCGAAATTGAAGTGGTATGGTCTGCAACAACTGACGAGCATGGTGTGGTTGAAATTTACGAACTAAGCCGTGACGGCAGTGTGGTTGCTTCAACCAGCGAATTGAGCTTTACCGACACTGGCCTAGCCACCGCAAGCAGATATAGCTACAGATTGCGTGCCCGTGACAACTCAGGTAACTGGTCAGCTTGGTCTCCGGTGGCAACATTGGAAACAGCAATTCCTGATTTCAGTTTCTTGGACTTCACTACCAATGCTCACCCTGGTGATAAACTAGGGCCTGCACCTCGTGCAAACCGTCCAGATGCATTACCTACTCCAGAAAATGGTGCTCAGCCAACAGCTAAAGGTTTTGCTTTTGATATCACTGGCAGTACTCTGACTTGGCGCTGGGGTCCACAGAACTACCCTGCAGGAACACCGGGTGACATTGGTTTCACCAGAACAGCTGGCGATTCCAACCTGGAAATGCATTGTTCGGAAGACGATGGTGCGACGTTTAAGAAGGCATATTTGCAGAACTCAACTCTGACCATTCCTTGTACTGGCCAGTATGTTTACTTCTTCAGATACAAGCATCCATTACCGCTGAACAGCATGCCTGGTTCAGATTGGATCTACACAGCGCTATTCACCATCGCTAGCCGTGTTGATGTAACCAAGTACGCACCGTTCACAGACGGTTCTTCGAACTGGATGCGTTGGAGACACCCTGTTGCACACGACGGTTGTACAGCTGCGGTATCCGATGCCTGTCATAACAATTCGTTGTTAAGAGTCTTGGATCGCTATGTTATCTGGTTCGACGATTCTCCGGGCAATGTTGCAATGAGCACCAATGCTGATGGCGGTATCCTGCGCGTTGAAGCCGCTCGTCACCATGCTGGTAACAGCAATGGTCAACAGCAGTTTACTTATAATCAGGGTACGGGTTTCGGTAACGAGTTCAGCTATGGTCAGGTTATTCAGTTTGAAATTACAGCCCTAGCAGGCTCTCAGGTTTACAACGACTTCTCTTACTACACAGTAGGTTTGGGTTGGGGTAACTATGGTGACCCTCGTCTGAAAATGGCTGGCCGCGCAGGTACCACCATGGTATTTGCAGGCACACCAAACGCTGGTGTTTACAACGAGTACGACGCTGTATTTACTCAGCCGATGGTCACAGTCCACGATGAGAAAATGATGGATGAGTTCATCGTAGGCCACCACTTATTCCACGGTATTGATCCTAACGTTCGTTTAGGTGCTCACGACCAAGTGAAAATTGGTACTCGTACCTGTGGTGACTGTCACTTCCGCGACGGCCGTGGCTCTGAAATCATTAACACGCCAAGAGGCAAGCGCTTACCACCACCAGTGTACGGTGTGAAAATGCTTGAGTGGATGGAAGGTAGAGAAGTTGGCTTCCGTTGGGATGGCGGCGCAGACACAGTGGCTGAGCAAATTGTGAATGCTCTTCGCGAAGACCACGGTGTTAATGCTGATCACTTGCCACCTGAAGTACTGAATGCAATCACCACCTACACAGAAGTGCTGACTGTACCTAACCGTCAAGCGGCTTCTTACGATGATCCAATGGTTGCGCGTGGTGATGTGGTATTCAATGAAGTTGGTTGTGGTACTTGTCACTTACCTAAAGCTCGCACTCGTACGGATGCACCGACTCATGTTCGTGATATTGTGATCAAGCCATACACAGATATGAAAGCGCATGACCTAGGTGAAGGTTCGTTCAGAACGCCACCACTTTGGGGTCTGAGCCACAACATCTCAATCTTGAATCGCCATGGCCGTGCTGAGCTGTACTGGCACGACGGCAGTTCACCAAGTATTGAAGATGCTATCAACCGTCACGGTGGTGATGCGTCAGGAGTTAGAAATAACTGGAACGCATTGTCTGGTGATGACAAAGCAGCTGTTGTGAAGTTTATTGAGTCTCTATAAACGCCCCGCTTAAGAGCTCAAGCCTAGGTTTGAGTTCTTAACCAAAAAAGCCGAACACTTTTAAGTGCTCGGCTTTTTTATTAACTGTGACCCACCCCTGAAATAAGTTGACGGGATTTAAAAATACCGCCCAGTCTTTGGAAGAACGAATTTCAAATAATGGATTTTTACGAGGGCTAAAAGGAGTATAAGCCACGAGCCACTCATCATTTTAGAGGTGGTCGGATATATTGATAGTTTTGAATGCTTAGACGATTAAAGAACAAATCCAACCGGCGAATTAAACCGCTTAAATTGTGCACTCATGAATAACGTAACCGGTTTCAGATGCTTCATCAACTAAGTTGGAAATATCGTCATATCCTATCTTATTCGCATCCACTAAATTAACTCTTCTAATCTCATGAGCAATGATCTCACCCGTTTTGCCGCCACACACACTGGCAAATACAAAACCTGTCATAAAGCCACACCGAGTACTTAAAACATCTATACCACCACCCACTAATGTTTGGATACTTTCTTGAGGATCAAGCCCATCATCATTACATTGAGTCGAGCCAGTGGGAATATAAACGAACAGGTTGTTCTGGCTGGTCTTAGAGTCTGAAACAGCAGCACTTGAGGGGATTTCGTTGTTGCACCCTGAAACAAATACTGAAATTAGAAAGAACGAGTACAGGCTAATGAGCTTAGGCATTTATTGATTTACACCATAGTTTCTTAATTCCTCTATTTAGACCGGGTTCTATTTATTTGTAAAGACTTAGATGAACATCAAACACCTAACAGATCATAAGTGGTTTAGATTAAAGCACTGCGGATTTAGCAATAGGTTAATAGATAAATATTTCTGGTAACCGACTTCAAAAGCTTATATGTAAACATAAAATAATTTAATACTGATTTAGATAACACAATTCAGATGAACAAATAACCCGTAAATACTTACTCATAAACTGATCAGTCGAATTATAAATGGTTCTTCATAAAATAAAGAAAGACCAAAATGTATCTGTTTTTAACATTGTGAAAGCGTCCTAAAAATACAGTTGTACTTAAGCTATTTTTTGGACTAATTTCATTGATAAAACATCGGAAACTCTGTGAATAAGCTTAAGAACAGCCCTAAACCCCATGTCGTTACCCAAATGCGTAAAACCGCACTACAGGATATGGTTGTAGCTGTTTTAGTAGTAACTGCATTAACTTTTGGCACCTTAATTTTTGAAATTGAACTTGTAGAATATTTCTATAATTTCACACGAGCTCATGAAAACTGGGATTTAGATGAAGCACTTCTGTTCTGCTTCTGGTTGGGATTAGCAGCCATTATTTATTCATTTCGAAGGGTAAAAGATATTAAAAAGCTCAATAGCGAAATCATTTTTAATGCTTATTTCGATTCATTAACCAACTTACCTAACCGAAGCCTTGGATTAGATCGACTGGAAGAGTTAATCCATGGTGCTAAACGCAACAATCAAAGGGTGTTAGTCGCATTTCTTGATTTTGATAAATTCAAATATATTAATGATGCCCATGGCCATAAAGCCGGTGACCAATTACTAGTGGAAATTAGCGAAAGAATATTTAAAACCGTCAGACAGGGTGAAACACTTGCCCGACTGGGAGGCGATGAGTTTTTAATTATTGCCAAATTTGATCAAGAATCTGATAACTATCATCAACTCATTCACCGCATTCAATCTACGCAAACTGAGCCATTTAAGATAAACAACCAAGAAATAAAAATAAGCTACAGCATTGGTGTAGCTCTGTATCCAGACGATGCCGACAATGCTGAAAATCTAATTCAAGCTGCTGACAGAGCCATGTATATGGCCAAGCAACAGGGTCCAGGCCACTATCAACTTTATTCTGAACAATTTAATCATGGTTATTCAGAAAGGTATTTTCTTTTTCAGCATCTCGAAAAAGCCATCTATCAGAGTGACTTATACCTTGATTATCAGGCGGTTAAAACCATGCCTCAGCTTAGAGTCACTGGTTATGAGGCATTTGTTCGATGGGATAAAACAGGCAATCAAGTAGACCCAGTAACACTGATTTCCGTTGCAGAAGAATATGGCATTATCAGTCAACTCACAGAGTGGATCTTTAAAACTGCTTTGTTGGAAATGAAAGACACTTTAGAGGGTAATCAAACGCTCTCGATCAATATTTCAGAACAACAATTTTATAAAACCGATCTCCCAATTGTTATTCAAACAGTGATTGCAGATACTCATTTCAAACCGGAACTACTTGAAATTGAGATTCCTGAAGATGCTCTGTCTAATCAACCAGAGAAGTCTGCTCATCAGATTCGCCAGCTCAAAAGACTAGGAGTACGGATCGTGATAGACGATTTAGAATTTAATTCCACAGCACTTCTTCAAATCAAGAATTTGTCTATTGATAAGGTCAAAATCTCAAAGTCTTTAATCCACAAAATCACCACATCTAAATCTGAGTTTGCGAGCATACAAAGTCTGTTCAGCTGGGCAAAAGACCAAAAAATTACTATTGTAGCCAAAGGAATCGAAAAAGACATACAAGTAAGGCTCCTAGAAAGAGAAGACTGCAAGCTCATGCAGGGGTACTTAATCTCTAAACCCGTCCCTATTTCATATTTAAAATCTTATCGTTAATTACATCTACTCCACGTACTAAGCACCTTAGCATTTAGTACTAAATCAGTTTAATTTCTTAGCAATAAGGACTATTCAATATTCCTAATTTGAGCCAAATCAATTGCGCACAACATTATTAAATTTCTCCTTTACAGCCATACAGAATTTAACGATAACTATTCTCACAAGGAGGCACACCATGGAATCATCTCAATCCCTTAAAAAATTTTCGCTTTTCGAAACACCATTTCGAGCTTTCTTTCTATTGGGTTCCGTATTTTTGATTGCCTCATTAAATAAATGGTTTTTATATTTAACAGGAAGCATTACTTGGTCCAGCAAAATCCCTCCCTTTCAATGGCATAGCCATGAAATGGTTTTCGGGTTTTCTCTTGCCATTATCGCAGGCTTTTTACTGACAGCTGTGCAAAACTGGACGGGTGTTCCTTGCATAAAGCGCAAACCATTAATTCTACTTGTGGGCCTTTGGGGACTTGGCCGATTATTTTTTTGGTTTTCAAGTTCAATTAATTTTTACGCATTACTAATACCAGACTCGTTGTTTCTAATTTTTACTTTAGGTTGGTATTGTTATTCAATCTTAAAAGCTAAAAACTATCGTAATCTAATATTTGTTCCAATTCTGGCATCTTTTCTAGTCCTTCATATTTACTACTGTTTAGCGTTACTAAATATGCAAGTATTGGCCATGAGTGGCGCAATGTATTCTGGGGTATTGTTAACCGTGCTTGTGATCAGCGTGGTGGCAGGACGAGTGTTTTCGTTTTTTACTGTTGCTCGCTTGGGTGGAACAAAGATTCTTGAGCCCGGCTGGGCATTTGTGGCCCTCAATCTACCACTGGTTGCTTTAGCATTGCTGCCGTTGCTTGGGTTATTAAATTCTTTAGCTTTTAACCTTTTGGTTCTACTATCAGGTATCGGCCAAACCGTTCGAGTTATTCGCTGGTGGCGCAAAGACCTACTTCAAGAGCCACTTTTATGGTCGTTGTATTTTAGCTATGGCTTTTTAGCAATAGGTTTCATGCTCTGGAGCTTGCTGTATTCTGTGTCTGGAATGAGTAGCCAAATATTTCATCTGATCGCCATTGGCTGCGTGGGCGGGGTTATCTTTTCAATGATTTGCAGAATATCATTGGGACACAGCGGTAACTCACTGAAGGTGAAGAAAGTTATCACTCTAGCATTCGGGTTCGTTTTTATCAGTGCCTTCGCAAGAACAATTCTCCCTCTGTTAAATCCGGAGCTAACACAACTGACCTATTGGGTTTCCACATTATCGTTAGCCATTGCTTTCACATTTTTTGTCATTGTTTATTTTCCAATTCTAATAGGACCAAGGGCCGACAACAGGCCTGGGTAGCAGACTTCTTTCCTATGAAAGTAGAAAGACTTGGAGGCGAGTCCAAGCACAAAAAAACCCAGCATGTCTGGGTTTTTATTTGTCTAAACACTTCAGATTTTGTCCTGATTCGCATACTGTATATCCAAACAGTTATCATAGTTTCATAGATGCGTCTCTTCATTGCCGAAAAACCCAGCCTTGGTCGCGCCATTGCTGATGTGCTCCCAAAGCCTCTTAAAAAAAGCGAAGGTTTCATCACAGCGTCTAACGGTGATGTGGTGAGCTGGTGTATTGGGCATCTGCTTGAATTAGAAGAACCAGAAGGCTACAACCCAGAGTTCAAAAAGTGGGCTCACGGCCATCTTCCTATCGTGCCTCAACAATGGAAATTAAAACCAAAACGGCAAACCGCAAAGCAGCTAGGTGTTCTACGTAAGCTTGTTAAACAGGCCACTGAGCTTGTACATGCAGGTGATCCAGACCGCGAAGGCCAATTACTAGTGGATGAAGTAATCAGTTTTTTTGGAGTAACAGGCACTAAAAAAGATCGCATGCAGCGTTGCCTGATTAGCGACCTCAACTCATCGGCCGTTTCAAAAGCAATAAAAAAGTTACGTAGCAACAAAGAGTTTGTACCTCTATCTACCTCGGCCTTGGCAAGATCCCGTGCCGATTGGCTCTATGGCATGAACCTAACCCGAGCCTACACCTTACAAGGCAAGCAAGCGGGTTATAAAGGTGTTTTATCTGTAGGCCGAGTACAAACACCCGTCTTAGGCTTAGTGGTAAGAAGGGATCAAGCCATTAGAGATTTCATCAGCAAACCTTTTTACGAAGTCTGGGCCAACCTTAAAACCGAAACAGAAGATACCTTCAAAGCTAAATGGAAACCTAGCCAGCATTGTGAAAAATTTTTAGACGAACAAGGTAGAAATTTATCAAGGCCCCTTGCTGAAAATGTTGCATCACGCATTAGCCATCAACCTGCTCAGGTTTCCGATATAAAACGCCAACAAAAGCAACAAGCAGCGCCTCTGCCCTACAATTTGTCAGCTCTGCAAATTGATGCCAGCAAGGCCTTTGGATTAAACGCAAAAAAAGTGTTGGATATTTGCCAAGACCTCTATGAAAAACACAAAGTTATTACTTACCCAAGATCTGACTGCCGCTACTTACCGGTAGAACACTTCTCGCAATCATCCTATGTAGTGACTGCAATCACTCAAACTATTGACCAGATAAATCAACATGCTATTTCAAATTTGCCACTTAATCTTAAACAAAAATCCAAAACCTGGAACGACGCCAAAGTTAGCGCTCACCACGCCATTATTCCAACACTAAAGAAATCAAGCTCATTAAGTAAACAGGAAAAACAAATTTATGGATTGATCAGCCGAAACTATTTAGCGCAGTTTTTACCTGCGTATGAGTTTTCAACCACACAAGTGGAAGTCACTATTGGCACAGGTAAGTTTTATGCCAAAGCCAAAGAAACTACCGTAGAAGGCTGGAAAATTATTTTCCCAACCAAAAAACAAAACACTGATGATGAACATACTGAGCCAGAACAAAGATTGCCCGAGCTAATGGTTGGACAAGTATTACAGTCATTACAAGCTGATATCCTCGAAAAATTTACCACGCCCCCCAAACCTTATACCGATGCCACGCTACTGGCTGCCATGACCGGTATTAGCGCCCATGTATCAAACCCAGACATTAAAAAAGTGCTCAAAGAAACAGATGGACTCGGAACAGAAGCAACAAGAGCAAATATTATTGAACTGCTATTTAAAAGAAACTTTCTACAACGACAAGGAAAAACAGTTGTTGCCACAGCTGCCGGCACTGCTTTTATAAATGCCCTGCCCCTGTCAGCGACCACACCAGACATGACAGCAGTATGGGAGTCTCAATTGGCTTCTATCGCAGAAGGCAAAGGTCAATATGCAGGTATGATGCAACCGCTAGAAAGTCAGATCAGAGAAATGATTCTTGAGAGTAGGAATATTATTCCCCGGGGGTTAGAGGGATTGGGGGCACCTAAGAAACCCAGAAGATTCAAACTCAATAAAACTAAGAAACGGCAGAAGAATTAGTTTATGGCTCTTAAAATTTTATCTTTTTGAAAGATCCTAGTGTTGTGATTTGATAACTTGGACAAATAATAGGAGGCGATATTATCATCTCTTAATTCAATTAAGACAAAAATGAATAAATGTACTATAAAAACTGGTAACTGCAGATCAGGTCAGAACTACTATGATTTAGAACAGACTCAAGAGAACCAACTGATCAGTTAGCTGTAAAATAATCTGATATGGCTATTAGCTAAATAGCGGCCCCAGCACTTCTGAAAACAGGCCTATGTCACCCCGCAATTACCATTGATAATAACCAAAACTCCCTGAACTACATTTACTCATGATAATCGCTGGCTTTGTGGAAAAACTAGCACGGCTTTGATCCACTTCTAACACTTCACCGAATAACTATGATGGTAATCTACTTCTATTATCATCTAGTCTAGGCTGGGAACTCTATCAGCGAACGGCATCTAATTTATTACACACCTTTCTAGGAGAAAATTCATGGCCAAATTAATCCATGCTAAAGAACACGATATCGGGGGGCTGTTCGTGAAACGTGTGCTGCCCCATATGGAGAAAAAAATGATTGGCCCCTTTATTTTTTTCGATCATATGGGCCCTAGCCAATTTGATGCTGGCCAGGGTATCAATGTTAGACCCCACCCGCATATCGGCCTATCTACTCTCACCTATTTATTTGAAGGTAGTATTTTGCATCGGGATTCTCTGGGAAATAACCTGGAAATTAATCCCGGAGATATAAACTGGATGACTGCAGGAAAAGGTATTGTTCATTCCGAGCGAGAAACCTTTGAAACCCGTTCTAAACCTCACAGAATAAATGGCCTTCAGTGTTGGCTAGCACTGCCAGAATCCTTTGCCGAAATTGAGCCGTCTTTTATTCATATTAAAAAGGAACAACTGCCGGTTTATATTTATGAAGATGTGATGATTCGCCTGATCGCAGGCGATGCCTATAGCATGAGCTCTCCTGTAAAAACTTACAGCCCATTGTTTTATTTAGACGTAGCAGCAGGACAAGGCAGCAAAGTTGAACGCCCCAATAAACATCAGGAAGCAGCTATTTATTGCATTCAAGGCTCAGTAGAAGTAGGCGGCATTACCATGGAAGAGAATCAATTTGCCATCCTTGACCCAGAAGACGACATCCACTTTAAAACCTCAGGTCGAGTGATTTTACTGGGGGGTGAAAAATTTGAAACTCCCCCACATATTCATTGGAACTTCGTTGCTTACAGTAAAGATCGGTTAGAACAAGCAAGAGACGATTGGAGTCAAGGTCGTTTTCCTGTGGTGCCTGGTGATAACAAGGAGCATATTCCGTTGCCGGAGAAGGGGGTTAAGTGATGTTTGACTACTACCATGCAAAATACAATTAGGGCTGGTCAAAACTATAGATGTAGCTAGAAGATTTTTAGTTTGTGATGGCAGATTTGTAGGGTCTGTTAAGCCTGTGTTAGGGGAGATATTTCTAACTATGTGCTTAGGTTTTCGCATAGCACTTAGCCATAAAAAACCCAGCTCGATTGCTGGGTTTCGTTATGCCAGGGAAATTGAATGTAAGATGTAAGACGTGACCCCTGGTTTCTTGATTGTTCGACCGCTGGTTTGTTTTTCGAGATATTCTGTCAGATTAGATCAAAAATATTTCACCTAATACTTCTTGATGCACAAGAAGCCCTAACTCCTTTATTACTTTATTAGCTCGATAAAATAATTGAATATTCTCTAGAAGAGTAGAGAAATACCCTCAGAATTAAGAGACGCCTATTTTTCAGGGATTTAACGAAATTATAGCCGAATTTACTAATAAGATTAAAAGAGCTCGGTCGAAAGTAGCCGAGCTGTTTTATTAAGAAGCGAGTATCTATGTCTCTGCGCGATAAGTTAAATTAATATATTCAAAACAGGAATGAGCCATGAAACTAATTTCGTTCTTGGATTCGAGCTTTCATTTAATATATCAGTACCGTCCTTGTACTCCTGAAGGTTAGTATAACCATCTTCATCAGTATCAGCCAAAGCATCTGACTTATCAATAGGGTTTAAATATGGGTTATCAAACTCAAAAGCGTCAGGAAGACCATCTTCGTCTGAATCAGCGGAGAAGGGATTACTGCCTACTTTAGACTCTTTTATATTAGTTAGCCCATCTTCATCATTATCCAGCCCTGCATCTGAAGCATCATTAAATGACAAACTATTTGAGTCTTCGTATACATCTGACATTCCATCATTGTCTTCATCTTTTGTGCGTATGTTAAATGTAACTAAACCTAAATTTTCTGCCCCATTAGAATCTTTGGCGCTAAATCCTACGTAATCAATACCATAAGATCCTTGATAAGGCTCATACGTAAATAGGTTTGGTAGATCGCTAATACCTGCTGAGTATATTTTTCCAAGTTGAACATTTATACGGTTATCAATATTAACAAAAGCGTCATCTTCTTCATCTTCATCGGAAGCGCTAACAAATATGTTTATTTTACCGCCATCCTTAACTGGGTCCAGATCCACTGAAAATGCTGCTATAGTTGGTGGCGTATTGTTATAGTTTAGAGCTGACGCAACCCAAAAATTTAGAACGATAGGTGTCCATCCACCCAGTCCATCGCTTGCAATAATATAACCAATATCAAGGCCTTCGAAAGCTGGTGAGGGAGAATATGAAAACTCGCTAGTGGAGCTATTTATTGAAATGGTTCCGTTTGATAATGTACGGTTTTCGTCCAGGCCATTTGTGTAATTAAGAATATTGGCACTAGGGCCTGTAGTCGGGCAATTCCCAGTAATATCCCGCCCCTTAAATACTTTAAAACTACATGTCCTAGCAATAGGGTTATAGTTTTTTATTAGGGTGTATTTTACATAATCATTATTCAACCCATTACAGACACCATCGGTATCATAATCTTCCGACAATAATGTGAATCCAAAAGGTATGTCATTCGTGCATGAGTTCACCAGATCTCCTCTTGACAAGCCATCCAAGTCAGTCAGCGTGTATTTTATGCCGCTTGGGCAAGAGTCGCTTTTTTGTGCTTCAGTGATTATTTCGCTAAAAGATACGTCATCTTTGTGGCATGTTTCCCTTGCTATGGTTGAACAGCTAATAATGACTCCTGATAGAACAATAATAGCTTTTCGAGATAGGGTATTCATAACTACTCCTTTTTTAGAACTAGCCTTGAGCTTATTTCAAAGCATGTCTGTTTTAAATTGATACCTAGAAGTCGCCTCATTAAATAACGACGTGACTGACGCTGATAGTTTAATAATGTAGTATTTATTGGCTAATTACAATGAAGAACTAGGTTCGTTCGAATAGGAAGCCTAACACTAACCAAAGACAAATAAACATCTAATACGCATCCATGGCTTTTTTGCCTTAATTAATTGATATGCAGCCACAAACAAAATTTCTCAATAGAGAACGTCAATTTCCACAAGATATTAGATTACCTCTAACGCTTTAATTTGACCCGGCAATCTTCAAAGCTAAAACAAGAAATGAGCATGCAGCAATCCAGGAACCAACAATTCGAATCCCGATTGTTTGCCAATTCTTTTTATTAAAAGCATTGGCGAGGGCCATGGGATAGATAGCAAGTAAAATAATGGAAATCCCGGTGCCCACTAATGTAACTAGCTTTTGACTACCCATAAGTTCCTCTTGCGGTGAATCCATGCCCAAGATAAAACCAGCTAACAACGCAATTACTGCACAAAGTGGCACCAACACTTTCAAGCTTAGTGCCACTAGTAGCCCTAAAATAGCTGATAAAGAAAGAATAAAGATTTCGAGCCCTGAGCCCATTGAAAACCATGCGGCTATGAGCCCAATTACCGTTCCAACCAAATAAGTAATTAATGCCAGCTCAACCCTACGAGGCCCTTGCTGACCAAGAAAAAGTCCAACTGAAATTAGTAAAAGTAGATGGGCTGGAACCACGATCGGGTGCAGCAAACCATTATAGAAACTCCCAATTCCTTCTACTGAGGTGTGTGCCAAAGCTGTTCCTGGCGCACACAAGGTCAATGACCATAGAGCAAAAAACTTTCTACTCATACAATGCCAGTTAGGAAACCAATTCCAGCTAAAGCAATTAATCCACCCCCGGCTTGTACCGCTATTTTTCCTGCTGGCCATCGAACTAGCAATCCAAATGCAATACCAAACAGATGAAGCAACCCGGTAGATAAAACAAACCCGACACTGTAAGACAATGGGTTTGCAGAATGAGGTAACTCGGTACCATGAGCATGGCCATGAAAAATAGCGAATGCGCCAACGATGACCGCTGCTACCCAAATAGGCGGTCGTGCTGCCACTGCAACTAAAATCCCTAACACCAGAGCTGATCCGGCGATACCGGTTTCAACCGCTGGAACCGGAACACCTAACACCCCCAGGGCACCGCCAAAGGCCATCACCAAAGGAAATACAACTGGCAGAATCCAAATAGCAGGGTTGCCTAAAAAAGCGCCCCACAAGCCAACTGCCACCATGGCCACAACGTGATCCCAGCCAAAAATTGGGTGTAGGAAACCACTCACAAAACCTCCGGCAACACCTGTGCCTTCGTGGGCGCTCACGGAGGTCGCAAACACCATAAGAACCGCAGCCACTACCCAAGACAAATATTTGCGTGTATCCATTTTATCTCCTATTAATATTCCTAAAGCTATTTCAATAAATACTATTGGCTATAGAGCTATTGTTCCTGACTGAAAATCAAAGTGCTATCCCAAATTGCATGTTCTTAATACTTCATCTATCAAAACGTATTCTATTGACCAAATCATAAACAGCCCTGTTGCAATATTTGCACATTTAAATTAAGGCTCAATTAAAATAAAGACTCGCCTCCTTAACTGAATAGAAACATATTTCTAAGCAAAGTGACTAACATGAAAAGACAGCTTCTAGTCGGCTTATGTATTGAGGTCGTTGCTCTACTGTTTTGTGATCAAGATACAAATAAAATCAGTTGATATGAGGTAGCGGGCATGGTGGGTAACTACTAAGTTTTTCTATCTCACAGGAAGAACCATAACCATGGCCCAAAGTTATGAGTTCATATCGTAATATTGACATTTCTGACTAACTAACATCATGCAATTTGGCCCATGATGTTTTATTGTTATCTGTTATTCAAAGTGACAATTGCTTCTCAACATGACCCAATCATTGAACATAGCCTTTCCATTCATCAAAAAATTAGTGAGTGAACCCCTACTACATTTTCTTGTGCTGTCATTGGCTATCTATCTTCTTGTGGATGATGCACCTGAACCACGACAAATTCTGGTCGAACCCACACTGATAGAACAGTTTGAGCTAGATTACCATGCTATGTACGGCCAGCAGCCCAATGAAGAGGAATTAGGAAAATATATTAAGGCATGGATTTCGGAAGAGGCGTTATATCTTGAAGGCGTAGAGATGGGTATAGAGGACCAAGACCCAGTGATCCGCCAAACCATAATCAATAAAATGTACAACCTGCTCCAGAATTCGAAAATTATTTCCGAACCCACAAATGAAGAAATAAACGATTTTTACCATGAGAACAGTCATCAATATGCAGTACCAGAAAACTTCGCCTTTCAAATTGTGTTGCTTGATTCTCAAAGTACTGAAGCTCAAATTGAAACCAGACTCAATGAGTTAAACATTAGTTCATTTGATTCGTCTTTTGATGAGCCTCTTGTCAGAGACCGAGAATTTATCGAAGAGTACTACTCAAAGTCATTAGCAGATGAGTTAAAAGAAAGAGGAATTCAAGGCAATAATGATTGGTTTTACTTTCATGACTCGAGAAAGAAGTATTTGGTAAAATCTGTGGGCTATCGTGAACAGGCCATACCTGAATTTGAAGACATTCTGGATCGTATGATTGCTGACTGGAAAAGATTTCAACAAATGAAAAACATAGATGCTCAGATCGAAAAAATAGTGAGCAAGTACGAAGTCATTGAGCTAGAAGTCAATTAATGAATATTTTATTTAAGCGCCTATGTTTAATGATAATTGGACTGGCTTCAGCGTACAGTTGGTCACACTCTTCTGAAGATTTTTCCATTCTAACGCTCAATAGTATGGGGGGTGGTACGTTCCAAGTCGTTTGGACACCTTCAGCATCTTTGCAAATCAATAATATTTACACCACACCGGTGTTTTCGAAAAATTGTCGTTATACTCCACCCATACTAAACTGTGAAAACGAACAAGCAGAGGTTATAAACTTTCAAAACCTTCCTGATCGATATCAGGTCATTATTAGAACGGTTGACCAAGAATTTAATACCAGCTTTCAGTTTTTTCAGAGATTAAACCAAAACCAGCAAGCAGACAATTCAATAGCTGATGCATTTTCTCAGTACCTCCTCATTGGTGTGCAACACATCATATTTGGTTATGACCACCTAGCCTTTGTTATTACTCTAATACTCTTGGTTGGTTTTAATCGAAAACTCATTTGGTGTGTAACTGCATTTACCATGAGTCATAGTATTACTTTAATCATGTCAGCATTGGATATGCTAACCGTATCCATCACGCCCGTTGAAATCATCATTGCCCTTTCAATTGTGTTTGTTTCAAAAGAATGCCTGACTAAAACCCACACCTTTAGCAAACAATTTCCTTGGTTGGTCGCACTGGGTTTTGGGTTAATTCACGGTTTAGGGTTTGCTGGCGCGCTTTCAAATATCGGGTTACCTAAAGACATGGAAATACTCGCCCTTCTAGCCTTTAACCTAGGAGTAGAGCTGGGACAAATTTTTGTTATTCTGCTTATATTTATTGCCCTGAAGCCGGCAGCCTCCGTTCAAGTCATAAAAGATCAAACGAAAATATTTCAGTCGATTACAGCTTATGTTTGCGGAACCCTTGGAATGCTTTGGGTCGTGGAAAGAATGTTGGCGCTATAGAGCTGACAGATGATTTGCCAGATACATTCCAATGCCTCTTGTTAAAAAACAAACTACCGCAAAATCCAAATTCGCTCTTGCGCAGAGTTGAGGGTTTTAAACCCTCTAGGAATCTCAACACTCTCCAAACATTTGACTTGATACACTTCACCATAAAGAGAAGTGATTTCATCACCAGTCACTGAAAAAGGCGGGCCATTCATTAACTCTTGGTCATACTCAAAACTAATCAACAGTTGTGGAGCCCTATTTGTTACTTTAGTCAATTGTTCACAATAACCCCGGCGCATTGAGTCAGGCATTGCCACCAGTGCAGCGCGATCATAAACTACTTCCACTTCACCTAACATCTCGCCTGTTAACTGAAAAAAGTCTCCCACGAAAATATCTATGTTTGGGCCTGAGTAAGTTTTCAGTGCACCTATTTCGGTAACAACTGGGCTTATTTTTAAATCGTCGAAAAGTTCTTGAATGGCAATTTCACTTAGCTCTGCACCTGCTACCCTACAGCCCTGCGACAAAAAGCAAGCAATATCGAGAGTCTTACCACAGAGTGGCACAAACACCCTTTGGTCAGAATTTAATTTCAGCTCATCAAACCACTTAATTAATAGCGCATTACCGGCTGGTTCATGAAACCCAATTTGCTTGGATTCCCACTTTCGATGCCAGAATTCAGGCTTCAAGCTTGCTCTCCTTTCAGCAATTAAAGTGATATTGGTTAGATATACGAATAAAAGGAATTTTGCTTTTAAGTTTTATAATTTACAGAAATTCACTTGAAAATAATCTCTATAAACTTGTACGCACAGTCTTTTGTCCTTGACATACTTCGCACGTCAATTTTGCAATAAACCAGAGTAATTAATCGCATTAGGTAGATTATGTCACTGCTGTCTGGTAAAAAATCTCTAATGAAGGAACCCTATTTTCCTGTCGCTTAGCGTAAAATCTTGTTTTCATCATATAATTTAAAAGGAATCGAAACTTAATAACACTGTCTTTCACCCTCTCGATTTATTCCAAAAATATGTTGAAAAATATCAATCAGACAAGCCTTGCTTAAATCAGTTTACATCAATGCTCTTTGATCAAAACTCTAGCTGAGATAGTCTCAAAGCCGTCATTTATCTGCTGGCACAAAAAATCATTACCTAAAAGTCTAATCATCAAGACATCTACTTTTCACATTTATCCGCAACTTTAGTCAATTCTATTTTGGAATCCTCATGACCAGGATTAGTTTCAATTACAGAAATAAAGCAAAATTTAGAAGCTCTACCTACGTCAATTGAATAGCTAGTGACAGAATTATTGAAGAAACTTACCGGACCTATTTTACAACTTACTATTTTGTCTCCGCTAGACAGATTATAAGTACCTATTAATTTCACTTCAGTATTTTCAGGAATATAGAACTCTCTAGTTTTCTCCCCAATTCCAGTCCAGTGGTTAGAAACAACACCAATTTGATCATAATCACTGCAGAGATTATTATCTGAAATGTTTACTAACAGATTTCTCGCTGGACTAATAATACTGCCGCCGCCATAGATCTCTCCAAAAACAACTTTTGAGTCAGATTCTAAATTGGCCTGGTGTTCGTACTTGTTCGTTGCACAACCTGAAATGCCCATTACAGTTAAAGCAAAAACGATTATTTTATTCAAAGTATATTTCCAATTATCTGTAAACATGTAAACTTGGTCTGGATATTTTGCCTTCAGCTAGCAAAATCAACCATACTGATTTAGTAGATATTAGTTGGATAAACACAATAAGACAATCCCACATTTTTAACTGAAGCCAAATCGAAAGAAAAGAACCGTTAAGTACTTATATATCATATTAGTTGACTAATAGAGTTGATATCAGAAAGAAACTATCAAAACTGAGCTCAGAAAAAGTTAACAACCTTTGAACATAGCCAATGCAAACAGAATGCTTCGCGTTAATGGCCTAAAACATATCCTTTTTAATTTAAGGTCTTATTGTTATGAACAAACAGCATAAATCTTTTAACCAGTCTAAGGTCGCCAACTTCAAGGAGTTTGTAGCTCTAGCCGATTATTCACTGATGAACACCCTTAATGCTGATCCTAACTGCACAGGTGACGGTAATGATCATCTCCCCCGGCAAGTTTTTTCAGGTCACTTTGTTCCGGTCACACCGACGCCTCTACCAGACCCAGAATACATCACCCATAGCAGTGCTTTTTTTCATGAACTTGGGTTGAGCGATGAGCTTGCACATAATAAAGATTTTGCCCATATTTTTTCCGGGGATATTTCAGCAGCTCAAGGCCCAATGAGAACTCATGGCTGGGCAACTGGTTATGCACTTTCCATTTACGGTACTGAATACACGCAACAGTGTCCGTACCGCACCGGTAATGGTTATGGCGATGGCAGAGCAATCTCAGTATTTGAGGGAGTGTTTAATGATAAACGTTGGGAGATGCAACTAAAGGGTGGTGGCCCTACTCCCTATTGTCGCGGCGCCGATGGACGTGCGGTGTTACGATCCAGTGTCCGTGAGTTTTTAGCACAAGAATTTATGCATGCTCTGGGTGTTCCCACATCAAGGTCACTGACGTTATTTGTTTCTCAATCTGAAACTGCGACTCGCCCTTGGTACTCCCCTGATTCACATTCAACCGACCCAGATATTTTGGTAGAAAATACGGTGGCTATCAGCACAAGAGTAGCGCCCTCTTTCTTAAGAGTTGGCCAACTGGAATTATTCGCTCGTCGCGCTCGCAGTAATGCTCATGACAAAGCCTCTGAAGAACTACGAATGATTGTTGAACATGTCATCGACAGGGAATATAACAATGAAATTGATAATAAAACGCCATTCAACGAACAATTAATTGAATTAGCCAGGCTATTTCGTGGGCGCTTAATATCGCTTATTGCCAACTGGATTCGTGTTGGATACTGCCAAGGAAATTTCAATAGCGATAACTGTGCAGCGGGTGGTTTTACCTTAGATTATGGCCCTTTTGGTTTCTGCGAAATTTTTGATACTGAATTTCAACCCTGGACAGGTGGCGGCCAACATTTCTCTTTTTTTAATCAACCCGCCGCAGCCGAAGCAAACTTTCATATGTTCTGGAAATCAATCCGTTTGCTGCTTGAAGAAGACATAGAATCCCAGGCGCGGCTTGATGATATCCGCCGAACCTTTGCCGATGAAATGAAAATTCAACTGCAATTAATGTGGGCAAGTAAGCTTGGCCTAGCTGAATTTAATCAAGAATTGTTTGAAGAGTTAATTCAATTGATGGCCCGCTCAGAAGTTGACTACACGATATTCTTTCGTGAGCTATCTGCCTTACCCAAGACTCTAGATGCATTAAAAAGGAGTTTTTACGTTAAAACCTCTGCGAAACTGGATGAGCAATGGCAGACTTGGCTCAATCAGTGGCAATCATCCATTAATAACGGCAGAGATATGGATGAGGTCGCAAGAAATATGAAAAATACCAATCCGAAATACACTTGGCGAGAGTGGCTAATTGTTCCTGCTTACCAACAAGCGACTTCAGGTGATTACTCTATCATTCGTGAACTACAAGAAGTTTTTGCGCATCCCTATGAGGAACAATCACAAGACGTTGAAGAAAAGTACTATCGGTTGAAACCCAAGCAGTTTTTTAACGCTGGTGGTGTCTCTCATTACAGTTGTTCATCATAAATCCAGAATGAATTTCGAAGACAGGGAATTTTAAAATGAAGCTATTATTTATTATCAATGGCTTCATCTTTAACGTTTAATTTTTCAGGCGTCTCTTATTTTTCAAGATCAGAGATCACCTGCCAATTGTTTTTAATATCCATCAAGCAGTTGTGACACAAGCAGCTGTCCCAGTTCTCAGCCAAATACTCGGTTTGTTCACGGGTTAAATAAATGTCGCTGCAATGACAGATAAGATATGAACCCGCTTTGCACTCAAACATTTCCCCGCATCTTGGGCAATCAATTACTTCGTGTTTGCTCATTTAACATTTTGAATCACTAAGACGAGTAACGTTGCTGCAATGCTTTAAACACCGCCCTTATTCCCATGGCTTCACCACCCTTTGGCCTGCCAGGACGAGGTCGATCATTCCAAGCACCCACATCAAAATGCACCCAGGGGCTGTCATCTACGAATGCCTTGAGATACAAAGCAGCGGTAATGGATCCACCAAACCCAGTTGGAGCACAGTTCACTAAATCAGAAATGGAACCTTTCAAATAGGAAGCGTAAGGCTGATGTAAGGGTAAGCGCCAAACATTGTCTTCTTCGGATTCACCCGCAGCCATTAAATCAGAGGCGAAGGATTCATCGGTACTGTAAAAACCAGGCACTTCTAAACCTAAGGCCACCCGAGCCGCACCTGTCAGTGTTGCAAAATCTACGATTAAATCAGGTTTATCGTCATCTGCTAATGCCAATGCGTCGCACAGAACCAAGCGACCTTCGGCATCGGTGTTGTCTACTTCAACCGTTAGGCCTTTGCGAGTAGTGACAATATCTCCCGGACGAAATGCATTGCCAGATACCGCGTTTTCAACGGCAGGAATGAGCACTCGCAACTGAACTGGTAACGACTTGGCCATAATCATGGCAGCCAACCCTAGAACATGGGCAGCGCCTCCCATGTCTTTTTTCATTAAGCGCATACCAGACGTTGGTTTTAAATCCAAACCGCCACTGTCAAAACATACCCCTTTACCGACCAAACAAAGTTTAGGTGAGGATTCGTCACCCCAACTCAGTTCTAGCAACCTTGGCGCATGTTCAGATGCCCGCCCAACCATATGAATGGTGGGAAAGTTTTGTTCCAGTAAATCATCGCCAACGATTTCAGAGAACTTAGCGTTGTTTTCTTCTGCTAGTTTCTGCATTGCTGCTGAAAGGTGCTGAGGCATCATGTCACCCGCAGGCGTATTCACCAGATTTCGAGTAAGAGTCACGCCCTTGGCCATTGCTAAAACGTCTTGCACAATGGCTTGGTCATCCAGATACAAGATGGCTCGATCGGCCTCGCTTTTATACTCGGTAAATTGATATTGACCCAACACCCATCCCAAAGCAGCCGCTGAAATCTGTTCAGTACTGCCGTCTAAAAAATAATCGGCTTTTGGTAGTGCCGCTGCGAGATCTGACAGCTGCCAAATAGATTGATTGTCTTCTACTACCACAATCACCTGATCAAGTGTGCCATCTGGTGCAGGAATTAATCGATGCCCTTTCTCTTTCAGGCCTGAATTCGCAAGCCAGTTACGAATAAACTCCGGCTGTTCCAGCAACCATTGCTGGTATTGATCAGCAACAACAATGGTAATGGGTTGGCCTTGTCGGCCATAAACTAGGTTAAACAAAGTAGCTCCTTAAATATCGTAACGGCATTAACTATTTAGTTTACTCAGTTTTCAGCTTAAGTCATTTTTACTTGAGACCACAGAGTATGCATATGAATTTCTCGGGCAACTTTCTATCTAATTCCTATCTATTATCTATCTACTATCTATTTAGTTATTTACCAGTTTTAGTTTTCGAGATTCTGAAGGCCTCTCACTGTTGATTGGCTCAGTTTTTAACCGCTTACCTTATGAAATTCATACAGATTTTAATCATCAGTTAGTTAAGGAGTTTGTGATTAAACATTGACGGTTGGGGCCAGTGATACATCCTCAATCAATACTTTTTGACAAGCTTTGCCATAACCCATTGCATATTTTAGGGCTGGATACACTCGCATAGAACTAATGGCAAACCCTATGGTGACCAAGCCGTCGTGCCCCCATCGAGGAAGAATTTCTTCTCTCAGATCATCAGCTTCTGGATGGTGTGACAAAACGAATTCGGTAAAGCGTGTAACCAAAGCCACCTCTTCAGGTAAGTCAGCTAAATTACCTTCAATAATTCCACGAATTATGTCGGGTTTTACACCGGACTCCAATGCCAGGTCGACCACTAGCTGAGTACATGGGCCGCAATCGTCCCATAATATGGTTCGTAGTTTAGCGGCAAATAGTATTTCCAATGGCAGGCCTTTTTTGTGACTGGCCATGGTTTGAAAACCCATGTATTTAAAAAATGTACCAACTCCGCTATTCAATACGTCTTGTAGATAACGTACATCATAGTTGTACTTCTTCTGCATGGATAACAACATGTTATTCAAAATATTTTTAATCATAATGAACACCTTTTAAAAGTCATGATTGGTTTAAATAGTTTTAGATTGAATCGTTTCACCTAAAGGCTTGCGAACTCTTGGGTCTTCACCGGCTTATAGAGAAAAACAATGCTTAAAATAAATATCGCCCCCAGTAACCACAGCATCAAAATAAAATCACCCTCATTAATTAAAATAGAGGCAAGCAAAGGCCCGGTTGCTAAACCCAGGGTTGATACCAAAGCAGCAATTGTGGACAGCAACCCGCTTTTATCACACTCAGCAGTCACAGCGAGTAAGTATGAAATGACGGCAGGCCAAAAGAAAAAAAGAATAGCCATGGCGCTCACGTAGGGCGCAACCAATTCTGAGTAAATTAATGCAACGGCTGAAACGCCAGAAAGCAATACACCCATTAACACTATTTTCAAACGTCCAAAACGATTACCCATGATCACTGGCATCATAGATCCTATTAGCCCTAACAATCCTGTCGCTGCAATATACAAACTGACGTCATCCGAACCGATATGAGCGGCCTCGCCTATTAAACTGATATAAGCCCAAATACCACTCGCTGATGTTTGATAAGTAAATATTGCCATCAGCAATAAGCAAGCATTGGTTGATAGCCCTGATCCACTGTTTGATCGCAAAAGGCTGTTTTGACTAACCTCAAAATCTGGAATAAACAGGAGCAAGAAAAAACTGATGAATGAGAAACCGGACATTAGATAAAAAACTCCAAAGGCGCCGATGAGCTTTTCAACATCTGGCAGCACATAAATAACTAACGACCCAATGGTAAATTGAGTAAATAACAATAAACCAAATGCCCGGTCTGTATTATTCAACTTAGCCAAGACTGAAAACGCGATACCGACACTGACTCCGCCTAGAACTCCCGCAAAGAATCGCCATATCAGAAGCAATACATAGTCTTGAAACCATACAGTAAAGAGATCAACTAGCGCCAAAGTGCCGAGCAGCATCAATAACAACTTAATCCAAGACCAATGTCGTACTAGAAATATGGCAATGAGGCTGCCGACTATGGCGCCATAGCCATTGGCTGATACTATTTGACCCGCTTGGCTTTCGCTAAAACCAATATCGCCAGCCAAAGCACTGACAACACCCGGTAAAAAATTAATGTAAGACAATCCTGACATGGCAGCGAAGGCTAAAAAACTGCAGGTCAATAAACCGTTAGGAGACGTTTTCTTAATCATTTATCTGTATTTCTGAGTCAATGAGTACAGCAACAGACTTTAGTGAACTGACAGGCAATGAAAAATGGGAGGCACTCCCTTAAAGCCATGAAAACTATTCACGAATAACTTTGATAAACTAACCCCATGGATAAATTAAGATCACTTGAATTCTTTTTAGCCACCTGTGATGGTGGAAGCTTCGCCGCCGCTGCGAAAGCCTGTCACTCAGACCCATCTACGGTTAGCAAAGCAATTAGCCGTCTTGAGAAAGATCTGGGATTAACACTTTTTCAGCGCTCTACCAGACAACTGAGAGTCACCCATGCTGGCTTGGGTTATGCGAAAACCGTACGCAAGATTTTTCAAGATCTGGATACCTGTGAAGACGAGCTGAAACATTTAAACGATGCCCCCACAGGAACCCTTCGAATTAACTCAGCTGTGTGCTACGGCCATTTGTATCTGCAACCCATGCTAGAAAAGTTTTGCCAACAATATCCTGACATCAACCTTGAACTGGAGCTTGATGACCTGCACGTTGACATCATTGAAAATCACATAGATTTAGCAATAAGAACCGGGTTTGTGAAAGACAGTCGGCTTGTGGCTAGGCGACTTTCACCAATGGATTTCATTGTCTGTGCATCACCCAATTATTTAGAAAGCAGAGGTACCCCAAGGTACACCGAAGAGTTTCATCATCACCATTGGATAGGGTTTAAAATTAAAGAAACTCAACAGATGCAACCTATCTATTTACCAAACCAACAAGGTGAATATGTTCCCTTTGATTTAACTAGAAAACATATGACGGACGACGGCGAAGCCATGGCTCAAATGTGTGTTGATGGTTTGGGCATTGCTCAAATGCCACATTTTTTGGTGCGCAAAGAACTAAAGGATGGAACGCTTTCACCTTTGTTTTCTTCATTTCGACCAGCGCAACCGGAGACAGGTGTTTTTGCTATTTATCCGAAACGCGAATTTTTACCAGCAAAAGTAAGAGTGTTTATTAATTTTTTAACTATGACACTCGAAGAAGTAGAAGAAAGTACTCATCACACTTGGGCAGAAACAATTCGACCGCTAATTCAGTTTTAGAACACTGCTTAACGCTTAATTTTTTGTAGGTGTATCTCGGGTTTTCAGTGAACTGTTTACCGAAATCCCGACTTATTCCTTTTTTTGCCACTTTGCAAATATGGAAACTAGCATATCTGATTGCAAATACATATCAAACATCAATGTAATTAAGGAGCCTATGATTAAGTCCAGAATTGCTCTGGCTTACAGGCGAGTTCTGAATCAAGGCGGCTTATTGCAGGAATGTCTAGACCTTTCAAAATAAGACAACACAGAGTCAGGACTCGCCTGTAAGCCCCGCAGGGCGGTCCTAAAA
>JANQHX010000095.1 GCA_028282465.1 Gynuella sp.
ACCCCCCTCGCTGCCAGAGCACAGACAGGCTTTTCACCTGATCTAGTGACTCGTTTGGGTCGAATATCACTGTAATATTCGTTTTCAATTTGAAGAATATTGGTGTTCATTTGTTTATAAACACCCTGATCATTCTTAATACCAATACTTTTATAAGGGGGATAATGAGACTTAATTGCCTGCTGTAAATTGTCGATGTAGCCGTCCAAACTATTAAAACAAACATAAAGGTCGTCTTGAGCTTTATTGGTATAACCTACGTCGCTCATTCGTAGTGAGGTGGCATATTCACTGACGAAACTGTTGTTCATCTCTTTTAGACAATTATTGCCTTTTGGAAAAAAAGATTTATCAGTGGCTGGTGAGGCGCCATACAAATACATGAGTAGCCAACTGTATCGCCTAAAATTTCGGATCAATCCCAAATACTGGTTGGACATGAAATCTGTACCATTAGTGGTGTCACCAATGTGTTTTTGAAATTCGATCCAAAACTGTTGATTAAAAGAAAAGTTAAAATGTAGGCCGGCAATGGACTGCATGATGCGTCCATACCTGTGCCATAGCCCATGCCGATAAACATGTTTTAGCTGACCAATATTGGAAGAGCCGTACTCTGCAATGCGAATACTCTCTTCTCCATCAATAACACTTGGCATACTGCCAGGCCATATCAGTTCGTCACTTAAATTTTTTAACGTGTAATGATGGAGATTGGTTAGATCTGAAAGATTGTCTTCCGGTTTGGGTTTAACCGGGGTAATAAATTCCAAAAGAGCTTCAGAATAATCAGTGGTAATGCTGGCATGGGTGAGTGCTGAACCCAGTGATTCCGGATGGTCAGATTGAGCAATCATTCCATCTTTTTGAACCCGAAGACCTTCTTTTTCTAAACCCCGTTGAAAATTTAAGGACTTGGCCGGTTGCTTAGATAGCCATTTTAGATTTTGTTGAAAGACAGAGTTCATAGATGAATGTCCCAAACCGGAATCCTTATTAAGACGCTAAACCGTTTTAGAATATAGGTTCCGTCAGTTTTTTTAAGTTAGATATTAGGCAACAAAACCCTGCTGCCGATTAATTACAGTCTTTTGGACTTTTTATTCTGAGCCTGTTTGAACAGATCGGCCATACTGCCCCCAGAAGTATTCTGGTTTCCAAAATGTTTTTGTTCTGACCTATGACTTCTTTGTTGGCCCGATTTTGGTTTGTCGCCTCTAGCACCAGGTTGATCGTCAAGGCGCATGCTTAGCCCAATACGTTTTCGAGCAACATCTACTTCCATCACCTTCACCTTAACAATATCGCCTGCCTTAACCACAGTTGCTGGGTCAGACACAAATGAGTGGCTTAGCGCAGAGACGTGAACCAACCCATCTTGATGCACACCCACATCCACAAAGGCGCCGAAGTTTGTCACATTGGTAATGGTGCCTTCTAAAACCATGCCAGGAATCAAATCTTTAATTTCTTCAACTCCATCTTGAAATGAAGCGGTTTTAAACTCTGGTCTTGGGTCTCGCCCTGGTTTATCCAGCTCTTTTAAAATATCGGATACCGTTGGTACACCAAATTGTTCGTCAGCGAATTGTTCTGGCTTTAGAGATCTCAGGGTCAGGGTATCTCCGATTAAGGATTTTACTTCTGAACCGGTATCAGAAATTATTTTCTGAACCACAGAATAAGCTTCTGGATGCACACCTGAAGCATCCAGTGGATCATCCCCATTCATAATTCTTAAAAAGCCGGCACTCTGTTCAAAGGCTTTAGGCCCGAGACGAGGTACGTCTTTTAATTGTTTTCTCGACGTAAACGATCCATTGGTTTCACGAAAAGCCACTATGTTGTTTGCCATGGTAGAAGTCAGCCCTGAGACTCGGGTGAGAAGCGGAGCCGATGCTGTGTTCAAATCAACACCCACGCCGTTTACACAATCTTCGACCACAGCGTCGAGTTGTCTTGCTAAAGCGACTTGAGAAACGTCGTGCTGGTACTGACCTACGCCTATGGATTTAGGATCAATTTTAACGAGTTCTGCCAGTGGATCTTGGAGTCTTCTCGCAATCGAAATCGCTCCCCGAATGGTGACATCCAATTCAGGAAATTCTTTTGCGGCAAACTCGCTAGCAGAATAAACAGAAGCGCCAGCTTCATTGACCATGACTTTTTGAACTTTCAACTCTGGGTTGTTTTTCATCAGTTGACCGACAAACTTGTCGGTTTCTCGACTGGCTGTTCCGTTCCCAATCGCAATGAGCTCTACATTGTGTTTTTTGCAAAGAGCAACTACAGCCATCTCTGACTCGCGAACCTTGTTTTGAGGTGGATTCGGAAAGATTGCACCATGATCAAGAATTTTTCCGGTGTCGCTGACCACAGCCACTTTTACACCGGTTCTTAGGCCAGGGTCTAGGCCAATCGTTACTTTCGGGCCAGCTGGGGCAGCGAGTAAAAGGTCTTTAAGGTTTTTTGCAAAGACTTTGATGGCTTCGTTTTCCGCTGCTTCACGCACTGAACCAAACAATTCAGTTTCCATGTGATTGAGAAGTTTCACGCGCCAAGTCCAGCGCACAACATCGTTCAACCATTTATCCGCCGGACGCCCTAGGTTTTCGATATCAAAATGACCAGCAATCATACCTTCACAAGGAGAGGGCATGCCTTCTTCTTCGTCTTTTACACCCAGGTTGAATTGGATGATGCCTTCGTTTCGGCCCCTAAATATGGCTAATGCGCGGTGCGATGGAATTTTGTTGATGGCTTCAGAGTATTCAAAATAGTCTTGAAATTTCGCCCCTTCGGATTCTTTTCCGGAAACAACTGTCGCTTTTACTTCGCCATCTTTCCAAAGAAAATCGCGAAGCTTACCAATCAACGGCGCGTCTTCTGCAAATTTTTCCATTAGGATGAAACGGGCGCCATCCAATGCTGCTTTTGTGTCATTGATTTCGTGTTCTGAATTAAAAAAGCCCTGTGCTTGTTCCTCAGGGTTTAGATCTGGTTTTTTCCATAAATCTAACGCCAATGGTTCTAATCCAGCTTCAATGGCAATTTGCCCTTTGGTGCGGCGTTTTTTCTTATAGGGAAGATATAGGTCTTCCAGTTCAGTTTTAGTGGCTGCCGCTAAGATTGATTTCTTTAGTTCTTCAGTGAGTTTTCCCTGTTCGTCAATGCTGGCTAATATGCTGTCTCTGCGTTCATTCATTTCTCTTAGGTAACGCAGCCGATCTTCCAAATTACGCAGTTGAGTGTCGTCTAAACCACCTGTAACTTCTTTTCTATATCGAGAAATAAAGGGAACCGTCGCTCCTTCATCTAACAATGCAACTGAGGCAACAACTTGCCTTTTCTGTACGCCTAGTTCCTGGGCGATTTGACGAAAAATTTTTTCCATACTTGATGACTATAATCTGTACTTAAATAATTGAGATTGAATAATAAATTAAAAATGGATTCTCAATAGCGCCTGTTCACACTAATTGAGAGGTTCGCCTTTTTCAGCAAACAATTTGTTTATGTCGGCTTCATCGAAGCCATAGTGTTGAAAACAAAATTGGCAATCCACGGATAATTGACCGCCCATTTCATGCAGTAACTTGCGAGCTTCTTCTTGGCCAATATGAAGAATGGCATTAGCTGACCGTTCTCTGCTGCAGTTGCAATGGAAGTTCAATGCTTGGTTTTCAAACACTCTAACTGTCTCTTCATGAAACAATCGGGTGAGAATGTTTTCGTTATCAAGATTCAGTATTTCATCTTGAGTAATGGTTTCAGCAATTGCAGTGACACGATTCCAAATATCATCATCAATATTCAATGAAGAAGTTTCTGCAGAATGAGGCATGGCTTGGAGCATCATGCCTGCCGCCTTATGACAGTCGGCTTCGAGCCAGATACGGGTATTAATCTGTTCGGATTGCAGAAAGTAGCCTTCTAGGGCTTTCGCTAATCCTTCTTGGTCTGAAAAAGCGACAATACCTTGATATCTCTGACCTTTATCTGGGTCTAATGTAATGGCTAAATGACCTTCGCCTAACGCAGCTTGATCGTCAGAATAATCGTCGTTGTATCGTGCAATCCCCCTAAGATTAGTTTTATGCTCACACTCGGCCATCAAGGCCCTTACTTGGCCGCTTCCTTTAACCTGTAAAGTTAAAGTACCTTCAAATTTTAAGGTATTGGCTAATAGTGCAGCAGCAGCTAAAAATTCACCGAGCAGCTTTTGAACCGGTTTTGGGTAGTTGTGCTTTGTCAGTACTTCACGGTAGGCATGGTCTAGGCCTACCAATTCACCACGAATATTCGACTGGTCGAAGAGGAATCTTTGTATTTGATCTGAGTTGCTCATAGCTGTCTCTGGGTTTGACCTGGGTTAATCTTGATGGTCGTCTTTGAATCTTAGAATGTCTCGGCGCTGTTTTTTGGTCGGTCGTTTTTCAGGTGCAGCCATAGCAGCGTTCATGTCTTTGCGAGCCTGAGCATTCATTTCTCTGCGCGCAATACTGTCCGATGTTTCTTCATAAAGCTTTTGAGCCTCGGGCGCCCCACGTCTTTGGTCACTCAATGCTTTGACAATAACGGTTTTTTCATCCCATCCTTGCCTTAGTTTTATCTCGGCCTCCAGCTCTACTATTTTACTTACTTTGGATCGAGCACCATTGTAATGCACCTTTCCGCCTTCGATCGCTGTTTTTGCGAGCGATCTTGTCTTGAAAAAGCGGGCGGCCCACAGCCATTTGTCGAGTCTTACCTGTTGTGTCATGAATACGAATATAGTGTTTAGAAAGTCAGTGGCTCTAGAAACAGTTCCTGAAAATTGTCAAAAGCTTCAAATGTCAGATCGCTACGAACCGGCTTTTTACTATCGGGCTTTGTGATGCACAGGAGGTACTCAATGCAGGCGGCTTGCGCTGTTTTCAAGACTGGTTCGCTGTCATCAATTAACAAGGTACGTTTCGGATCGTAATCTATATCTTGAGTAAGATGTCGCCAGAACTCCGGTGATTCTTTAGGCTCTCGATAGTCATGGGAGCTGATAACCTTGTCGACAAGATTGCCTAGGCCGGTCTCTTGATGCTTAATATCAAAGCTGTCTCTGTGGGCATTGGTCACAATCACAGCATGCTTACCCATTGCGTTGAGCTTTTTAAGGAATGCTTCTGCGCCAGGCCTAAACCCGATCAGATCCTTGATTTCGTGCTTCATAGCTATAATTGGAAGATCAAGGGTATTGGCCATATAGTCCGTGCAATAAAACTCTAGTGTTCCTCTAATGCTCTGAAACATATCCAGGGTTTGTTCTATTGCTTTCGCCATAGAGGTTTTATGGGTCTCAGCGTAGCGTTCTGGCACTAGTTCGCACCAAAAGAAATTGTCGAAATAAAGATCTAATAATGTACCATCCATGTCGAGTAACACAGTGTCTATCTGGTTCCAATCAATCATGGCATCCTGTACCCAAATGAAATCATAAAGTGTCGGCCTTAAATCAGGGGGCGAACCTTATCACGGACTAATGAGTATGCAATCCCTAACAGACCTTATTCCAGGTCTTGTAACAATTTGTGAAAAAGCCAGCGGCCATATTCTAGAGGTTTATAAAAACCCAGATCGGTTTAATGTTCAGACCAAAGCGGATAATTCGCCGGTAACTGCCGCCGACATGGCCTCCCATCATGAAATTCTGAAGGGATTGAAGTTATTGGCTCCTGAGATTCCAGTTTTATCTGAAGAAGATGCCCCAGGCTGGGAGACTCGGAAGCACTGGTCCAGGTTTTGGAGTGTTGATCCTTTAGACGGAACCAAAGAATTTATTGCGCAAACTGGTGAGTTTTCAATCAATATCGCGCTGGTTGAGAATTCCAAAGTGTTACTAGGGCTGATTTATGCGCCGGTTTCCGGAGAGTATTGGTGGGGGAGCGGTGATTTGGGGGCATTTAAGGGGCAGACTGAATCCATTAGCGCC
>JANQHX010000020.1 GCA_028282465.1 Gynuella sp.
ATTACACCTTTGCCACCCGAGCTTATGCTGGCTATGTATTGAGTAAAAACCAGCAGGCGAGCCTGTCGGATTTGCGTCGATTATTCGATGCCTCAGTAGATAAACATACCGAATCAGGACTGGCCTGGATGCATTTAGGGGCCGCATTGAAAAAAGCAGGTGACAACCAAAGAGCCCAGGAAGCATTCGAAGAAGGATTAAAGCTGCGCAGAGAAGCCACTTACTACTATTACGGCGACTATGGTTCCAAGATTCGCGATCTGGCTCTTACTTACGCCATCGCCGCTGAAAACGGCTTGGAAGCAGATGACGTGATTATCGAATTATTTGAAGCCGTAAAAGCACGACACTGGCTAAGTACACAGGATCGTAACGCCCTATTCAAGGCAGCGGTAGCCGGTATCGACAGCACCACTGGGCAACAGCTAATAGCTTTAATCAACACCAAAGATTTCCAGCAGAATGTGGATCAAGAACGGGACTTCCGTACCTTAATTACAGGGCCAGAGTATCAAAGTATTCGTGACATTCAGGGCCTAAGTGAGCGTATTTATGCCAGCCTGGAAGTGATTGGTGATTCTAAAGAGGCTCCCAAACCCAGCTCAAATGGCGTGTACATTGAGCGTCGATTCCTGAACCTAGATGGTGAAGAAACTGATATCAGTTCCATGAAATCTGGCGAGCTGGTCATTGTTGAACTGCGAGCCAGTGCCGACCGTCGCACTCCAGATGCCTTGATCGTGGATTTACTTCCTGCTGGTTTGGAGTTGGAAAATCAAAACCTGAGTAACGCCAGTGTCGATTTGAGCTTATTGAAAATCGATGAAGAGCCTATGAGCTATTGGCAGCGGGAAAATCAGGTGGAACACCAAGAGTATTTGGATGATCGTTTCATTGCCGCGGTTCGTCTAAATCGCTACTGGACTACCACCCTGTATTATTTGGCGCGAGCCGTTACACCTGGCACCTACAAGGTACCCAACTCTTATCTGGAAGATATGTACGCGCCAGAATTCAATGCTGTTGGCACCACCATCGAAACCATGGAAGTGCTGCCCTGATTTCTAGAATGAAAAGAGTGGGAATGTTGTTCTACAGAAATTGCCTGTGACCATAGTAGTGAAGCTGGGTGAGAGGTGATTGAAAGGTACGTGAAAGGTGATTGATAGGTTGGTGAAGGTTGAGTGAACTAAAAGGGTGGGCAACGGCTCACCCCAAGCTAACCTTGTTCAGTGCTTTACTTAGCATCATTCTGCTCAGCCATTTGGCCTTTCCTGTTGATCTAGAGCCCGGCGACCCAACCCGAGTGGTGCTTTCGGAAAGTGGTGAGCCACTGAGATTATTTCCAGACCAACAGGGAAAGTGGCGTTATACAGTAACCATCGAGCAGGTCTCGCCACTTTATTTAGAAGCGCTACTTACCTATGAAGACCGCTGGTTTTATCAACACCCAGGGGTGAATCCCCTGTCTCTAGCCCGAGCCGCATGGCAATGGCTTCGAAATGGCCGGGTGATTTCCGGCGGTTCAACCTTGACCATGCAGGTGGCCAGATTGCGTTACCCTGGATTTAGAGGCATATCAGGTAAGTTTCTACAGATGCTTCGAGCATTCCAGTTAGAGCTTAAGTATTCCAAAAAAGACATTCTAACTTACTACCTCAACCACGCCCCTTTCGGTGGCACCCTAGAAGGTGTTCAGGCTGCTAGCTTGGCTTATTTCGGCTATGAAGCAGAAGATTTGACCCATGCTCAGTCCGCTTTATTGGCGGTGTTACCTCAGGCACCCAGTCGAAATCGTCCTGATCGTTATCCAGAACGGGCTCAGCTGCAACGGGATAAAGTGCTGGATCGTATGGCTCAGCAAAACGTCTGGAGCCGGCAACAAGTGGATGATGCTAAACTGGAATTCGTGATTGCCGACACTCCCCAATTATTAATGAATGCCCCATTGCTAGCCCGCCGTTTGACTCAGACTAACGATGAGTTAGAAATTGCCACCCATATTCATCTGGATACCCAAATCAACCTGGAAAATCTCGCCCGTGACTATGCCAGTAGCCTGCCGGATGGTGCTTCAGTGGCTATTTTGGCAATGGAGCATGGCACCGGCAAAGTGAGGGCTTATGTGGGCTCGGCTGACTTCTTTGACGATTCTCGATTCGCTCATGTGGACATGGTGACCGCGAACCGCTCCCCTGGATCGACTCTAAAGCCGTTTATTTATGGCTTGGCGATGGATGAAGGTTTAATCCACAGCGAAAGCCTGTTGATGGACGTGCCCTTAAGTTTTGGAGACTACCGGCCAGAAAACTTTATTCGACATTTTAATGGTCCAGTAAGCGTCAGTTATGCCTTGAGTAAATCCCAAACCTTCCTGCAGTGCAGATTATGGAGCAGCTAACACCAGGAAAGTTTTACGCGGATATGCAAAGTGCCGGGGCTGGTTTAACACTGCCCGCCGGGGCTAGAGCTAATTTGTCCATTGCTCTGGGTGGCGTGGGTTCCAATTTGGAATCCTTGGTGCGGCTGTATTCTGCCTTGGGCAATCAGGGCAGTACTCTGACTCCAAATTATTTACTCCAAGATGCATTCCAGTCTAAACCCTTGTTGAGCACGGAAGCGGCTTGGATCATTCGCCAAATGCTGAAACAGGATAACACCCATCTCGCCATCAAAACTGGCACCAGCTACAGCCATCGCGATGCCTGGGCCATTGGTATCAGTGATTACTACACCCTGGGGGTTTGGGTGGGCAAACCAGACGGCACGCCCATGGTGGGGCACTATGGTAACTTCACTGCTGTGCCGTTGTTAAAAAGTGCAGCTCGGTATTTATTGCCTCTGGGCGGACAAAAAGCTCATGCAAAACCAGAAAATGTCGATTTGAAACCAATTTGTTGGCCCCATGGTCAGCATAAGACTGCACGCTGCGATGAAGAAAAAACGGCGTGGTTAATTGATGAAATCGCCCCTCACACCCTCATGTCGACCTTGGAGCAGAGTGCTTTAAATATGAGCTCTCAACAAAGCTATTTAAGGGCTGTCGATAGCGGTTTACGGGTAGCCTTAGGTTGCGTCGAACAATCTGAATCAATAAAGGTGTTTGTGTGGCCGGCGCCCCTGCAACAATGGATTAAACCAGAGTTTCGTAACCAATCTCGGATTCCTAAACTGGATGCAAGATGCGAAATCAGTGATGGTTTACGGCTGCCTGAGCCGGTAACCATTAATGGTATTGAACAAGGTCAACGCATTAAATACCACAGCAGCACAGACCAAACACCTGTGTTGAATCTGACAGCCATTGGTGGGCAACCTGACTGGTATTGGTTTTTAAACGGCGAATTGATTGCCAGTGAATCCCATCAGCTAACATTAGAATTACAAGAAAAAGGTCGCTATCAACTCACCCTTTTGGATCAAGCGGGGATGAGCGATGCGGTAGACTTTTGGGTGGAATAAAGAATTAAGGAAAACATCGGGATCAAATCTTTTACTCTCGATCGTCCGCTAGGCTAAAATCCCCGGCCCTGAAATAAGGCACCCCTTATGAATCACAGTGAAATTCTAAAATCAGCTTGTTTGGCAATGTCTGTCGAGTTTAACGACGATCAAATAGACAGACTTCTGCAGTATCACGCCTTGCTGATTAAATGGAACAAAGCTTATAACCTGACCGCTGTTAGAGACCCAGATGAGATGATTCATCGTCACCTAGTGGATAGCCTGAGTATTGTGCCGCACCTAAGGGGTAAGCATTTGTTGGATGTTGGATCAGGTGGTGGGATGCCTGGTGTGATCATTGCGGTGATGCAGCCCGATATTGAGATTACACTTCTGGACAGCAACTCTAAGAAAACCAGATTTTTAAATCATGTCAGAATGGATATGCAACTCTCGAACTTACAAGTGGAGCATGTGCGTTTGGAAGACTACAAACCAGTGCGCAAACATGACTGCATTACCTCCAGAGCCTTTGCAACTCTGGCCGATATGGTGGAAAAATCCGAGTATTGCTGCGAAACTGGCGGGTATTATCTGGCGATGAAAGGCCTAAATCCGGTGGATGAGATAAGCGAGTTACCCACTACCGTCAAGGTTACCGCCGTGACACCCCTGCAAGTGCCGGGTACCGATGGTGAGCGTCACCTAGTCACCCTGCAAAAACTTTAAAGGAATTGTCTTTTGGCTGAATTACATGCCGGCAGAATATTTGCCATAACCAACCAAAAAGGTGGTGTCGGAAAAACCACCACCGCAATCAACCTGTCAGCTTCTCTCGCCGCGACCAAGCGTAAAGTGTTGGTGGTCGACCTAGACCCACAGGGCAACGCCACCATGGGCAGCGGGATTGATAAAAACGAATTAGACAAATCCGTTTATGAAGTGCTTACCGGCCAGTGCCATACGAAAGATGCAATCGTGGCTTCTGAAAGTTGCCATTACGATTTACTACCAGCTAATGGTGATCTGACCGCTGCAGAAGTGGAACTCATCAATGTGAAAATGAAAGAGCATCGTTTGAGGTACGCACTGGCAGAGGTACGCAAGAAATATGACTATATTCTTATCGACTGCCCACCTTCCCTGAATATGCTAACGGTCAATGCCTTGTCGGCGTCAGATGGCGTGATCATTCCAATGCAGTGTGAATACTATGCCCTGGAAGGCTTGGCGGCCTTGATGGATACCATTCGACAAGTCTCCAAAATACTGAATCCAAATTTGGAGATTGAGGGACTGCTCAGAACCATGTACGACCCAAGAAACAGTCTCACAAACGATGTCTCTGAAGAGTTGACCGAACATTTTGGTGACAAAGTTTATACTGCTGTCATTCCTAGAAATGTGCGTTTGGCTGAAGCACCCTCTCATGGCTTGCCTGCTTTGAGTTATGACAAACAGAGTCGTGGTGCTATTGCCTATCTTGCATTAGCAGGCGAAGTGATTCGTCGTAACGAAGATGAAAAAACACCAGTTAGCGCTTAATGGTTTGGCGTCTAAATAGAAGTAATTTAAGGAAAATATCGTGGCAAAAAAACGGGGACTAGGAAAAGGACTGGGTGCACTGATCAGTGACCCGCGGCCAATGGAAGAAGTGGTCACCGAAGAAGCCAAAGCAGGCATAGATGGCACCCTAAAAAAAATTCCGATTGAGTTGATCCAAAGAGGTCAGTACCAACCCCGTCGCGACATGCACGAAGAAGCGCTAGAAGAACTTGCCGCTTCTATCCGGGCTCAGGGAGTTATGCAGCCCATTGTTGTTCGACCCATTGATTCTGAACGCTTTGAAATTATTGCCGGTGAGCGCCGTTGGCGAGCGTCGCAAAAAGCAGGATTAGAAAGCATCCCAGCGGTTATTCGCGAAGTGCCAGATGAAGACGCCATCGCTATGGCGCTGATTGAGAATATTCAGCGGGAAAATCTAAATCCAATAGAAGAAGCCATTGCATTAAAACGCTTGCAAGAAGAATTTGAGCTGACGCAGCAAGAAGTGGCTGATGCAGTTGGAAAGAGCCGGGTGACGGTAACTAACCTGCTTCGTCTTATTGCGTTAACACCAGAAGTTAAGAAAATGCTTGAGCATGGTGACTTGGAAATGGGGCACGCTAGAGCTTTGCTTTCACTGGAACAACAAAAACAAATTGAAGTGGCTCAACAAGTTGTTCACAAGGAACTAACGGTAAGACAAACGGAAGCATTGGTTAGATCCTACTCTGAAGATAAAAAAGCTAAAAAGGATGCTAAGAATCCTAAATTGGATGCAAATGTTAGGTCGTTGGAAGATATGCTGGGCAAGCGCCTGGGTGCCAAAGTGGATATTAAGCATTCAGACAAAGGTAAGGGAAAGCTAGTGATTAGCTATAATTCTTTAGACGAGCTTGATGGAATACTGGGGCATTTTAAATAGCTGCAAAGAATAACGATATGCACCCCTAAATAAATATTTATTAAAAATGACTGTAAATTCAAAAATAATGGTTACATCACCCCCGAGCCCTGCTGATAAGCGGGGTTTTTTGTTTTAGACTTTTAAAAAAAAGAGGTGGTTATATGCGTTGTAAATGGATATCCAAGATTATCATTTGCCTTGCTTTGATACTGCCGTTCTCTGGTTTCTCAGAACAATCGTCTGTCACTATCACACTGGGTGAATGGCCCCCATTTGCATCCGAATCATTACCCCATGGCGGCTTGCTTCCTCATTTGGCTCGAGAGGCTTTAGCGCAAGAAAACATTGCAGCTGATTTTCAATTTATGTCTTGGGAAAAGGCATATCAAGTAAATCTTCAAAACCAATCTAATGCCAGTGTTGGTTGGTTTAAAGTACCAAATCGTGAACAAGAAGTGTTATTCAGCCAGCCAATCGCATTTTCTAGATTAGTATTTTTTCATTCAACGGGTATGTCATTTACTTGGGAAAATATGAGTGATTTAAAAGACTATAAAATTGGTGTTGTGGCCGGTTACAGCTATGGCTCAGTATTTGATAATGCAGCATCCAGCGGTGTGTTAAGCATTTTAGAATATCAGTCTGAGCTTGAAGCTTTTAACGGGTTGATTAAAGGTGAAATAGATTTGTATCCAACCGACAAAGAAGTTGGGAAATATGTTTTGTCTTCATTGCCCATGGCAGAGAGAGACAACATTATATCTGACGAACATGAAATTCTTCATGATCCTCTGCACTTGGTGGTGTCTAAAACTAACCCTGATAAGCAAGTGTTGCAAAAATTTAATTCAGGGCTGAATAAACTACATAAATCCGGACGCTATCAAGAAATCGTTAGCAATCTGAGTTTAGTCAACACCATTAGTCGACTGCAATTTTACACGGAAGAAAATCCACCAATGAATTACCAAGATGGTGATGGAGAAATTACTGGGTTATCTGTGAAAATTCTTGAGCAGTTGTTACAAGAACTTGATGTTGAACACGAGCGAAAGAAGTTAACCATTTTACCTTGGGCAAGGGCCTACAAAGATATTCTGCATTATGAAAATACCGTTTTGTTCGCTATGACAAAAACTGAAGAACGTGCCAATAAATTTCAGTGGGTCGGCCCGTTTTATCGAACCAATGTTGTTTTATACGGCAGAAAAGATCATGAGCCACTCACGATAGAAGACGCTAAGAAAAAATTAGTTTGTGCCGTGAGAGAAGATGTAGGTGCACAGACGCTCGTTGAATTCGGCTTCTCAGAAGACTTGATTAATCTCGTTTCAACACCATCACAATGTGCTCTGATGATAGCTAACGGCAGAGTAGATTTGTGGTCATACAGCCGAGACACAGCCGCTTGGCATTTCCGAACAGGTGAACATCCAGCTTCAGATTTTAAAGAATTGCTGCACTTGAAAGAATCCAGTCGATATTTTGCCTTTCATAAATCAGTACCAACAGAAGTTATTCAAGCCTTTCAAAGTAGCCTGGACTATATTCAGTTATCCGGTCAGTTGCAGGCCATAATAAATCACGAACTAAATTGATTAATTACAAGAAGTAGTCGGTTTTTATTCTTCTTAGAGTTTTAGTTGTACCTTCAATCAGTAATGTGTCAGTTGTTTTTTTATGGTTTGACACACTAACTCCGCTTAAAAAGCTTCCGTTACTTATTCCTGTGGCCGAAAATACAACAGCATCCGATTTTGCCATGGTTTCGATGGTGAGTTTTTCACCAGGATTCACGCCTAATTCTTTGCAGCGTTTTAATTCGACCTCATCAATTTTTTGGTTTTCAATAGTTGGTTCTTTGGCTTGAGACCTTAGCAATAGTTTTCCCTGCATATCACCACCCATTGCCCTAACAGCCGCGGCAGAAACCACACCTTCTGGTGCTCCACCTATGCAATACATAAGGTCTACTTCGCTTTCTGGCATGCAGGTCAGTAACGAGGCTGCAACGTCACCATCAGGTTCTGCAAACACTTTAACGCCAAGTTTATGAAGTTGTTGAATCATGTGCTCGTGTCTGGGTTTGGCAAGGGTAACCACAGTAATATCTGAGAGGGGTTTATTTAGAAATGATGCGATATGAGTAAGGTTTTCTTCCAAACTAATGTCGAGGTTGATTTGGCCTTTTAATTCAGGACCACAAACCAGTTTTTCCATATACATATCAGGAGCCTTTAAAAGATCTCCTTTAGGTGCGGCTGCCAAGACTGCTATGGCACCTCCCTGGCCCATTGCCGTCATGCGTGTTCCGTCAATTGGGTCCACTGCAATATCAATCTCAGTTCCACCTTTGCCAACTTTTTCCCCAATATAAAGCATGGGTGCTTCATCAATCTCCCCTTCGCCAATAACGATTTCACCGCTGATATTCAGCTCGTTAAGGGTTTTACGCATTGCTTCCACGGCAGCTGCGTCTCCAGCATTTTTGTCTCCCCTTCCCAGCCATTCATATCCCGCAATTGCTGCGGCTTCAGTCACTTGGGAAAAGTTAAATGCGATCTCGGGTTTCATGAGGGGGTGCCTAAATCAATTTGACGAAAAGCCAGAAAGTTTACCCGATGATATGTTGGAGTGCTTGGACGATTTAAGCTTTAGTGAGTAGACGATTGACGGCTGTCAGCAATCTCTCAGGATCGAACGGTTTAGTTAGCCAACCACTTGCACCAGCCGCTTTCGCTTTGTCTTTTCGATACTGCGCTGTTTCTGTGGTCATGACTAGTATTGGAACATACTTGTAATCATCAAGTTCTCGAAGGTCTGAGGCCAGTATAATACCACTGCCCCCGGGCATGTTGATGTCGGTAATTACCAAATCGAAACGCTTCATTTGTGCTTTTTCCAATGCTTCCCTGCTATTTTCAGCAGTGGTTACGTCGAAGCCTTTAGACGATAGTACATGAGACACTAGGTCTCTTATCACCTGCTGGTCATCAACTATTAACACTGTCGCCATGCCGCTAACCTCTTTAAATACTTCCTACAGCTTAGGTTAGGATCAGCTCAGTTGCAGAAAAACAGTAAAATAACCTAGGTATTTGATCTGCAACTTTTATGTCATTGAAAAACACGTCAAAATCGTAAAATTACTTCTCGGTATTTTCATGACGAGGTATTCGAAACAAGGAATCAAAGAATGCTTGCGCCCCTACTCACCCTGAAACGCATACTTCAAGATGCAGGTCAGGTTCAGAATAAAGACCAACTGATGAATCTGGTGGTCAATAAAATACAAGCAGCTCTTACTGCCGATGTGTGCAGTCTCTACCTCATTCCAGATAGAAATGAACTCGTTTTGTCAGCTACGTTTGGCTTGGATCAGTCAGCGGTTGGCAAGATTCGCATGTTGCCCGGCACCGGTTTGGTGGGAACAGTGGCCGCTTCTCAACATACGCTCAACCTAGAAAGGGGTGACAAACACCCAGCGTATTTGTATTTCAGTGAAACCGGTGAAGAGCGATTCAAGGGATTCCTTGGAGTGCCCATGATTCATTTAGGGCAATGCATTGGTGTCTTAGTTGTGCAGGTGAAAGAGACTCGAAAGTTTACCGATGAAGAAGAAGCATTTCTCCTCACTATGGCCGCTCAATTGGCAGGCAGTTTAGGGGGCGCACTTATCAGTGCTGCGAGAAAACCTGAACTTAACCAGATCCAAAGATATCACGGTATTAAAGGTGCGCCTGGTATTCGCATAGCTAAAGCCATCGTGATTAAGGATGATGTTGCGCTTGAAGAAATACCCGACAAAGCTGCGGGCGATCCAAATGAAGTGAGAGAAAAGCTCGAAAACGCTATTGAAGAAACTCTTGAAGAACTTGAGCGAGGCATGGGCAGTTTTAGTTCTCAAGCGGGAGAGACCCTAAATTCAGTGTTAGAAGTGTATAGCATGTTGTTGGCTAGCCCTGAGTTAAAGGCCGCCATAGAAGATGCCATCAACCAAGGTCTTTGGGCGGGTGCAGCCTTACGTCAAGGCTTCCTCACCATGATTACGCAATTTGAAGCCATGTCAGATTCCTATCTGGCAGCCAGGGCAGAAGACCTGCGTATTTTGGGTCAAAAAGTGTATCGTCATATTGCAGGGGCGGGTGCGGTTACCGTAGAGGCCAATGAGCCAATCATACTGGTGGGCAAATTAATAAGCGTTTCTCACTTCGCAAGAATACCAGTGGACTACTTGGTGGGTGTTGTTTCCGAAGAAGGGTCAGCGCTTTCTCATACGGGCGTGCTTGCCAACGCTCTGGGTGTTCCCGCTGTTATGGGTTTAAGGGATTGTAAGCTCCAAGATCTGGATAATCAGGAAATCATTCTGGATGGTAATCGAGGTATTGTGATTGCCCATGCGCCAGACACGGTTTTAGACGAATACAAAAAAATGGTGCGCCAAGAACAGGCGTTGCAGAGTGACCTAGCCTATTTGAAGGGCTTACCTGCTGAAACCAAAGATGGCGTAACCGTGAGTATGTACACCAACACCGGCTTGCTTGCAGATATCACCCCAGGGTTGGAGAGAGGTGCGGAAGGTATCGGGCTTTACCGATCTGAAATTCCTTTTATGGTGCACAAAAGTTTTCCCACCGAAGAAGAACAGGTCAGAATTTATAGAGGCGTGCTCGAAGCCTACCAAGGCAAACCCGTCACTATGCGTACTTTGGATATTGGCGGCGATAAGGCATTACCCTACTTTCCAATTAAAGAAGAAAACCCATTCCTAGGCTGGCGCGGGGTGCGATTTACCCTGCACCACACCAATATTTTACTCGACCAAATTCGAGCCATGCTGATGGCATCTGTTGGGCTTCAGAATTTACAAATCATGGTGCCTATGGTCAGTCGGGAAGATGAGCTGGACAGTTTTCTAAAAATTTTAGATCAAGCTCTGTTGCAGCTTTCCGAAGAAGGTTACCGAGTGGTGCGCCCAAAAGTGGGTATCATGGTTGAAGTCCCTTCCATTATTTGGATGCTTCCAAGACTGGCTGATCGTTTGGATTTTATTTCAATTGGCTCTAACGACCTGACGCAATATTTGTTAGCGGTGGATAGAAATAATGCCAAAGTTGCGGATCTATACGACCCCTTACACCCATCTGTGATTAACGCCATAGAATACATTGTGCGTGAAGCGGCAAGATTGCAGCTACCCGTCAGCGTTTGCGGTGAAATGGCCTCTGACCCAGTTGCTGTCATACTTTTATTGGCCATGGGAGTCAATCGACTCAGTCTGTCGGCCTATAACTTGCCAAGGATTAAGTCGTTGATAAGGCACTTAGATGTCACTCAATGTCAGAACCTGCTAGAAGAAGTTCGGGTAATGAAATCTGAAAAACTCATGCGGAATCGTTTAAAACAATACATAGAAGAGTTAGGCTTAGGTATGTTGATCAGCAGTTGATCAATTTACGACATTTCACAAGCGATTGTTAGACAAAGGACTGTGACATTGCTGAAGATCGGACTTTCACTAAAGTGGGTATTATTTCTCTCTCTCACGCTCACTGCAGCCCTGCCCACCCTGCTTCTCGGGTACTGGATTCAACAGGCAACTACCGCTAATGAGTTGAGGTCGGTTAACGAAAAGCATCTGCTACTGGCTCGAAACATCAGTCGCCAATTCGATAACTTTGCTAATGAATCCAGAGAAATGTTTTTGCTAGCCATTAATGGCTATCAGGAAGCTGGTGAAATTTCTCTAGACTCCGTACTCATGAGCCGCCACATAAGATCTATTGGCTATAAAGAAGGTGATAACCCCTGGTCATTGATTTGGGGAGAGTCAGATCTAATGGCGAACTTGTCTGCACAAGAGGTGAATGATCAATGGGTAGGAAAAAATTACCTTAACAAGGTCGTTTTTTCTGGCGTGCACGAAGGGCGTAACGGCGACTCCGTGGTTTATCTGCTTAGAAAGCTAGACAACAATCGCTGGTTTGCTGCCACTCTTACATTGAACTATGTTAAGCAAGTTCAGCAATCTATAGCGTTTGGTGAAAATGGACACGCATCCGTTGTTGATCAATATGGCAAGCTGATGGCCCACAACAATTCGGATTGGCAAGACCAACGCAAATCAATAGTAGAGTTAGATCCCATCCGAAGCATCACCCATGGCCAGAGTGGCGTCACTGAATTTTTCTCTCCTCATAAAAACTCCGTGTTAGTTGCGGCTTATGTCATTGTGCCTTCAACGGGTTGGGGGGTTTTAGTTGCGCAAGCCAGAGATGAGGTTATTCAAGGAGCCAGTGATGCCTTGGTTTTAACCCGCAACACTGCCTTAGGAGCCATAGGTATTGCCTTGGTTTTAGCCTGTTTGCTCACCTATTTTATTCTGTCTCCTGTGAATAGATTGGTTAATGCTGCGTCTCAGTTGTCTCAAGGAGTATTGGTAGACTCGAATAAAAAAGTTTTTCCTATCATTGAAATTCGTCGTCTGTATTTAACTTTCTTCAAAATGGCTCGACAGATGAAAGAAAGTCAGCGCATGCTCGAAGAGCGAGTATTAGAGCGAACCAAAGAGCTGCAATTGGAAGTCGATGAGCGTAAACGAGTGGAAGAACAATTCAGATTTTTAGCCAGTCACGATTCATTAACTGGCCTTCCAAACCGTCAGCTATTGGAAGACCGTCTAACTATGGCATTGGCTGCGGCTGAGCGTCGACACACACACCTGGCAGTAATGTTTTTTGATTTAAATGGTTTTAAACCAGTTAATGATCAATATGGACACATGACCGGTGACAAAGTACTGATTGCGATTGCAGATCGGCTTCAGCAATCTCTGAGGGGGGCGGACACTGTTGCGCGATACGCAGGTGACGAATTTGTGGTGATTGTGACAGACTTATACGGCCATGATGTTATCCAAACCCTTGCAGAGAAAATGTTACAACTCATCAAGCAACCCATAACAATAAACAAATCTACGATCAACATGAGTGCCAGTGTCGGCGTATTATTAGTAGATGACGGTGAGCGAGATCCGACTAGAGTACTGCATGAGGCGGACATATTAATGTATCAGGCTAAACACAACAGAGGACCCGAAATAGTGTTTAGCCAGCTTAGTAAACTTCAAGAAATCAATTCATAAAAACAAGAAAATTTGAGGGCTTTTTATGCTTACACAGCGTTTATTCACCTGGGTAGTCATTTCGTTATTCAGTCTGTTGTCGGTCAATATTTTCGCGGCGGCAAAATTTGAACCCCCTGAAGGAAAAGTCTTGGTATTTATTGGTCAAGACAACGGCTCAGTCGGAGGTACGAAAAAATACAACGACGGTTATGTGGACCACATGGGGGTGCCAGCTGGTATTACCCATTACATTTACATGGTCGAAAATAAAACCAATGCGTACGGCTATAAATTTGAGACGGGCCGAAGTGAAGGCTTAAATCAAGACGACACCTGGGGCGCTGGCAGAATGTGTTTACGATGCTACCTAGAATCTGAAACATTAGAGGGCACTCTGATTGCTTTGGCTATATCGCTGGAATTTGGTGGTGACCGAGACATGGCCGCTGGAAAAAGTGATCACTTAATTGAAGAGCTTGCTGACTTTTTAAATGAGTTTAACGATCGGGCATTTCTACTAAGAATTGGATACGAATTTGAAGGGGCTTGGAATGGATATAACGCAGAAGCCTATGCGGAGTCCTTCCGAAGAATTGTTAAAGGATTAGAAGCAAAAGGTGTAACTAACTTTGCTACCGTTATGCAATCAGCGAGTCCGATGCTCAGAGAAAGTGTTTGGGAGAGCTATTACCCTGGCGACGAATACGTAGACTGGGTTGGGTTTTCTTATTGGAGTGGTAGTGTTCGATCTAATATCGGAGTACTTAAGTTTGCTGAAAAGCACAACAAACCAGTATTTGTTGCTGAAAGCGCCGCCAGAAAAAACTGGGCCGCAAAAGATGATGGCAAAAAGCTTTGGAATAAATGGTTTGTTAAATATTTTGAACAAATAGAAAAACACCCACAAATAAAAGCCATTTCATACATCAACGCTGATTGGGAGGCTCAAGAAATGTGGAGTGTAGAAGAATGGAGCCAAAACCCATTTGGTCGTTGGGGGGATACGCGTTTACAGGTAAACGACTACATAAAGGCTCAGTGGTTGAAAAAAATGGCTGAAGACAAATACGTTCACACACCAGAAGGCGTAAACAAGCTGATAGGGTTTACTCCTGCTGAATAACTAGATCATCCTATGAAGAAGGAGCCGCATTGGCTCCTTTTTCATTCAAAATAATAAAAAACGGAGAAGTCCATGAGGTTCGTTTTAAAACTATTCGTCATCTGTATAAGTTTACTATTCACTGTTCAGACAATTGCTGCCGCGAAGTTTGAACCACCAGAAGACAAAGTGCTTGTATTCATCGGTCAAGACAATGAATCCGTAGGTGGCACCCCAGAATACAATAATGGCTATATCGAAAATGTTGGTGTGCCAGCCGGCATTACTCATTATGTTTATATGGGTGAAGGCAAAACCAATAAGTACGGTTTTGATTTTAAAGAAAACGTTATTGATGGTTTAAATGAATGGACCACCTGGGGTGCTGGCCCCATGTGTTTACGCTGTTATTTAGAATCTGAAAAACTAAACAATACCCTGGTGACACTTGCACTATCACTAGAATTTGGAGCGGATTTGGATATCGCCGCCGGAAAATCAGATCACCTCATTGAGCAATTAGCCGACTTTTTACTGGAATTTAATAACCACAAATTCTTTTTGCGAATAGGTTATGAATTTGAAGGTGAATGGAATGGTTATGACCCGACCGCTTATGCAGAAAGCTTTCGTAGAATAGTCGATGGTTTGCGTGCAAAAAACGTTACTAATTTTGCAACCGTAATGCAGTCAGCCGCACCAAACCTTTCCCAAAGAACCTGGAAAAAATATTACCCAGGAGACGAATACGTTGACTGGGTAGGCTTCTCATATTGGGGAGGTAAAGTAACCAAAAGAGCCGGCACCATGAAATTTGCCGCCGCACATAACAAGCCTGTCTATGTCGCAGAGAGTTCCCCGAGAAAAATAGAGGTGCCAAAGGTGCCAGGTAAATTTATGTGGAATCGCTGGTATAAAGGTTACTTCAAAATGATTGAAAAGAATCCACAAATAAAAGCTATCTCCTATATTAATTGTCATTGGGAGAGTCAAATTATGTGGGATAAAAAAGAATGGGAGTTCCATGTGTTCGGACGATGGGGCGATTCTAGAATTCAATTCAATGACGTCGTAAAGCAAAGATGGTTAGAGAAAATGGCACTAGAAAAATATGTTCATAATATTGAAGAGGCTAACGAATTGATATCTCAGGAAAGCAAACTGTGATGAAAGTCGTCTCTACTCTCTTGGTTTTACTAGTCACCACTATTACTAATTGCATCGTCATTGCCGATGAAAAGCCAAAAGGCCTAACCGCACTCATTGAAGAAAAGTGTGATTTTTTAGTAGGTGTTGATTGGCCAGAGGTGACTTGCTACCAAATGAAGGTGCCCGAAAACTACAGCCATGGAAGTAAACAAATATCTTTTCCGGTCATCAAGTTTCACGCAAAAGACCCGAAAGACTTACCGCCGGTACTACATCTAGGCGCTGGCGGGCCAGGTGCCTCCATGGGGTTGTACGATGGTGAATCTGTGAGAGCTGCTTATAGCCCTTATGATGATTTCACAATCAACAATCATCGGGATCTATACGTAATCGACCCTAGAGGTATCGGATTATCGGAGCCATCTTTAAGCTGCGAAAACCATTTTGACTTTGATAAGAGTTGGCTTAATAAAAACTACGGCTCTAAAAAGTATTGGAAAAATATTAATAAAAACATCAAGAGCTGCATCAACAGTCTTAAGAAAAATGACATTGATTTCACCCAATACCATTCGATGAACGTCGTCAAAGATATCGAACAGCTCAGGAGTGAAATAGGCGCCAATCAATTAACACTTATTGGAATATCCTATGGCTCAGTATTCGCTCAGTTCTATACTGAGCAATTCCCAAAGCATGTGGAAAGCTTGATTTTAGATAGCCCAGTTTTACTGGGCAAATCACCCTATCAAACCACAAAAGAAATAGAAGCGCTTGAAAAACATTTTTATCAGCTGTGTGAGCTTTCAGAAGAATGTGATATCAGCCCAAGCCAACTTAAAAAACAAATATGGGACCTTTATTCAAAGTACAAGAAATCTCCAAAAAAATTAACAGTGCTTGATGGCAACCTCATTGGTGCTCAACCCATAAAGCTCACGGCCGAGCGATTCATTCACACTTTGCTGGGTGCCGCCTATAACCCTTTCTTCTCTGAAGATATTGCCGACATATTGTATGAGCTGCAGAATGATCAGCACGAAATATTTAAAGTCTATCTTGAAGACCAGGTGTTGTTTTCCCTATTCGCGGGCTATGGCTCTAACCTTTCCTATTTTTCTGAATACTGCTATTTCTATGACATTGGTGAATATGAAGAAGTAGATAGAAAGCAAATACAAGCGCTCAGCAATCCAAGTTTTAAAGAATTTAGTTTGCAAAGTTTATATGGATATGAAATTTGTAATTGGCTCGGCTATAAAGAATGGCCAGAAATTGATGAGGCCTATAAATTTAAAACTCAAGTACCAACACTCATTCTTCAAACGAAATATGATATTGCTACGCCACTTAAAGATACTTATGAATTAGCGAGTGGATTCGAAAACCATTACTTGTTTATTTCAAACACAGCCCACTCAGTACTGAGCTACTCCGATTGTGCGGAAGACATGGCAGTCGAATTTTTGAATGAAAAACGAGTGCGTGATGAGCTATTGAGTTGTGACGATTGAATATGTTTTTATTTTATCGAGCCGTTCAATAATAGAGCGAATAAAATTCGTTATATTAACTATGCAGAAACTAAGCGAGAACTACCGAATATCAAACTTCTGTTTAAGCTCCGCATAACGACTATTTTGTTTTAGCTCTTTTAAACCCATATTAAATCGGCTAATTATTTCGTCGGCATTAGGATAGTTTCGGTTGATCATTAAATGATAGTTTCGGGTTTCAAGTGGTGTGTCTGAAATATTAAGTTGTGTTTTCTCATAGTCTGAAAGATTGTTATTAAAGTAATACAGTCCGACGTTTAGCCCTATTATGCTGGCATCAACATGGCCCTCTAATGTTTTTTGTAATAGGTCTGGATAATCTCTGAACTCAATAACAAATATTTTCCCTTCTAACAACGCTCTATTGATAACTGGATTGTATGAGCCAGACATAATGCCAATTGTTTTTCGTTCTCCTTCAGTAAGTTGATTCCAAGAATAATCAGCTTTTAACTGGATAAGCACTTGGCGTTCAACGAGTACAGGGTCTGAATAAATAAATTTTCGATCTCGCTCTGGTGATTTTACCCAGAGAATAGTACCAGCCCATGTTTCTGGGTTTGTGTATAAGTTTTCGGCATATAAATAAGAGCGTTTCCAAGGAAAGAATCCGTAATTTACTGTAATGCCGGCAGCGTTGAATGCCTCTGTAACCACCATGGAGCCAAAACCATAGTGTTCTAAATTTTCAGATAGGTGAGGTGACCACTCTCCAGAGGTTATAAATATCTTCTCCTCGGCGGTTAACAATTGGGAACCCATAAGCATGATTATAATTAAGAGGTATTTAAGCATTGGGCATTTGCCCTCTTTTTATTTTTAGATTCATTTCTGATTAGCACCAGTATAGTCAAGCCTAGTTTATTAAGTATGTCTGTCGTTGCAGAGGCTCATTAGATTTGAGAGGCAATAGACGAAATTAAAAATCATAATTACCGTGAGCAGATCCTGGCTTGGAATAAAAAAATATAATTATTTAGCTTCTATGCTTTTCGGTTATTTATAGGTTATCGGGAGTATCGTTTTGTAAAATAGGTTTTTTATACGTAACTCAGCAGATCTTTAATCATTCCGCTAGAACAACCTAAATTGAGTTGCATTGTTGAATCGCGTTCAAAAAACTTACAAAAATCTGATGTTTGAGCTTTCTGAGAAATAACCTGAACTTCCATAAACCCACTCAATGATTGATCGATTAATTTGTTCTTGCGGTTAACGTCAATAAATTAGAGACAGGTGATTTCTTACTGTCTCGTTCAATTAACAAAGATTCATCTAAAAGTTCTTTAAACCAATTCATTCTCTTCTCTCATTCAAATTGCTTTAAATAATTTTGCGCACAAGCAATACTGCCCTCCTTAATTAATGCTGAAAGCTCCTTCATAAAAACATTAAAGGTGGCTAGCAATAAAACTGTAACAAAGGAAATAAAGCAGTGATGTGTCGAGCGGGTATTTTTTTGGCGACTGTATTGACGCTTGTGGGGTGCAACCAAGACTCTAGCAATGGGAGTGATTCAGATACAGATGTTTCACCGAATCCAATTCTAATCAATGATGTCGAGATAGAAGACGAGGCTTTCAGAACCTGTGTGGTCGACTTTGCATCATCAAAAGGCTGGACATTGAGTGCTCAGGTTACTGAGATCAGCTGCTTACAACAGGGGATTCGTTCTATTTCAGGAGTGGAATCATTTGTAAATTTAAGAGTTCTTTTTTTGCAAAATCGCGTTGGTTACCATTCAGAAGATGATATTAGGCCTCTAAATGCGGTTACTGACCTTTCGCCACTTGCCGAGCTTAGCAATTTAGAAAGGCTATATATTGATGGTAATGCCGTAACTTCAGTTGAAGCCTTGGCGAGTCATTCGCAGCTTATAACACTAGCAATAAGGGATAATCGAATCACAAGTTTGCTACCACTTGAGAATTTAACCAGCTTGGAATATTTGAATGCTGAGGGAAATAGAATTCAAGCTTTGCCATCCTTTTCTGGTAGCGAAAGCCTTAAGTATGTGTATCTGAGAAGTAATGACATTGAAGATGCATCAGGGCTAGCTAATCTGCCGAATTTAGAAACATTAGATTTGAGTAGTAACCAAATTACGTCAACCTTAGAACTAACTGGTTTAGAAAAGTTAAAAACTCTAATGTTGAGTGATAATGAAATCACGGCTCTCGACCTTGTGGATTCTGAAGAATCATTAACATCAATTACTGTTTCAGATAATAAGTTTGAACATTTAGAGTCGCTATTAGTTTTCAGTAATTTAGAGACTCTTTCCATCGATGATAATTTACTCTCTAGTCTTGCTTCTTTAGAGCAGTTAACACAATTAGATGATCTAGATATATCTGAAAACCCAATTCAGGATATTAGCGCTCTCAGCTCTTTAACAAAGCTTACCAGTCTGAATATCAGTGACACCAAGCTGGGGGATGTGGAACCATTGGATATTGACTTAGCGCCTTTGAGCTCATTAACCGAATTGACTTCTTTGAAAATGAACAATTTGGGTAATCAAACAACGGATCAAGCTTTATCTAGTTTGGCCACTCTTACGAAAATGCAGTATTTAGAGATTGCCGGTGTCAACACGCCTTTTGATTTGAGCCCTCTGTCAGGAATGAAGAGTCTTGTGGGCCTTACCTATACCTTTCAGGGTGATGAAAATTATGAGCTAGACATATCTGCTCTATCGGGTATTGCAACCCTTACCTTTCTAGAGTTATACGGATTCAAATTGCATGAAAACAGTAGCCGCATCTTTGAAGAGTATAAAGATCAGCTTTTACTATTGGCCATTACCTATTTCGAAGAGCAATGGTTAAAAGATGTTTTAGTGACCATGGATAAACTAAATTTTTTAGACTTAACCTATGCAATGCATGCAGCTGGATATTACTCCGGCCTGGATTTTTTATCGGATATGGATCAAGTAGGGTTTTTAACCCTTAGTTCTAACCCCCTTGGGTTTTCGAATTCTAGGGTAGCGGATTCAACGGGTTTAGAGGGTATGGCTAATCTAAAAAGCCTTGATATACAGTTTATTGGTTTAGACAGCTCAAAACCTCTAGAACAGATGACGAATCTTTTTCATCTTTCGATCATAAATGGTAAAGATGACTTCATAGATTCAGAGGTTCTGTCTTCACTTAAGGGGTTAACCAGTTTAAAAATTGTCGATACGCCAGTGTCTGATACTGACTTTTTAACTGAGTTAACTGAGTTAAATGTTCTTGCCATGAATTATGTAAATATTTTTTCTTTAGAAAACTTTTCTGGATTAAGTCGTCTGATTAGCCTAGATATTGGGAAATCTTCTGTGAATAGTTTAGCGCCCATTGAAGGGCTAACGCAGCTCAAATACATAAACGCGCAGGGCTCTGGGGTTAATTGCGAAGATGTGGCGAGCATGGCTATGGCATCTCCTGCTACATTAATTGAGAGCTCTGGTGACTGTGATCACTAATCGCTAACTATTTAGCTTTGTTCCGGTAGTTGTTTTCGAAGTTCAGGTTCTTCCTAGGCATCTACCCTTTTCTTCAATAATCGACCTACTAATCCCCTTTGGTTAAAGAAGTCAGCGCTTGATAATGATAATTAATCAACATCATTAGATCAGCCAGTAGGTTAATCGGACGCTCCTTTCTGCAAATTTCTTAGACCAAATCTAAATCTCGACTAATCTGAATCAGATAGAGCTAATAAAACGGATCAGACATGTCGATTAAAAACCAGATTCTGTTGGCTATCTTTATTTCGGTTTTAGTGCCAGTAAGCATGATTGCTGTCATTACCATTTCAGAGGTGACCAAGCGAGCTGAATCCAGTTTTAAAGAATCCAGCCAATTGCAGCTATCCACTGTTAGTTTCACCTTCGAAACCTACTTTAATGAAATGTCGCGGATCTTGGTGTTTCTATCTGAGTTAAACATTGTTCGAGACAGCAGTGGTGGTGAACTTTCAACCTACTTCACCGGTGAGAAAGAGCCTGGTATTCAGGCGAAACAAAGTAACGAGCGTGAGAAGCGTCTGTTCGAGCTATTTGAAACTCTAGGTAGCAGCAATGTTGCTTATTCCTATGTGTACATGGGCGATAAAACCGGTGGTTATGTTGAGTGGCCGGGTAAAGGGGTTTATACCGGTTGGGATTCTAGAGATCGGCCATTTTATAAACTTGGAATGGGTGCTCCTGGAGAAATCGTCTATCGAAATGCCTATTACTGGGAGCCTATTGATGCAGCCCTCCTTTCACTGGTCAGGTCCTATGAAAACCCCAGAGGTGCAGTTGAAGGCGTAGTCGCTATTGACGTGTCGTTAGATTCGCTCACGACCATGGCTGGAACCATCCAAGTAGGCCAAACCGGCTATGTCATGATTATTGAAGACAACGGTAATGTATTGGTAGATGGGAAGAACCCGGAGAATGTGTTCAAGAATATTCAGGATATAAAAAATAAAAACAATGTAGTGATTCAAGGTGGCGATAGCCGCGAGCGCGAAAGAGGCCTTGTGGAATTTACTGCCAATGGTACTGACTTTGTGGCATTCAGCTTTATTTCCGACCGGTTGGGTTGGCAGTTTGTGACGGTTATCGAAAAGTCTGAGGTATTTGCCAGCGCTCGCAGCATGACTTGGGTAACGGTGATTGTGGCTGTGCTACTGGTAATGCTGTTTTCCGGTATTGGCGCCTACTACTCGAACACCATTGTTAAACGCATTAATACGGTGAAGAGAAATCTTAAAGCCATTGCCAATGGTAATGGAGATTTAACCACTCGAATTAATGTGACCTCAAATGATGAATCAGGGGAGCTAGCAAGGTGGTTTAACAAATTTGTTGGTTTCACTCACGGAGTGATTTTAACCATTCGGGATTCCGCTGAGCAGGTCAATTCAGTTGCTGAGCAAACAAGTTTGCAATCAAAAGAGATGGCAGATACTTCTAAAGAGCAATTAGATTCAATTTCACAAATCGTAACCGCAACTTCCGAAATGGCCGCGACCGCAAATGATGTTGCTTCAAACTGTGTGGCGGCAGCCTCTAAGGCAGACTCGGGTATGACCCATATTGCTCAAGGCAAATCAATTGTTGAATCCAGTGCTAACAGTGCTGAAGTGTTAGGTCAGCGTATTCAAGAAGCGAACACCGTGATTTCTGAACTCGACAGTGAAACCGACAACATCAATAACATACTAACCACCATTCAGAACATTGCCGAGCAAACAAACTTATTAGCGCTGAATGCTGCCATTGAAGCGGCGAGAGCAGGTGAACAAGGCCGAGGTTTTGCGGTAGTCGCAGACGAAGTGAGAAACTTGGCTCAACGAGCCCAGGAGTCAACCGAAGAGATTGGTAATCTACTATCCAGCCTAGTAAACCGCACACTGAGTGTTTCTAAAACCATGGACGCCAGTTTAGCGGAATCGCAGAAAACGATTGCCGATTCCAAAAAAGCGTTACAGGCATTTATTGATATAGAGTCATCAGTCCAAGAGATTCAAGACATGACTACCATGATTGCAACCGCCACAGAAGAACAACATCTTGTCACTGAAGAAATAACTAAGAATATTACATCGGTAAATGATGCGGCTGAGAGTGTTTCAAGTGTTTCTGAAAATCTAGCATCACTGTGTTCATCTCAGATGGCCTTATCTGAAAAACTGAAAAACCTAGTGGGCAATTTTAAGTTGAATTAGTGGGTGCTAGTAGTGAATGAAAAATCAAAAAACAGCCTGCGATGAATGCTATGGCAGGCTGCAAAATGCAAGTGGCTTTAAAGTATTATTTCGAAAGGCGTCTTCTAGATAATATAACGCCAGCCACTCCCAGAGTTAATAATGCAATAGTCCCTGGTTCAGGAATGATAACCGGTAGGTACTTAATTGATAAGGTTGAACTGGCGAGATAAAAATCGCTTTTACCCCAGCTGATCCATCCATCGTCATAACTGGTAATCGACACATTGAATGTCTCATCCAGTAAAATGTTTAGGCTCATACCGGACAAATCAATATCTTCATAACCCGTATCAACTTCACCCAGATCATAGGTATAGCCACCGGCGTCAACTTCGGCCCATTCACCTTTAAGGTCATCAAATGTGAAACCCCAAAAATTATGTTGGTCATCCTCGATCCCTAAAGTTAATGAAGCGCCTAAGATTTCCTCGGCTTCAGGATCAAAGCTATAATCATGAACCCAGCTGAACGTCTCTCCTTCAGAAATTAAATTATTTGACCAGGTTTCGGTATCTTCAAGAATCACAACTGCTAACGCGGTCCCTGTTAGAAATACTGATGCCATGGTCAGAAGCACTAGTTTTTTTAACATAACTCTCTCCATAGATTTCCTTGCCCCATCATTGGAGCGGACTTATTTACTCACTAACTGTGCCAATGTTGCTAATTGTCTGAATACTAGAGAAAAATTTATTTTTAGATTTTTTCATGAGACCTAACTGTAAAGTGACTCGACATGAAAACGGGCAACTATAGGGAATGCCTTATCCTGACGAATAACTGTTGTGCACCTAGATTGATACCAATCCAGTTGGGTGTGAAGACTTATGGGGCAATTTATCGAAGGCTCTAAGACACCCATTTTGAATGTATCTGGATGGCTCTGAATAACCGAGTTGTAAACAAAAAAGCCCGCGAGTAAACGCGGGCAAAAAACCAAAATTAAAGGGAATTAATAAAGGTTAAACAAAAATAAAAAATGTTTTACCACCACATCTCAACTTGAGTGCCTGCCCAGTTTCTAGGCTGTATGGTGTCGCCATCTTCCATGCCGACGATGAGTCGAATTTCAGGTTGTGGTCCTTCTCCAGAAGCAACTGACCAAGTTGGAGCCATCACCGCTTTATAGTCCGTTCCTTCTTGTACGGATGTAATATCGTCGTCTTCAGAGGGAGTGGTTTGTGTCATACCAAATTCGAAGACCAATGCACCCAATGGAATGTTAGGGGTAATAAAAATGGGTCGTAGTGTTGCGTTAAGAACGGTGCGAGACCATACCTTATTAGGATCACCGCCATCATAAATAAAATAATTTAAACTGTTGGCGAGCATGAAATTACCTTTGTTAAACTGTCCAAAAGTTTCCAGTTCTAATTCAGAGTCTTCATCGTTAAAAACATTGTCTTCATACTTCACCATGAAGTTTGAGTTGCCTTCTCCTGCGAAATAAAACTTATCATGTTTATAGGCACCGATTAACGTAGTGGTTCTGGTTTCTCTGTCATTGTCTTCGTAATCCTCTACATGCCCAATAATAATGTCGGATCGTACTTTTCCATTTGATATTCCAAGGTGTACGTTTTGAGAGAAGGCTTCATCAGTTGAATTATATGTTTCATCTAATGGCACAGAACTGCCTGCAGTGACCCAGGCAATGTCCATTCGGGTGTCGCCAAATTTTAGATTTTGTAATCCAATGCCAGTACCATTTACGTCAGCATGAAAAGTATCAGTGATGTGGTTATATACTTCAAAGCGGTTATAAACTCGGGTGCCTCCCCAAAGTATTTCGTCGCCACCAAACACGGCGCCTCCCAGTTCTACAAAAGTTTGGCTGGCTGTTAGGTCGGTTGTTCCGCCAGTCTGCGATGCAGTGGTTACACTGTTATTGTCGTAAGCGGTGCCTTGAAAAACGATGTTGATACTTTGCCCATTCTCTAAGTTCCAGCCTCGGATTAAATCAACCTGCATGTAATTACTTAGTTGAGTTCCTAGTCGTCCCCAGTTGGCTCTATCCATCAATACTTGCCCATTTTTATCTGCTACCGATGCAGCTCGAAAGTATCCACCAAATTTTTGATAGCCATCTGCACTAGCTTGGCTAGTAACTATCGAAAGAATGCTCGCAGTGATAGTGGTTAATACAAATTTTGTTTTCATTATTGGTTATCCTATTCCAAATTGGCGAAATTGTTTTTTGAAGCCATGGGTATACCTTCAAAAAATTTCGAATAACGAGTTAATTTAATTAGTAATATTTTGGTAGCGGTTTTTTATTTTTATTATTTTAAATAAGGAGTTTGCCGCTGTTAATAATAAGACGGTTTGAGTTGAGAAATGGTTTAGTGAAAGTTTTCTAAAATCATTGTTGGGAAGTTTGTTTTAATTCATATGAGTCAGAATTAGTCAGTGATTCATCCGCTAATGAACTTTCACATCTTTGGTCTTGAGCACTGCCTTAGCTTTAAATTTGTATGAGTTAGTTGATTGATCAAAGAACGAATATCTGATCTAAAGCACACTCAAAATCCCAAACCTAGTCTAGAGTTATATCAGGCTATATTTCACTTAAGGGTAATTGCTATGTATCCAAATTTGGAAGCTATTGGTATCACTGATGTTGCTGACATTGAACACTACCGTTTAAGAACGGAGAAAGATTCTGACGTATTGAAAATCTATTATCGTCGTGAGAAAGGGTCTTTGTTTGCGAGAAGTCAGAAGTTTATCTACCCGCGGCAGCAAACCCATATAAGAGTTGACGGTGAGTCAGGAAATTATCAGTTTGACACTGAAATCTCGCCAGCCCTTAGAATGGTAGTAGAAGAGCTGGACGCCATTTGCAACGCTCATGACCATGAAGGGTCTGAGAAAGAATTGATTCTGAAAGAATTGAAGTATTTGGAGCAGGTTGTGGTGAAGCGGATTGCCGAACTGGAATACCGAGTCAAAAATCTTTGAGGTGAAACTGAAACGCTCTCTGAACACAGGCAGAGAGCATTTCGCTATTTTTGAATGCGGCGAATTCTTCTTTCTTCATCTATTGCCACATAAACAAATTCAGCTTCTGTGACTTTGCTGCGCTCTTGGTCTTCTGGCTTCCGGCACCAGACTTCAATGTTGAGGGTGACTGAACTTCGTCCAACTTGCGTCACCTTGCCATAGCAGCAAACTACAGAGCCTATTTTAATTGGGCGAATAAACGACATTTCACCAATTGCCATGGTGGCAATACGACCCTTTGCAATTCGACCTGCAAGAATTGCTGCGGCGCTGTCCATCTGTGTAACCAGCCAACCACCAGAAATATCGCCGGTAGGGTTGGCATCTTTTGGCATTGCCATAACTCGCAAAACCAACTCGCCAATCGGCGTTGGATCCAGCTCTTCATCAATCATGGTGGCTACCTCAAACTACATTCGTTATTGTTGTAATTGTTAACGTTACCTTTTTTCGTATTAAAGGCACTCTTAGATTACCGTAGTATAACTAAATTTCGTAACCTCTAAAGCTTATCCCTTCCAAAATTAAGGCTATTCTAGGGGCCTTTCATAAGACTTTTCAGCGTTTTTTCAGCAGTCATCTAATATGAACAGTTCATGACAGTGTTGTCATATTAATGTCACATAAGGGTCATATAGTGGCCGCGTTCGAATTTAGT
>JANQHX010000037.1 GCA_028282465.1 Gynuella sp.
TGCCCTGCTGTTAACCTGGGATCAAGATCTCGACTGGAGTAAAAGTTTTTTAACCTTGGGTATCACCACAGCGTTAATCGTATCCAGTTTAGTGTCGCCGTTTTCAGGCAATGTCATTGATAATGGAGGTGGACGGTGGCTGCTTTGTTCAGGGATGGCACTAGGCGGGTTATCTCTTTTTTTTCTGGCTAAGGTTACAGAGCCCTATCAATTTATTTTGCTCTGGGCACTAATAGGTGTTGCGCATGGCATGAGCTTATATGAACCCTGCTTCGCTTTTTTATCTAGAAACTTAAAAGCAGACGCAGCAACCTATATCGGCATCATTACACTAGCAGCTGGTTTTGCATCAACTATTGCATACCCCTCAATTACTTTTTTAGTGAAGACTTTCGACTGGCAATCAACAGTAACAATCTTTTCGATAGTAATACTAATGGTTTCAGTTCCTTTGATGTATGCCGGCGCGACCATGATTGAGTGTTGTACTAAAACAACTATCAAGGTTTCCCGACACTCAAAAGAAGCAAACTTTGCTGTACTAAAGAATCCATTATTCTGGTTATTGTTTTTTGGCTTCCCGCTTATTGCTCTCACCGATGGGTTAATCCTCACTCACATCTTACCCATATTAATAGACAAGGACTTAGACCATAGTTCTGCCGTATTAGCTATTGCTTTATTTGGCCCCATGCAGGTATTTGGCAGATTTATAATGATGAAGTTAAGTAAACATGTAGATGTAAATTTGGTGGGAATCATTTCTTTCACAGGAATCACTATCTCCTGCGTAGTACTATTTATAACAAGTTCTACATGGCAGGCCATTATGTTCGCAATGTTGTTCGGTGCATCTTACGGATTAACCAGCATTATCAAGCCTTTGATGATCGCCAAAGCCTTGGGATACAAATCGTTAGGACGAATGACAGGGTGGCTAGCTGTACCTTATTTGATGTGTATGGCTATTGCCCCTTACTTGGGTTCAACCCTTTGGAAAATTGGTGGCTACGATTTATCCATCCAATTTTCCATTGTTGTCGCGATATTAGGATCTTGCTGCATTATCGCCATTTTCTACTTGGGAAAACGAGCCTCTGCTGAGCCTAGAGAGTAAATTGAACACCTGTACTGAAGTTTATTTCCACCTCTACCAAACTATTCACCCGACTAGCTAACTCATTCCCTAATTCATCTGTTAACACTGCACGACATCGACCTTTTTCTAAATTCGCATTTTCTAGATTCACAATGTAATTGTTTGAGTCATTAGTTTGAAAAACCAATTCATTTCGGCATCGACTGATGCCATCTTCCGTTACATAAGGGCCAGATATTTCCAACAGAATTCTACTTACTTTCGATACTGCAAACTGTTTTTCATCAATTGATTCGTCCTGAGCCCGAACTCTTAAACCACCTAATTTCTGGTTACTGGGGCTTAGCGCCCAGGCTTGCAAGGTTACTGGGTGCTCAGTTATGTCAAGCTCGTCTGACAACACCGAAACCGTAAGGCTGTTACTGCCATTGCCTTTATTAAACGATGAACAACCGGCTAGTAAAATAACTATAAATGGTATTAAGAATTTCATATTCAGATTCTCCAATCGAAGAAATACTCAAAAGATATTACTGCTTTGTTCAGACATTAGATTGAGGATTTCAGGGTTTTTACGCTTGCCATGACCCATATGACACCCTTGTTCGAGACCAACTAATACTACTCACTCCACTCTAACTATGGGTCATTCATCGCAATGCAGCACAACAATAAGTGTTTTTAGATAGCCTTTAAGTGGGCATTTACCAACATTCTTGGAGCAAACAAATGAAAATAAAAAATACATCACTTCTATTATTGTTTACCGCCATCCTTGCGGCCTGTGCAGGCACTCATTACCGCGATTCAACACATTCAGATAGAAGTTTACGGCCAGCTCTTTACGAACCCTATGAACAACAGGTTCTGCTATTTATTGGACAAGACCTAGGAGCAATTGGCGGGCTAAAGGACTATACCCAAGGTTATATGAACGAACCTAATTTGCCAAAGCCAGTGGGGTTTACCACATACACAAGCTTTGGCAGTTGGGGCTCCAACAGTGGCCTTATGAATCTAGATAATTGGGGCGCTGGCGATGAACACGCAGACCGACTACTGGAACATCCCGCTGTTACCAATCCAATGATTTCTATTGGCCTATATCTGGATCCAAACATTATTGAGGCGATAGGGTCGGGAGAATTTGACCCAGCAATAAACGAGCTAGGCAGCTGGATAAAAAAGGCGAAAAACCCAGTGCTGTTGAGAATTGGTTATGAATTTGAATTCAATGGCTATGAACCGGAAGACTATGTCACAGCCTATCGCCGCATTGTTGATCTGCTAGATAAAAACAAAGTGAAAAACATTAGCTTTGTTTGGCAAGCCGCATCCATGACCAGCCTCTTTACAAAAGAAGGCTATGAACTCTATTACCCAGGTGACAACTATGTGGACTGGGTAGCCTATTCCTACTTTTATAATAGCGACCAAGGCCAACTAATGATCGACTTTGCTAGAGAACACAACAAGCCCGTATTTCTTTCAGAAACATGTCCAGCCAGATTTGATTTAAAAGAAAGCACTTATGGCAATGAAGTTGATCCTGCTTTCAACATTCGCTCTGCCGCCCCGTGGGAAGAATGGTTTGAACCTATGTTTGAATGGGTAGAACTTAACAAGGATGTGATCAAAGCGGTTGCTTACATTAACGTCGATTGGATGTCTCAACCCATGTGGCAAGACCCAAACAGCCCTCATTACCCTTATTGGATGGGTACAGATTCGAGAATACAAAGCAATACCAAAGTTGCTCATAACTGGACACAAGTTATTAACGCGAAGGACTCTCGGTGGATAACGAATAATTTAACAAAAGGATTGGTGCACGGCTATTAAGTAAACGCAAATTGCCTAACATGAAAAACCGAAATAAAAACCATCAGCAATAAACTGGCTTGATTAATTAAAATTGAGGGAATCAATAGTTAAACCATGATTCCCTTCAAAAGTATTATTTTGCTAAAGCAAACTTCAAAGATAAGTCCACTGGTACCACAGTATCAATAGAGTTTAGTCCAGCTATTTTCTGTAACTCTGCAATTCCATCTTCAAGCATAAAATCAGCCGCTTGCAATAGAATTGGACTTTTTGATTGAACTAAGATTTGATCATTTTCTAGCTTTACAATGTTAACTTCGGCTGAAAATGATTTCGACTGCCCATGAAGGTCTAAAGTGATGGGCAATGACTGTTCAAGCAACGAACCACTGGGCAGGGACGTCAAAGCTTTATAATCGACCTGTGCTTGCACCGCCGCTAAAGGATACTTGCTCACTTCAAACAGAAACTTATTCATTCTTTCATTTCGAATTGGAATGCCAGTTTCAACGCTACTTAAATGAATACTGATACTTGCGTTACCATTTTTTAGCACTTCACCTGATAAAGTTGTAAAGTGATGCATTTCACCTACAGCGTTATTTTTAACTGATATAAATTTAATTTGGCTTTCGTTCTCAACCAGTTTTAAATCTGCATGAGCAAATATAGAAAAAAGTAGTGAAAGTATTGTGATAGTCGTTCTCTTCATTTTTTATTCCATTGTTTGTTTTTAATTATTGGGGGCTGGATTGTAAGAGAGCTACTCATCCAAGTACTGAGATTAAGATCCCAATTTTGATACATCCAAAGTTTTGAAAAGGCTTAATTAGCTTTATAAGATTAAAACTTAAAGACATGTTATAAGTAGGGATTTTTTAGTTTTAATCGCTTCTGGCAGTTAATAGATTTTATTTATTATTTTACAACGGCTGAACAAACTTTCGTTATCTTTCATTCAAATCTATTCTCTGTAGAGCCATTCGGTAATGGTCTAAAAATATTAATAGGAATTAGGTTTTTTACTTCCGACTACAATATTTGGAAGTGAATATGATCATCATGACGCACAGAACCACAGCCTTGAAAACGTATTCGAGAATCAGATACTCCAAGTCGTGCAACCAAGTGAGGCTCAATAAATAGTTTTTGAACAGACTCAACAGACAATATAGCTTCAATTAAAGCTTTACTATATTCATCGGAAAAGTGAATTTCTTGCTTTAGAGTCCCAAGTGTTAGATATCTTGGATATTCATAAAAATTAAAACCGCGCTTTTTACATACAGCTGCTGTATTCTCTTCACCTTCCCTCAGCGACTCAAAGACACCATAACCCGATCTAGATGGCAGTTAATTTAATAGGTCACCATTTTCATTGCTATAAACATATCCGAAATCAATTTTCTTACCATCATTGTGACTTAAGTGAGGTAGTAAAGGATATCCATCCCAAAATGGAAAGTTAGCATCCAGATAAAAGGCAACCAAGCTAGGGTGATGTGTTCTTAAATTATTCGATATTTGCAAGAGGGCTTGATTAAGTTGTGGCGATACATAATTTCTGTTTAGACCCACTGTAATCCAGTAATTCCATGGCCTAATGTTGTCAGAGATTATTGCGGGTTCTCTGCCAAAAACTGGCGCTATGTTCGGTACTAATAAAAAAGTAAGCAGTGCATATAAAACTAAATTGATTAGGACATTTGTTAGTATTCGTTTTACATTCAGGAAATGGGTAGTTAGAAGGCAAATCAGATAGCTTATGACGCCAACTTGGGTTATTGCGGCTAGCATAATCACTATTAAGATTCTAACTGATAATTTAACGAGTATTTTGGTCATATGTTTTCTTGAGTAGCATGCAAAATATTTACTCTCCAAAACTGTATTCAAAGCTATTTTGCAAAACCACTCAAACCCAATGACATCGGTTTTTATTGACTACTTCTTCCACTTTGAGTTTGCCCATGGATCAATAGCCCCATCTTCTGACGATGGTTTTCTGGTTTCTGATGTTCGGGTCTGAGCCTTAGGTGAACGGCGAACTTTATCGACAGACCTAGCTTTTCCTCGCTCGGCAGCTCTTCTTTCACGTTGCTCATGTAAACGCTCAGCATCTTCTAAACTCAGCTCTTTTGGCTCCCCAGGCCTCTGATCATCAGGAATGATCCGATCACGGGGTGGAATCTGGTACTGGTCGTATTTTGCTTTAGGCAAGCTCTTGTATTGGTACATATAAAACGCCTCTACCTTTTCCCTTGCCCAAGTGGTTTTCTTCAGAAATTTTTCAGCTGATTCAATGCTTGGGTTTTTGTTAAAACAGTTGATTTGCAGATAGGCATGGAGAATCTTGAAACCGTAATGATCAACCAACTCTGTAAGCATCTGATTGAGGCTTAAGCCATGAAGTGGGTTGTTTTGATAATTAATTTCGTCAGTCATTGAGACATACTGATAAAGCTATAGGTATCAACATTATAACGCTCTTGTGGATTTCAGACTAAACATTTGGCATAAACATGCCACATTCGCTCTAACCATTATTTCTCAATTATGCTCAAAAATATCTATTTTTATCAAAGCTGAAAGGTAAATTAGCCCTATGAGTCGAACAAAGCATACTTGTTTATCTCAGAAATACCGGGCTAGTTAGAAGCTATAAGCGTCCAAAGCCACTTAATATACAGCCTCTATCTATTGGTGATTGAGCCACAACCGTATAACTTTCAGATGTTACAGAAACAACTAATGCGACATGATTTATCCAACCATTAGGCGTGCTACTATAGAAAACCAATCCCCTATCGATGGTTTAGAGCTGACTGCGTGAAGGCGATCCACGGATTTGCAATAAGCATAAAAATTGCGAGCACGACGGTGAAAGTAGGGATTAGAAGAGTTATTACCGTTTTTGGTATAGTATGCCGCTGGATTGATTTTGAAGCCATCTGCGAGCATCTTCTTTAAAGAAAAACGAGAGAGACCGTAAGCAATGTTAGGCTAGTAGCTTTGCCTGTTAGTTATTTTTAACATTAGCCCTTTTTCGAACAAGCCAAGCAACAATAATTGCATTGAAGTATGCAAATAGTAATAGACCAACCTTATTCAGAACGATTGTTAACACAGTACCGCCAGCTGATTGTGTTTCAGCAATAGATATTTTGGCGTTCATGATATTAAGGAATGACCACCACAATGCCTCATTAGCTGTATTGATACCGCCGACAAAATCTCGCTCAAATACTAATATTAAACTTGCACACAGGGTATAGGCAAAGAAAGTAATGAGTAATACTGTTAAGGTAAGACTCTGAAACTTGCTAGTATGAATAGCATTAATAAGGACGCGAAGTGACTTCAATGCACGAAGGAATCTAATTATTCTGATTAGTCTAGCTAGTCGCCCCCAGCGTAATGGTTCCATAAGGGGGATTGAAGAAATAAGGTCAATCCATCCCCACTTTAAGTAAGCTCGTTTACTTTCAGCGTAGTAGAGGTTCACAAAGAAATCGGCTAAAAATATCAAACATATGCATAGATCTATCCGCAAAAGAACCATGCTGATTTCGGGATCGGTTATTAGAAACGTTTCGGCAAAAATGATAACAAGCACATAAACACTTAGGCATAACAAAAATAATTGATATATCGCCCCTCCCTTTTCTTTCATTACTTTAATTTCCTTTTTCAACAATACATTTACCCGAAGGGTTAATTTCTCCGATTTCAGTCTTTTCAGATTTAATTACAGCAATAATAGTTATTTAAATTGAATGAAAATCGCCACACAATTCACTTTGTTAAACTCTCTGCACCCAACACGACTTGCGAGAAGTTCTTGGCGCGGAATTTGTGCTGAAAGGCATAAGCGACATGGATGTCGCGTTAGCGAAGTGGGCCATGGATGGCCCATCTGAGCGGCCTTTCAGTGCAGATTCCATGACAAGAATTAGCCGAAGGCTAACCCGTAGGGCTTTGGAGTGGAGCTAGTTTTTGGTTACTTTTATAAAAAAGTAACTCCCCCGCCGGGATGAGGCGGCCCAATTAAACTAAAAGGAAAAGCAAACCATTTGCGCAGCTTAAAATAGATTTCCGCCTGCGCACAGACCACGCACCAAACCAAAACTCACTAAGCGTCAGCAGGAAAGCAAAGCTTTCCCAACCAAACCACCAACGCCTAACTCTGAACCTTAATCTTTATATCCCCTTTGGGCACACAACAACAAGGCAAAATCTCACCCTCATTAATCCAGGCCATGGGTTCTTCCAGATAGGCGACTTCACCATCAATTAATTGTGTTCGGCAGCTGCCGCAATAACCTTCGCGGCATTGATAAGGAATTTGAATGGATTGCGCTTCGAGGGATTCTAAAAGTGTACGCGCGTGCTGATGACGGGCGGGTTGTTCCAAGCCATCGACACCCACCCAATGCACTGGCTTGGGCATGCCGTCCAGTTCTAACTGGTCGCTGTCCTCAGGTTGTTCTGGATTGGTTTCCGGGAGGAAGAATTCTATTTGAGGGATCGGCTCTGCCACTGAACTTTCAAGATCAGTAGCAGATTCCATTTCTAACTGGAAGTCAGGAGTGGATTCAAATTTAGCACCGCCATCAAGATCAAATATGTCGGCTTGATGGTCGGTATCGGAATCTATTTTATTTTGAGCTGAGCCAGCATCTTGCTCAAACAAGTCTTTTTTTTGAGCCAGTATTTCAGACATTAAAGCTCAAAGCCACCCAAGTCATCAGTGTCTACTTCAGAGTCAATTGCACCCACTAAATAAGAAGAGATTTCAGCTTCCTGAGGTGCAACCTGTACATTGTCTGACACTAACCAGGCATTCATCCAAGGTAATGGATTTTGCTTGGTTGCAAAGGCTGGTTCAAAACCTACCGCTTGCATGCGCTGATTAGTAATGTACTCAACATACTGGGCAAGTATGTCTTTATTCATGCCGATCATAGATCCATCTTTGAATAAATACTCTGCCCATTCCTTTTCTTGCTCAGCTGCAGTGATGAAAATATCAATTGCTTCTTCGCGGCATTCTTTTGCGACTTCAGCCATTTCAGGGTCGTCTTTACCCTGAGCGAATAAATTCATCATGTGCTGCGTACCCGTTAAGTGAAGTGCTTCATCACGAGCAATTAACTTAATAATTTTTGCGTTGCCTTCCATTTTTGTTCTTTCGGCGAATGCGAATGAGCACGCGAAGGACACATAGAAACGAATAGCTTCTAACACATTCACTGACACTATTGTTAGGTACAGCTTTTTCTTAAGGTCGCGGATATTCACATCATAAACTTTACCGTCCACTTCATGCCGACCTTCACCATGAGTGTTATAAAGGCTGGCATATTGAATCAAGTCATCATAGTACTCGGTAACACTTACGGCACGCTGCACTATGTGTTCGTTTTCGATGATGTCATCAAATACTTGGCCAGGGTCTGGGATGATGTTACGTATTATGTGGGTGTAACTTCTTGAGTGAATGGTCTCACTAAACGCCCAGGTTTCTATCCAGGTCTCCACTTCTGGCAATGATACAATGGGCAATAATGCCACATTAGGCGACCGCCCCTGCACTGAGTCCAGAAGTGTTTGATATTTCAGATTGCTTAAAAAGATGTGCTTCTCGTGTTCTGGAAGCTGCTGAAAATCTTTTCGGTCTGTGGACAAATCTACTTCTTCTGGGCGCCAAAAGAAGGACAGTTGTTTTTCAATAAGTTGCTCGAAGATTTTATATTTTTGTGTGTCATAGCGAGAAACGTTAACGTTCTCACCAAAGAACATGGGCTGATGGAAAGTTTCAAATTGGTTTCGGTTAAAGGTTTTATAGCTCATGTCTATTTAATCGTTCGTTTTAAGTTTGGTTTCTGTTTGCAGTTAAGTCAGTCAATTTGGGTTTGATCCAATACGTTTCGTCTGGCAACGAATCAAAGTACCCAATTCTGAACTTACTAGAATTATCTAAATTAAAAACTGGCAGTGGTGACGTACTACCGTTCCGACCGTCAACCAACTACCCACCGCTATTCAAGAAGTCTTAAGCTTCTTTTTCCCTTAAGGCTCTTTGGCCTCTTCAGTATACTTAGTGCTTAACTCGCTTTTTGGCACTAAATTTAAATTTTACAAGCACCACCTGCGCAGCCGTCATCTTCTTCCTCAACAATATCAGATTGAGCATCTTCAGCACCATCTCTGGTATTGTGATAATAAAGTGTTTTCAAGCCATTCTTGTAAGCAGACAACAGATCCTTCAATAAGATCTGCATAGGTACTTTACCGTCTGAATACTTACTTGGATCATAATTTGTATTTGCCGATATCGCTTGGTCAACAAACTTTTGCATAATACCGACTAACTGCAAGTAGCCCACATTGTCAGGCATTTGCCATAACAACTCATAGTTACTTTTTACGTTTTCGTAATCTGGTACAACTTGTTTCAAGATACCGTCTTTAGAAGCCTTCACACTGATGAAACCACGAGGAGGCTCAATACCATTGGTTGCATTAGAAATCTGCGAAGAGGTTTCTGATGGCATGAGTGCAGTGAGAGTGGAGTTTCTTAGCCCATGAGTTTTTATGTCTTCTCTTAGACTTTCCCAATCTAAATGCAATGGCTCTTCACAGAAGGTATCTACTTCAGACTTGTAGGTATCGATGGGTAAAATACCCTTGGCATAGTTGGTTTCATCAAATGCACTACAAGCACCCTGTTCTTTGGCCAATTGGTTTGACGCTTTTAACAGGTAATATTGTATGGCCTCAAAGGTTTTGTGAGTTAAGCCATTGGCTGAACCATCGGAGTATTTAACACCATTCTTAGCTAGATAGTATGCATAATTAATAACGCCCACCCCTAATGTACGACGGGCGTCAGAACCTTTTTTCGCTGCTGGAACTGGATAGTTTTGATAAGACAATAAACTATCTAATGCTCGAACAATTAGATCTGAAAGTTCTTCTAATTCGCCTAAGTTATCCAAGGTTCCAAGGTTGAATGCAGCAAGAGTACAAAGTGCAATTTCACCTTCAGGATCATTAATATCTTTTAAAGGTTTGGTTGGTAATGCAATTTCCAAACATAGGTTTGATTGACGAACGGGAGCTTGGGCAGGATCAAACGGGCTATGAGTATTACAGTGGTCAACATTCTGAATATAAATTCGACCCGTAGAGGCTCTTTCTTGCATTAAAGCACTGAACAAATCCACAGCCTTCACTGTCTTCTTGCGAATAGCAGGGTTTTGTTCAGCTTCAACATAAAGCTGTTCGAACTTATCCTGGTTTTCAAAGAATGCGTCATACATCCCTGGTACATCTGAAGGGCTGAATAATGTAATGTCACCGTTTTGAATTAAACGTGTGTACATAAGGCGGTTTAATTGAACGCCATAGTCCAAATGTCTAACACGGTTTTCTTCGACACCTCTATTGTTTTTAAGCACCAACAATTCTTCTGCTTCAAAATGCCATATCGGATAAAACAGTGTTGCTGCGCCACCACGAACACCACCTTGAGAACAGCATTTCACGGCAGTTTGAAAATGTTTAAAGAATGGAATACAGCCAGTATGAAATGCTTCCCCGCCTCGAATAGGAGAACCTAGTGCACGAATACGACCGGCGTTGATTCCAATACCTGCACGTTGAGACACGTAACGCACAATAGCTGCTGAAGTCGCGTTAATGGAATCTAAAGAATCTCCAGATTCAATCAGAACGCAAGAACTAAACTGACGAGTAGGCGTTCTCACGCCAGCCATAATAGGCGTAGGTAAACTGAGTTTGAATTGAGAAACTGCGTTGTAAAATCTACGAATATAATCAAGTCTTACAGACTTATCGTAGTTGGCAAACAAGCAAGCACCAATTAAGACATACAAGAACTGAGGGCTTTCAAAGACTTCGCCTGTGACTCGGTTTTGTACCAAGTATTTACCTTCTAGCTGTTTGACAGCAGCGTATGAGAAATTCAAATCACGGCTATGGTCGATAAACCCGTCCATCTGATCGAATTCTTCAGTGGTATAGTCTTCTAGAAGGTGACTATCATAGCGAGCTTGATCAACCAATTTACCCACATGTTCATAAAGCTTTGGTGGCTCAAACTGACCAAAAGCTTTTTTGCGCAGATGAAATATGTTCAATCGTGCGGCTAAGTATTGGTAGTCGGGAGACTGTTCAGAAATTAAATCGGCCGCAGACTTAATAATGGTTTCATGAATTTCTGATGTGGTAATTCCATTGTGAAACTGCAACTGGGATTTCAGCTCCACTTCAGACACAGAAACACTCTCGAGTCCCTCTGCAGCCCATGTAATTACCTTGTGAATTTTTTCCAGGTCGATTGGCTCCTGGGTGCCATTACGTTTGGTGACCAGAAGATTCTGGGTATTCATAAATGTTTTGTCCTTTATCTTCCATGGGCGCCCTGAGATTGGGCACTCTTTTTATGCAGACACACTAGATATTGTGCACATCAATGAGATATGTACACAAGATATGGTAATTATTAGCACTTAACAATATTGACAGCAACCCTTGTTTTCGTTAATCCAGAGCGCTGTGGTCGGAAACTCAGTAATGGTGCGGGCTTGAGTAATCAGGTGGATGAAATGTGGATAAGTTTTTTACATGTTTTTGCGATTAACGCACCAAGACCACAAGATGTAGTGTTTTTTCACCCCTTGATAAGGGTTTAGCCACTAACAGAATACACTTACTTTCTATAAAGTCTTATGAGCATCAATGCTCTTTAAGACCTTGAGGGTGCAGACTATTTATTAGTCAGATCACCTAAACTTTACTGCTTGAAAGTAAGCTTATTTGGAGACGCTCTTGTTTTCGCAATTGTTTAAACAACATCAAAAACGTTAACCCCAAAGCGGCAGCGGCTAAAGCACCTAATGCAGCAAATCTAAAACTAAAAAACTGCGCAATTAAGCCAGTACCGGTTGAGCCGATCATCATGCCGACTTTCATGGCATTGGAATAAAAGGCTGAAGTGAAACCAATACGTTCGGGTAACTGGTCTTGCATTAGGGTTAAGCCCAGCCCTGCAAACAGTCCATAGAAAATGGCATTAGCGAATTGCAAAACAACCAATTGCCAAAACTCAGTTGCATAAAAAACACCGATGTAAAATGTCATAGCACAGACGAAGGACACTGCCATTAGCGAACCTTTCTTGAAAAACTTTGCAAGGCGACTGGCAAGAATCATCACAGGGATTTCAAGACCTGCCACTAAGCCCATCAATATACCCGGCACATGGTCAGGAAGCCTCAGCTCTTTTAATGTGTATAAAGGGAGTGCGGATGAATACATTACATTGGCTAACATACCACAGGTAACCACGCCCCCTAGCATCCAAAAGGACAAAGGAATTTCAACTCGCTCGGATTCAATTTTTGTTCGCTTGCCAAGGTTTTTTTCCGGTATGAACCAAACCACAAACAGGATTGATATCACTGCGACTGCTACGGCAGTGTAAAACGAGCCAGAAAAACCTAACCATGCGACCAAAGTGAAAGCCAAAGGTGGCCCGCCAATCCAGGCAAGAGAAATTGCTGCGCGAATAAGAGAATTAAATTCTGTGATGTTGATGTCTTCAGTACTGGCCCACTGCCTACCCAGGGTAAGCATTTGCGGCACCGAAGCATTGCCAAGAGACATAAACATGACACCAGCTGCTAACACCCACCAAAAATTGGGGGCATGAGCATAACAGAAAATGGCAATGGCTAACCCACTAACCGCAATGATATACATTCGACGAGCACTTAAACCCTTATCGGCCAGCCCACCCATCCATTGGCTAATAAATAGACCAGATATTGTGACAGCAACGGTGTACAACCCAATATAGACAGGCGGCGCACCTAGGCCTTCCACGAGAAAGTAGCTCATGACTGGGTACATAAAAGCGCCAATTAACCCTGTAAACATACTTAAAGTAAGAAACAGTAAACTTTGACCACGAAAATACTGACGGAATGAAGACATCTAAAAACAGATTTGATGAAAAATGGGGCGCGGATTATAGAGAACTAGCTTAGAAAAGCTACGCCTTTGTAGGTCACCCGGCATTACGATGGCTAACGCTTAGCACTTAGGATTTATTGAAACTCAGCCATTTGGCTGATGATTCCATCACATAAATAGTTAAACTAAAAACATGATAATAAATTCTATAAAGAAGCTATGGACGCTTCCTAAGCAAACCATAAAGCCCTATGTATCTATCTGGGATAAGATCCTATTCCTTGGCTTAATTATTCTCGCCATTATTGAAATTAGCCTTCGCGCAGATTCTTTATTACAACCTTATGAATCCATCCTAGTTTTTATCTATTTACCAGCGTTATTGTTTAGAAAGCGTTTTCCATTCTGGGCGTTTTTCATCCCCATTCAAATCAGCCTGATCATTGAGCTGATTACTTTAAGCTTAGGTATTAACTATGAAGGCCTATATACCGAAGCCTTTATGTTGATCTTATTTTATAGTCTTTTTCGATATGGCAGCGGGAAATCAATTTTTATCGGAATGCTGCTGCTGGAAGTCATGATTGGAATAAACATGTACCTAGATGACGTGACAACCGAAGAGTTGATAGCAGGTACCATTATCGTTTGGTTCCCTCCTTTGATCGCCATTTCAATGCGCATTCACGCTGCTTCTCAGGAACGACAAATTGAACAAGTAAAAACTCAAGAACGTGAAATGTTAGCAAGAGAACTTCATGATACGGTTGCCCACCATATGTCAGCAGTTGCAGTTCAGGCACAAGCCGGCCTGGTCGTTGCCAAACAAAATCCGGCGGCGTCTGTTGAAGCATTGGAAAACATTCAGGAGGCAGCAACAAAAAGCCTTCTCGAACTGAGAACTATGGTAAAAACACTTAGGCAATATGCTGATCAGGCCGAGCTTTGCCCACAATCTACCTTAAATAACATCGATGATTTAAAAGCAATAATGCCATCAGATACTAAATTTGCTTTATCTGTAGATCCAAAACTAATGTCACTTCCGTCCTCTTTGCAGTCAGCTATATATCGAATCTCTCAAGAATCAATTACTAACGCGGTTAGGCATGCTCAACAGCTATCGTCTGTTAGTGTTGAAATTCTTCAACAGCAAAAACAGGTTAGACTGATGATACTGGATGATGGCAAGACCAAAACTGAATCATCACGCAATCAAGTGGGTTTTGGGCTAATCGGTATGAGCGAACGAGCCTCATTACTAGGAGGGAGTTTTAGAGCTGGGCCCACGGCTCCAAACGGCTGGTTAGTTGAAGCAACCTTCCCGATTAAAGAGATTTAAATCATGAAAATAAAAGTATTGGTTGCTGACGATCAGGATTTAGTCCGCACCGGCCTTCGTATGATTCTTAATGCTCAGCCCAACATTGAAGTGGTTGGCGAAGCCAGTAACGGTAAACAAGCAGTTGAGCTAGCCCAAGCACTGTCACCAGACGTTTGTCTATTTGACATTAGAATGCCAGAAATGGACGGCATTGAAGCCACAAGAACTCTGCTACAAGAATTAAATCTACCTTTATCGGTAGTAGTTATCACAACCTTCGATTTAGATGAATACGTTTATGGGGCATTAAAAGCAGGCGCTAAAGGTTTTTTACTTAAAGATGCTGGCCCTGAATTACTAACTCAGGCAATAAGTGCTGCTTATCAAGGAGACGCGTTAATTGCGCCGTCAATTACTGCCCGGTTATTGGAAACTTTTGCTAATCAAAACCAGGCAGAGAACCCGATTCAGCCTATAGAACCGTTAACGGATCGTGAAGAACAAGTATTAAAAACGGTGGCAAAAGGATTAACCAATGCCGAAATAGCAGAAAGCCTGCATATAAGTTTGAGTACAGTTAAGACTCATCTCGCCAGTTTAATGCAGAAGATTCAAGCACGAAATCGAGTAGAAATAGCCATGTGGGCTCATGAAACTAATAGAGTTTCCAAGTAGCTAACCAAAAGTACTAGATCATTTTCATTCTTTTAGACAGTTAAAAACTGCACCATTAACGGATTTTTCTTAAGACTACCTAAGACAAAATAGGTTTCATGATAAACAGGAGGTGACGTCATGAATCTAATTGATTTAAACCAAGTCAGATCTCAGAAATACCTAATTGTTTTTAAGGCACTGCTAATTATATTGGCACTAACACCCATTTTTTACGCTTCTTTTCGGCTTCTTGGGATTGCCAATGGACAAGTCACTTTTATAGCAAGCGACTATCGTTTTCTGATGCAGCCCATTATTTTTATCATTCAAGGTGCCTGTACTTTTTTGTTTTGTATTTATTGGACACTCCAACTGAGCACAGGGTTTAAAAGCATGAAAAAAATTCCGTCCATTAAAACTGCCGTATTGGTTTTTACTTTGGGTTTTACTTCTGGAGTGGATAACATTTGGCTGTTGCTTACAACAACAGTTCCCGAACTGGAATCAGAGCTCTTATTCAATATAAAGATCATTCATTCATTGACGTTAATTGGCTGCATTATTTATGGGTACTTCAACTTTTTTATTGGCAAACATATAGCTTATGAGAATTGGTTATTCCGGTCTTTCAGCTTAGCTCTGATAACAGGTAGTTATCTACTATTGAATACAATGTTTCATGTGCTTTCTCTTGAATTTCCTAATTACACAAATGCCTTAATTTTTGTCATTGCATGGGTTACCCATTTAATGATCACAGAGTGGTTGATTGAAAAACGTCAGGTGAAAAGAATGAAGAAAAGCCAATTTGGAAGTGTTTTGATGAGCCAATAAAAAAGGCCGCATGATGCGACCTTTTCTAGGGCCCGTTAACTGTTTAAATAACAAAATCTATATTGTTACCAATAACCGCTTGCCTTTGTTCAACGTTCTCCAAGGCAGCAAGCTGATCATTAATTTCCTTCGTAGAATTAAATATTTCTTGAATACGTTCGCGATTCTCTTCCGATGCTTTTTCGTCTTTTTCAGCTTCGCTCACACTACTGGCTTCAGAGAGCTGGTCAGCTCGGTCTGATACTGCTTGAGACTCTTCTCGCTCCTCTGCTTTCTCTGATTCCTGAGCATCAGCCTGTTGTCTAATTTCACTCTGGGCTTCCAGGATCATTTGACTAGCCAACGCTGCAACTCTTCTATCCTGACTCGATGGTTCAGCTGGCGCGAGTGCAGCACGCCTTACTTGTTGAGCTTTATCTAAAGTTGCTTGGGGATCGCCAGGAACCTTACCAGTGTCTATTTGAACTTCACCGCCGACCGCATAGTTAACCCCATCAGGACCGCGTTGATAAGTGAACGACATAGCACCTGCGTATTGACCACCGACTGCTTTGTGGGCCTGTTCGTGAGCTTTCACTTCGCGATCTCTCGCCGCTAGCTGTTCAATTACTTTTTGATCTTGCTCGGCCAGAATTTGTTCCTTCCGAGCCTCGACTTCATCTCGCTGTTGTTGCTGTTCGAGTCGTTGTTCTTGGGCTGTCGATTGCTCTTGCTGAGGCTGTTCACTTCGAGATATTGAATTTGCCTGTTCAGGCGCCGTTGACTGGGGGCTAGCAGAGGTTATTTCTTCGTTTTGAGTAGACTCTGGTTGTCTGGATATTTTCTCGTAAAGCTGAACATCATTTTGCTGAACGCTTCGAGATTCTTGCTGAGCAGGCCGTTCGTTTGCTCTGGACTTTGCTTGATCGGCTGAATTGGTTTCTTCTACGGGCGCAAACACCTGTTGCTCTTGCTTACGCTGAGCTTTTTCTTCCGCTAATGCCGGGTCATAAACCGGGACATTTATCGCGTTGGGTGATACACCTGTAATACCAGTCATTTATATACACTCTGACTTAATAAACTATCCGTACTAACTATCTAGGTTTCTAGACTTTAATACTTAGCAAAGCTCCTATCGCACTTGAGCCTGCTTCCACAACCTTGGCACTGGCTTGGACCTGATTTTTACCAATCTCAAAATTTACCAACGGTTGCTCCAAATCTTTAGAGTTTTCATTGCTTTGGGTTTTACGGTTCACGTCTGGCTGCAGTTCTGTTGCCCTAACCTTTTCAGACTCTTTGAGCTCAGTGTCGTCAGAATTCACATTGGCACTAGCAATTTCGTTACCGCTGTTTGCAACAATGCGATTGCCCGTTTGAATACCTTGAACCCCAATTCCTATTACTGATGACATCTCGATACCTTTAGCCCAATGTTGAACATTAAATAAAGAGTAAATGGTCACTAACCCCAAAGCCCCTAATAAAAGGCTACCTCAGAATCTAATTTAACCACAACTGGAGATCACAAAGTGATCACTTTAAGACTTTGTTGTCACTAGAAAAGGCTATTAATAGCCAAAAGTTAGGTCGATTTACATTTTGAAAGTTTGTGTTATCGCTGGGTTTCTGTCGGCAACAAAATGTAATCAATTGCAGCTTCCACGGAGCCAGATTCAATATGAGGAATGCAACCCAAGTACTTACCAGGCATACGCTTTTTAAGCGTGGTGAGGTTTTCCTCAAAGCGTGACATTTCTGGCTGAACGCGGTTTGCAACCCAACCAAATATTTCACATTGCATATTAAGAATTGAAGACACTGTTAATAATGCATGGCTGATGCAACCCAATTTCATGGAAACCACAACAATGACAGGAAGCTGTAGTTCAGATGCCAGGTCAGCCATGGTTTCAGTGCTATTAAGAGGCACTAACCAACCTCCTGCCCCTTCTACAACTCCAAAATCATGGGGTTTAGCCAGCACTTTTCTGCAATGCTGAGCGAGATTCTCAACAGATAAATCAAGATTCACTTCTTGTGCAGCGATATGTGGTGCTATGGCCGGCTTAAGAGCAACTGGGTTCACTTGCTCATAGCTAATCGACTGGTTTAGTTGAGACATGAGCTGCTTAGCATCACTATTCACCAAGCAACCATTTTCTATTTCACAACCTGCCGCAACAGGTTTAACAGCCAGGTTACTCAATTGTTTCGATTTTGCCCTGGCAAGTAAGGTTGCAGACACGAACGTTTTACCGCAGTCGGTATCTGTACCAGTTACAAAGTAATCCATGGTTCTCATTTCACACTTTTAATTTCAGAAATATTAGATCGTAAGTGGCGGGCAGCATTTGATCCTGACCGCGGTATTGTTCGTAACCGGCCATCAGTTTTTTCAGCTTTGATTTCCCTGTTAAGCTTTTTCTAGCATTTTGATTAACATTATGAGCACCAATTGCTTTGAGTTCTTTCATTAAGTTTATAACCGAATTGAAACCCAAAACCTTAGGGTAATTAATGACTTGTTCAATACTAAAACCAGATGCTTTTGCAGCATGTAACCAGTCATCAACAGGTAAAAAACTATTCACATGCTGATGATTATCCACTGACTTCCAAGCATGCTTTAGCTCATGCAAGGTATTAGGCCCCAAAGTGGCAACGTATGCTGTGCCATCCTCAGCTAACACACGGCGTAACTCAGAAAACAATTGGGCCAGGTTATAACACCATTGCAATGACAAACTTGCATAAATTTGGTTTATGGATCCGTTAGCTATTGGGAGCGTTTCTGCATCACCGGTGATCCACCCCACCACAGATTCCTTAAGTTTATTTTTCGCATACAGATTCATCTGAGTTGATAAATCTAATGCCACTACCGCTCCACTTTTCGAGCACCTTTGTTTTAATAGCCCGGTAAATGCACCGGTGCCTGCTCCTAAATCCAAGGTCAAACCATCGAGCTCATCCGGTAACAGTTCTAAAAGTTTGTTTCCAACTTCTCTTTGTAAATAAGCAGCGGCGTCATAACTCTTTGCTGCATCGCCAAATGATTTAGCTACACGTCCCTTATCCATTTAATACCTTTTGAATAAAGGCTTTTAGCCTGTGTCTAACTTCAACTTCTGATTCCCTAAAAAATAGATGATTACCTGAAAAACTCTCAACATTGTTTGAAATGCTTAGCCATTGGTCTAGACAGCTGACAGGCACTAATGAATCTTGCTGCCCTAAGCAATGAAGAGACGGAACCTCAATGTTTTCAATAGTAAGCTCACCTAATAATCTTAAAGAGGATATAGCTGCATCGAACTCTACTTTGTGTTCTTCCGCCAGCGCTTTTAGAAACAGTGAATCTTTTTTCGTTTGATTACCGCCTTGCGTTTGTAATAACAAGAAACGCTTAAAGGTTGCGGTTGGAGATTCTGTGAATGATTCATAGAATTGTTTGAATACTGCTGAGTTCATTTGCCAGGAGTTTTCACCTTGAAATCGTAAATTGCTGGCTAACGTAATCAAAGCGATTGCGTTCGACTGCTTGACTAAATAAGCAGCTATCATTCCTCCAAGTGACCAACCCAACAGAATGGAGTGTTTAGGTATCTGCTTAGTTAACTCTGAAAAAAAATCTTGCTCAGGCCAACTTTTTTCATTTGCATACCCAGGGTACTGAACTAAAACTAAATTCAGATTCAATTCATCTACAATAGGCGAAACCAAATCAACTAAGGGTTGAGTGCTTGAGTGCCAACCCGTTAAAAGCGCAATAGAACTAGTCAAGATCAACCTCGGCTCTCAACTCATATAATGCTGCTAATAGTTTTTCTAAATGTTCTTTCGTATGTTGAGCAGAAAAAGTCACTCGAAGTCTAGCGCTTCCTTCAGGCACAGTGGGTGGCCTGATGGCTGTGACCAAAAATCCTCTTTCTTGTAATTGGTTACTCAAGTGAATCGCGTCTGCATCTTTGCCTACCAGAATTGGCTGGATTGGAGACTCGGAAGGCCAGAGCTCATATCCCATGGCAAGTGTCTCTTGTTTAAATACTTGAGTTAACCCATTGAGATGCGCTCTCTGCTCTTCAGCTTCTTTAAGCAATTTCAAAGACGCTCGTGTAGCTGCCGCTACAGCAGGAGGTAAAGCAGTGGTATAAATATAACTACGAGCAAACTGAGTAAGTGTTTCACAAAGTTCGTGACTGCCCGCAACGAAGGCACCAAAAGTTCCAAAAGCCTTACCTAGCGTACCCACCTGAATTTGTATTTCATCGCTAGCGAGGCCAAATTGAGCGACCGAGCCGCGACCTTTTGGGCCACAGGTACCAAAGCCATGGGCATCGTCCACCATAACCCAGGCGTTATTCTGCTTCGCGACTTGTGAGATTTCGTCCAGAGGGGCTTGATCACCATCCATGCTGAAAATGCCATCGGTCACGACTAGACATTTTCCAGTTTCAACGGCTGTTAGTTGCTTCAGCAAGTGGGTTGTGTCGAGATGTTGATATCGTTTGAAGCGGGCACCTGATGTTAAACCAGCATCCAGTAAAGAAGCATGGTTTAGCTTGTCTTCAAGAACAGTATCGCCCTTACCAATCAACGCATTGATAGTACCAATATTTGCCATATAACCCGTTGAAAAAAGCAGTGCGCGTTCAACTCCAACAAACTCTGCTATTTCTTGTTCCAACAAATGATGCTGTTCATGGTGGCCGTTGACTAAATGCGAAGCACCAGACCCAACGCCATCCTTTTTGGCTGATTCAATAAAGGCTTCTTTAACGTCTGGATGATTAGCCAGTCCGAGGTAATCATTACTACAAAAAGAAATTAGAGATTGCCCATCTATGATTTGCTCAACCTGTTGAGGACTTTCTAATAAGCGACGCTCTCGAAAACGATTTAATTTTCGACGCTCCGACAGCGCCGAGTTCAGTTCAAAGGGTTGAGCCATTAAGCGGTTGCATCGTAAAACTGTTGGCTATTTCTTTCTGCCTCTTTCTGCTTCCTAACAGGGCAACTTTCCACATCAAACCCTTCTGCAACTGGATCTTCTTCTGAACCACGATTTTCAGGTCTAATACCTAAGCGTTTAAATAGTTCTCTGTCTCGATTGGCTTCTGGATTAGCCGTGGTTAACAGCTTATCACCATAGAAAATTGAGTTTGCACCTGCAAAGAATGCCATAGCTTGCATTTCATCATTCATGTTTTCTCGGCCAGCTGACAATCGAACATGGCTCTCTGGCATCATGATTCTCGCCACCGCAATAGCACGAATAAAATCGAAATTATCTAAGTCTTCGTTTTGATCAAGGGGCGTACCTTCAACCTTCACCAACATATTGATTGGCACAGACTCTGGATGGGGGTTCATAGCAGCAAGTTGAACCAGCATCCCCGCTCTGTCCTTAACTTCTTCACCCATACCTAATATGCCACCTGAACAGACTTTCATTCCGGCTTTACGAACATTGCCTAAGGTTTCTAAACGGTCGGAATAAGTGCGGGTTGTAATGATTTCGCCATAGTATTCGGGTGAGGTATCCAAATTATGGTTGTAGTAATCCAGGCCTGCATCAGACAGTTCCTGGGCTTGGCCTTCGTTTAGCATTCCCAAAGTCATGCAGGTTTCCAGCCCCATGGCCTTCACTTCTTTAACCATGTTAACCACCAGCGGCATATCTTTATCGCTGGGTGACCTCCAAGCGGCTCCCATACAAAAGCGACTTGCACCAGCCGCCTTGGCAGCTTTGGCTTGTTGTACTACTTTTTCCACTTCCATGAGCTTTTCTTTTTCTAAATCTGTGTTGTAGTGTCCCGATTGAGGGCAATACTTACAGTCTTCAGGACAAGCTCCAGTTTTGATAGACAACAGGGTGCTTACTTGTACTTCATTGGGGTCGAAATGCTGACGATGCACTGAGGCCGCTTGAAAAAGTAGGTCATTCAAAGGCAGGTTAAACAATGCAACAACTTCATCTGACGTCCAGTTGTATCGTAATTCAGAGCTTTGAGCAGCTACCTGGGTCATAGTGGAAATCCTGTTAAGTCCTTATTTTTACGAGGATTCTAGAGTTTGTATTTTAGTAGTCAACCTAAAAGGAAGACTTTGGTTAACCAGCAACAAGCAATGTTTCAATCGCCCTGCATTATTTGCCAGAACCCTGCTACCAAAATAGGTTTGTGCACCACATGTATTGAACAATGGCCGGTGAATATTTCGCCTTGTATAGTGTGTGGTGAACCTGAAACACTGGCTGTTAATCAGATATGTGGCAGATGTTTATCGGACCCTCCAGATTTTGACTCGTGCTTGACGGGAGCCCTCTACGATCCAGTCACAGCCTTTTTGGTTAAACGGCTTAAATACAACGGTCAGCTCTCTATTGCACCTTTGTTAGCAGACATGTTTCACCATCAGCACTCTAGTGTTGAATTACCAGAAGCGTTAATACCCATGCCGTTGCATTGGGTACGAACTTGGCGGCGAGGTTTTAACCAAGCAGGTCTAATAGCCAACAGCTTAAGTAGGCAATATGGAATCCCCTGCTGGGCCAAAGGGATAACGCGAACTCGACGTACTCAAGCTCTCGAAGGTAAGACTAAAATTGAGCGGCAAAAAATTCTTCGTGGTGTATTCAAAGTGACAACTGTACCATTCGCCCATGTGGCAATTGTAGACGACGTCATGACAACCGGCGCCAGTGCAGAATCTCTCGCTTTAGCATTAAAAACCTCAGGAGTTGAACGCGTAGACATATGGGTAATGACCAGAACCCCGAAGAACCATTAAGCAATAAAAACCCAACTGAAACTCCGTTTCAAAATCTGAACCCGGACTGTATTCTGGACGCCATTGAGTCACAAGGCTTTTATGTGAATGGTCGCATCACCGCATTAAATAGCTATGAAAATCGTGTATACCTCATCGGAATTGAGGACGGGCCTGATCTGGTTGCTAAGTTTTATCGACCGAACCGTTGGACCTCAGCTCAAATCAAAGAAGAACACCTATTTATACAGGATTTAGTTCAAGAAGAAGTCCCTATTGTCCCGGTCATCGTTGATGAAAACAGAGAAGATGATGAAGGAGACCCAATCTCATTGTTCCAGCATACTGAATTTCACTTCGCATTATTCCCTATGCGTTCGGGCCACCCATTGGAACTCGACAACTACAATCATTTAGAAACCATCGGCCGCGTATTAGGACAAATACACTCCGTGGGTACCCGCTTTCCTTTCCAACATCGCAATTCATTAAGCGCCGATATTATGGGATGGCAAAGTAGAGATTGGATTTTAAGCACTGATCATTTGCCTTCCGACCTTAAACCGGCATATGAAACCACTTCAGGCTTTGTGCTGGAAAAAATTAGTCAGCATTTAGAATCCAATAACTTCCGTAAATTGCGACTCCATGGCGATTTTCACCCCGGCAATATTTTGTTCAGAGACCAAAACCCTTTGATAGTGGATTTAGACGATTGTGTATCTGGTCCAGCCATTCAGGATATTTGGATGCTGTTATCTGGTGACGAACAGCAACAACAGCATCAGTTGAAAATCGCTTTAGAAGGTTACAGCACCTTTATGGATTTTGATCCTTCCGAACTCAGACTCATTGAAGCACTGAGAAGTTTAAGAATAATCCACTACGCTGCTTGGATTTCCAAACGTTGGAACGACCCAGCGTTTCCTAAATCATTCCCTTGGTTTACCAGCAACCGATTTTGGTCTGACCATATTTTGCAGCTTAAAGAACAACTAGCGGCTTTGGACTCCGCTCCGTTGAAAATGCCGGAATTCTGACCATCTCTGCCAAAAGTTAGCGAAACTGAACTCCCTTCCTATACTGAGTTAACAAACTGTTCTTTAATTCCGTGCCCGTCATTGGATCACGGGCATTAGGAAATTAAATGAAGCTCCGCGCGAGATACACCCTACAGATTCTAGGCTTGGTACTGGTCAGCCTTGTTACCTTGGCAGCAGCCATGGCGATTCTGTTTCGTGCAGCTTACGCAGATCTTTCATTACTTCATGAACGCATAGTTACGGAAGAGTTTTCCGAACGATTAGAGACAGATTCTGTTTTCCTCGCGAAACAGATAGCTGATAGCTTAGCGCCGCCCTTATACAACTATGACAAAGGCATGATCCAGCAGATTGTTCGTGTTGCCAGGGCAGGTAATTACGTGAGCAACGTGAAGGTGTTTGATCTTTACCATGAACTACTTTCCGACGAGCGCATATACACAACTCCCAAAGCGTTATCTCCCGCCGAATATAAAAATTTAATGGGGCTAATTCCAACGCAAACTCAACGAAATAATATTATAAGAGTTGTACAACCATTGATTCATAAAGATCAGGTTATTGGCGGAATGATCATGGAGCTATCTTCAGTTGAAATGTCAGCGGACATTGAAAAGATGAGAGAGCTTTCTTCTCGACAGGAAGAGGCTGCTTTGGTTCAGATAATCAAAGTGGGGCTCATCATAACAGTAGCCATCACGATTCTTAGTATTCTGATGTCGCAGATGGTAATTAAAGGACTCATTCAACCATTATTCCAGCTAGTGGGTTTTGCTAATAAGGTGGGACAGGGTAACTACCTTCAAAGGCTGAACTTCAGCAGAGATGACGAGCTAGGTCAGCTCGGTCATGCAATGAATCATATGGCCACAAACCTTCATGAACGTACAGAAAAAATTAATCAGCTGGCTTATTTTGATCATCTTACAGAGTTACCAAATCGGATTTCATTTATCGAGAGCCTAATCCAATGGATCAGCAACGCCGATAAGCATCATTCAAAGTTTGCAATTTTTTATTTAGACCTGGATGGCTTTAAAAAGATTAACGACACCTTTGGTCATGAGGTAGGAGATGAATTCCTATGTTTAGTCGCTGCTAGGTTGAGCCACTTAACTGAAAATGAAGCAAACATGAATCACCCTGATTTCAAACCTGTACTGTCAAGAGTCGGGGGCGACGAATTTATGCTGCTAATGGAAATTGAATCTGAAGTCGATGCAGCAGCCTTTGCAAATAGCCTAATAGAAACCACTACTCGTGTTTTTCGAATTGCACCTTACGACCTTTTTACTAGCCCGAGTATTGGTATTGCTCGTTATCCAAAAGATGGCAACGACTACAATACCTTGATGAAGCGTGCCGATATCGCCATGTACAGCGCTAAGTCTGCAGGTAAAAAGGACTTTCGCTTTTTTGATACAAAAATGGATGACATCAATAACAAGCGAGTTCATTTAGAAGGTGAGCTCAGGGCAGCCATTAACAACAGCGAATTTGAATTGTGGTATCAACCGTTAGTAGAAATCAATAATTTTAAAATCATTGGTGCCGAAGCATTAATCCGCTGGAATAACCCTAAGCGTGGATATGTATCGCCTGTTGAGTTTATTCCTATCGCCGAGGAAACAGGGTTAATTAATACCATTGGCCAATGGGTTATTGAAGAGGCCTGTTCTCAGGTTTCTATCTGGGAACAGAAAACCGAACATAAATTAAAAGTCAGTATTAATATCTCTGCAGTTCAAATTAAGCAACTCACTTTAGTAAACTTTTTGAGACAAGCAATTGAACAATCGAATATTACAACAGATCATTTGCATTTAGAGATTACTGAAACAGCTCTAGTCAATGATGAAGAAGCAGCATTACAGACTCTTAATGAGCTCTCAAAAATCGGCTATAGCATATGGCTCGACGATTTTGGCACAGGCTTCAGTTCGTTGAGTCATTTAAAAAAATACCCTGTTAGTGGCGTCAAAATAGATCGATCATTTATTTCAGACATTGATTCAGATACCGATGATAGAGAGTTGGCAAGTGCTGTTGTTGCAATGGCAGATGCACTCAAGTTAGACGTGGTAGCAGAAGGGATAGAAACAGAGTCTCAGTTAGAATTACTAATGAAAATGAATTGCAAGATAGGCCAGGGTTATTATTTTTCAAAACCACTCCCGGCGGAGGCTTTTCTAAAGAAACTTAAAGAAGGTTTTTAAAGAGTAATGATTAAGCCAGCCCAGGAAATACTTCGAAACTGTTTTCTAACAACATTTTTTTCAAATAATCTTCAGATTCATCTCTAATTGACAATAAAGCATTAAAGACTTCTGGGATGTATATTGGAGAATTTCGTTGGGTGCGATGATGTTGCAATGGCATTGCAGGAGCATCTGTTTCAAGTACTAGAGAATTGACATCTAACCGAGAAATAGCATCTTTGGTTTTTTTGGCTCTATCAAAAGTAATGGTTCCACCCACACCAATTTTAAATCCTAAGTCGACAAATAATTGTGCCTGTTCATAGCTACCAGAAAATCCATGAATAACTCCGGTGACACCTTTTACTTTTTTAAGGTGGCTAACAACATCACTATGCGCTTTAACTGAATGAACAGTAACAGGTAGATTTAAGTTTTTAGCAATACCTAATTGTTTTTCAAATAAATCACACTGAATTTCATAATTATCTTTTAGTCCATCTAAACCTATCTCGCCTAATGCTATCGCCGATTTATAAGAAAGTAGTTCTTCAAGGTAGTTCAATTGTTGACACTGTTCTTCAGAGGCCCACCAAGGATGTACGCCCAAAGCAATAGAGATGCCTTTTGACTCGTAGGCCAATTGCCAACTGATGAGGTCTTCCCAAACAACCGAACAGACCGAAGGAACCAAGAATTTTTTAACGCCAACAGAATGAGCTTTCGACAACTCGTCGTCCAGATCCATCTTGAACTGATCAAAATTTAAGTGGCAATGAGTATCAATAAACATGTTTTTCTAGATACAAAGCTATTCCAAACCAGTGGCCAATCCAGCTTCTAATTTTTTCTGATTCTGCCATTGATGAAAACTTAGACCGTTATGAGTTTTTACGATCTGAGATACAAATACAAAATCTATTGCTTCATATGATTTTGCTAGGGATAATCGCATTTCTAGAAAATCTAAACTCTCATGATAAGGATGAACAATTAGCACTGCCATACCATTGGCTTCAGCAATTCTAAGAGCCCGCTGAAATTGACGATCTAGATCTACAGGATTTAGGCTATTGTCTAAAAACACGTTGCGCTTAACAAAGGGCAAGCCTGCATCTTTTGCCGCTTCCCAGGCAACACTGCCATTCACTGTAAGGCTATCAACAAAAAATAATCCCTGCTCTAATAAATCTGCCATCAGCCAATCCATTGAAGTTCGATCTCTTGTCAATACACTTCCAAGATGGTTATTCAGTCCCACAATACCAGGTACCGCTGCGATTGCTTTTAATAACGTTTCTCTTCTGTTTTCCTGGGTCATAGCCTGGGTCAAACCCAGTTCACCTAAAGGAAAACCGGATTTATTTTCCATAGGCAGATGAAGCATGAGTTCTTGATCTTTATTGCCGGCATACTTCGCGAGTACCCTGGTGTAGATACGGTTTGGAAGAAAGGAAAGCGTTACAGGAACACCTAGGTTAATTGCCCTGCGACCAAGATGCATATCGTGGCCGAGATCGTCAATCACAATGGCTATTTGTGCATTAGTTTTTTTTGCTGGAGATTCTGCGTAGATGGGATTATTTACTAAGCCACAAAAAAAAAGCAGGATCAAAGATCCTGCCTTTAGCTTATTAAACATTACTTAAGAAGACCTTTTGCGATTGCCATTCCTTTAAGCACGTTAAGAGCTTCATACAGTTGGTAGTCTGTGGTTGCTAAATCTTCTTTGGTCACCGCGTCGGCCGGAATTTCAGAAGAATCCTCAGCTGACGTTTCACCTTCTTCACCATTAGGGTTTTCTAAGTGTCCAGACAAATCCGCTTCTGAATAAAATCGTCCTGAATCCTCACGGGTCAAAGTCGCCCTTTGAACTTCGATATCTGGAACAATGCCTTGCGCTTGAATTGAACGACCATTAGGAGTGAAGTAACGAGCCGTCGTTAACTTAATTGCACTGTCTTTGCTCAGCTGGATTATATTTTGTACCGAACCTTTACCAAAGCTCTGAGTACCCATTATTAATGCGCGCTTATGATCCTGTAGAGCGCCTGCAACAATTTCAGACGCTGAAGCCGAACCACCATTAATTAGTACAACCAACGGCACATTGTCGCTTGGATTACTCGGACTGGCTTTGTAGCTCATTTTTGAACTTGGTATACGGCTTTCTGTGTACACAATCAAACCATCCTCTATTAGTGCATCTACCACCTCAACTGAAGCATGCAGTACACCCCCAGGATTGTTTCGCATGTCTAAAACCAGACCGGAAAGCTCACCGCCACTTTCTTTTTTAAGCTCTTTCATGGCGTCAACAAAGTCTTCGCCAGTGCGCTCTTGGAATTGAGAAATTCGAATGTAGCCGTAACCATCTTCTAATATCCTCTTACGAATACTGGTCACTTTAATTACGTCTCTGGTGATGGTAATTTCCAATGGTTTGCCTGCACCCTCTCTAACCACTGTTAGCAGAATATCTGATCCTGGCTCCCCTCTCATAAGGTCTACCGCTTGGAATAGAGTTAGGCCCTTGACTGGTTTTGAATCTAGTTGAATCACTAAATCCCCAGCCATAATTCCAGCTCGGTAAGCCGGAGTATCGTCTATCGGAGCAACCACCCGGACATAACCAGTTTCATCCATGGCCACTTCAATGCCTAAACCACCAAATTTACCTGAGGTATCTTCTTTCAGATCTGTGAAGGCTTCTGTACCCAGATAAGTGGAATGTGGATCCAGGCCATTTAACATACCTTTAATGGCGTTATTCAGAAGTTCTTTATCATCAACTTCTTCAACATAAGCTCTTTTAATGTGATCAATCACTTGAGAGATATTTCGAATATCTTCAATGGGTAATTGGGTTTCAGGGCCTCTTCCGGCATGTACCGATGTTCCTATTCCAATTACTAAACCTAATAGCCCTGCAGCTACAAATCCTAACCATTTACCTTTGAATACCATCATGCATCTGCCCTTTTTCCAGTTTGACGCCCTTCGAAAGATCTTTAAGCGCCAGAGTTAGCACCCAAATATAAGCCTTTCTATCAGTGATCAGTTAGTTTTACAAAATTATTTCCGTGCCAGCCAACTTAGTGGGTTTTGCGGTTCGCCTTTGCGTCTTACCTCAAAATATAACCCAGCTTCATCGCCCCCGCTGTCTCCGCTTGTGGCAATTAACTCACCGGCGCTGACCCAATCTCCTAGCTCTACCATCAACGCTTGGTTACGTCCGTATAGACTCAAGTAACCATCACCGTGGTCCAAAATAACCAACATTCCAAAACGTTTTAACCAATCTGCAAACACCACCCTACCGTGGTGCACAGCTTTTACGTCGGTTCCAATAGAGGCATCCATCAACACCCCCTGCCACCGTAAATCACCTTTGCCAACTTTTTGCCCAAAACGTTTACTGATTCTTGCAGATACCGGCCAGCCCAACTTCCCTTTCAGTTTAGCGAAGGGAATATCCAGTTCCGTCTGCACTAATTGCTCCAATGTTGAAGTCATACGATCTAAAAGTGCTTCCAGCTCGACTTGACTAACACGCAAGCTTTCCATTCTCTTTGAACCAGAAGCTAACTCTTTGTTCAATTTATTTATCAAGGAAGTACGTTGGTTGTTCTGATCTCTGAGCTCATTATTACGCAGAACTAATGTTTGCCGCTGCTCTTGAGTCTGCTGCTCCCTAACGTCAAGTTCGAGCTGATTGGCCTGAAGCTGGTCAACTTTTGCCAAGTAATCTTGAACCAACTCATCTTGCTGCTCTGCGATGATCTTACTGTAGTTCAACATCCGATTGAGCTGGCTTGGATTCTCCTGACTCAGAAGCATCTTGATAAAGGGTTGTTGTCCCTGTTTGTAGCTCGCAACCAGAATGGTCGCTATTTGATCCCTCTGCTTTTCGATTTGTTTCCGGAGCTGATATTGTTGATCGTTCAGCTCCGCAATCCGCTTTTTTAACTCGTCAAGCGACTCCTTCAACTGCAATATCTTAAGCATGTTGTCACTGATGGATTTTTCGGTGCCTTGCAGTTTGGATTCTAATTCTGACTTTTCTTGGCTCGCTTGATTTAACCACTTTTGCAGTTTTTCCATTTCTTGTTTCAACTGCTGAAGCTGTTGTTCAGTGGCAACTTCATCAGCGTTGACAGTTGTAGGCCCTAGCAAGATAAGAGCAAGAACGATTAAAACAGATCTGAAAAGCACGACTGTTAATTACCTATATAGAAATAAAAAGCCGGATCATTTGACCCGGCTTTTAAGTATATCGCTATTTTTCTTTACTGGTAGAGATTGAGTTCCTAACCCAGCAGCGATACCCCTTCCATTTCTTCAGGTTTTTCTGTTTCCATCAATTCCAATAGAGTTGGTGCTAGGTCGCATAGTCGACCATCTTTTAACTTTACTGACTTATCACCTTGCACCAATACTAGAGGTACTGGGCAAGTAGTATGACTGGTAACCACTTCACCCGTCTTCGCATCACGCATGATTTCAACGTTACCATGGTCTGCCGAAATTAAGCAGGCACCGCCCTTAGCCAGAATAGCGTCGGTAACTGCTTTCAACGACTCATCTAGGGTTTCAACAGCTTTCACAGCTGCATCAAAAACACCTGTGTGCCCAACCATGTCACCGTTGGCATAGTTACACACAATAAGGTCAAACTCGTCTGAGTTAATTGCACCAACCAGCTTCTCTGTCACTTCTGGTGCACTCATTTCCGGTTGCATATCGTAAGTGGCTACATTTGGTGACGGCACCAAAATCCGAGATTCGCCTTCGTATTCTTTTTCTTCACCGCCACTGAAGAAGAAAGTTACGTGTGCATATTTTTCGGTTTCTGCGATTCTCAGCTGTTTTTTACCCAACTTAGATACGTATTCACCCAGCGTGTTGCTTAATTGCTCTGGTGGATAGGCAACGTCTGCTTCAATGTTTTCGGCGTACTGAGTCAATGTAACAAAAGCGGATAGCTTTGGACGCACCTCTCTGTTCAGTTCGCCATCAAGGCTGTCGTCAGTAAAGGCTCTGGTTAATTCTCTTGCGCGATCAGGGCGGAAGTTCATAAAAATGATGGAATCGCCATCTTCGACCTTAACAGCGTCTGCACTGTTTGGACGGATAGAAGTTGCTGGGACGAATTCGTCGTTTTTGTCCTGCTCATAAGCGGCATGCAATCCATCAACTGCAGTAGCAGCGACAACATCGGCATCACCTTTCACCAGAAGATCATAAGCTTGCTGAACGCGATCCCAACGATTGTCTCTATCCATGGCGTAATAACGACCAATTACCGATGCAATGTAACCAGACTTGGTTTCAGCCAGCTTTTCATCGAGCTTGCGTAGTGGAGTTTCTGCAGATCTTGGGGGAGTGTCGCGACCATCTAAGAATGCGTGTACATATACTTTTTTAGCGCCTCTTTTGGAAGCTAACTCAACTGCTGCCGCGATATGGTCGTCATGGCTATGTACACCACCAGGAGAAACCAATCCCATAATATGCACCGCGCCTTCATTGGCGATGGCTTTATCGACAGCACCGGTTAACGCTGGGTTTTCGAAGAAGGTTCCTTCTTCAATTGCCTTAGTAATTTTTGTGAGGTTCTGATAGACGATTCTACCTGCGCCAAGATTCATGTGACCCACTTCTGAGTTGCCCATCTGACCGTCCGGCAACCCAACAGCCATACCAGAGGTTTCAACTAAGCTGGTGGGATATTCATTCCACAACTTGTCCCAGGTAGGTGTCTTTGCCGCCGCAATGGCGTTATCTTCGGTAATTTCACGGTAACCAAAGCCGTCCAAAATAATTAGCGCAACAGGTCGTGGAGCTGACATAGTAGAGTCCTGTAAGTTAGTTACAGTGGATCAGGGATACCCTGACTCACTAGGATAAGTGATTAAAAATGGTCGAAAAACCTGAATATCCAAGGGTTATTTACGAATAACTACGTAAACGATTTGAACATTAGTGAATTAGTTGGTCGGATTTTAACACATAAATATGACAGCTTAAGCCTAAAAAGTGCATCTGCCCTACTGAAATCAAGTAACAATGTAATTTTCTTACAAGATTTTTAAGACGGTTGTAAGTCTAAAATTAGCCCGCACCTAGACCTAAGTTTTGACGGATTTTCACCTATTAACATTTTTTGCTATTTATCAAGCAGTTACGACGAATCTAATGTTTCGTTAATGTTGAATGTGTATACTTCCGCGCTAGTTTTACGAGTGAGTAAGTTATGGAACAGCTAATTGAGTTTTTGGGAAACCACCCAATACTTTGTTCAACATGGTTTGGGCTCATGGCCGCCATTATTTGGAGTGAAGGAGCTCGCGGTGGCGCTCAGGTGTCTCCCGCTCAAGCCACAGCAATGATAAACAGAGAAGACGCCGTGGTGGTAGATATCCGTAAAAAAGAAGAATTCAGAACAGGGCATCTACCGGAAGCGATCAACATTCCTGCCGCCAACATTGAAAGCCGAATAGGTGAATTGGAACCCTACAAGTCCAAGCCGGTCATATTGGTTTGCAAAGCCGGCACCAGTGCCGGGGCCGCTGGAGCCTCTTTAAGAAAAGCAGGTTTCGAGAATGTGAGCCGTTTAAAGGGCGGTATCATGGAGTGGCAAAGCAATAAAATGCCTCTGGTAAAATCTTAGAATTGCGAATCAACGAATAGGTGAGTGGTAAAATGGCAGAGATTAAAATCTACACAACGAGATTCTGTCCGTTTTGTATTCGAGCGAAACACCTGCTGGAAAGTAAAGGTTCTTCTTATGACGAAATCGCCATTGATGGCAATTCTGAATTAAGAAGACAAATGATGTCCGAAAGCGGTCGTCACACGGTACCTCAAATTTGGATTAATAATAAACATGTCGGCGGCTGCGATGAGCTTTATGCTTTAGAGCGGTCTGGTCAGTTAGATGGCCTGCTGGCTGAAGGTTAACAATAGGATAAGAAAATGACAGAACAAGCAGCACAGCCACAATTCGGCATTCAGCGCATCTATGTGAAAGACAGCTCTTTTGAAGCTCCGGGAGCCCCTGAAATATTTCGCAAAGAATGGAAGCCTGAAATTAACCTAAACATGAACACCAATGCCAAGAAACTGGAAGAAGGTGTTTATGAGGTTACCTTAATGCTGACAGTAACCGCAAAGATTGGTGAAGACACTGGGTTTATTGCTGAAGTTCAACAGGCTGGAATTTTTCAAGTTTCTAACTTCCCAGAACAACAGACTCAGCACATGCTTGGTGCGTACGCTCCAAATATTTTATTCCCTTATGCACGCACAGTGATTGATCAATTAGTAAGCCAAGGAAGCTTCCCGCCGGTATTATTGGCACCGGTTAATTTCGATGCATTGTTCCAACAGGCCCAAGCCCAAAAGAACGCTGAAGCAGAAAATGCCAAGGGCGGCGAGACCATTCAATAAGAAAAGCTTTGAAATAAAAAAACCGAATTCAATAATTTGAATTCGGTTTTTTTATGGGCTGCACAAACTACAGACGACAAGAAAATCGATTAAGCACTTGGTTTATAAACGCCAACATTATTAAAACCCTCATCTTTCAAATACATGCTGTGCAATTTACTCATCACACCTTTTTCGCAATAAAGAAGATATTCTTTTGAGGAATCTAACTCTGGGAATTTAGCCTTCAAACTGAAGAAAGGAATTTCAATGACCTCAGTTTCAGTATGACCAAAGGGTTTTACCTCTATCTCATCTGGATGGCGAACATCAATCACTATTTTGCCTTCTGAATTGGAGGTCTCCTGTATAACTGGCAGCTCAGCTTCTTCGTCAAGCTCAGTTATGCAACGCACCTGTGTTCGCTCTAGAGCACTATTCAACACCGACATATCGAAGTTTTCTTCTTCAGCTAGCACCTTCTCAATCTTCGCTCTAGTAGTGGGCTTTCGAGAAATCACACCACAGTATTCAGGCATTGCTTCGGCGAAAGATGCGGTCCCAATTTTGCGAGCAGTGTCGATGATGTCTAATTTATCAGTCACTATCAGCGGACGAAGCACTAACTTATTTGTGACATCATCTATTACTTTTAAATTAGTCATGGTTTGACTAGAAACCTGCGCAATCGCTTCACCGGTTACCAATGTATCCAACTCCATTCTATCGGCAACTTTTTCAGCGGCTCTAAACATCATTCTTTTCAGAATGACGCCCATGTGGGAGTTGTCGACTTTCCCAAGAATTTCTTCAACCACGCCTTCAAATGGCACGGATATAAATTTTACTTTATGAGAAGACCCAAATCGGCTCCATAAATATTTTGAAACCTGCTTCACCCCAATTTCATGGGCTCGACCACCCAGATTAAAAAACAAGAAATGAGTTCTAACGCCTCGCTTAAGCATCGAATAGGCTGCCACAGTTGAGTCAAAACCACCGCTCACCAATGTAATGGTGGTTTCCTGTGACCCTAGCGGATAGCCTCCTAACCCTGGATGCTTTGACTCAACCACATAGAGTAAATCGTCTTTTACTTCCATACGGACTTCAATGTCTGGATTTTTAAGCTGAACCCGACCACCACAGTGCTTCCTGAGTCCGCCACCCACGTATTTTTCCAAATCGATGGAGCGGAAATCGTGATTACCCGTCCTTTTGACCCTAACGCAAAAGGATTTATCTTTAATTAAGTCGCCGTATGCATGTTTCGCTTTGGCTAAGACGTCGTCAAAATCCCCTAGTGGATATTGACGTACTTCCAAAAAGCTAGAAATGCCCGGAATACCCCCCAAGGCTGATACTAATTGGTCATTTTCCTGTGCTGAAAGATCTGGACTTGAATTTACGTGTAGGGAATCCCAACTTCCTGAAACTTTTACGTTCTGGTCAATACGCTGGAGAACATTTTTGATATTCTGTTTTAGCTGTCGAATCTGAAGCTTGCGCACTGGCCGGCTTTTGATAGTGATTTCTGGAAAAAGCTTGATAATGAATTTCATGCTGGAGCTGGGCTGTAAAAAAGGGGCGCAAGTATACCCTTTAACCAAGCAGTTTTCAGTGCTTCCGGATTAAGGGAATGATGATCCAGAAAGACTTAACTCGTGACGCCTCATTTTGGCACCCATCATTTCTTGTTGCACCACAATAAATCACACACTACTTTTAAGATCACTGGAAATCCCTGATTTTCAATGTTTTTTCGGTGGCATAGGGATTGCAAAGTTGTGCACACATACAGTGCAACCAGCGAACAGATCTGGCTACACAAACAACAATTAAGTTACAAAGTACTTTAAGGCTCCTAGAGCCCCCCAACTGCGGAGATAAAAAATGTCTAAGACTCTTGGTCTGATCAAGGACTCTGAAGCTAAGTGGGTTGACCTGCGCTTCACTGACACCAAAGGTAAAGAACAGCACGTTTCTATTCCTATTTCTGAAGTAGACGAAGACTTCTTTACTGAAGGTAAAATGTTCGACGGTTCTTCAATTGAAGGCTGGAAGGGAATTAACGAATCAGACATGATTCTGATGCCAGACGACGAGACTGCCATCCTGGATCCATTCACCGAAGCTGCTACTGTAATCGTTCGTTGTGACATCGTTGAACCTTCAACTGGTGAAGGTTATGAGCGTGATCCACGTTCTGTAGCTAAGCGCGCTGAAGAGTACTTGAAGTCTACTGGTCTGGGCGACACTGCATTCTTCGGTCCTGAACCAGAATTCTTCGTATTTGACGACATCAAGTGGGGCGCTGACATGAGCGGTGCTTTCTACAAGATTAACTCTGAAGAAGCAGCTTGGTCTTCTGAGCACAGCTATGACGACGGCAACATGGGTCACCGTCCTGGCGTTAAAGGCGGTTATTTCCCAGTACCACCAGTTGATAGTCTGCATGATCTGCGTGCTGCTATGTGTGAAGCAATGGAAGCCATGGGTCTGGACGTTGAAGTACACCACCACGAAGTGGGTACAGCTGGTCAGTGTGAGATCGGTGTTAAGTTCGCGACTCTAGTTAAGAAGGCTGACGAAGTTCAGATCCTTAAGTACTGCGTACACAACGTTGCTCACGCTTACGGCAAAACAGCTACATTCATGCCTAAGCCAATCGTTGGTGATAATGGTTCTGGTATGCACTGTCACCAGTCTTTCTGGAAAGATGGTGAGAACATGTTCGCTGGTGACGAGTACGCTGGTCTGTCTGAGACTGCTCTGTTCTACATTGGCGGTATCATTAAGCATGCTAAAGCAATCAACGCTTTCTCAAATGCTTCTACTAACTCATACAAGCGTCTGATCCCAGGTTTCGAAGCACCTGTTATGCTGGCTTACTCTGCACGTAACCGCTCTGCTTCTATCCGTATTCCTTACGTTGCTTCTCCTAAAGGTAAGCGTATCGAAGCTCGTTTCGGTGACCCAACAGCTAACCCATACTTGATGTTCGCAGCTATGCTGATGGCGGGTATCGATGGTGTTAAGAACAAGATCCACCCTGGCGATGCTGCTGATAAAGACTTGTACGATCTGCCAGCTGAAGAAGCTGCTGCAATTCCTCAGGTTTGTGGTTCACTACGTGAAGCTTTGGAATCTCTGTCTGCTGACCGTGACTTCCTAACAGCTGGTGGCGTATTCACTGACGACATGATTGACGCTTACATCGAATTGAAGATGGAAGATGTTTACAAGGTTGAGCACACCACTCACCCAGTAGAATTCGATCTTTACTACTCAGTGTAAAAATCCATAGATCTTTATGGCCGCCATGGCGGCCAGACTTCTCTGGGTTAAGAGATAGTTTTTAGATCCAAAAAACGGCTGCCTCTACGCAGCCTTTTTTGTGCCCATATCAATTAGTCTACCAACAAAGTTTTCCAGAATTTTTGCCCACCTTTAAAATGCTATTTATTCAGTTGATGCCCATTTACACCCATTGGGTGATGCAAATAAATAGAGTCAAGAATGGTTAACTTCACTAGGAAGAGTCAGCTTTTGCCTTATTTTGTTAGCGAGATGAGACGCTCTCCCAGCCATTATTCATGTTGATTAGCTAAAATTTGAACTAGTCTCATCTTTATCCCTATTAAATTAGGGTTTACACAGTGCAACAAATTGGGGCAGGATGTTTGGTCAATTAAACTTAAATAGCACAATGGCAAGATGAAGCTTCTGAAAGAATTCTCTATCCTCACAAAAACGACTGTGGCTTCGATACTAATATCAGTTTTAGTTCCATCTGCTATTTCCTTTTACTTCTATCAAAATCAAGTTAACCAACTGGTTACCGACACTAAAAAAAGTTTAGGGCTTTCTGTTGATCGGATGCAGATTGCCATCGACGATGCTCTGGCCTCAAACCATAAGATTCCAAGCTTTCATGACCTGGAAAATTTAAATGTGCTATTCGTTGTGGATGGCACCAGAAGCATAATTGCTAGCTCGAACCCGGAAATGACGGGTATATCTATTTTAGAAAAATATCCGCTGTTCTCTGAAGATCATGCCGATCGTGCTACCAGAGGCGCTCAACAGGTAATTCAATTACATCACCCGGATACATTTGTTTTTTATCACCCTCTCAAATTCACAAAAGAGTACCTAAATCAGTCTTTACTAGTCGGAGATTACTCGATCAGCGATCAGATTGAGTACATTCAAGCCAGCTATCGAGTACTCACGTTAATTCTTACATCTATATTATTGACCATTGGTCTTACGCTGAGATTTTGGTTGAAAAGCCAATTCGTTAAACCTCTTTCAATTGCGACTGAAAAAAACCGTCTTGCCCATAAGCAAGAGTTCACAGAAGCATTACACCTAAATCAAAACTCAGAAGTCACTGCGCTTGCCAATTCAATTAACGAACTACAAAGGGCAATTCGAACAACATTAACCGAGTTAGAACACAGTGAAGCGCTTTATCGAATCTTCGCGTCAAGTGTTCCCGAAGCCAGCGCGGTGGTCACTCAAACCGGTAATTTGGTTGCCGCCTTTGGACCTGAGGGTGCACTGTTTAGTGAATTAAAATCAGGTGATGCCATCACTAAATCATTGCCATCACCCACAGCAATGCTGATTAACAATAAGCTCAGGGAAGCTAGAGGCCTCGATAGAAGAATCACTGTTGAAATAAATCTAGGTGAGCAATTCAATAATGAATTCTTTCTCTTCAGCTTTAGTCCCATTCAGTCACCCATTAGCGGCCAGCCGGTGATGTTGGTTTCCACGTACAATATTTCAGAGCAGAAAAAGCATGAAAAAACATTGGGTGTGTTAGCTTCAGTTTTTGAAAGTCGCGAAGCCATTGTTATTACAGACGAACAAACCAGAATATTACGAGTAAATACTGAATTCTGCCGCCTCACTGGATACCTTGAGAAAGACATCATTGGTAATACTACGGACATCTTGGCAACCACAAAACACAACTCGGAATTTTGGCACTCCGTTTGGCAAAAAGTAATGTACGAAGGCAGCTGGATGGGAGAGCTTGAAGTCAAAAAGAAAGACGAACGAAACATACCGGTAAGGCAAACTATTTCTGTAGTTAAAGACTCGGATGAAATTACCCAGAATTACGTTATTGTATTCACTGATATTTCTGAGCAAAGAAAGGCCATGTCTTTAATTCGTTACCATGCGAATTTCGACACGCTAACCGATCTTCCAAATAGACGGATGTTGATGGCTCAATTGAATCGATTAATGGCTCAGGGTTCAAGACACGGTTTTTTTAGCGCCCTGCTGTTTTTAGACTTGGATAACTTTAAGCAGATTAATGATTCATACGGGCACCCGGTAGGAGATCAACTGCTTTTAGAAGTCGCTAAAATTATTAAAAGTAGATTGCGCACTGAAGACTTCATTGCTCGTCTGGGCGGGGACGAATTTGTTGTGCTACTGCATCAATTGGATAAAGATCAGAATTCAGCTGCACGTAAAGCTCTGTCTATTTCTAACAACCTTGCTAGGGCGTTAAAAGAATCTTCTGTTCATATCAATCAAATGAGAATAAGCACGACTGCTAGCATTGGCATTACATTGTTCCCTAAAAAAGGCAGTACTGCTTTTGATCTATTACGAGAAGCAGACACCGCCATGTACCAAGCAAAAAGCATAGGTAGAAATCAAGTGTCTTTCTTTTCTACAGAAATGCAAAAGCAGGTTACACATACACTGAACTTAGTGAACCAATTGAACCAAGCAATTGATAAAGAGGAATTCAAACTCGTTTATCAACCGCAGATCAATGCTAATAACGAAATTGTTGGTGCAGAAGCTTTAGTTAGATGGTTTTCTAGACAGGGAGACGCAATTCCACCCGCCGAATTTATACCTCATGCCGAAGATAGTGGATCCATCATCGAGCTAGGCAATTTAATTTTCAAACGAGCCACTCAAGATTTAACCAAAATGCAGCAGCAGGGATTACCTGAAAGTTTTAGGCGCTTAGCCATTAACATCTCCCCTCGCCAGCTCATGTCAGAAAATTTCAAAAATCAGGTTGAACAGGCTATCGACCATTCAGGTGCGAGTCCCTCTCGAATTGAATTGGAGATTACAGAAAGCAGTCTTTTCGAAAATCGCACACAAACATCGGGTATTTTAGATGAGCTAAAAAATAAAGGATTTACATTTTCTATTGATGACTTCGGTACTGGCTACTCTTCTTTGTCATACTTGAAGCAATTGCCAATTGAAAAACTAAAAATTGATCAATACTTTGTTAGAGACGTAGCTAAAGATACTAGTGACGCTCAAATCGTGAAAACAATCATCACTATGGCTTATGCAATGGGCCTGAACGTCATTGCTGAAGGAGTGGAAACTTCTGAACAACTAGAATTCCTTAAGCAGAACCAATGCTTCGAGTTTCAGGGATATTACTTCTCTAAACCCTTAACCTTAGATGACTTCTTAGCACGTTACTGTAGACATTAGATCTAATGGCAGCCATGGCGTAAAATAATGAGCTATCAGAAGCTTATTAAGGCAAGTAATTGAAACATTACGACATAGTCATCATTGGAGCAGGACTCGTAGGATATTCTTTGGTAGCGAGTCTAAAAGATAGGTTACAAGCCGATCTTAAGGTAGCTGTTATCGACTCTATCGAAGCCCCCACCCTAGACTCAAATTTGTCACCATCATTTGATGACAGATCGACAGCCCTCAACGCAAAAAGTATTCAATTGCTACAGCAATGGCAAATATGGCCACATCTTAAATCCTATTGTTGTGCTATAAAGCAAATCGAGATATCAGATCAAGGTGGTTTAAAGACCATTAATTTAGATTCTAATGACTCAGGCGTCGATGCTTTCGGGTATGTGGCACCTAACAAATTTATGGGCCAAGCTTTGTTGTCAATTGCCCAAAAACTACCCGTTGATTTCTATTACGGCTGCGACATTAAGTGTTTCAAATTTCAAGCAGAAAAAGTGATTGTTAGCAGTCAGCTTGAAACACTGTCCGGAAGCTTAATTGTTTTAGCAGATGGCGGAAGATCAGAAATAAAAACCAAGCTTGGCATTCAAGATGATGTAGTCGACTTTTCACAAACGGCCATTGTTGCAAATATCCAAACCTCATTACCTAATAATCATTTAGCCTATGAGCGCTTCGCAGATCATGGGCCAATGGCAATGCTGCCATTGTCTGAAAAAACCTCAGCTTTGGTTTGGTCGGTTGATACTAGCCAAGCTAAAGAAATAATGGAACTCGATGACCAGTCTTTTTTAAACCAGGCTTGGCAGAATTTTGGTGGCCGACTCGGGCAATGGCAGAAAACATCCAAGCGCTCCAGCTACCCGTTAAAAAGAGTGAAAAGCGAGGAAATGGTTCGTTCTCGGTTGATCCTTCTAGGCAATAGTGCAGCCACTCTACATCCCGTTGCTGGCCAAGGCTTCAACTTAGCACTAAGGGCCGTTGAAGCCTTGGCAAACTCTATTCATAAAACTGAGTCTAAACATCTTGGGCAATTAACCCAGTTACTGAAAGTGAAGGCCGCTATTGAAAATGACCAACATTGGACAATCCGTTTTTGCGATGAACTGGTAAATGGCTTTGGTCATAGAAACCTTGCAGCCAAGCTAGGTAGAGCAGCAGCCATGGGCTTATTTGACCAACATAATAATTTCAAAGGCATTTTTTCTCGTTACGCGATGGGACTAGGAAGGGGGCAATAAAATGATTAACGATGGCTTTCAGGTCGCAGTCGTTGGCGCAGGCATGGTTGGCGCCAGTGTCGCTATTTATCTTGAGAAAATTGGCGTTAGGGTTTTACTTATTGAAAACAAAGAAAGTTTAACCCCTTTAATTCTCAAGGGTAATTCCGGATACGAGCCTAGGGTTAGCGCAATATCAATCTCATCCGAAAACTGGTTAAAGACAACGGATACTTGGAATTTAATAGACAACTCTAGACTGAGCCCCTATGAAAAAATGTCTGTTTGGGATGGCAATGGAACAGGACTCTGTCAGTTTAATTCAAAAGACACGGGTCATAATGAACTGGGGCACATCGTTGAAAATAATTTAATTCAAGAAGCCCAGCTTGCTCAAATTGATCAATCTAACATTCAAGTGATCACAGGAACTGAAATTGAAAAAGTGACTGCGACCGTCAATGGCCAGCTAATCAAGTTAAATGATGGCCTGGAGTTCCAAGTAGATTTAATTATTGGAGCTGATGGCGCTAACTCAAGAGTTCGGGAGTTGGCTGGTATTCAGTCACGAAAGTGGGACTACCACCACCAAGCTATTGTCACCACAGTCAAAACCGCATTGAGCCATGAAAAAACTGCTCGGCAAGTATTTTTAGATCAAGGCCCATTAGCATTATTGCCTTTATCAAATCACGAAGACAAGGATCACTACTGTTCAATCGTTTGGAGTACTGCTCCAGAACACGCCACACAACTTCTTAGCATGGACGACTATGCTTTTGGTAATGCTTTGACCCATGCGATGGAAAACCAACTGGGGCAGATAACGGCTTCAGATAAAAGACATTCTTTTCAACTGCAACAGTGTCATGCGGTTCAATATGTTAAAACTGGTTTTGCATTAATTGGTGATGCGGCTCACCGTATTCATCCACTTGCAGGTCAAGGAGTTAACCTGGGTTTTCTTGATGCGGCGTCTTTATGCGAACATTTAGAAACAGCATTCAATGCAGACATTCCACTGAGCGAACTTTTTCACTTAAGACAATATCAACGGGCACGGCAATCTCACAATCTTGCGATGATCGGTGTAATGGAAGGATTTAAGCGATTATTTGATGCGGATCCTTTGCCAGTCAGATGGCTTCGCAATTGGGGCATGAAAGCTTTTAATGAAGTTCCTTTCGTTAAAGAGGAAGTAATAAAAATGGCAATGGGTTTAAATGGAGCAATTCCCAAATTGTGCAAATAGTTGTTAGCGCCTAATTGAGACTCTAAATTGCCAAACCAGTTTTATTCAAAATTAAAACTTAGGGTTTGGCATAAAACAGACTGATGGCCACTACCAAACAGCAAAACAAAATGAACATCTGATACATGTGCGACTCCAACGCGGCAACAGATTTCGTCCTTTGAAAGCTGACAACCTTTAAACAGAAGCAATACTCTAGATTTAAAAAGCACCGTTGAGGCAATCTTTTTATCAACCTAATTCAATGGCGAATAAAAATTATCTTGCCTTATTAAAGAGTATTCACTGCACTGAAATCACACCATGGCTTATCTGTAATGATGGGTAATGATTTGTGAGCCCTAAATTGGTGCTTAACTAGTCGAGTTATCGGTTTGGTTAGCATTAGGGCTATCGCTTTCAGGTTTGGACTCAAAATAATCTACATGGTGTTCCCACCTGGAAGCAATACCTAGATCGAAGCCCCATCGTATTTCAATGGCAATACCATCCACACCTTCAGGGAGACTGACTATTTCGTTGATCTGCTCATGAAGATTAGTAGCTCTGTTTTGCAACTGCTGTTTTGACTCTGGATAGTCTTTCATGAACACGTCGAAAGTTAAAAAACGCTTTCGCTCTTTACCTTCTTCAACCTTTCCATAAGGCTCAGCTACCAGTACACGGTCATAAGTGAGCACCCACTCTGTGGAGTCTAAAACATCATATGCCTGTGCAAACTCGGCGACTTTTTTATCAATTGGGTAACCAGCAGGTGTGAAGGGCCAAATTAAACTAGCAATTAATACAATGATGACGGGAGGCCAAAATGTAATGGGTGTTTTAGGAACATCGGCGGGTGAGGTACCGATATTGATAACCTGTGTTCTTAATACAAAGTCGTGCAAGCCTCTGCGAAGGATTAAATAACACATAGCCTGAAGAAATAAGAATCCGCCTATCAGCAGACTCAGTATTGGAGCCATGAAAGGAAACTGAAGCTCATTAGGAATGTGTTGACCGATCAACAGCCAGGGAACCAATATAAACTGACAACGAATAAAAGACTTAAGCAAATGAATGTTTTGACCTTGATGGTCTAACACTTGGATCCGGGTGAGTACTTTTCCTAGCGTAGTACCCATGGTGAGTTTGCCATTCAGTACGGTGAAGTAAGCTGAACCTATCACCCATCCGATGACATGGGCGAAAACAACATTTTCAGTGAAAAACACTTCGAAGATATTGCCAATAATTAACCCAACGACGAATAAAAATAGAAGGTCGATCGCCAATGCAAATAGGCGACCGAACAATCCAGGTCGTGAAACATCCTTAGCCAAGAAATTAATCGTCCTTTAGCCAAGAAGGAATTTCTTCAACGCCTTCTTCCTGTTCTTCCTTAGCGGGTGGCATTAGATCTTCTCGGGTTATACGCATGGCCATTAAAACATTGGCCGCCACATAGATAGAGGAATATGTACCAACAGCTACACCCACCAGCAAAGCCGTGGCAAAACCAAAATTGAGTTCTCCACCAAATACCAGCAAGGATGCTAAAACTACCAAGGTAGTGATGGAAGTTACCAATGTACGGCCAAGTGTTTGGGTCAGAGATATATCAACTAGATATTCCACATCATCTCTTCTGATTTTTCGAAAATTCTCTCTGATGCGATCAGACACAACAATGGTGTCGTTCAACGAATAACCTATTACCGCAAGCACGGCTGCCAGAACAGTTAGGTCTACATCAAATTGAAAAAGTGAAAACACACCAATAACGATAATGACATCGTGTGCCAAGGCGACCACAGCGCCAATTGAGAATTTAAACTGGAATCGGAAGGCGATGTATACCATCACGATGGCGAGGGCCAGTAACATGGCCAAACCACCTTTTTCGCGAAGCTCTTCCCCAACTGCAGGCCCCACAAATTCGTTTCGGCGCAAGTCAACTTTTTCGCCTGATTGCCTCAAGGTCTCAACAACATTATCACCCAGCTCAGCAGCTTCTGTTGCCGACAAGCTAGTATCTTGTTGCATTCGAATAATTACATCTGTGTTGGAACCAAAGTGCTGAACCACCACATCACGATAACCTTCTTCGGTTAGTGTGCGACGAATTTCATTAACATCTGCAGGCTCTTCATAACCCACTTCAATGAGTGTTCCGCCAGTGAAATCTAACCCAAAATTCAGGCCCTTGGTGAACAAAGAGCCCAATGAAACAATTATTAGTATTGCTGAAATGGCCGCCGCAACAAAGCGGTATTTCATAAAGGAATAACGCTTTAGCTCTTCCATTTCCAGATCTCCCAAATACCCAAGGATTTTAAACTACGACCACCATAAACCAGGTTCACAAAAGAACGGGTAACCATAATGGCGGTAAACATAGAGGTTAGAATGCCGATAGACAGAGTAACTGCGAAACCTTTAATAGGGCCGGTTCCCACTGCATACAAAATGATGGCAACAATTAGCGTTGTAATGTTGGCATCTAGAATGGTTACAAATGCTCTTTCGTAGCCCGAATGAATAGCAGACTGCGGTGCTAAACCGTTGTTCAGTTCTTCCCGGATTCTTGAAAAGATCAAAACGTTCGCATCAACCGCCATACCAACTGTTAACACGATACCCGCAATGCCCGGAAGCGTGAGGGTTGCTTGAAGCATGGATAACACGGCAATTAACAACCCGAGGTTGAGAGCTAGCGCCACATTTGCGAACAAACCAAATGTTCTATACAGAGCCAGCATCACGATAATGACGGCGATAAAGCCAATGGTTACCGACTCAAGACCCATTTGAATATTTTCAGCACCTAGGCTTGGGCCGATGGTACGTTCATTGATGATGTACATAGGCGCTGCCAGCGCACCGGCTCTGAGCAGCAACGCTAGGTCAGCCGCTTCACCACCTTCTAAACCAGTAATGACAAAGCTAGAAGAAAATGCACCACGAATAGTAGCTAGAGAAATAATGCTTTTTTCAGTTTCGTTGGAATATTTGGGTACACGCTTCCCGTCTTCAACGACATAGGTGGTTTTAGTTTTTTGCTCAATAAACAAAACCCCCATTGGCACTCCAATACTGCGTTTGGTTACTTGCCCCATTCTCGCACCACCAGCACTGTTTAGATCAACCGCCACCTGAGGCATTCCAGATTCGTCATAGGACACTCGAGCATTGGTAACGTTATCACCGGTTACAATAATATCTCGCTCCAAACGTGCAGTACCTCTTCCATCGGCGGGATTGCGGAACCGGAAGTTTTCACCACCAGCGCCAGAGGCTTGTAAACGGAATTCCAGATTAGCTGATTTACCCAAAATCTTTTTGGCTTGTGCCGTGTCTTGAACTCCAGGCAGTTCAACCACAATACGATTCCTACCTTGGCGCTGAACAATAGGCTCAGCAACACCCAGCTCATTCACTCGATTACTGAGCGTGGTAAGGTTCTGGCGAATTGCATAATCTTCCATTTCGCCAATGCGCTCTTCAGTTAGCGTGAGTTTTAGAGTGGGCCTCTCACCACCAATATCTTCTCTTAAAAACTCACCCAGATTACGGCGTAAATAAGTCTCGGCTAACTCCAGATTCTCCTGATCTCGAAACGCTAGTTGCAACTCCAGCTCACCGGTTTTTCGTACTGAGCGATAACGAATTTTCTCATCTCGAAATTGTCGCTGAATATCCGACACATAGTTTTCAAGCTGATCTCGGATATAGGTGTCCATATCAACTTCCAATAGGAAATGTACACCACCTCGTAAATCCAACCCTAAAGCCATAGGCCTGCCACCTAAACCAGCCAACCAAGACGGCGTCGTGTCAGCCTGATTCAATGCAACAACAAAATCATCACCCAAGGCTTCCTGAATGGCTGCTTTTGCATTTAGCTGATCATCATCTTTAGTCAGTCTTAGTAACAGGTTCTTTTCATTGAGTTCTTCACCAAAGAACTCTATATCTTGATTTGATAATGCTGCTTTAGCATCCGCTGACGTTTGCGGAGATAGGACAAAACGCCCGTCGACTGGCGTTACCTGTACTGCTGGGTCGGGTGGAAATAGATTTGGAGATGAGTAAATGCCACCCAGGACAAGCACCAACACCACAATCAAATATTTCCAGATTGGATAACGATTCATTGATTCAATTTCCTAATATGAAAACGCCCGTTACCATTTTGACATTATGCCGAGATGGCTACGGGCGATACTTTGACGCCTAAGTTTATTATTTTTCTGAGTCTCTGGCCGGATGTGGATCAGATACCCTTCAATGTACCCTTTGGTAAGGTGGCGTGAATTGAAGATTTTTGAAATTTCATCTCAACCCCTGAAGCGACCTCAACTACAACAAACTCAGTGTCGTCAGACACTTTAGTGATTTTTCCACAGATACCGCCGGTGGTAACCACTTCTTCGCCTTTGCCCAAAGCAGCCATCAATTGCTTATGTTCTTTTGTGCGTTTGCTCTGAGGGCGCCACACCATAAGGTAAAATATAACCACAAACACACCCAACATAATTAATGGTGTGAAAGGGCTTGGCTCTGCGGCGGGTCCATCTGCTAACACTGCAACCGGCAACAATGTAGCCAGGGCAATTAACAACTTAGTCATGTGTACTACTCCAAATAGTTATAACTTGTAATTATTTCTGGCCGGTTACCAACCAGTTCACTGCTAATAGCAGCTGATTAATCTTCTAGCGGCGGCACATCCATGCCCCGCTTTTCATAGAACTCTTTTACAAAGGCGGCAAGGGTACCTGCTTCAATAGCCCCGCGCAAACCAGCCATTAGGGTCTGGTAATAACGCAAGTTATGTATAGTGTTGAGCTGAGCCGAAAGCATTTCTTTGCATTTGTCTAGGTGATGTAGATAGGCCCGGCTGAAGTTTTTACAAGTGTAACAATCACATTCTGGATCCAAAGGCCCAGTGTCATGACGGTGAGCCGCATTCCGGATTTTGATCACACCTGATGAAGTGAACAGATGCCCATTGCGTGCATTTCGGGTAGGCATCACACAATCAAACATGTCAACACCACGCCTTACCCCCTCTACTAAGTCTTCGGGAGTACCCACACCCATTAAATATCGGGGTTTGTCCTCAGGCATGAGGGACGGAAGGTAATCTAGTGTTCCGTACATTTCTTCTTTCGGCTCACCAACAGATAACCCACCAATGGCATATCCGTCGAAGCCAATATCCGTAAGTCCTTTTAGACTGACTTCACGAAGACTCTTGTACATACCCCCTTGAATAATGCCAAATAACGCAGAGGGTGAATCACCATGGGCTTCCTTGGATCGTTTCGCCCATCGCAATGAAAGCTCCATGGAGTCTTTGGCTTCTTTTTCGGTGGCTGGGTAGGGTGTACACTCATCAAAAATCATTACGATGTCAGACCCCAGGTCTCGCTGAACTTCCATGGATTTTTCAGGGGTTAGCTCGACTTTGGCACCATTAACCGGAGAGCGGAAGGTAACCCCACCTTCAGTGATTTTGCGCATTTCGCCTAATGAAAAGACCTGAAAACCTCCTGAGTCTGTCAGAATGGGTTTGTCCCAGCCTACGAAATCATGAAGGTCTCCATGCTCTTTAACCACCTGGGTACCTGGGCGAAGCATTAGGTGGAAGGTATTGCCTAAAATAATGTGAGCACCAATGTCTTCTATGTCTTTAGGTAACATCCCTTTAACTGTTCCATAGGTTCCCACTGGCATAAATGCCGGGGTTTCAACCTTACCTCTTGGGAATTCAATGGTACCGCGCCGGGCTTTGCCTTCAGTGGCAGATACTTCAAATTTCATAAAGCATTCACGAGTCATGTTTTGTTCCCCCTAGGATTGATTACTTTCAATAAACATGGCATCGCCATAGCTAAAGAATCTATATTTGTTTTCCACAGCTTCTTTATAAGCCGACATTATTCTGGCTTGGCCGGCTAGAGCACTCACTAGCATGATTAAAGTGGATTCCGGCAGGTGAAAATTAGTAATTAAGGCGTCGACTATCTGAAACTCATACCCTGGATAAATAAATATGTCTGTATCACCGCGATAGGGTGTTAGCTGGTTACCCTGAGAATGTTTGGCGGCGGTTTCTAGGGAGCGCACGGAAGTGGTACCTACAGCAACGACCTTATTGCCTTTGGCTCTAGCCGATTGAATGGTGTCGACAGCAGCTTGATTTACTTCTAGCCATTCGGAATGCATGACGTGTTCGTCAACAGAGTCGACCTTAACAGGTTGAAAAGTACCGGCTCCAACATGGAGGGTTACAAAAACCTTTTGAATGCCATAATCCTCTAACTGTTGCATCAGTTGCTCATCAAAATGCAATCCTGCTGTGGGTGCCGCTACAGCACCCTTTTCTTGCGCATAAACGGTTTGGTACCTTTCTTGATCAGCCTTTTCATCTGGGCGATCAATGTAGGGGGGCAGAGGCATATGCCCTGATATATCCATGGCTTCAAACCAATCCTGAGCTCCAGAAATTAGCTTCAGTATGAAAAGGTTCTTCTGACGGCCCAGCACTTCAACCTGAATTCCACCCTCTAACGTAAGTTGACTTCCCTGCTTAGGGGCTCGACTGGCCCCCACATGGGCCAAGGCTTGTTTTGGTTCGAGAACTCGCTCGATCAGCACCTCAACCCGGCCACCCGTTTCTTTTTTTCCGTATAAACGTGCAGGCACAACCCGAGTATTGTTAAACACTAATACATCACCAGGTGCCAGGAATTCTATGAGATCGGTAAACTGTTTGTGCTCTGGTTTTTTGCCCCTGGGTAAAGCAAGCAAGCGGCTAGCACTGCGCTTTTCTAGAGGAAATTTGGCGATCAGCTCTTCAGGCAGATCAAAATGGAAATCTGATACTTTCATAATAGTTTTGAATAGGCTTACGGGCGCTATTGGGTTGGGGCGAGCTATTGTACTGATTCAGAACGGGAAATCGACAGGAAGTGTTTGACTTTAAAGGGCTTTTTCGTAAACTAGCCGCCCTACTCATGCCAGAGTGGCGAAATTGGTAGACGCAGGGGATTCAAAATCCCCCGGTGGCAACACTGTGCCGGTTCGAGTCCGGCCTCTGGTACCAACCTTTAGAACCCCACCTATGTGTGGGTTTTTTAGTTTTAGAGGATCAGGTCTGCATCGACGATATCAGCATAACATCGTCAACTTCTCTCTCACATCTGATGCAGATATATGCCAAATTACACATATAATGATTGGCTAACCATCGCATCCTCATTTGAGGCATGCTTCGTCAGATTGCCGAAAGGGACGAGAAATGACAGACAACAGCAAGCAACTGGTAGTCATTACAGGCGCCAACTCTGGAGTTGGCCTGCAGGTAGCTAAGACCTTTTCTGAGGCTGGCTATTCCACACTTCTGTTAGACCTGAATACCGATACCGTTGAAGCCCTAAACCTTCCTAATAGCTTAAGCCGTAAGGTCAATATTACAGACCTAGCCTCCTTCAATAGTGCGGTGACTGAAGCGGAAGAGAAATTTGGCCCTGTAGACTGCCTAATTAACAACGCCGGCATCATGTATATGGATCAGGTGGCTGAACAAGATCCTGTACAGTGGGAGCGCATGTTTAATGTGAATGTGCTGGGGTTGATGAATGGTATTAAGGCCGTGGTCAATAAAATGGTTGCCAGAAACCATGGCACCGTAATAAACATGGGTTCTATGGGTGGTTACAAATTAATTCCGGGTCAGACGGTTTATTGCGGAACAAAGCATGCAGTTCATGGCATTACCGAGGGTATTCGACAAGAGCTTTCCGGTAGCAATGTGCGCCTAACCCTCATCGCACCAGGGGCTATTGAAACCAACTTGTTGAATCTCACTGAAAAGTCTCAGTACGTTGATGGTCAAAATAACTGGGCAAAAGAGATTGGTGGCATACTGGTTCCTGAAGATATCGCGCGAACCATGTTATTTGTTTATCAGCAGCCTCAAAATGTTTGTATGAGAGAGATTCGCTTGGCGCCCACCAAGCAAGAGGCATAACCTTCTTTGCTAATTGAGACCAGACAGCAATAAATCATTCTGGTCTCATCCTATCCTACTTACAACAACCCTATACTTTCAGCGTGGCGAGCTGACTGTTCAACTCTGACACAACCTCTTTCAGCTTTTCACTCACTTGATCAATTTCTTGGGCATGGCTCGATAGCTGAACCGATGATTGACCAATACCACTGATGCTGTCCCGAACGCTGGAGCTGACTGCGCTTTGTTGATCAGCAGCAGTTGCAACCTGTGTCGCACTAGATGTTATCCCGTTAATTTTTTCGGTTATCTCATTAAGGTTGTTCAAACTTGTTTTGGTTTCTTCAACTGTGTTTGATGCTTTATTACGACTGGTTTCAATATCTGTCACCGCGCCTCGAACATCCTCTTGCAGGCCTTGAATGAGGTCATCAATTTCTTTCGTAGACTCCTGAGTTCTCACCGCTAAATTTCTGACTTCATCGGCAACGACCGCAAACCCACGCCCTTGTTCGCCAGCCCTGGCGGCTTCAATGGCTGCGTTCAGCGCTAACAAATTGGTTTGCTCTGCGATGCCTCGAATAGTTTCCAATATGCTGTTAATACTGTCACTGCGGTTGGATACTTGAATAATCTGTTCAGAAGACTTCTCCAGCCCTTGAGCCAACTTTTCCACTTCTACCACGGCACGTTCAAATATTTTTTCGGTATCTTTCACAAAGTTGAAAACTTGATCGGCACCTTCAGACACATCTCCAGCAAGCCTTGCCACCTCACTACTGGTACCTGCCATTTCATCAACCGCGGTGGCAACCAATTCTGTCTCCGATTTTTGTTGTTCAACTGCATGACGAGTCGCACTGGCAGTTGTAACCAGATCTTCTGATTCAGAAGAAAGGTGTTCAGACTGACTGAGTATGCCTTTTAGTAGTGTCCTTAACTTGCTAGTGAAAGCATTGAAACCCTGCCCCATTAGAATCAATTCTTTATGATTTTGAATATCCAATTGATTCGTTAAATCACCGTCAGAAGAGGCCAAATAATTAAATTGCCTTGCCATCGCATTCATAGGTTTCACGAAACTTCGCATGTAGGCAGCAATCACTAATATGGATGAGACTAAAATTATTACACCCGCGATCAGCATACTCAAAAAAGTAGAGCCTACTCCATTTTTAATCTGACTCACTAGGTCCGTCATCTCAACCAGTGCGGCTGCTTTGTTCTGCCGCAATACCAACAACCAAGTAGTTTCCGAGTCAGAAATATAAACCTCGGACATCACACTGATGTTTGTGTCATCCCAGCTATTCAGATCTTGATTATTGGCAAAAGCATCATCCAACTCAGCATCAACCTCATTAAGTGGACGATTCAGACTGCTAGTATGCTTGGTGGATGCAATTATTTTTCTGGATGGACTAAGCAGCATAATTTCCACCTGCTCTCTACCTAAATCATTGGCGATTTCATCCAGCATTTCTTGTATTACAGATAGATTCAAATCAATACCTACCTGCCCCATAAATTGATCACTTGCTAATACGGGTACAGAGATAGTAGTCATTAACACTTTATTGTTATCTTCACGACCGTAAAAATAAGGCTCTAACGTACAGGTTTTAAGGGTGTCGTAACCACACAGATACCACTCCGAAGCTCGCTGACCAAATTCATCCACGTCATCAAGGTATTTCTCATCTGGGTCTTCGATTGGGTAATGAACTATTTCATCGCCTTCCCGAGCATAATAGATTTCTAAACTACCGGACGGCGAGCTGTGGTTGCCCGCAGTTAAATAAAGGTAGTCTTGCCCGTCATAACCGTTTGCTTCGAAATGAGAATATATCGCGCTTATGTTCGGATTGACCGCTAGGAATTGCCGATTAAATTGCTTCACCATCTCCCGACGAAGAGGTACGCCTCCGTTGTGGGTGTTGGTTTCAGTAAGAATAAGAGCAAGGGTATTTGCAACACTGAGGGCATTTAGAAGATAGGACTCAATTTCGACGGCAGATTGATTGGCGTTTTCCTGGATACGATCATTAATTGATTGCGTCATGAATTCCGCAGTGGCTTTTTCTGTCACCGAGCTGCTTTTGAGCATATTGCTAATACCAATAAAGGTAAGAACAGATAACGCCACCACCAATAACAAAGCTGTACTGAATATGAGTTTAATGCCAATGGGCAACTGCTTAACTTGCATTTCTGAGCCTGATTATTTAATTCGATATCTTTTCAGAATAGACCAGAACTCAGATTTGCTTCAGATTGTTAACTCTGATTTTTCAGTTGATTCCAGGCGTCATCAGCTTCTTTTTTATACTGTTTCCAATCGCCTTCTAGCCAACGTTTGCGACCTCTTTCAGAGAAAAACATATGAAGCTTACCGTCAAAAAATTCGTAAACTTTGCCGTTTGTGGGGATCAGCCCTTCATTGAGGCTCAAACCATTTGAACAAAAGCCATTGTATTGGGGTTTGTAGAGCTCGGGGTTTGCTGCAAATTTGTCTGCCGATTCCTGGCTGGCAAATCGCCAGTCAGCACCATTCCATTTTACAAGGTAGGATTTTGAGCCTTTCTGAGGGGATGACTCATGGTAGGCAACAATGTCATGACCGCCGATCGCGGTATTATTCGCCCACCCTGTGCTGACAGGTTCAGCATTTATAGTGGCTATTGCAAGAGATAAGAGAATAGCAACAAAAGTATTTCGAAGATTCATGGAACATTCCTAGGCCGCCTTTCTGGCTAAGACCGCTAAACCTTAGCAATGTTCCAATAATTGAGAATCAATAAAGCAGGGTATAGAGTTTTCTCTGGTATTTGGCGGCTAGAGGATCCCCAGCACCCAGAGCCTGAATCATTTCCACCAGTGTTTTGCGTGCCTCGTTATTATTAAAGCCCAAATCCTTTCTTAGAATTTCAATCAGCAAATCCATGGCCTCTGCGGTTTTACCGACAGAGTTCAGCTGAACCGCAAGACTGAATTTTAGATCCAAATTATCAGGATTCGCTTTAAGTTTGGCCGTTAACTCTTTCACTTCAGGCGTATCACTAGCCTGTTCGGCTAACTCATATTTCGCTTTTAGAGATTTGAATCTTTCGTCCATTTGGTCTGCTAGAGGAATTGCTCCGAGCAATTGACCCGCCTCTTCTAATCTATTCAGATGCAACAGCACATCAACCAGAGTTAAGGCGATGTCAGATCGCGCACCTGATAGATTATTAGCTTCCATTGCCGGGGCTAAGGCTGACTGATAGTCACCCTCCTCCATTAATGCTAATGCCTGATCGTGAAGTAGATCCCAGGGTTTGGGCAAGTGCTTGTCCAAAAGAGCCCGTATTTCGGATTCTGGCTGAGCCCCTGCGAAACCGTCTAAAGGCTGGGCATTCTTAAAAAGGGCAACCGTCGGCAAACTTCTGACACCAAATTGCGCTGAAATTTCTGGTTGTTCATCAGCATTCACCTTCGCTAATAAAAACTGGCCATCATATTCGTTGGCCAGTTTTTCAAGCACAGGAGTCAAAGCCTTACAAGGAGCACACCAATCAGCCCAAAAATCAATCATTACCAAACGTTTCTGGCTTTCTTCCGCCAATACTTGTTGAAAGTTTTCTGGCGTCAAATCAACGATATGTTGACTACTAAGTTGTTCTGTCATGGTGAGTCCTGGTGGTGAATGTACTTCTAAGAGATGTTTCTAAAATGGGGTTTTGTCATCAGTTTGCAAGGGTGGTTTCCATTGTCTGCTATGGGGTTACACTAACCCTAATTACAAAAGGTTTTTCAATAAGGTCTCAATATGATCAAAAAATATCTTTGGATTGGACTCTCCATAATGGTAATCGTCGCCGGTGCAGGGATTGCTGGGAGTGTTTTCTTAAGTTCAGAACAACCGGATAGTTTGATTAAAAAACCTGTCACTGATAATCGTGGCTACCAAGTGATTACCTTAGAGAATGGAATAAAAACGGTTCTGGTCAGCGACCCGCAAACCGACAAAGCAGCGGCTGTGGTGAATGTTGAAGCTGGGTCATTTAATGATCCTGATGACAGAGCAGGATTGGCTCATTTTCTAGAGCATATGCTGTTCTTGGGTACCGAAAAATACCCCGATCCAGGCGAGTACGATGACTTTATTGCCCGACACGGGGGCAGTAAAAATGCATTTACCTCTGGCACCAATACGGTGTACTTTTTTGATATTGATCCTGATTTCCTTGAACCAGCAATGGATCGCTTATCACAGTTTTTCATAGCGCCACTATTTACTGAAGAACTCACTGAACGCGAACGAAATGCTGTGGATTCCGAATACAAGTCCGGCCTTTTAGATGATGGACGAAGAATTTATGACGCCATGAAAATGGCTTTCGCTGAAGACCACCCTGCAGTTGGGTTTCAAGTTGGCGATTTAGAATCGCTTTCCATGGAAGGCTTGCGAGAGGATCTATTCGAGTTTTATAACAACTATTATTCAGCAAATAGAATGACCCTGGTGGTTTATGGCAAAGAAGATCTAAACCAATTAAGACAATGGGCCGAGCAAATTTTTAATTCTGTGCCTAACCATAACTTGCCAGAAGTTGAGCCTAACCCGGCCTTTTACAACCCAGAAGACTTACCCAGTTTACTGGAAATTAAGCCGAGAAGAGAAACCCGCAGCCTTACTATGAGCTTCCCAATGCCACCATTGTTGGACACAGCTTCGACTAAACCCGCAGGTTATTTGTCATGGTTGATTGGACATGAAGGCCCTGGCAGCTTGCTATCTTTACTGAAAGATCGTGGCTGGGCAGAGAACTTGAGTGCAGGTGCCGGAGGTTACTCAAAACATCCTACAACCTTTGACATTCGAATCGAACTTACTGAACCCGGTTACGAACACATAAACGATGTCGTAGATTTAGCCTTTGATAAGATTCAACAGGTTACGGATAAAGGCATTCAAGAATCCATTTACCAAGAAGTGGCTAAGCTCAGCGAGCTGGATTTCCTTTACTATGATAAATCTGCAACCTCACGAGAGGCTATTACTCTGAGCAGTCTTGTCCGTCGATTCGAACCTGAAAATCTTTTATTTGGCAGTTACGAGTTTGCTCAATTCGACCCCGAACAAATTCTAGAATTTGCTCAAGCACTCAATCCAAATAATCTAGCGCTCAGGGTTGTTGCTCCCGAAGTAACAACCAATGCTCAGTCCCCCTATTACAATACAGATTATCGACTGACTAAAATCTCTGATGAATTAATCACTCAGTGGAGCAACAGCGCCTACACCCCCGAACTAGCAGTGCCTGCTGCCAACCCCTTTATTCCTCAAACCTTAGCATTGGAAGAATGGGAAAAACCTAAAAGTGATCTCTACTTTTATAATCCAGAGAGAATTTACGAAGACCAAGGCATAACGGTATGGCACCAACAGGACCAACAGTTCTCAACACCCAGAACAAACATCATCGTTAATTTAGAAACCGATTGGGTAAATAAAGGCTCAAAAAACAAAGCCGCCACAGAGATTTATCTACAACTGGTTGACGATGAATTATCTCAAATCAGCTACGACGCTTATTTAGCAGGCTTGGAGTATGACCTCAGCTTGAGCGACAAAGGCATTTACCTGAGAGTGTTTGGTTACAGTGACACCACAGATAAACTTTTGGATGTTTTGATGAACGAGTTAGTGGCACTTGAAATAGATGAAAGTCGATTCGAATTTTATCGCCAAGACTTTATTCGAAGATACCGAAACCAGAGAGAAGATAGAGTACTGTCTCAATTGTATCGTTCTATGTATGAGCTATTGAGATCTCCGCTTTACACCTACAAGTCAATGATTCCAGCTCTAGAAAAACTGACCATTCAAGATATGGAACTTGTTCGGTCAAATATCTCTGAAAACATTCACGTTACCACGCTAATCCATGGAAATATTCGATCTGAACAAGCTGAGTTTTTAGGCAAGAGAATCGCCAATAACTTCAGTGCCAGTGCTTCAGCACCCACGGTCAATAAAGTGATGGAAATCGACAAAACCACTACTTTCTACAACCAATGGGTTGATCACCAAGATTCGGCAATTCTGATGTATTACCAAGGCGAAGAAGCCAACTTCAGAGAACGTGCACTTTATGCACTGCTGGCTCAGGTGTTAGATGCACCTTTTTTCAGAGTATTAAGAACTGAAAAGCAATTGGGTTACATAGTTCACAGCAACAACTTGCCCATGTATCAATTGCCGGGTGTTGCCATGTCCATTCAGTCGCCCAATACTGACCCAGCGTTATTACAAAGGCACATTGATAAGTTCTTGAAAGACTTCTTAGTAGACCTAAGCACCATGGACGAAGAATCCTTTGAGCAACATAAAAATGCACTGATTTCGAAGCTCACTCAGAAACCCAAGAACGTGGCTGAGCTGGGTAGTCGGTTCTGGCAAGATATTCGAGTTAAGAACACTAACTTTAATTCATTGCAAAGAGTGTCTTTAGAAGTGGAAAAAATTACTCGAACTGGCTTGATGAAATTCTATGAAAATCAGATTCTGCCACAAGACGCCCGCAGGTTAATTGTGTATCACACGGGCAGTATTCATAGAGATAGCTTCGAGCAAAACCAGAGGTTAACTGCGAATCAAAAGGTTGTTAAATCCACAATCGCTTATCAGGACAATCGTCCTTATAAAGAGTTCTAGTAATTTGTAGCAATGACAGGAACCTCACCATTAATAAACAACAGCTTGCGATGTTTCATTATAAACATCGCGGGCTTCCTCTGAATATCCTCCCAGTGGCAAGATTAAAATGAGTTCAAATAATTCGTTAATCTGGCTATTAACCTGAAGTTTTCCACCCATTTTTTTGGCTAGCTGATAGCAAACCACGGGAGCCATTCCAGGACTCACATCTTCGCCTTGAAAATCAATTTCAGAGTAATGTTGAAAGAATTCCTGTTGCTCAACTTCTGATAGCCCTCTGCCATGTTGAGACATACTGACCCGAATGCATTCACCAAAATCTGCATCCAAATAAGCAATGAGTTGAATGTTTATGGTTATATCTCGCCCCAATAGATTAGTGACGTTTAGCATTCTGGAAACCAATTCTTTTAGTAATGATTCTGAACGGTAAACCAGAATCTGTTCTTCATCGTTTTCTATAGCCACCTTGTTATTTCGTGACGAAAATGCGGTTTCATGCTGTTTGATTTGTTGCTCTAAAAGCGAATCAAGAGGTACAGGATGTTCGGGAATGGGCACCTCATGCAACTCTAAGCTAGCGAGCACTTCTAGGTCTCTGGCGTAGTCGAGCATTCTGGTTGAAGAGGTTTTTAATTGCTCAGTTTTAGCAGAAACGTTCTGCTCCAAACTGATTAATTGCTGGCTCATATTGGTTTCTAGTACCTTTGCCATTCGCATTAGAATACGATCTTTGTTGAGCATGTCTTTAACCATCATTCGCTTGCTTTCGGTGGCTTGAGTGGCATCAAAGTCTAGCTTTTCATTTTTTAAATGAAATTCTTCCAGAGTACGTTTCAACCTGGCCATTTCTTTAAAAATTCTCTCCCGCTCTTGATTTTGATTTCTTAAAAGTAACCAGAAGCCCAAAATAGCGATGATTGAAAAAACCAATGCTGGCACAACCCAATATTGCTCTAAATAAGCCATACCGGCTAACCAAGCCCCTCCGGCCACAATACTCACAGTTACGGTAACAACATAAAAGCTGGGATGCGTTTTTCTCGACATGGAGATTCCCTGTAGATCGTTTCTATTTAGAATAGAGGATAATTTCGGAAACTATGGGTTCGATTTGGTATTAGTATTGAAACTGACCGAGAACCAGTCAGCTGGTTTAAACTTTTGACGGTTTTATAATCAGGAAAGGCAGTTTTAAACCACCTTCCCAATGAAATTTGGATCTTATACTTCTTTAGCGAGGATTTTGGCTGCCCACTCTTTAGGCCCAGTATTGTGAACAGAGGTTCCTGTATGGTCTACAGCAACAGTAACAGGCATATCACTGACTTCAAATTCGTAAATTGCTTCCATGCCAAGATCTTCAAAGGCAACTACGCGAGCATTGCGGATAGCTTTGGATACCAAATAAGCTGCACCGCCCACCGCCATTAAATAAACAGACTCGTGTTTCTTAATGGCATCTATAGCGGTCGGTCCCCTTTCTGCTTTACCTATCATCCCAGCCAAACCGGTATTTGCTAAAACGGTTTCTGTGAACTTGTCCATGCGCGTGGCCGTAGTCGGGCCAGCTGGCCCAACAGCTTCATCTCCAACCGGGTCTACAGGCCCAACGTAGTAAATAAGTTTGTTAGTAAAATCTACCGGCATGTCTTCACCCTTCGCGATCATATCCACCAATCGCTTATGGGCTGCATCACGGCCAGTCAATATTGTTCCGTTGAGTAATAACGTCTGCCCTGGTTTAAATGTTTTAACTTTTTCAGGTGTCAGTTCATCAACATTCACTCTTTCGGCACCATCTCCAGCTTCCCAGGTAATCTCTGGCCAGTCTTCAAGAGCAGGTGCAGGCAAATCAGCAACACCTGAACCATCGAGAACAAAATGAGCATGACGAGTTGCGGCGCAGTTTGGAATAATCGCGACCGGTTTATTGGCAGCATGGGTCGGGCAGTCTTTTACTTTGATATCCAATACGGTTGTTAATCCACCAAGACCCTGAGCCCCAATACCTAATTTGTTGACTTTTTCATACAGCTCAAGGCGTAACTCTTCAGCTCGAGTTTCGGCACCTTTGCTCTGTAAATCTTGAATATCAATAGGATCCATTAGCGATTCTTTCGCCATTAACATGGCTTTTTCTGCAGTACCGCCAATACCTATTCCCAACATACCAGGAGGACACCAACCCGCTCCCATGGTGGGTACTACACTGAGCACCCAATCGACGATGGAATCGGAAGGATTAAGCATAGCGAATTTCGATTTTGCTTCAGAGCCACCCCCTTTGGCAGCTACTTGAACGTCAACCGTATTGCCTGGCACTAATTCCATGTGAATAACGGCGGGTGTATTGTCTTTAGTGTTTTTCCTTGCTCCGTCCGGGTCATCCAACACGCTGGCCCTTAAGACATTGTCTGGGTGGGAATAAGCACGACGAACACCTTCATTGACCATGTCCGTTACACTCATTTCGGCATCGAATTTAACATCCATGCCGATCTTCAAGAATACAGTCACAATACCTGTGTCCTGACAAATAGGACGATGGCCCATGGCGCACATACGGGAGTTAATGAGTATTTGAGCCATGGCGTCCTTTGCCGCTGGTGATTCCTCTTTTAGGTAAGCCTGATGCACGGCATCAATAAAATCTTTTGGGTGATAATAAGAAATATATTGAAGAGAATCGGCGACACTTTGTATTAGGTCGTCCTGTTTTATAATTGTCATGAAGGTCCACTCCCGAGTTACAGTCCTGAGTCTCAATGGCGAAGTATTCTACAGCAAAAACCAAGTTCATGATTGCTGGGCTTTATCCTTAAACTTATTTTGAGCAAAGATACCGGCAATCACTAACATCATGCCCACCCAAGCAGGCAAGGTTAATCGTTCATCAAGAAACTGCATCGCTAGCAACACAGTAGCGACCGGCCCTAAACAACCAATCACAGAAACTCTGGCAGCTTCAATTCTGACCACAGCGGCGCTAATCATTAATGACGGCAAGATGGTTCCAAGCACTGAGATAAGCAATACCAGAAATAATAGCTCCCAACCGACTTTTAGCTCATGGATTGAGTGATGCATTAAGAACTGCGCGAATATAGTAGCGCTGGACACCATCATTGCGACGCACGAGAACATTTGGCTACCCATTCGCGGAGCCAGTTTTTGACTACCCAATAAAAACGAAGCAGTAAGCATGGCTGCACACATGACTAAGGCTGTGCCTTTGATCACTTGATCACCTTGATTATGGAGATCTACCCCAAATACCAGAGCCAAACCTATGTACACAACAATAAGCGTCAGAACATCACGAGGCGTGATGGGTCGTCGGAAAAACACGTACGACAGCAACAGTACAAATGTTGGGTAAACATACAATACTAAGCGCTCAAGGCTGGCGGAAATATATTGCAGGCCTAATACATCCAAGAACCCTGCAGCATGATAAATACAAATCCCCAATAGACCTGCGTAAACCAAATCGAGTTTCCTTTTAACCTTAAATTGAGACTTAGCCATTAACCATATAGCTAACATAAAATAGAAGGGTAAAGACGTGATCACCCTGAGACCCATTAGCACATTTGGCTCAATTCCCATATTTAACGCTAGCTTGACCATTACAGATTTTGACGACAAAAGAACGGTGCCAACTAGGGCAAATACCAATCCTTGCATTTCTCTATTCATGACTTGAATCCACTAAAACAAAGGCACATACAAAGATCTTTCTGCTCTTCATAGCCAATCTGCATAGCATGAAGATCCAATAATCACTGTGTGCCTAAAGCTGAATCTCTGGGAGGTTGTTAGGGTGGAACCGGCTACCAAAGATTGCAGCCGGTTTCTTGAAATGAGCGATTATAACAGTACTTTATTCAGGTAATATGACTCACAATAAACCGGCTGAGACCCGATGCGAGCCAGCAAGATTTATTGATCAACATTGTAATAAAGTTAGTTTTCAAAATATAAATCACTCTTATGATGTCTAAGCTCAGCAAATTTTGAGAGCACTACTATTATTGTTGAATTAAAACCAAAAAGAAATAACAACATAAATGACAGGAGTAGATCATGGCTTTAGTTAAAACTAGAAAAGTAAATGCTGTCCTTGAAATTGTGTTAAATCGGCCAGACAAAAAAAACGCCCTAACCACTGAAATGTATCAAGAACTCACTAAGGCCTTTCAGTCGGCAAAACTAGACAAAGAAATACATGTCATCATGCTGTGTGGCCAGCCCCACTGTTTTTGTGCGGGTAACGATTTGGGGGACTTTATGAACAATCCTCCCGAAGACGAGGAGTCTCCAGTTTTTCGTTTTTTAAGCACCGTTTGCGATTTTCCAAAACCTTTGGTCTGCGCCATCAATGGCCCAGCAATCGGTATAGGCACGACTATCTGCCTGCATTCTGATTTGGTTTATTCAGGTGAAAGCGCTAATTTTCAGACTCCCTTTGTCAAACTTGGTTTAGTGCCTGAATTTGCATCCAGTTACTTAATGCCCTTGAGGTCCGGCCATGTTAAAGCATTTGAAATATTGGTTAAGGGTGAAACCTTTGATGCCAGAACAGCGAAAGAACTTGGGTTAGTCAACGAAATTTTCAGTGATGAAAACTACTTAACCGCTGCACTACAAAAAGCTCAAGAATTAGCGGCCTTACCACCTGAAGCCGTGATGGCTAGCAAACGGCTACTAAAAGAAAACTATATGCCTAGGGCTCTACAGGCCTTGGGGCATGAAGCCAATGAATTTATAAAACGCCTGAAATCGGATGAAGCACAACAGGCAATTGGTAGTTTTTTTAATTAAGCTTGTTTTGCTGGCTTAACAAATAGTTTTTCACTTCCATCAACACAGGTTTATGCTTCGGTGAGTTGCTCATTAGCTCACTTATTAGGCCCAAACTCTGAGGAATGGTTCTTGGGCTAGCGTGTTTGCCATCAAGGCATTTTTCTCGACAATGCTGAATCCATTTTTGATGCTCTTCAGAACTTAATAACTCTGGCCAGTTACGTGCTCGATATCGAAATAAGAGGTCGGGTAATCTAGGGTCATCAAATTCGAATTCCAATGATGACAGGGCTTCTGGAGAACTTTTAATAACTTTATTTAATTTAGATCTATCTGAATCATTAATAAATCCATCATAAAGAGCGATATCAGGATCTTTCTTATGAGTCTCTTCAATATGAAAAACTTGGTTGAGCTTATCATCAAGGTTTCTAATTTGAGACAAAGACAAGGCATTCTGTTTTATTGCATCCAGATCTAGATTCCAACGATTAACAACAGGTTCTTCTAATAAACTAATAGGAGCTACCATTGGGCTTCTATTCACATGAACTGACTTCAATCCCACCCGTTCTAACCCCTTACTCTCTAACTCGGCAGACCGGGTAAATAATCTTTCTCTAATTTGCTCTGCTGATAAATCTCGAAGTATGTTTGGGTTGTGCATTAAGTCAAAACAAATAATTTCATTCCGATTTCTGGGATGAATTGTGACTGGAGCCAAAACCGCCATGCAGCCTTGATCAACAGAAAACATACCTGAAAAATTCAGAAACGGTTTTTTCTTAAAAAGATCTAGATGTTTTTTTACGAAATTTTTGTTTCGCAGTTGTAGAGCAAAATCCCAAAGCCTGGGCTGATATTTTTTGACCAGCTTTGCTAATTCAATGGTTGCTAGCACATCTGACACAGCGTCGTGAGCCGACTGATGTTCAATGCCATTCGCAGCTGTTAATAATTCTAACTTAAAACTAACCTTATCCTCTTCACCCTTTGGCCACTGTATCCCTTCTGGCCTTAGGGCATAAGTCATACGCATAACGTCTAATAAATCCCAACGGGAGTTACCATTTTTCCACTCTCGTTGGTAGGGATCTAAAAGGTTGCGATAAAAAAGAAAACGGCAGACCTCATCATCGAATCGAATACTGTTGTAACCTAAACAGCAGGAGTTGGGTCGATTCATTTGTTGGTAAACTTGCTGACAAAATTCTTTCTCTAAAAGTCCCTCGGCTTCGGCGCATTGCGGAGAAATGCCTGTAACCATAGAAGCATAAGGGTCTGGCACCATGTCTAGTGCAGGTTTGCAGAAAATGTTTATCGGCTCATCAACGAGGTTTAGATCGAAATCTGTTCGAACCGCAGCAAACTGTGCAGCCCTATCTTTGTGTGCATCGGCACCAAAGGTTTCTAGATCGTACCAAAGCATGGTATCCATTAGTCGAGAGTTCAAAGACATTCTCTTTTAATAACGTGGCGTAAAGAGTTAAACTACTGAATACCTTTCGCAATCACAATAACAAAAAGACACAGGCGAACGTATACAATTAACCAGAGCACAATTTTCTGTCATGGCAAGTTTCTTCTTGGTTACTGACAAGTGTCAAAACTTTGAGGAACACCACGTCAATTGTCATCAGTTTCACGTACTCTGCATTTTTTTCTATCCTGACCTAATGAATTGTTCAGGAGACAACCAGAGTCGGATTTAACCGCTAAAGAAATCCGATACGGGGGAATATTATATGGCGGTGCTTTCAAAGCTTTTTAAGAGTGGAAAAAATAACGGAACACAGGAAGTTCCTCTAGCACAGAAAACAGATGAGCAGCGCAAAGAAACTGCGCTCACTGCTAGCGATACCCGGACACGAGTAGAGGCTATTCAACTTATTGAAGAAGTAGCCATTCTGAAAGAATTGGCCTTTAAGTCTGACCATAGCCCGGTCGAGGTAACTGCTCGGCGCAAACTTGCGGATCTAGTAAAGTCAGGATCGGTTAGCTTCAGTGAAATGAGTGCAAGTAATCCTCCCATGGCAGCGTTGTTCGAGATAGCCATTCAATGTCATTCCCCCGAGGACTTGGCAAATATAATTCCTCAGTTTAACGACCAAACAATTTTAGAAGACTTGGCGTTAAATGGTGCCATTGCCCAATTACGACAAGTATCTGCGGATCAAATTACGTCACAAGAGAGCTTAGAGAGGATTGCTAAAGCAACCAAGGGCAAAGACAAGTCAGTATTCCGAATTTGCAAAGACAAGCTCGATAAGATAAAGGCTCAAAAACAAGAAGTTGAGCAGAAGAAACAAGCATTGACTCAACAAGTAGAGTCATTAGAGAAGCTAGCATCCAATACTCTTAACCCGCAATTTGAGATTAAATTCAAAGCCCTTAGCGACCAATGGCAGCACGCTCAAACCGATACCTTTCCGAAGCTGAAAAAACGTGGCGATGAAGCATTAACGTATTGTCAATCGGTGCTGGATAAAGCCGAAGCTGAACGGTTAGCTGCTAAGGAAGAACAAGAACAGCAAGAACAGCGTGTTCACCTTGCGAATACTACCCGAGACAATTTAATTACTGAGCTGCACGAGAAATCTATTGAGCTCATCAATCTTCCTAGTTTTGAAGAAAGTCATTATCAATCTGCGTTAGATTTTGCGGATGAAATCACCCAGAAATGGCAAGAAAGCGAGAAAGAGCAACCTGCTACTAAATCCGACATTAAAGCTTTCAGCCATATCAATACTGAATACTCCGCAATGGCTGTGACGCTCAAAGAATATGGCTCAATTAAGCAACAAATTGAGAAAACTCAGCAATCGAATGACCCAAAGAACTTCGACCATTTAGATCAACTGATTCACCATTTGGATTTTCTGGACGTCTCAGACCGACCAGACATACTGATTCAAGCACAAGAATTACTGCAAAAACATCACAAAGAACTTTCTGATGCTAGGGCACATAAACAAAGCTTAATCAGGCAAATTCGAGGACTAATTCGAAAATGTCAGTGGGCCATCCAACAAGGCCATTTACGTCAAGCAACTGGCATTGAGCATTCGATCGAAGAAAAAATGTCTCAATTGGAACAGGTGCCTCACTCTCTGACTCGTCAGGTAGAAACCTTACTGGAGTCGCTGAATAAACTGCGAGATTGGCAAAGTTATGCAGTTCAGCCTAAAAAAGAAGCTTTGGTGAAAAAAATGGAAAGCTTGGTGGGCAACGATCAGGATCCCGAAGCACTATCTAAAACCATTCGAAAGCTACAAGATGACTGGAAGGCATTGAGCAAGGGCGGGCAAAACCAACATCAGGAACTCTGGGACAGGTTTCATGAAGCCGCTCAGAAAGCCTATGAGCCCTGTAAAGCCTTCTTTAATGAGCAAAGCCAACAACGCAAACAGAACCTTAAAAAACGTGCTGAATTGGTAGAACAACTTAACAAGCTGTTTGATGTAACCGACTGGGGAAACCCGGTATGGAATGAAGTTGAACAGACTTTGCACGTTGCTAGAAACGAGTGGCGCAGTTACTCACCTGTAGAACGTGCTGCTAATAAATCAATTCAAAAAGACTTTGATAAAATAATAGAAGCATTTCAGAGTCATTTAGATGGCCACTTTCAAACAGTGAAAGACACCAAATTAGCATTGATTGAAAAGACCAAAGCATTACTGAATGAAGAGAACGTTCGTCAAGCCACGGAAAATGCCAAACTTATTCAAGAAGAGTGGAAAAAATCTGGCAGAACTTGGCGAAAAGATGAACAAGAGCTGTGGAAAAAGTTCCGTAGTATTTGTGACGACTTATTTGCCCGTAGGGAAGAGAAGAACAAGGCCTTTAGAGCAGAGCTAGATGAGCATTTATCCGCGGCTATGTCTGCATTGGAATCTCTTGAATCCCTAGTTAACGATGAAAACAAATCTAGCTCTGAAAAACAGAGATTGCTGAAAGAATTAACTGAGCAATTCAATTCAGCTGGGCAGCTTCCTCGCCAACAGAGCGACAAAGTAAATCTGCGTTGGAAAGAAGCGGTAAACAAGTTGAATCAGGCGATAAAAGCTGAGAAAAACCAAGCCGTTTTGAATAATTGGTTAAAAGCTGAAGCTATTTTGGACAGCTTGGTCACAGGCCAGAGCAACGTTGTCGAAAAAGATATTTTAGAATTGAAACTTAAGCCGGTGTTGAAGGAAACTCTAGGCAGAAACTTGAACGCCAAAAGCCGAGAAGATCAGACGGCCCGAGCCCATGAATATTGTGTGTTGGCTGAAGCACTTGCGGGTATAGACTCCCCTGCTGAAGATGAAGCACTAAGAATGGATCTACAGGTCAAACGTTTGAAAGCTGGCATTGGCGCCGATCAGAGCATTAAGCAGAATGAATTCGAGACGTTGCAGGAAAATTGGTTTTCATTGCTAAGTGTCGATTCAGAGAAATGGCCGGGCTTGAAACAACGCTTTACAGCAGCGAAAACAGCCTACGAACAAGCCAGCAAATAAAAATTCTTAAATTTCAAATAGTTAGGCTTGACAACGAACTGTCATAAACCTAGTATACGCCCCGCTCGCTGAGACGGCAGAAACAACCAGATTCTGCTAATCGAAGGTTAAATGATTCGATAAATTTCTCAGCGCTGAAAGCACATTCTTAGAGTGTTTTCAGATGGTGCGGGGTGGAGCAGCCTGGTAGCTCGTCGGGCTCATAACCCGAAGGTCGTCGGTTCAAATCCGGCCCCCGCTACCAATTCTCTTAGAGAATCCCCAAGGTCAAATCTGGTGGAATACCAAATCACCTCTTTATTAATCTTCCCATAAAAACAATTCAGCCATTTTTTACTGATATTGATTTTAAATGCTACTCTAAAATTATTAAGCCAAATTATATTACTGGCTATCCCAAAATATTCTGTTTATTTAATAAACAAACCCAACATAAGCTTGACTGTTTTTTAAGCAACCTCATGCATGTTTATTTATCCAGCACAGAATATAGGTATGTTAACTTTTATTAACACAATATATTGATAATTTAGTGGAGTGAGTACTTGCCAACACAATATCTAGGTCTATGCTAACCTTTGAGGCGAACATATAATTAGACACCAGCCTTGAGTAGAACCAGATGAGTAAGATTTATGATTACAAATATTTGTGCATGCCCATTTTGCTCAAGCAATCATCTGCACGTAACACATCATTTAGTAAGCTACAGTGTTGAATGCGGTACTTGCAAAGCAACGGGTCCTAGAAAAAAGTCAGAGTTTGATGCAGTAGTCAGCTGGAATGTACTTTCAGCAAATGTTGAACTAGCAAAGATGGTTGAAAAAAATGATTTGCTGAGCCGAGTTGCTCAGGTTGAGAACGCGGTTCAGCAATTAGAAGTAAATCTATATTCTTGATTTAGGGCGTTGAGCCAGAAGATAAATCAGCAACGGATTTTTCTAATGCTCTGAGTTGATTCTGTAGCGTGGTCAACCTGTCGTTGGTTTGAAGCCTGTAAGCATCAATGGATTCAATGGCTGCACCGGTTTCAGTCAGAAGATTCTCTGCTTTAGTCAATCTGTCTACAGTATCTGAGCCAGAAAACTGGTCATTCAACAATCGCAATTCAAGCGAGACTTCATCCACCTTGTCATTGGTTGATCGAGAAATAGTCTCTAACTCCACATCAATCTCACTTAATTTTTTACTTAAGTCTTGTCCATTGGTTTCAATAGCGGACACTTTTTGAGACATACTATCATTAACTGTTTGAATCTCAGTTTGACTGGCGACCACCAAGCTTAACTCTGAGTTTTGCTTGCTCAACCCCTTTTGCAAGGTTTGAATATCTGTCTGAGCAGTTTGTATCCAAGCCTTATTTCTCTTATTTGAAACATCCCAAAGTTTTCTGATTTCAGACATGATGTTGCTTAATTTAGCCTCTATGGCATTTTCATTAAAGCTGACACTCTCGTCTGTAGCAGACAACTGTCGTTCAAGAGCTTCGACTCTGGCTGTCGCTAGACTTAAATTGTCACTTAACCCATCCATCTCAGTTTTAAATAAATAGGCGAACCCGCCCAAAATCATAGTGACTATTAGCAAAAAACCAGTGAGTACTTGCATCCAGGCTGGCGCACCAGGGGCTGGCTTTTCTGGGCGATAACCTTCATCAGATGGAGCCCGACGTCGCTGGGCAATTTCTTCCCGGTCTGGCACCAGTTTGGGCATATCACTTAAGGGGGAACCAGGTTCAACAGGGGTCATGAAACGTCTACTCCATTTCTTAGTATCATTAATAGGCCATTATATTGCTTAGAAAGCCTATACCAAAGTTGCGAGTTCCAGTTTTCATAAAATTTCTCGTTCACTAATCGCTTTTTAATTGGCTGGGCATTGAAACTGGATCAGCGACCCCCATACACACAAAAGTAAACGATTTTGATCTAAGTCAATAATACCAATAAGGGAACTAAAAATGGCCTTCGAATTACCTGAGCTACCTTACGCTAAAAATGCACTTGAACCTCATATTTCTGAAGAAACCCTGGAATTTCACTATGGTAAACACCACGCGACCTATGTAACCAAGTTAAATGGTCTTGTTCCTGGTTCCGAGTTTGAGGGTAAAAGCCTAGAAGAAATTGTTAAATCTTCCTCTGGTGGAGTTTTTAACAACGCTGCTCAAATCTGGAATCACACTTTTTACTGGAACTGCCTAAGCCCTAATGGTGGTGGCGAGCCGACTGGCGCACTGGCTGAAGCAATCATGGCTAAGTTTGGTTCATTCGAGTCTTTTAAAGAAGAATTCACAAACTCTGCTATTAATAATTTTGGTTCTAGCTGGACATGGTTGGTTAAAACGGCAGATGGATCAGTTGAAATCATGAACACAAGCAATGCTGGCTGCCCATTGACTGAAGAAGGCGTGACTCCGTTAATGACTGTAGATCTGTGGGAGCATGCTTACTACATTGATTTCCGTAATGCTCGACCAAAATATATGGAAGCATTCTGGTCTCTAATTAATTGGGAATTTGCGGCAAGTAACTTTTCATAATTAAGATCTAATTTAATTAAAGGTGAGACACTTGTTTCACCTTTTTTTATTTATTAACTAAATTAATCTTCAGTCCTTTTTTAAACTGGCTATTTATCCTAAGACGTCTATTCTCACTATTCTAATTTTTAACTTCTGAATAATTGTTTATAAATACTACTAATTGATTATGCTAATTATTTGTAAGGGTACTAGTAATAGAATAATTATTTGCTAAAATTTAGCTAATCAGTTGATTACTGGTTCTTTTTGCCCATTCGGGCATCGTGCGATCAAGGACGATTCTTAAAATCTACCTACTAACAATTTAAGAATTAACAGTAATACATATCTATGCAAGCAAAGTTAAAAGAAAGCGGACTTAATCATTTTTTTAATATGGCTAAGCGATTTGGTTCTATCATTAACGATCAGGATGCTAATCCTAAAGAGCGTAAAAGAAGATTTGCTGAATTAAATGATGCATTTATTCAACTTAAAACTGACATGCTCCCAGAATCAAAAAAAGCGACTGCCCATAAGATATATGAAACGCAATTAAGAATGGCTGAAGAAGCTGGCTTACGAGAAGCTAGCTAACAGTTTATATAGTTGTAGATATATTTCCGCATTTAAAATTAAAGCAGTTATAACAAGTTAGTTACCTAAGGACTAACCTTGTATCAGTGATTTGATAACTGAGGTCTTTTTTCACCCTGATATAAGTCGATTTAGCTTATTTATGTGATCTATGTTTTAAATTCCTTTGAAAAGCTTATCTTTTTTAGCTCATTTCCATCGCCGATGGTTTATCTAAAATATAATTTAGTGGATGAACTCTACTCACTTGTATTACCAAAATTAGTACTCAAAGATACAACAACCATTGCCAATTGCTGTTAATACTCATCGCTCTCATCACTTATCTTTATAAGATAAGCGCCTGCTTGATTAATTTTTTCCGTTAGAGCTTGGTCATGAATAGGCTAACTGTTGATTACTTTTGCACGAATTTAGTATTAGCTTGGCTCTTGTGAGACATAACCGTGCGGATGTATTGTGCCAAAACAAGGTGAAATATTTGCTTTGCTGGGTGACTCTGGTTGCGGGATATCAACTCTAATCTGGATGTTAGACTGATTCCTTAGACACTTTATACATCAGAATAAATCCAGTCTAAAATTTTCGACCGATATTTAACCAGAGCATCAACGGATGTATTAATTAACTCAAAGTCTTCAGTAAAACTCTCTGGCATGAGCTCCTCTTCCATTTCTTGGCGAATACCCTTACTAGACTTCAACTTAGAGTTTTCACGCAAAAATCCAGTTTTTCCATCGACATTAATTAATGAGCCGTATTTGGAGTGAACAAGATCATTTCTTCTTTCGCTTAATTTTCTGATTTTATCTATTTCATTATGAAAATCCTTCTTGATATACGACTCGAGTTTTCGTAGTTCTATGAACCGAGCAAACATCACATCAACTGCCTTAAGCTTCCCTGAGAAATCAATTTCACTCATTAAAATACTAACCATTTCTTCGTCCTTCGTATTAGACAATAGAACAATGAGCTCCTCTATCTGTCGCTCTAGACTTTGGAAGAGGCATATAAAATATCCGAGTTGATGAAATTCTGTTGGATTTGATTTCATTGTGAATAACCTAGTTTTTGTCTTGGAATGTTGAGGTCACAAAGTATCGCATTATGCCGTCCAGAAGCGAGGCCACAGCTAAGAACTTATTATTATGCCAGGACTACACTGGACTCTAACAATCTGTAAATCATCAACTTCCCGTAAGCCTAACAGCATTTTTTTAAAAGTACGCACTAACAGACAATCATAAAAATTATTTCATTCAGTCGAGAACTAAAAACTCAATTCACTTATTAGTCCCTTCGCAATCTGATGTTGCTCTTGGTCTTCCATTTTTAAAATACTACTTAAAGCAGAACGAATCTCTTCATTATCCGTCGTTCTCGCTAACGCCCGATAGCCATCAACAATTGCAGTATCCATACTTAATGCTGCCGCCATTAATGCACGGGGATCATTAATATCTATCGCATCTAAAGACGTGAATATTTCGTCCTCAACCCAATGAGGGTCTTGCTGTAAACAGGTTCCTTTAATATGAGAAGACAGATCTTCATCATATATTTTCAGTGCATCCGCCAGTCTAGATTCATGACGATTAAGGTATTCAAGCAACCAAAGCGCTTCGTCACTGGAGGCTAAATATTCAAGCTCTTTATATTTTTGAGAAAGAGCAGAATGGATGGATTGAGATTGTTCGATGACATCATGTAAGGTCTGAAAACCCATTGGCGACTCCTTCTTATAAGTATGAGGATAAGTCTAGCTATAATAATGTGTTCTGGGCTGGATAATTTCCAAATAGAACTAGGCTATCAGCTGTTCAGGTTTTTCTGTCATAAACTAGTCTAAAACTAACCCACACAGGCCTGATCTTTCTTAACTGACTCATGGTCCTGTTGCTTCAAAAACCATTTAGTTAAAAAAGTACCTGTCAGGTAAGAGGCCACTACAATCAGAATGGTGCCGTCTGCAAAACTCAGGGATGACATCATCGGCCCGGGACAATACCCGGCCAAGCCCCAACCCACACCAAATAATAACGCTCCAGAAATCAGCTTAACATCCAAGTCTTTTTTGGTTGGCAATCGAAAGGTACTATCAAATACTGGCCGCGGTCTTCTTAAGATAAACCGAGTGGCCACAAGGTTAACTGCCAATGCACCCCCCATTACGAAAGCTAGACTAGGATCCCAATTTCCAAATAGATCTAAAAAGTTGATTACTTTAGCTGGGTCTATCATTTGCGAAACACTTAACCCCAGGCCAAATAAAACACCAGCTAATACTGCAACTAAATTTCTTGATGCCTGCTTCATCGGTTTAGGCTCCAAATACGTGACGAACAATAAATACAGTTGCTATACCACTGAGCATAAACACAACCGTAGCCACTATTGAGCGGATGGATAATCTTGAGATACCACAAATACCATGACCGCTGGTACAGCCTGAACCCAATGTGGTTCCAATACCTACCAACAATCCAGCAAGCATTAAAAGTGGAGCACTCACAACTGGTTGTATGTTTTCGGTACTGCCGCCGAACAATTGATAAAACATTCCGCCAGCAATCAAACCAATGACGAAAAGAACACGCCAAAAAAAATCTCCAGAAGTTGGTAAAAGCACGCCACCTACAATGCCTGAAACCCCTGCAATGCGTCCTTTAAATAAGAGTAAGATTACCGCTGACAATCCTATGATGGCACCTCCAACAAGTGCCGAAAATGGAGTGAAATTTTCCATCCAAATTCATCCTTATCTTTATATTAGAATTATTGAATATAAGATAGCAACCTAACCAATAGGTTGCAATGCTTATATTAGGGTTTCTGAAATTAATTGTTGCGGAACGATTCGAACATTTCTATCGCCCAAAACAGTAATACCTGAATCAATTGATCTGAAGGGCCTACCAGAGGATTTTCTATTTCGGATTTCAGCACCAACACAAGCCCATTTTGGTTGATTTTTTTTGGTGTGATCCCTGCATAACTCCAAAAGAATAAAAAGCCATGGTTTTATTCTTAATAAAAATAGAGACTTACAACATTATAGTGGAACAACCTACGTAAAAAATTTGTCGTTAAATTTGGCAAGAATGACTTACAACTTCAAAAATTGTTGGAATTAACTATGGCACTAGCATGGAAACAATACGAGCCTGGACAGTTCTATGATGAAATAATCAGCTCCCCAGGAAATGCCCGCAAACCTGCCCAAAAACTTCTCACTTATTTGAAATCTTTGAATGATGAAGAGGTCGCTTCCATAAAAATGGCGGCAGAGTCCACCATTAAAGAGATGGGCGTCAGTTTCACGGTTTATACAGATGAGGGGAACATCGACCGTGCTTGGCCCTTTGACATTATTCCAAGGGTTATTTCTAAAAAGCAGTGGGACAAAACTGCAGCGGGGTTAAGCCAACGCTTGCAAGCCTTAAACATGTTTATTGATGATCTTTACCACGATCAAAAAATAATCAAGGACGGAATCATTCCTGAATTCGTTCTTAAACAATCAAAAAACTATCGAAAAGAATGTGAAGGTATATCTCCCGCATTTGGGGTCTGGGCACATATTTGTGGCACTGATTTGGTGCGAGACAGTGATGGGGAGTTCTATGTTTTGGAAGACAATCTCAGAGTGCCATCTGGGGTTTCCTACATGCTAGAAAATCGCTCCATCATGAAGCGAGTGATGCCTGAGATTTTCGAACAAGTTGAAATCGCCCCGGTAGGCGAATACACGGCTAAATTATTCGACACCCTTTCAGCACTCTCTCCACGAAGAATTAAGAAACCCGTTATTGTCGTACTCACTCCAGGAATCTTTAACTCAGCTTATTTTGAACATGCGTTTCTTGCTCAACAGATGGGAGCCGAATTAGTTGAAGGTTCGGATCTGGTTGTACAAGATGATGACTGCGTTTATATGAAGACCATCTCTGGTCTGGAGAAGGTAGATGTTATTTACCGCAGAATAGACGACTTGTTTTTAGATCCAGAGGTTTTCAATAAAGATTCTGTGTTGGGTGTTCCAGGTTTAATGAGAGCTTGGAGAGCAGGCAATGTGTCACTGGCCAACGCACCTGGTGCCGGAGTAGCGGATGACAAAGTGGTGTATGCCTTTGTACCTGACGTCATTAAATACTATCTCGATCAAGATCCATTAATTTCGAATGTAGAGACTTATCTTTGTTACGACGACAAACAAAGAGACTATGTTCTCGCTAACTTGGACAAGCTGGTGGTGAAGCCAGCGAATGAGTCTGGAGGTTACGGCATGTTAGTGGGCCCTCACTCCACGAAAAAAGAACGTGAAACCTTTAAAGATCTAATTAAAGCCAACCCAAGAAATTATATTGCTCAGCCGACGTTAGCCCTTTCAACTGCACCAGCATTGATTGGTAAAAACAATACTCCCGAACCCAGGCACCTTGACCTAAGGCCTTTTATTTTGCAATCCAAAGACAGTTACGTCACCACCGGTGGGCTAACCCGTGTGGCCATGAAAAAAGGATCATTAGTGGTTAACTCTTCTCAAGGCGGTGGCAGTAAAGATACTTGGATTGTAGATACTGAAGCGGAGGCTAAATAATGCTGTCTAGTGTTGCAGAAAGAGTTTATTGGGCTGCGAGATATTTAGAACGGGTTGAAAGTACCGCACGGTTGGTCAGTATTTATGACAAATTGATGTTTGATTTGGCCAGGTCAGTCAATTTGAGTTGGTATAACTTAATCATCATTAATGATTTAGAAACACAATTTGATAGCCGATTTTCAAATAAAGATGAACGCAATGTCGTGAAATTTTTATTGGGAGATGAAGCTAACCCTACCTCGATGCTGACGTCACTGAATGCCATCAGGGAAAATGTTCGAACTACTCGGGATGTGCTGCCGGAAGATACTTGGGAGCTTACAAACGAACTTTGCTTATTCGTTAAAGAAAACTACCAGCAAGGCATTTCACGTAGCAAGCGACATGAATTTCTCGAAGATGTGGTTAAAGGCTGCCAACAAATTCAGGGCATGCTTTACAGTACCATGCCCCACGATTACACCAGATGTTTCTGGCGTATTGGCCGACAGCTAGAAAGGTCAGATATGACCACTCGCAATCTTGAAGCGGGCGTGGCGGCAATTGTTGCGCTATCCGATGAGGAAATGGCAATTAACAGCCACCAAATCATCTGGGGTAATGTTTTAAGATCTCTTGGCGCCTTGCAATCTTACCGAAGAGCCACGAAAGCAGCCGTACAAGGTGAAGAGGTGGTTTGTTATTTATTGGAAAACCCTGAGTTCCCTAAGTCTATTGCACACTGTTTGGATACCTTGATTAATACCAGCTTAAAACTTCCCCACTCCAAAAAGATGGTTACCGAGTTAAAAACCATACAAAGCAAAGTATTAGCAGATATTGATTGTCAAACATTAGGCGCGCCTCTGTTATCAAATCTCAATGAACTGCAATTAATGTTAGGCAATATACATTTTATTATCAGCGAAGCCTGGTTTCCGGAAAATATTTAAAAGGTATTAAGGGACTCTCAATGACCATTCGAGTGGCACTGAATCACAACACTTATTATACATTTGACCGATTGGTAAATTTGTCACCACATACCATTCGGTTACGCCCAGCTCCCCATAGCCGGACACAAATTCACAGTTATAGTTTGAAGATTGAACCTGAAGACCACTTCATCAATTGGCAACAGGACGCTTTCGGAAATTTTTTAGCCAGGGTGGTATTCCCAGAAAAAACCAAAAAGTTTTCTGTTGAGGTTGAAGTGCAAGCGGATATGACGGTAATCAATCCGTTTGATTTCTTCCTTGAAGAATACGCTGAAAATTACCCCTTCGAATACACTGACCAAATTAAAAAAGAGCTCGGGCCTTACCTGGAATGCCAAGAGCATGGAGAGCTCTTTAATAAACTGTTAAAGGAAATACCACTAGAAGAAAAACGCACCATTGATTTTTTAGTGGATGTAAACCAAAGGCTCGAAGAAAAAATTGAATACCTGATTCGAATGGAGCCTGGGGTTCAAGATCCCGAAGAAACATTAGAATTAGCAAAAGGTTCCTGCCGAGATTCAGCTTGGTTGATGGTACAGCTGTTTCGTCATCTGGGTTTAGCGGCAAGATTCGCTTCTGGATATTTAGTTCAACTTAAGCAAGACCAAGAGTCGTTAGATGGCCCCTCTGGTGCAGAAGAAGATTTTACTGACTTACATGCTTGGTGTGAGGTATTCCTTCCTGGAGCAGGTTGGGTTGGCCTTGATCCAACGTCTGGCTTGTTCGCAAGTGAAGGACATATTCCTTTAGCCTGTACACCAGACCCAGTGTCTGCAGCTCCCATCGAAGGTTTCACTGATGAATGTGAAGTGGAGTTTGATTTTTCTAACGAAGTCAGCCGAATACTGGAAGACCCAAGAGTAACCAAACCTTATACGGAGCATCAGTGGGCTGAAATACTCGCGCTTGGTGACAAGGTAGATGAAGAGCTAGAAGAGTTAGATGTTCGACTCACAATGGGTGGAGAACCAACATTCGTTTCGATAGACGATATGGAATCGGCCCAATGGAATACTGATGCATTAGGCAAAGATAAACTTAGACTAGCGAAAACTCTGTTAATAAAACTGCGCGACCACTTTGCACCTAATGGCTTACTCCATTATGGCCAAGGTAAATGGTACCCAGGAGAAGAAGTTCCTCGTTGGGCGCTAGGTGTATTTTGGCGAACTGATGGCGAACCCATTTGGAAAGATGCAGAGCTGTTAGGCCGAGTAGATAAAGACTACAAGCACACGGCAAAAACCGTTAAACAGTTTGCTGATGTACTGTCCAAAAAACTAGGAGTGGAACAAAAATATTTTCAACCCGCTTACGAAGATGCTCTGCACTATTTAATGGAAGAACAACGGCTGCCAAAAAATGTTGATCTAGCAGTGGCAAAAGCCAAAGACGAAAAAGAGCGGGCTAGGCTCATTGGTTTGTTAGAGCAAGGCTTAAATAAACCGGTCGGGTACGTATTGCCACTGGAATGGAATGAAGTAACGGGTAAATGGTTAACCTGTGAATGGGAATTTAGACGTAAAAGATTAACCCTAATTCCCGGCGACTCACCTTTAGGATTAAGGCTTCCGCTAGAACAGCTGCCCACGTATTCTGAACAAGAAGTTCAGGTTGAACGTGATCCTTTTGAAAAGCGCCAGCCGCTTGCAAAGCGAGAGGCTATGTCTCTGCCTTCGTCTAATTTTGTTGCAACAAAAATATTCCAGCACCAAAAAATTAAAAAAGAAAAAGAGTTTGATACTCAAAAGATGCTGCGGCCAGTAATTCGTACGGCAATGTGTATCGAAGCACGGGAAGGTAAGACATATATTTTCATGCCCCCGGTTTATAGTTTGGAAAACTATTTAGAATTAATTGCGAAAATAGAAGCAGTTGCAGAAGAGCTGGGGAATCCAGTCATTATTGAAGGATATGAGCCGCCGAGAGATCCGAGGGTTCAAAAACTACTGGTGACGCCAGACCCAGGTGTGATTGAAGTTAATATTCATCCCTCGAGTAGCTGGAAAGAATTAGTTTCAAATATGACAGAACTTTATGAAGCAGCTAGAGAATCTCGATTAGCTACTGAAAAGTTCATGTTAGACGGCAGACACACAGGCACAGGCGGTGGAAACCACATTACTCTAGGCGGCCCAACGCCAGCAGACAGCCCAATGCTAAGACGCCCGGATTTGTTAAGAAGCTTGGTCACTTTCTGGCAGCACCACCCAAGTTTGTCCTATGTTTTTTCTGGAACATTTATCGGCCCAACGTCACAAGCCCCAAGGGCCGACGAAGGCCGAGATGAAATGCTCTATGAAATGGAAACGGCTTTTCAACAAATGCCTGAAGGTTTGTCTGAACAGCCTTGGCTGATTGATAGAATTATGCGTAACCTGCTGATAGACATTACTGGCAATACCCACAGAGCGGAGTTTTGTATCGACAAACTTTACGCCCCTGGTTCAGCAACTGGGCGTTTAGGCATACTGGAATTTCGTGGCTTTGAAATGCCTCCGCACAATAGGATGGCATTGGTACAGGCACTGTTGATAAGAGCCTTAGTCATTCGGTTCTGGAAAGAGCCTTACAACAAACCCTTGGTGCGTTGGGGTACCCAGTTGCACGACCGATTCATGCTGCCGCACTTTTTATGGGAAGACATAAAACAGGTAGTAAAAGATTTAAATGACCATGGACTGGAATTTAAAGCAGATTGGTTGTTACCTTTTGAAGAATTCCGCTTCCCTCACTATGGCCGAACGCAACTGGAAAATATTGAAATTGAGTTGAGATGGGCGATTGAACCCTGGCATGTGTTAGGTGAAGAGGTAGGCAGTTTCGGTACAGCGAGATACGTAGATTCTTCCGTTGAGCGCTTACAAGTTAGAGTGACTGGTTTGACCGAAGGGCGCTATGTATTGTCTTGTAATGGACGCAGAGTACCATTGCGAAATACCGGCCGACAAGGTGAGTATGTTGCAGGTGTAAGGTATCGAGCCTGGGCGCCTCAGTCTGCATTGCATCCCACTATAGGGGTACATACTCCTTTAGTGTTTGACCTCATTGACACATGGAATGGAAGATCCATTGGTGGTTGTAGCTATCATGTCTCTCACCCTGGTGGTCGAAGTTATGAAACATTTCCGGTTAATGCGTTTGAAGCGGAATCCCGTCGAATCAATCGTTATGACAATGTGTCACACACACAAGGCCCTTATACCCCTACTCCTGATGTAGATGCTGTTCGGGAGTTTTTCCCGTTTAATCATCCCCCTAGACCCATGTCACCACCAGAAGAAGAGTCTCCTGATGAATACCCTCTAACTCTGGACTTAAGAAGACAACCTAATTGGACAGGTTGATGTCCTCAGAAAACCTGTGATAATTGCGGCTCACCCGGGCCGCAGCTCGTGCTACATTTAAAATAAAAAAACAGGCTCAGCAGTGACCCAGACTCAAACGCAAAACTCACAGCTCAATGCAACCCTTGCTTATCGTGCAGATAACCCTCGTCAAGATGAGGCATTCACTGATGCAGGAGAATTAAAACCGCACTGGGTTAATCTGCTTGAAAGTTTCGAAAACATGGGGCCTGAGACCTATCGAGACAGAGCCTCAAAAGCCCAACGAATTCTCAGAGACGATGGCGCTACATACAATATCTATAGCGATCAAAAAGGCCCAAGCCACACCTGGGGTCTCGATTTAGTCCCATCACTGATCACCAGTGAAGAATGGAGCAAAATTGAAGCAGGCCTGATTGAGCGCTCAGAATTATTTAATTTATTACTCAAAGACATTTATGGCCCAAGAGACCTAATTAGACTGGGCGTGATTCCCCCTGAAGCACTTTTTTGCCATCGAGGTTTTTTGCGAGCCTGCCAAGGCATTCATATTCCCGGTGACCACGAACTGATTCTTCATGCTGTGGATTTAATGCGCGATGAAAACGGTGAAATGTGTGCTTTGACTGACCGCACCCAATCACCTTCAGGAGCCGGTTACGCTCTTGAAAACCGTACGGTCATGTCTAGGGTTCTCCCCAGCTTATTCAGAGACAGTCAAGTTCACCGCCTTGCGAGTTTTTTCCAAAAGCTCAGAATCAAATTACTGACGCTTTCGCCGAACCAAGACCAACCAAGAGTTGTGGTATTAACACCAGGAGCCCATAACGAAACTTATTTTGAGCATGCTTATTTCGCAAATTATTTAGGGTTTCATCTGGTTCAAAGCGGCGATCTAGTGGTTCGGAATGGCTATGTTTGGATGAAATCCTTAGATGGCTTAAGTCGAGTAGACGTTATTCTTCGCCGTGTTGACGACTGGTTTTGTGATCCTGTTGAACTCAGAAGTGACTCTCAGCTTGGTGTTGCTAACCTATTGGAAGTAGTCAGAGCAGGTCGAGTAGTCATTGCCAATCCATTAGGTTCTGGCATTTTAGAAAATCCAATATTCATAAAATACTTACCTAAAATTGCCAAAGAACTATTGGGTAGAGAACTGAGACTCAATTCAGTTAAAAACTATTGGTGCGGTTCGGTTCGAGACATGGAATACGTCTACCACCACTTAGAATCTTTAGTAATTAAACCTATTTATAGAAGCGCGAGTACACATAGCATTTCTGGAAATAGCTTGACCGCTGAGCAGAAAAAAGAGCTGCTTAAAACCATCCAAATCAACCCAATGCAATGGGTTGCTCAACCTATTTTAAACGCCGGTACTCTACCTACTTTTGTAAACAATAACTTAGAGTCTCGCCCTTCTATTCTTCGCAGTTTTTCGGTAGCGGCCAACGAGTCTTATTCTCTTATGCCGGGAGGTCTGACTCGTGTAGGTGTTGAACAAGCATCTTTTGTTATTTCCAATCAAAGTGGGTCTCAAAGTAAAGACACTTGGATAATAGATTCCGAACCACAAACCAGTACAGATTCAGACGAGGCCAGCACGCCAGTTAGAGAAGCAGATTTAATTAGTTTGCCCAGTCGAGTGGTGGAAAATTTATTTTGGATGGGGCGGTATGCAGAAAGAGCTGAGGCATCACTAAGACTAATGCGTACCGTATTTGTGATGCTAAATGGTGAAGAACCTATATCAGAAAACTGCAAACGCTTGTTACTTCAAGCCGTCACAGAAGTGACCAGCACCCAACCGGGCTTCATTGACGCCAGCGATGAATTGATTGCTAGCCCTGAACAAGAGTTACTATTGGTACTTAAAGATAGCGATCGTATTGGCAGTGTTCGATCTAACCTAAACGCCATGCTTTACTGCGCTGATGTGTCCAAAGAATTACTGTCGTCGGATATGCTGCGAGTAATTAACGATATTCGCGATGCATTGGGCGAGTTAGATAATGCGCTCGCCATTGGTTTGATTTCTGCGCCAGAAGAAGCACTAGATCCACTGGTTACCGCTTTGATGGCGCTGGCCGGTTTGGCTCAAGAAAGTATGGTTAGAGATTTTGGCTGGCGCTTTATGGAAATTGGTCGAAGACTTGAACGGGCCATGCAAACCACATCAATTATCAAAACACTGATTGTTCCAGAAGTTCCGGAGTCTGATCAGAATGTTCTCATTCAGTCTTTGTTATTGTCTTTAGAAGCACTGATCAGTTATCGCAGACGTTACCGTGCGCGCATGGGCGTTCAGTCTAGTTTGGATCTAGTCATGATGGATACCTCTAATCCAAGATCCTTACTTTACCAGCTGGAACAAATCAGTCTGCATATTAAAACCTTGCCAAAAGCAACAGAATCTAGACATGAGCTTTCGCCAGAAGAACGATCCGCATTGGAAGCTGAGACTCTCGTAAAATTATCTCTGCTTAAAGAGCTAAGTACCAGAGAGAATGGTGTACGCATTCACTTGAAACATTCTTTGGAATTATTAGCAGACACTTTATCCTCCATTAACAATTTAGTTTCCGACAAATACTTTGATCACAGGGAAACTTCCCAGCAGTTGGTTAACAGCACCTGGGGAGAATAGTATGCGCTACAAGATTCAACATATCACCGAGTATGAATACGCCGATAGGGTGTCGCATTGTTATAACTTAGCACACATGATTCCAAGAGATACGTTACGACAAAAATGTTTGCGTAGCGATATTCGCGTGGAGCCTTCGGTTTCCTATACATCAAAGCGTGAAGATTATTTCGGCAATCAAGCTTATCACTTTGAAATTCAACGCCCCCATAGAAAACTCAGAATTTCTGCCACCAGCGAAGTAGAAACCGGCCCACAACATACCTCATTAAATTTAGATTTAGGCATCACCTGTGCAGAGGCTAAAGAACAGCTAAGGGCTTCTAAAAGCCATGATGTATTATTGGCTCGAGAATTTTTACTTGCGTCAACACTGTTAAAGCCATCGAAAGATATTGTTTCATTTTGCCAAAATATTTTTCACGATGATCGGCCCTTACTTTCTGCAGTGATGGAGTTAACCCAAAAAATCTACCAAGAGTTTGAGTATTCTCCTCAGTCCACAACAGTTGCCACACCACTGGATGATGTTTTAAAACAGAGAAAAGGAGTTTGTCAGGACTTTGCCCACCTGCAAATTGCTTGCTTAAGAACCCTTGGTTTTCCAGCGAAATATGTTTCTGGTTATATCGAAACGCTGCCCCCACCGGGTCAAGAAAAATTAGTGGGCACAGATGCAAGCCATGCTTGGGTTTCAGTTTATTCTCCAACAGAAGGATGGTTTGAGTTTGACCCCACCAACGAATGTTTAGCTTCAGAACAACATATTATTACCGCGTGGGGTAGAGACTACTTCGACATTACACCGTTAAAAGGTGTGATTTATGGCGGGGGAGAAAGCCCTGTACTTAATGTATCTGTGGATGTAAGCCGGCTTTAAAACTATATGAGCCTCTAATCAATGCCATGCATTTTTAGCTTTCTCCATAGAGTCGCTCGACTTACCCCTAATGCTTTTGCCACTTCCAGTCGCTTGCCATGGTGCTTCTGCATTAAAGAGAGCAATTGTTCTTTTTCTCCTGGCTCTAGTGGTTGATCCCGCTCATCAGGGGGCGCCTCACCCTTCAAATCGGGGTTCAAATCTTGGAACAGCAATGTGCTGCCCGAACCAATGGCATAGGCATATTCAATAACGTTGCGAAGTTCACGAATATTTCCTGGCCAATGATATGACAATAAAGCATCCATGGCTTCTTCCTGAATTTGATGAATGCTTCGTTCGCCTGATTGATTAAATTCATCCAAGAATTGCCAAATTAGCATTGGTAAATCGTCGCCACGTTCTGCCAATGTGGGAAGATAAATAGGAATCACTCTAACGCGATACATTAAATCTTCACGAAAACTCCCGTCCTCTACTTTTCGGCGAAGACTACGATGTGTCGCACTGATCAGTCGAATATTGGTTTTAATAAGTTCAGAAGAGCCCAGTGGAGTAAAACATTTATCCTGTAAAACCCGTAACAATCGAGCTTGAATATCTAACGGCATTTCCGCAATTTCATCCAGAAATAAAGTACCGCCATTCGTTAATTCAAGTAGACCTTTACGATCGGATATAGCGCCAGTGAAGGCACCTTTTCTATGCCCAAATAATTCCGAGGCCATCAAATCCGGAGTCAAGGCAGCACAGTTCACTGCACTGAATGCACCAACACCACGGCTGCTGCAACGATGCATATACCTCGCACCTAACTTCTTACCAGTGCCTGACTGACCTCTTACTAAAACAGATGCTTCGGTTCTCGAAATGCGTTCGACCTGCTGAATGAATTGCAACATTTTGGTGGAGACCGTAAGTAGGCCATTAAAACTATGAGGTTGGTAACCTGGGTTTTTTAATATCTTCATTAATCGGGGCCATATTCAATTAGTCTGGGAACCACTCGCCATTGCTCGGTAAGCGGAAGTTCTGGCGCAAATGACAACATCAAGCTTTTTTGTTCTTCTGACATGCCAGTGATCCAAACCTTGCTGCCTTGATTTTGCAAGTTTTCGGTAACCTGTTGCAATGCCTGCACACTGGCAACACGCATCTGATGACAATGGCTTATATCAATCACAATCTCAGTTGGCCAACGTTCGCTTAATGCTTGGATTCTATTAGGCAGCCCTTTTGCAGCAGCAAAAAATAGTGAACCACTGATTTCAATGATCCCTTTGGGCTGACCGTTAAAAGTAACTACGCCCCCCTCACTAACACCATAAAGTTTCAGTCTTGGTCGGCTGGCTTGATATAAAAATATTCCAATTCCAAACAATACACCGAGAAAAATAGCTTCGTAAAATTTTAATAACAAAGTGGCTAACAATGTGATCAAAAACAAAGTTCGAGTTTCGTTGTTTCCACTCAACATTTGCTTAATCTGCTGTCGATTAATCATTGAGATGGCGGTCGCCATGAGTAAAGCGGAAATCACAGCCTGCGGAATTAGCTCAATAGTCTCTTTACCCCAAAACACCAAAGGCACCAAGGCCGCTGCGGCAAGAAAAGGAGCTAAACGAGTTTTTGCGCCTGATTGCTGCAACATGACGGAACGGGTAAGGCTGGTTGACGCCGGGAAGGCGGAAAAAAAAGCACCCAGCACATTAGAGACACCTTGGCTTTTAATTTCTTTCGATAGGAGCTCGGTTTCAGAATTTTTTCTCAGAATAACAATAAGCTCTAAAGAGCCAATAAAGGCAACAGCAAACGCCGGCAGAATTAATTGTTGATAAACCTCTGGATTGACCAAGGGTATATAACCTTCAGGCCAACCAGAACTAACCAAAGTGTATTCGCCTAGAAGTATCAGCTCATCAATCCATGGATGATCAAAGAAGTAAACCAATGCCAAACTCGCCAGCAACAAAAGCAAAGGAATGGGAACTGATGGCATCCAAAACCTACCCAGCTGAACCAGAGTTAACATACCGGCAGCCAACAAAAGAGTTGGAACAGATACTGTCGTCCAGTCTGCCGATAAGAGAGCAATTAGTTGGCCTAACGCACCATTGACTACACCAAAGTCTAACCCTACAAATTCATCTATCTGCATTAATGCGATAATAATGGCAGCACCAGTCGCAAACCCAACCATTACCGCTTCGGGAATAAAGTCAAAGATTCTTTCGCTGCGTGAAAGGCTGATGGCGAGTCTTACCAAACCTGCCATCAGCGTTAGCACTGCCATGGCGATAAGTAACGACTCACTGCCAAAGACAGCAAACGGAGCCAGAGCTGACAGTATGATCAGCCCCGTGGTATTGGTTGGGCCAACGGTGATGAATGCACTGCGCCCTAAAACTGCCGCTATCATTCCGGGAACGGCAGCCGTAGCCAACCCATACATAGGAGGCAGCCCGGCAAGCATGGAATATGCAAGGCACTGAGGTATTCCCACCAGTGCAACTAAAACACCAGCACTCAAATCACCAATAAGGTATTTGGAATTAATTGCCTTGAGCTGCATTCCAAAGAATCGAACTCCGATTTCCTGTTCTGCAATAACTGAAAACTTTTTCATTGTTCGAAATAACAGCTTTCAATTTTTCGACATCTGCGGGCGTAAAGTTTGGCCCCACCATAGGAATATAATGAAACTCAATGTTCAACCCTTCAGCCTTTTGCGAAATTTCAGAAGATGTTGGTTGACCAGGCTCTTCACCATCAGGCCGATTACAGACAATAGTTTTGAAGCCCTCGTCGGCCAGTTGCTCCACTTGGCTGGGAGTGATTTGACCACTGACTCCAAAACTGTCTGAGAGGTATTTAATTTCCATAGCACCACCTTTTGTTCTACTGGTTTGTTCCAATGGGCTGAACTTACTTATTAAAGACCAGCCCATATTACATAATAGAATATGCAAATAATTTTATTGCATATCGAGATCTTCTGAATTATGCTCCACTTTATTATATTAGTAAAATCTAATTAAAGGAGCTTCATCATGAGCACTCAAGCTAACGTTAAGACTTTTTTCGATCAAGACACATTTACTTACACCCACATCCTGATTGATCCAAACACCAAAGCTTGTGCGATCGTCGATTCAGTTAAGAACTATGACGCTAAATCTGGCAGAACCACAACTGAATCGGCCGATGAGATTGTGGCTTATGTGCAGCAGAATCAACTCACTGTAACTTGGCATCTTGAAACCCATGTCCATGCCGATCATTTATCTGCCGCACCTTATTTAAAAGAAAAGTTGGGAGGGAAGATTGCTATCGGCGATCAGGTTCAAACCGTCCAAAAAACCTTTCAATCTATTTTTAACATCGGAGACGATTTTTGCACCAATGGTTGTCAGTTTGATGTATTGCTTTCGGACGGTGATCACTTTCAGATTGGTGATCTAACAGCAGAGGTCATTCACACACCAGGTCACACGCCTGCCTGCGTCACCTTCCTAGTTGGTGATAAAGCTTTTGTAGGTGATACGATTTTTATGCCTGACATGGGCACTGCTCGATGCGATTTTCCAGGTGGAGATGCCTCTACCCTTTATCACAGTATTCAAAAGATTCTGTCTTTACCGGACGAAACACAGCTGTATATGTGTCATGACTATGCGCCTAACGGTAGAGACTATTCTTATCTGACGACCGTTAAAGAACAGAAAGAAAACAATATTCACGTGGGTACAAAGGTCTCATCACAACAGTTTAAGACCATGAGAACCTTAAGAGATCAGGAGCTTGAGATGCCTGCCCTGATTGTTCCATCAGTGCAGGTCAACATGAGAGCAGGTTATTTGCCTCCGAAAGAAGCAAATGGAGTTAGCTACCTTAAAGTGCCGCTGAATGTGCTTTGAAACCAGCGATATATTCTGGTAAGTCTGAAATATCTGAAATATCTCGACCAATCATTACCGATTGCATGCCTGCGGCTTCGGCCGCAGCTTCATCACTGGCGGGGTCATGCCCTACCACTAATATTTCTTCAGCGGACAAATCAAATTTTTTCATTATCAATTGAAACATCCCAGGATGGGGTTTACGCATTCCAAACTCACTGGAACAAATCAACTCATCAAAAAAGTCCTTAACCCCATATAACGCTAACTGACTTTCCAAAAAGCCTAGATGACCTAGGTTTGATGCTACAGCAAGTTTCATATTTGAACCGAGATCCTGAATAACAGGCCTTAACTCGTCTCTGAACTTTAAGGTGGAGCCCCACTCGTAAATAAAACGACTCAATACTTCCGGTGCTAATTCAGACGGAAGCCCAGCTTGATCCAGAAAACCCTCGGTCATTTGCAGAAATGAATACTCCAGTAGAGTATTTCGTGCATCCTTTTCAAGCTGTTGATATTGACCATGCCATTGGCTGAAGAAAGTATCGTAATCCATTCCTGGAATTGCCTTCGCTACGATTCGGTAAGTTTTCTCATAGCGAAAGTCAGTTAACTTCCCTGTTGGTTCGGCGATGGTGCCTAAAAAATCAAAAATCAGTCCGCGGATCATTGTTTTTGTCTCCTGGTTAGACTGAGAATCTAATTGTGATTTGACACAATCTTATTATGTAAACTGGTTCTCCCTATATTACCTGATTCTTTATCATTCAAAAACGACTGTCTTATTACCATGCACGATCACTCGATCTTCAAGATGCGATCGAATACCTCTGGCAAGAACCGTTTTTTCAACATCTTTGCCCAGTCGGACCATGTCTTCAACTTCATGACGGTGACTGATACGAGCTACGTCTTGGTCGATGATTGGCCCAGCATCTAACTCATGCGTTACGTAATGGCAGGTTGCCCCAATGAGTTTTACACCTCTCTCAAAAGCCTGGTGGTAAGGTTTCGCACCTACAAATGACGGAAGAAAGCTGTGATGAATATTGATGATTTGACCTGGCATTTTTTTACAAATGGCCTCGGGTAAAATTTGCATATATCGAGCAAGCACAACGGTGTCTGCTTCTGATTCTTCGATTAACCGCTGCACTTCATCAAAGTGTTCTTGCTTGTTAGTTTTGTCCACCGGCACATGATGAAACTTAATACCATGCCACTCGACTAAACCCCTTAAATCGTTGTGATTAGAAATCACACAGGGAATGTCGCAAACTAAATCACCACTGTGCCATCTATTCAGAATATCAGCCAAACAATGGGAGTCTTTACTGCACATTAAAACTAACCGATGTTTTTCATCTGTATCTGTGAGTCGCCACTGCATGTTCAAGTCTTGCGCAATAGGAGCAAATACTTCTGCAAAGGTTTCCTTAGAAAATGGCAAAGAGTTAGCCAATATTTCATTTCGCATAAAAAACCAGCCAGAACTGGCGTCCGCATGATGATTTGCTTCGGTGATGGTGCCGTTATATTGGGCAATAAAATTACTAACTTTAGCTACAATTCCCACAGAATCTGGGCAAGACATAACCAAACGATAAACTCTCTGCATTAGACAAATCCAAACTATAATTTTTATGTTCCCAAACGGGGGCGCAATGATATAACATGAGCAACCCCTTTATAAGGCTGGTTATTTTTTGTACAGGTTTTACACCGGACATTCAAACATCGGTATAGGAAGATCGGAATGCTGACTGAAGAGCAACTACGCGCAATGTCTGAAGATGACTATATGAATGATGAGCAACTGGCGTTTTTTCGCAATTTGCTGCTCACCATGAAAAAGGACATCCAAAGTCAAATTGCCCACGCTCGTGACGATTTACAACATATTGAATACGAAGCAGATGAATTGGATAAAGCCTCCCAGGAAGAAGAGCGCAGATTACAACTTCGCTTTCTGGATCGCCAAACAAAGTTACTTCCCAAAATAGATGAAGCCATTAAGCGCATAGATGATGACGAATTTGGCTTCTGCAAAGTAACTGGAGATCCGATTGGAATTCCTCGTTTGTTAGCTCGACCGACAGCAACTCTTTGTGCTGAAGAGAAAATTCGTCAAGAGCAGCAAGAAAGAAATTTCCGCGACGCTTGATACCAGCAACCATAAAAAAAGCAGCCAGTGGCTGCTTTTTTTATTTAACTTTTCGGTCGGTTTAGAGGGCGATCTCCAGCGACTCTCCAAGGTGCTCTTCAGGAATTTCAAGGTTTCTTAGATAAGGACCACAAAGCAGTCCCATCAGTTCGTCGTCCGCATTACTGATCATCAAGCCTGCCACTACTGTCACTGCAGAGGCCACGGTAACCTGATGGCCAGCAGAGACTTGTATTAATGGTAGTCTTTGTCCTGCATTTAAAATACCCGACACCACTTGATCACCGACTTCAAAAGCAGTCCAGTCGCCCATCTCTGGTACTTTTTCATGAATATCTGGATCTATCTTCATGCTCGCGGCTTTAACCCCAATTGTCGGTACGTTAGTGAGCAATCCAATATGACTGGCTACCCCGAAACTTCCGTCTGGGCGAATACCTCTACCATCACAAATAATCATTCCAGGCTCAGCGTCAAGTTCGGCTAAGGCTTCAACAATGAATGGCGTAATTGCAAAGGAGGCCAACCCGTCCAACAGGGGAAGTTGTGCTAAACCAGCTGCAGAACTGTGACCCAGTAATTCACCGATACGATTGATATGGAGGCAGCGTACACTGACAGTTTTATCTGGCGTAATCGATATATGGATTCGGATAAAATCCTTCATTTCCGCTTTTTGATCTTCGAGCATAATCCATGGCCTTAGGCCTTTTTGGATCGCATGCGCCTTTGAGGGGGTTAAATTCCAGTCATGTAGCTGATTAATTTTCATTTGGTCACCACCATAATTGGGTCACTGGCTTCTTCCCAATTTGTTCTTATTTTTAGTATTCAATTATTCAGGGCATAGATTTTGCGAAATTCCATGTGATTAGGCAACAGGACAATTGTAATGGCCATTTCATCCATTCCTGGGTTAGAGCGTTATCAACAGCAACAAAATCTCGCTGCCAACCTGCAAGCCTCTGAAAGCCAAAGATTGGAGGCTTCTGACGGTCAGGGAGGCAAAGATAAAGCTGAAATTGAAGATCCACTAAAACTTTCAGGCAAAGCTCGCGCCATGGAGAAGGTGGCAAGTCATTACCGCTTGGGTGAAATAAATTTCCGGGAAATATTGTCTTTTAGAAATGAATTATTTGAGAGTGGTTTTATCAATTTAAGGCAAGTGAACAGCTTAACAATGGCAACACAATCATACCCAGATGATAAACAATTTGATCTACAGGAGGCATTGGAGACATTTAGCTCAGACTCCAACAATTTTTATTTGAAGCCTGATTTAGAGACACTAACCAGATTAGTGCAAAACATGAAATGGATGAACATCCAGCAACATTAGCGATTGCTATAACAAACCGTTAACAGTTTCCATCAACAATGTGTGTTCTACAGGCTTAACTAAATATGCCTTTGCACCCTGTCTGGCACCCCAGACACGATCCGTTTCTTGATCTTTCGTGGTAACCAAAACAACGGGTATGTGGGCAGTATCAGCGTTCTGAGTTAATTTGCGGGTAGCCTGAAAACCATTGAGCTCGGGCATAACTACATCCATGAGAACTAAGTCAGGCATTTCAGCAATCGCTATTGAGACTCCTTCGTTTCCATTAACTGCAGTAATAACATTGTGACCTTCAGATTCCAGTATTTTTTGGGCATTTGCAGTTTGAGTGGGAGAATCATCAACGATAAGAATTTTTGCCATTTGGGCTACCTATTTAAAATTTGATCAATTATGAGGCACAGTAACGGCACAAGCCGATTTTCTTCTTTAAACTTAATATAGCACTGCATATATAAAAACACAGTGCTTACAAACCGTAAACATTGATCACACAAAAACGACTTCTTCTTTAAAATCAATATGATAGCTTAACCCAATGAATAGTGAATTGACCTCCGATACTAGAAAAACCCGCACAAATAGGGTTTCTAAAGAACAAATTCTTGATGCAGCACTGGCATTAGTACTGGATGGCGGCGTCTCAGCTGTTTCTCTTCGAAAAATTGCGGCAAGAATAGATTGTGCAGCTCCCACTATTTATTACTACTTTCGTGGCAAACAAGACATTCTTGAAGAGCTCTGGTCTCGGCAGATAGACCAAGTTCTAGAACATAGTGCTGGCTACCAATCCCTAGAAGAGTCCCTATATCACTATGGTCACTACTGGATGGTACACCGAAGCCTTTTTCAGCTCATGTTTTTAAACAATGGTGTACAAGTTGAGGAGTTGGATGGCTACATAAAACTCAGTAGGCGGATTGAAATGCGGTTTCAACAAAAAGGCATTGGGGTTGAGGACAGTATACGCCGATGCCGAATGGTGCTTTCTGCAATCCACGGTTTAGTACTTAGCAGTGTTCATCAACATATGGATTCCCCTGAGGCTGAAATTGTTTTAAAGCAAACCATCCACTTGATGGCAGCCTAGTTAACTAACCTCAAGAAAACAGTGATAGTTGAGTCGGCGCTACGTCACTTCTAAACCTTACCCCTACCCCGATTAAACGAACCGGCATCTTTTTTCTCTTCCAAGCTTGTTCACAAAGCTTTGCAAACTCTGACACTTGAATCCCACGAATTGACGACTCCATAGTGGTCTGGCTGAAATCATTAAACTTGAGTTTTATAAACCCTTTAGCTGCATTGCGATCACTGTGTTTTTTTAGTCGGTCGCTCAGCTCTAGGCAAACCGATTCAAGGCGGCTTATACAGGATGTAAGATCAGGAAGATCATCACTGAATGTGCGTTCAACACTTAAAGATTTCCTATGTCGACTAATTTTTACAGGGCGGTTGTCTATACCATTACTTAGCCGAAATAAGTGCTCCCCCATGGAGCCATATCTAGAAATCAGAGACTTCAAACCAAAATCTCTTAGATCAGAACAAGTATACAAGCCATCATTGTGCAGCCGACCAGCCGTTACCTTTCCAACTCCATGTATTTTTTCAACGGGTAACTGCCTTACAAACGCATCCACCTGCTCGGGCCGAACCACAAACAAACCATCTGGCTTTTTCCAGTCACTTGCAATTTTTGCCAGAAATTTGTTCGGAGCTACCCCAGCAGATACGACTATGCCCACTTGACGTTTAACTTTAGCTTTTATCTCTTTGGCGATCAGTGTGGCGCTGCCTTGATGTTTATCAGACTCCGAAACGTCTATGAATGCTTCATCCATCGACAAAGGCTCTATCAGTGAACTGTATTCATGGAAAATAGCCATGATGTCTGAAGAGGCCTGCTTGTAAGCATCAAATCGACCCGGTAAGACCACCAAATCTGGGCAGAGTCTCAAGGCATGTGCAGTTGGCATGGCGGATCTTATGCCAAACTTTCTAGCTTGATAATTACAAGTTGAAAGCACTCCACGACGCCCAACCCCACCTACCGCTATTGGCTTGTTAACGAGCTCTGGGTTGTCGCGCATTTCAACCGCTGCATAAAAGCAGTCGCAATCGCAATGGATAATCTTTCGTTGAATAGTCATCACTTGAGTATACTGTATTTTTGTACAGCATATAGTGAAATTTTAAAAACATTGATGAATTTGCTGTTACATTACCGCTTCGGATATTTCAGAGAGCCAGAAACATTGATTAAAACAGCCATATTCGCTGATGTTCAAAACGTTTATTACACCTGTAGAGAAGCGTTTGGTAAGCAATTTAACTACCGAGCACTCTGGAATAAAATTACTGAAGAACACCAAATTGAGCACGCCTTTGCTTACGCAATCGACAAAGGTGATTCTAGCCAAATGGGCTTTCAAAAAGCCTTACGACACATTGGCTTTGAAGTGAAGCTCAAGCCCTACATTCAGAGAAAGGATGGGTCAGCTAAGGGTGATTGGGACGTAGGAATCACCATTGATGTTATGGAAGCAGCAGCTCAAGTGGAAAAGATCGTTTTATTATCAGGGGACGGCGATTTTGACTTGTTGTTGAAACATGTTCATGAAAAATTTGGTGTGCAAACCCTAGTGTATGGCGCACCAGGTCTAACAGCTAACTCACTTAAAGAATCAGCCCAGAGATACATTGAAATATACCCTGGGCTGTTACAGTGAATAAGATTTTTATTGTACGGTAGTAAAAAGCTTGTCCCCATCTGTGGAGAATATTTCTAATTTCAGTGCTCCAGCTTCTGGATTAAACGCCGATTCAAGCTCTGCGACTGATCCATCTTTTGATGCCAGCATTTCTTCTGTAGCTGAGCCATCACCCATTTGGGATAACCTAACTTTGTACTCTTGGTCTGGATATAATGCCAATACTGACGCTTTAATTTTTTCTCCTTCCAGACGCATATCTACAAGGAAGTTATCATTAGCATGAGTAACGCCTTCGAGCCCTTCTGTTACAGCGTATACCTCAGATTGCTGTTGTGTTTCACCAATTAATATCTCTTTTGCACGGAAGAACTCAGGGACATTACCTGCCCAAAGCTCGATGAATGGGCGGAAGTAATAGTAAGTCCTATTGGTATCTCTAGTTTCACTAAATGGGTCTATGTCTTTGCTGCTGTCATAACCAAATGTCCAAAACTTCATTCCCTTGGTAAAGCTATTATCCGCAATACGAATCAAGCCTTCCTTATTATCTTGGTTAATAACACCCCAAAAGTTTTGGAACTGCATGTCAGGTTCAGCATACATAATCCCCCAATTCTGCCAGTTTTTGAAATGACGCAGCTGCTCAAAATAATAGTTACCTCTGCCGCTGGCCTCGTTTTCCACTGAAATAGTCTTTCTACACTTTGATTCCTGTACACACCAAGCAGTTGAAACCTTGTCTAATGGATAAATGATTTCAGCACCTGCAGTCGCTCGAATATCCGAAGGATCTGAACCCGGAGCTAGGCCAACGTTAGTCCAATACTCATAACTCTCGTCATACTCACCCCCATTAAATATTTCGATTCTGGTATCCACTGCTTGGCGCCCAGCTTTAAGGGTAACGAAGAAAGACAACTCCAAGTTTGTATTAAGTTCATAACGACTGAAGTTGGGTGGAGTGTTAGTTGTGAAATCATCTTTCCATTTCATAACAATGGTAATTTCTTCATCGGTGTTGGTAACAATTTCAAAATCCCATGGTAGAAACCAGGCTTTACCATGTTCTGGTCCAAAGGTTGGAAAAATTCCTCCCCATACTTGTAACCAGTCATACAGAAAGAAACCACTATTCAAACCGTAAGGTGTTGCAACTGGGTTCCTATAAAGCTGTTCATTGCCGGTACTTTTATTCACGATTGAAATGATTCGACCACCATATTCTGGCACCAGTGTCACTATTAAAAACTGGTTTTCTAAAACCCAGGTTTCGAAGGTTTGATTGACAAGCGTATCGCCATCTAGGTCTGTAATTCGTCCAGTTTCTTTTAAGGTTTTACTATGTTCTGTTAGCGTAATACTACCCTGAGATAAACTCACTTTATCTTTCACTTCAGGGAGGTACTCTGGCGTAACGATTGGAGCAGATAAAGCTGCGTTTGACCCTTGATCGGCTGGTGGCTTTACTTCAGAAGGCTTACAGGCTACTAACGTCAGTAAAACTGAAACCAATAAAAAGTTTTTCAAAAGAATAGCTAAGGTTTTCATATGATCCCTTTACTGCGGTCGCACCTGAAAAACAGTACGTCCTTGGGTTATTTTTGTGTTAAAACCATCAGTCTGCCAAACTCTAATTAAACCCATACTGGATTAAATGAAATTTGCGCAAATGCATTCAAACTTAGGTTAATTATTCGGGTGGAAAGTATATTAGCCTATTACCATAGTAACAATTAGCTTCTGGAATATACTTTTAAAAAGAAACTTACTTTACGAAAATACAACCAACATTAGTCAGCAAAACAATCAGTGCCAGTGGTAATTTCAAGATATTTCATCTTGTATTTGCTTCAATGCATTTTCAAAGACATCTACAGGCTGGCCACCATTGATAGCATATTTCTGGCTAATAATAAAAGTGGGTACAGAATTGATTCCCAAGCGGTGCATATCAGCTTGCTCTTCTCTGACAACTTGCGAATACTGATCACTGCCCAGAATTTCTTTCGCTATTTCAACATCCAAACCCACTGACTTTACTACCTCAATCAGCCTTTCTGGATCGTTAAGACGGATGTTGTCAGTAAAATGTGCTTTAAACATCGCAAGCTTTAGCTCTGTTTGAAGTGAAAACTCTTTTGCCCAGGTAAGTAAACGATGGCAATCAAAACTGTTAATCATAATTCCATCTTGATCAAAGCTGAACTCGAAGCCTGCTGCTTTACCCATTTGTTGAATACGCTTCCTATTTTCGTCGCTCTGCTGCTCAGTGATGCCGTATTTTTCCATCAAATGTTCGCGAATATCCTGGCCCTCTACAGGCATTTGCGGATTTAGCTCAAATGCATGCCAGCTGATTTCTACTTCAACTTGATCTTTTAAGTTTGAGATAGCTTTTTCTAAATTCTTATAGCCAATGACGCACCAAGGGCACATTACATCTGACACAATTTCAATCTTCATGGCATTACCTTCATTAATCTCTAATGAGACCACTTTCCACTGCTATGGTTCAATTTATTTAGAAATAAAAATATCATGTGCCGCAGAACGTTTGTGTCACTACCTGATCTTTTTCAGCTGGCCTTGTATAGATCTCAAAATCTGCTGTGTAATCAAAAGGCTTTTCTAATACCCCAACCAGTTTATGAAAAGGTTTAAAGTCGTTTTCGTTGGTTGCCTTATCAATTACCTGTTCTACTAAGTGGTTTCGAGGTATAAAAACAGGGTTCAGTTGTAACATAGATGTCTGAACTTTTATTAAGTCTATGCCTTGAATATCAAGTTGCTTTTTCCAAGCCTGCTTCCATTCTAAAAAAGCCATTGGAAGCTCATATGCTGGCGAGAAGTTTTGATCAGTTTCAGTTAGTTCAGATGCCAAGGTTCTGAAAGTCAGTGTAAAATCAACGCGTTCTTGAGCCATCAGATTCAACAGTTTTTCTACAACCTTCTGTGACTCAGCTGTAGCCATACTCAAACCCAGCTTTTTATGTAGACCGGTTTGATAATAGTCTTCATATAACTCTGTAAATTGTGAGATAGATTCTTGGGCGATTTCTATGGCTTTTTTCTCATCTGAATCTAGTAACGGAATTAAGGATTGGGCAAACCAAGACAGATTCCATTGAGCAATTTTCGGCTGGTTGCGATATTGGTAACGGCCGTGGTGGTCAATGGAGCTTAACACTAGGTTAGGATTGTATTCATCCATAAACGCACAGGGTCCGTAATCTATGGTTTCTCCAGACACCAACATATTGTCTGTGTTCATCACACCATGAACGAAACCCAACAATTGCCATTTTGCAATCAGCTTAGCCTGGTTTTTTATTACTAGGTTTAACAAATCTGCATAAGGATTCTCGGAATTGACCGCTTCCGGATAGTGTCGCTCAATGACGAAATCAGCTAATGCCTTTACTGCATTAACATTGTTCTGTGCAGAAAAGAATTGAAAGGTTCCTACTCGAATATGACTTCTTGCTACCCGAGTCAACACAGCTCCAGGAAGCAATGAATCTCTCACAACTTTTTCACCAGTTGTGACTGCCGCAAGGGCTCTTGTGGTGGGCACACCTAAGGCATGCATAGCTTCACTGACAATAAATTCTCTTAATACTGGTCCAAGTGGTGAGCGACCGTCACCAGCACGGGAGAAAGGCGTTTCACCTGAGCCCTTTAATTGGATATCGTAAGCTATTCCATCTTTTGCTCTGGCTTCACCAATTAGAAGAGCTCTACCATCTCCTAACTGGGGATTCCAGTGACCAAATTGATGACCAGCATAAACCGATGAAGTGGGTCTTGAATCAGTTATAACCGCATTACCCGCAAATACTTTCAGCGCTTCTGCCGAAGTCAACCAATCTCTGTCGATATTGAGATAATCGGATAGCTCGGCATTCACTTTTATCAGCCTAGGGTTTTTCACTGGAGTTGGATTGAGCTCCGCATAAAACTCTGTAGGCAGTGATAGCAATTGGTTTTCAAATATCATTATTTTTTGTAGCAATTAAGACAGGAAGCCAAGGATAGGCAGTGTAACTGCAAACAAGATTCCACATAAGGACAAAAAAGTTATAGAGATCTAACCTCTCGAAATATATAAAGACCATCTTTTATGGAGGATGGCCTATTCAGCTACTTATATCATCGAGAGATTGACACAATCACAAAAGTGCTTTTTCAAGCAAAGGCTTCATCCGCATACTAGACACTGGTTTGATGACGGTATCAAAGTAATGCCTTGAATTAATTGAGCTCATGGAATACCTAGCGAGTTGTGGTTCTGCAGTCAGTATGACTTTAAGCTCAGGATTGTTTTTCGCAATATAAGCCAGCAAGTCTGGAATCGAAATAAGATCTTCAGATAAATCTATAATTAGAAGACTCGGTTTAACACCGGCCTTAAGAGCACTTAAAAAAGTCTCTTGATTTTTATACGCGATACCGGCTTCAACGTACGGCAAGTCATTTGAAAGCTTGTTATACAACCTTTGGTAGTTTTCATTGCTTTCGATAAAAGCGATAGATTTTAGTTTACTTGCGCCAGGGTGAGCTCTTTTTGAGGCCTGCTTACTAGTCACTGCATTTTCAATAGCATCTATAAATTTTTCTGTATTCCATGGCTTTGGTAAGAAAATATCCGTATCTGCTATCGCCATGGCATCCGCCAAACTTTGTTCATCAGCAACACCAGATAGCAAAATACGGCCGGTGTCAGGGCTGTGATTTTTTACCCATTCCAACAGTTTATGACCAGGAATGCTCGGCATACGTTCGTCGGTCACCACTACATCAAAGCCATTCGAATTGTTCATCAGGCTTTTTGCTTGGTCAGCACTTTCAGCGGTAAATACTTGATAGTTCTTGCGGAAAACTGCTTTTAGTGATCGTAAAACTCTAGGCTCATCATCTACAAAAAGAACTTTTGCTTTCTGAGAGCTAAGGATTTGCAACATTACATCTTCATCCATGATTCACCCCTCAAATTAGCTAATTGGCAGTGTAATGGTAACCTGAGTACCTGAGTTTATTTGGCTTTTCACATCAATTTCGCCACCATGATTTTGAACAATTTTATAGCTTATAGACATCCCTAAGCCTGTACCTTCATTAACATCTTTTGTCGTAAAAAATGGATCGAACATTTTACTTAGGGTTTCTTCATCCATACCAGAACCATTGTCTGAGAACACTATTGTTACACTGTCCTCATTACTGGTGGTCTCAACATTTATGGTTCCTGATTTAGGATCGGTAGCCTGTGCAGCGTTATTCAAAATATTCATGAATACTTGATTCAGTTGCGCGGGAAAGGCATTTATTGCTGGCACTGAATCAGAAAAATGCGTTACCACTTTCCTCTCACCAATGGCGTTGTTGCAGATTTTAATGGTGGTCTGTAAGCCACTGTGGATATCTGTTTCTTCCCTTTCAGATTTTTCAGCTCGACTGAAGTCTTTGAGAGATACCACAAGCTTCGAAATCTCTTCTAGGCCGAAGGCTGAGTCTTCTAATAGCTCTTCAACCTCAACCATGGAATCTGGTAATTCACCCTCTCTATATTCTTTAATAATGCTGCGTAACTCATTAGAAATCACTTTCTTGTCTGGTTCGGAATGACGTGCTTCATCAGAAATATTTTTAATTGGCGTGAGCATACTACCAAACTGCTTTAACGCAGATTTAACGACTTCGACATTACTAGTGATGTACCCTAAAGGGGTGTTAATTTCGTGAGCAACACCCGCAACGAGCTGACCTAAAGACGCCATTTTTTCAGATTGCATCATCTGTTGTTCTGACTGCTTTAACTCAGCAAATGCGTTTTCTAATTCCAATGCTCGCTTTGCAACCTCTTTATCTAGGGACACGTACAAGGTTCTGAGGCGGTAAGCAATATATGCGGATATCGCCAACAACAAAGCAACGTAAAAAATGACTAGAATTCTATAGACACCACGAGCTTTATTGTTTTCAGAAACCCACTGACTCCAAGCTTTTGAAAGCTCATCTAAACGAGATGAAGATGTCGATGACAATGCATTACTCAAGTAAGCCTCTGTCTGAGTTTTTTCTTGAATAACCGTTGCAACATGGTTTGTGAACTCAATAATGGTGCTGAGACTATCAGGCGGCATAAATACTTCAGTATCAGGAAGTATTTGCACAAACTCTCTGAGTTTGGATGCGTCAGTATCGGCAGGGCTTTGTCTGGTGTAATCCATCACTTCATAGACAATTTCACTGTAAAGATTAGCAACGTCAGCCAGGCCTTCTTGCGATGCAATTTCCATCAGCTCTCTACCTGCGATAGGCGCGTATTTCGCAGAGTTTCTCAAAACTGAATTATGAGATTTAAAATTCTCAATTAAATCCATTTTAACAGCCAGTTCAGATTTAAAGCTGTTGAAACGTCTCTCAAGTAACGAACCTTTAAGTAGGTCATCCTTAAAATAACTATCACCCAGTTCTTCAACGGCAAAGTCCAATTGGGATGACGCAGAAACTAGGTTGTCATAGTTGCTATCAAGGTTATAACGGCTACGTAATGCCAAAGCACTTAAGCTTGAATCCAATGAATCTATGGTTAGAAGTCGTTCATTAATGTCTCGACTGGTTTCGTCATAGTCAGGTAGTTGATACTGAAAATAGGACAGCCCCGCACCACCTGAAATGGCAAAAAATAAAAAAGCAATTAGCAAAATAGAAGGTTTCATTTATAGAGCTCCTTCTGGAATTTCGCCCACTAGGGTCGACAGAAAATCAACGATTGCTGATTTATCTGCTTCGGGAACTTCTCGTCCCAATTGAAATTGGATCATGATATCTACGGCTTCATCTATAGTAGCTACTGAACCATCATGAAAATAGGGCGGCGTTTTTACCGCTAAGCGTAAACTCGGTACCTTGAATACTCGTTTATCCCATTGATTACCTGTCACATTGAAACGACCCAAATCTCTACCCAGTGTACCGGCTTGAAGACTTATATCTTTTAGGACACCAAATTTTTGAAACATATTTCCACCAACATTTTGCCCCTGGTGACAGGCGACACAACCATAAGCCTGAAACAATTGGTAACCGCGCTTCTGGTTTTCGGTGATGGCTCTGCTGTTTCCCCGTAAAAATTGATCAAAAGGTGAGTTGGTCGATATCAATGTTTTCTGAAATTCGGCAATGGCATCAGCAACATTTTCAGCAGTCATCTTACCGCCATAAACAATATCAAATGAGCTTTTATAGAAATCATCTTTCTTAATGTTATCGATGGCGTCGTCCCAAGACTCCATGCCCATCTCAATTGGATTCACCACAGGTTCAAGCGCTTGTTCAATCAATGTCTCTGCGCGGCCATCCCAAAACTGAGTAAAGTTGAACACTGAATTGATAACAGTAGGTGCGTTTCGCTCGCCCCTTTGACCATCAACGCCGACAGAAACTGGTTTTAAGTCAGTGCCAGAACCCCATTCCAAGTTGTGGCAACTGGCACAAGAAATAGTCCCATCTTTAGACAAGCGAGTTTCAAAGAATAGCTTTTCCCCCAACTCAGCTTTCCGTGGGTTGACGTCGATTGAAAATGGTAAGGGGGTGATGGGTCCATTAGCCTGCGCGAAAACGCTGAGCAAAAACATACAAAACCCAGCCATTGCAAGCTGGGATCTTCTAAACTTTAAATCCATTTTGAGTCTCAGAACTTTGAACTAATATGGTTTTTACATTAATGAAATATAGCTAGGGGTCAAGGTACCCAAAATGAATAACAGATATGTTGAAGGCTTTATATTCAAGAATTGTGACTGGGCTAAAGATTACGCCAAGCCCAGCAAATAGGGGGTTATAGAGAATTTTCTACCGCTAAAAAGATATTATGAATTGATTTGTTTAAAAAAGTTTCATCTAAATGGACTAAATCCAAATTACATTTTCTCAATTCTGAGAAAATCTCACTCTAACATGGTTCACTAACTCGCTGTTGTTTAAGCGCGAACTTGATTTATGGAGCTGAAAATAACTTTTAAGGCGTCCTCTACATCGCTTTTGTATACGGCTTCTGCAGGATGATGACTGAGTCCATTTGGGCTTCTGATAAATAGCATTGCCATATCACAAAGCGGAGCTATTGCCATTGCATCATGACCTGCACCGGATGGAAGAGAGTATGCAGGCATCTGATTTTTAACACAGGCAGCTCTAAATAAGTTGTGAAATTTTTGAGCACAATGAGCTGCAGCGATTCCATATTTCCAATGCATTTCAAATGACAAACTACGATCAAAGGCGATGCGGTTCATGTGGCTTTCGATCATCGCAATCAACTCTTCCCTGGCGTCATCGTTCTGCGATCTCACATCCAGAGACATTTCAACCCTACCAGGAATAACATTAACAGCACCTGGGTTTGAATGGATCATACCCACAGTTGCCACTCTGTCGTCGTTGCAGTTCCTAGCAAACTCTTCAATGCCTGTGACTAATTCAGCGGCACCACACATAGGATCTTTCCTAAGATTCATAGGTGTCGTTCCTGAATGACCAGCTTGACCTTTAATCACTATCTTCGCACGTCGAGCACCGGCAATGGCGGTGACCACACCAACAGATAAGTCATGCGCTTCCAAGACCGGCCCTTGTTCAATATGAACTTCCCAGTAGCCGATAATATCTTCACCTTTTAGACTGGCATCTCCTACTCGATTTGGATCCAAACCAAAATCTTCCATGGCTTGTGCCATGCTCACGCCATCCTTATCCTGCATGTCAAGCCAATCGGAGTTGAAGTTGCCCGCTAGCGCATGGGAGCCAATAAGCGTGGCACCAAAACGAGTACCTTCTTCATCACAAAAACCAACCACATCTAAATGAAAAGGCAGCTCTAAATTCTGCTCGTTGATGATGCTCGCAACTTCAATACCCAGCAGCACACCTAAAATGCCGTCGTAGTGTCCAGCATAAGGCACTGTGTCTAAGTGAGAGCCAAGAATTAAACGAGGAGCGTCTGGTTTTTTACTCGGCAATCGGCCCCACTGATTACCAACCGCATCTTGCCAAGTCAGCATGCCAGCGTCTTGCATCCAGTGATCCACAGTTTGATTGCATCTTTGATGTTCAGATGTGAGGTATTGACGCAAAATTCCGTCAGGCAGTTCGCTAATTGCACCGAGTTCTCTGCTACGGTCTAAAGCAGATTTAGCATGACGATCAGCAAGAGATGAATCCAATATCATGGCAGATCAATTGCTCTTGTAGAACTGTATTGCTGCCGCTGCGGCTTCACCTTTTGGCCCTCGATAGCCATTCGCAGACAAACAGGCATCCAAGCAGGAAAGAGTTTGTAATACAGCAGATTTTCTGGCGTTGTATCCCATGGTTCCTATGCGCCAAACTTTTCCATGTAGCGGTCCAAAAGAGGTACCTATTTCGATTCCGAAATCTTCCAGCATCTGGCCGCGCACTAGGTCACCTGAAACTTCTTCTGGAATATAAACCGCAACAACATTATTCATTTTAAATGTCTGGTTACCAAAAAGTTTTAGCCCTAATGCTTTTAAACCCTCGACCATCGCCGCACCATGCAACCTGTGCCTGGCAATACAATTATCAACACCTTCATTAATAACAATTCGGGCACACTCAGATGCACCATAAAGCATGGTGGTTGCTTCTGTATGATGATTAAGACGCTCTTCTCCCCAATAATCTAAAATCATAGGAAGGTCGAAATAATTGGAGCGGATAAAAGGCTCAACCCCATCCTGGTGTTGTTCGGTACGAATTCCGGCTTCCACTTTTTTTCTTTTTCGAATCCAATCAACGAACTCGTCACTCAAGGTTATGGGTGCTGAACCTGAGGGGCCACCTAAACACTTTTGCAATCCAACGGATACAGCATCTAAACCCCAGTCGTCAGTCTTAAATTCATTACCAACAATTGAAGCAGTCGCATCGCTATAAAAAAATACGCCATACTTTTTACAAATTTCACCAATATGTTCCAAAGGTTGGTTCATGGTTGTTGAAGTGTCTCCTTGAACCATGGCCAACATTTTGGGCTTAACTTTTTTTATCGCTTCTTCAATTTGCTCAGGCTGAAATACCTCACCCCACTCCACTTCAATTGTGCTTACTTCAGCCTTAGCTCGAGTGGCAATTTCTGCGAGTAAATGACCAAAACGTCCCATGATAGGAACCAACACTTTATCGCCTGGCCTAAGTGCCGAAATCAACACCGACTCTATCCCTGCTCTTGATGTTCCATCAATTAACAATGTCCATTGATTAGTGGTTTGAAATACCTCTCGATACCTTGCCATTGTGGTGTTCATGAATCCGGTCATCGCCGGATCATATTGCCCTATAAGAGGTGTAGACATGGCACGAAGCACTCTGGGGTCCGCGTCAATTGGCCCTGGGCCCATCAATAATCGTTGCGGTGGATTCAGTGTTTCTAACATTTTTAAATTCCTGAATTATCCTGCCAATACCGAATAAAGCATACGTGACCCCGTTAATAACAGAGCTATAGCAAACGCTTTCTTCAATTGCTTTTGATTCATTTTGCTACCAATGGCAGCACCTACGGGAGCAAACAATACTGTCAAAGGAATGATTAACAAAAACGCAGGTACATTAACTAACCCCCAAGTACCCACTGGGGCATCAGTGGGTGTTGAACCCACAATCAACAACGTAATAACACCGGGCAATGCGATGATTAAACCAAATGCAGCCGCAGTTCCTACTGCTCTATGAGCTAACATATTAAAAGCAGTTAGAGTAGGTACACCAATGGTACCTCCACCAATGCCAACCATCACAGAAAGCCCACCTACTAGCAATGCTAAAAGGGATTGAATGATTTTATTAGGCAACTCCTTAAAAAGTGCTGGTGCTCCAGATCTGAACAACATATTGAAAGCAACTAATACGGCTAACACACCAAAAATTAGAGTGAGCACTCCACCCTTTACTGAACTTGCAAACAGGCTCCCTATAATGGCGGCTATAAAAATAAATGGCCCCCAAAGTTTTAGAATATCAACGTCCACATTACCTTTTTTGTAATGAGCACGAATAGAAGAAATAGCGGTGGGAACTATGGTGGCAAGGGAAGTAGCAGTAGCAATTGACATGGCACTACCCGCCGATACACCAAAGGCCTGCAAAAGAAAAAATAAAACTGGCACTATGACTATGCCACCGCCAACACCTAGAAGTCCCGCAAGAATTCCTGCAAATATTCCAGTACCCATTAAAGCGAGTGCGATTGGCCATGCACTCAGCAGTTCATTTAACACTATGGATTGCTCCTTAAGCAGATTTATTCCGAGGCTTTATATACTAAAAAGGTTTGAAGATCGAACCGCTGTTGCTATTAAACTTTTATCCTGTCCGGGTGCCATTAAGTAGGAGAACCCATAAGGCTTAACATTTCCATCAATGGATAATCGACAACTGGGAATATGGATTTGGCAACTTCCACTGAGGCCTGCAATTGCGGTTAAACAAAGTAGCCTTGTTCGTAATTCTGTTTGGCTACTTCCAATTTTTGGTGCGGTAGTCGGCGTGGTGGGTAGAAACAATACAGAGTTATCGCGCAGTATGTCTGACAACTCAGCACACCAGTTTTTTTGTTTCTCTAAAGCGACTCTCTCCTCTTCTTCACTCAACGCCATCGCCATCGTAAAACGCGAATCAACATCAGAGCCAAATGTTGGCTTATTTAACTTAATCCAATCGCCGTGAGTTCTGGCAATCTCTCGCCCCTGTAGCACTCTAAAAATTTCAGAAAGCTCATTGAAAACTGAGTCAGTTTTTAACTGAATTGTTTTTACTGAAGAGAACGCGGCCGACAATTTGTTAATTTCCAGTTCCGATTCGGTTCTTAATTCTGGATCAGCAAGCATTAAAAAGTCTTCGCAAACAATGAGCGTATCTGGTTCTGATACCTCACCGCCACTGGGCAATAGCAACTCGCCTACTGTGGACATATGTTCTACGGATTTTGAAAACCAGCCAACAGTGTCAAAGGCTG
>JANQHX010000051.1 GCA_028282465.1 Gynuella sp.
TGAACAGAACCTTGCCATCTGCTGGCAGGTTACGGGCACCAGGATCTACATTAGCGCTAGCAACTGTGGCTGCTAGGCCCATGGTGATAGAGAGTGCTGTGGCGATAGTCTTACGACCCAGAGTTGTGATAACCCCGCCTTCATTTTTATTAGAGTGCATCAATCTATTTTCCTAGTTTGGAAAAACAAAAGAGTGACCCTTCCCATTATTGAAGGAAGTCATTAGGATTTTTGGAATTGCCCGCTAGAGGAATGTCCCTTTGTTCCCATGTTGTCCGCTAACTTTTGTTTTTATTTTTTGCGAAACCAAATGGTTTTTTTATTTAGTTAGCGACACCGAAACTGCAGAACCACGGCCTTGCCAACTCTTTACATTATAAATATGGATGGGTAGATATCTATAAATGACATGGATCAAAGGAAATCTTGTAACCGGTTACAAGATATTGTTGCGTACAACCTAAAATAGTCTGGGTTAATACGAATTTTAAGTCTGAAATTTCACATCCAAAATTGAAATAGATAAATAGTATTTAAATAAATGGCAGTTATTTAATTTGTTTATTAATTGAGTGAATAAATAACACTGAGTCGCTGTGATAATTTATTAAAACCACCGCATAACAATTTTTGTTTTGTTACTTCAAAACCCCAATGACCCAGTAGCCATCATCGGGTTGTTGAACTAATCTTCAGAGCCAATGACGGGTAGCGACAACAATAATAAGCGCCTGTTATTACCGAGATTCGATTTGTTTTAGTGATCCTAACGATGCACGAGCAGAGCTCAATGTGCAGGGTAGTTCTATGCCATGAATATACGTATTCGAACTCAATCGGCTAATCCGCTCGAATCCCATTCTTAGAAAAAATATAAAAACAAAAATGCTTGGAGAAAGTATATGAAAGCAATAAAGGACATTTCCACAGTAGCTTCACTGCTCTTTGGAATCATCATTATGACTCTGGCGTCTTCGGCTAATGCCATGAGTTGCCCAGCAAGCCATCCTTATGTGTGTGGTGGAAATTGTTATGTTGACGCTGCACAAGCTGCATCAGGGGGCTGCTCAAATGGTGGAAGTAGTGGTGGTTCCAATAATGGAGGGTCAAACAACGGCGGCTCCAATAATGGTGGATCTTCAAATTCTGGTGATCAGTGCCCGGTGCAAGGTCGAGTAGTTTCTGGATGCCGTAATGCAGACACTCAAGACTGGTGTGACACTGTTTGTGTAACCTACATTGGTAACGGTAATGACGGTTGTTTAAATGCAGAAGGCAACTTCGTAAGCCGGGCCTGTGTCTGCTCTGACCCTGAAAACGCCATAGAGTCGATCATTGATATTGAATACAACCTAGGTATCGATATTGATGACAACTTCGTTGCGAATGCTGGATACATTGGTGCGCCACCAGCTATTAATCCAGGAATGACATTTTCAGATGCATTGATTTATTTCAAAGCACTGCTTGGAGACGTTGAAGGTCAGCGATTTGGCGATGCGTTAAACACTAACGGCGATAACTGGATTGATCGCAATGAGGCCAGTGCTGCAAAAGGTCAAGATCCATCTCAAACGTTAACAACTTCTTTTGGCTGCGGCTTATCAACTGATGACGTTCTCGCCTATGTTGGGTTGTATCTGGGTGATGGTGCCATTGATAAATACCAAGGAAATTTAGATTCATCTGTAAAAGATGCCATGCTGCAATTCACCCGCACTTGGCAACCAGGCACATCTGCATTGGGTTGTGAGTATCGCGGTGGTTGTGACGGTTCCTCCGGCGGCAACAACGGCGGTTCATCTGGTGGTGGTAACAATGGCGGCGGAAATACCGGTGGCGGCTCCTCAAATAGTCCTAGGGTAGTTGAAGCAGAGTCAGGCCAAATAATGGGAGTGGCTTCCATATATGGTGATGGTGCTGCATCTGGAGGACAAGGGGTTGCATACATTTATCAAAATGGAGCTGGATTCAGAATTAACAATGCGCCAGCAGCAAGCAGTATTACATTGAAATATGCATCTGCTTTAAGTGGACGAATTTCAATTGAAGTGAACGGCAGTCGCTCAACGGTTAATTTCAGTTCAACAGGAAATTGGGTCAACAACTATTCCAATACAACTTTAAATATTAATGTGCCTCAGGGTGCTGTGGTTGATGTTGTTTATCGCAATGGCGACACCGCGATGAATGTTGACACAATCACATTCAACTAAACTCGCCACATTGAAGGATGTGAAAATCAACATTGATTGAGCTAAGGATAACCACTGAGTTTGTCGGTGTTCCTAGTTTACAACTCCAATTAAAATGCAAAGCCCAATTCTTTCGAGTTGGGCTTTTTTGTTACAAAGACAGATTTTTGAAACTGGTTTCAATTGATCTGAATTATTTCTGAGTAGACAAAACAGTTAAAACAATAGAGTTAAATATTGAGTGCAATTAGTATTATCAAGTCCAAAATCAGACACCAGTGAAGAAATTATGAAAATAAAAAATACTATCGCAGCTTTGCTGGGAGCTTCTCTGTTACAGGGAGTCTCCATATTACCCGCTTTTGCTGAGTACGAAATTAAGACAACAGACGGAATCAGCTTTCAATCAACAGGGGGCGTAGGGGGTAATGGAACCATTTGCCCTAAATTCCCTAATGATGTCATCGTGCCACTGGATTCATTAAATCCCGCGCCTAAAGAAGGCGAACCTGAAATGACCATTGATGGCATTTGGGAATTTATGCAGGCCAATGACATTACCACCATGGAGCAATTACTTGATGTATTGCCCGACCACTATCGAAATTATTTTTCATTAGTGGAAGTCACCCGTGCCGCGGGTCAATCCACTCTTGAATATCCACGAATCGTATTATTTGGCCCCGACGGTCGTTTCATGGCTAATGTTGGCACCCTCAGAGAAGACCCTGTATATGACAAGCTTGATGTGACTGAGCTTAATGAAGAAACCGGTCACTGGGAGCTTTCTGTTTTCGACTTTACCAATCCAAAACCCAAGCTTGAACGCAATGTGAAGTCTTGCGAAGAATGTCATGGTGCAATTGAACCTCGTCCATTCTGGGGTACAAACCTTGATTGGCCTGGTGTTTTCGGAGATAACATTGCAGAAGGCCCTCAAGGTGAAGCAATGGATGGCCCTCATGCCAAACGAATGAACGAAATTAAGAATGGCAAGGGCAATAATCCCCGGTTTGATTTCTTAGTTTGGAGAGACGAAAACGTTAAGCGTGGTGGTAAACGCCGCCTGGCAGGCCATCAATTTGGTGCTGACCTCTTTATTTCGAATATTGCCATGGGTACGGCGACTGCTCGTGGTGTGTTCATGAGAATGCAGCAAAACTACCCAAAACGTTATGAAGAGCTTAAAGAGATTGTTCTTTTGTTAGGCTACGATATGTTTAACGAAGGTCTGTTAAGTCCTGAAGACAAACAGAAGATTGCTTACAAAATGCAATTTTACGGAGCAGAAAAAGCTACTCTTGATGAAGCTCTGATGCTGTTGGGAATCAACACTAAAGAAGCCTTTTCTTTAGGCACTTTGGCCGAAACTGAGACACCAATCACTAATTGGAAAATGGGCGGCGGCACTCTTTATGAAGCGGTGTTGTTGCAAGTCTTGGACGACCTTTCTAAAACAGACGAAGCAATGAACGCTATTTTAGATGAAGCAGGACCAGGACCTGGTGTATTTAGGTGTCCTGATTTAGCCCAAAACATGCAAGACATCATTGATTTCAAAATGTTGCACATGTTCCACCTGAGGGGTCATGCTCGATATATGGTGCACTGGGTATTTTATCCAGCAGATCTTGAACATATTAACAAAACGGTTCTAAGACCGACGTTAGATACTGTTGCGGCACATCTTAAAAAGAAGGTCTTAACAAATATCTAATTACTGTTAAATCGGTCATATAAAATAAAAAAACCTCGGTTCATTCCGGGGTTTTTTTTGGCTTATTGGTAATAATGAAACCGGTTTCAATTAAGGGGTTTAGTTCTAAGCTTTTTATTCATAATCCGCTTTCAATATTTTTAAGTTAAACATGTGAGAAATGTAATCGGTTTCATCGCCACAAAAATATCAGTTAGCTGATCTAAGTTATTTCTTTCAGTTTTGCTGCGTTATTCGACGTAGTCTAAGTTCACTTTGAAAACTAAAATTGTTTTTTACCAAATTGATAACAACAACAGGTTCCGAGCACAGTTTCTTCAATCAAAAAAGAGTCATATCCGAGTTAGGGTGATCAAGAAAATTTGGGAAAAGATTGGGTCGACTGAAAATCATAACCTTTGATGAACGATTCAATTAGTCCTTAAAAACAAGTGTTTTTTACAGCTTTTGGGTATTTTCAGGGGGCAGCCAATTTGCGTAGAGATTTACTAGTTTGATGTTGATCTCTTTTAAATGTTTTTTGTATGACTCGAATAGACGCTCGATTTTTTTGATTGATTAAATCACTTTTCAGATGAGTTTAGTTGGTTTTCTAAGTGCAGAAATTTAACAACGCAGTTCTCAATTTCGGTTTCGTAAAAAAAATCATCAGCATTGAATCGGCGAATCCTTAGTAATGAATCACGCAAATGGTTACTGGAATGGTTTGTCATCAAAAATGTGTTTTGTTTTCAGCGAAAAGTTTTTTCTTACAGTGTTCATAAGACAATTTTCAAAGAATTGTCTCCACAATAAAGGTCAGGTTAATAAGGAGGTTACAAAATTTATTCGGTGTAAACGGTAATTGATCCAACTCATCTATAAATAAGCATAATGGTGTAGTTTTCCACGGTGAATGTTGGGTAACTCTTTGAGTTTACAAACTAAGTCAATGTGGAAACCCATAAAAATAAAAACACAGACTGCAGATTTTAGAACTGGGCTATCACATCCAGCCTCTAATAAAAGCTAGTCATTTTAATTCCAACAATAAAAAAAACGGAGAGATAAAGGTGACGACAAAATTGCTTAAGCAAGTTTCATTAACCTTTTTCCTAACCCTGACCGGAGCATTACTAGGTACAAATGCAATGGCAGTGGATTGTCCTGTATCCCACCCTTACGAGTGTGGTTCAGGATGTTATACCGATGCAGCACAGGCTGAGACAGCTGGTTGTACAAATGGTTCTACTCAGAACCCAACTGATACTGGAACAAGCACAGGTTCCAATAATCATGGCAACCTGACTGATCCAAATGACCCAGATGCTTGTCCTACTCAGGGTAAGGTCGTTTCTGGTTGTTTTGTTGAAGGCCAAACTCAAGACTGGTGTGACACTGTTTGTGTTTCTTACACTGGTAACGGAAATGACGGCTGTTTGAATGCTGCCGATCAATTCGTAACACGTTCTTGTGTGTGTGCTGACCCAGCAAACGCTATCGAATCTATGATTGATATCGAAGTAAACCTGGGCATCGACATTGATGATGAGTTCATTGCGCAAGCTGACTACATCGGTGAGCCACCTCCGCTAAACCCAACAATCACTAAAGAAGACGCTTTAATTTACTTCAAAGCTCTTCTGAAGAATGATGCACAAGCTCAATTGTTTGCTGACACGTTAGATGAAAATGGTGATGGCATCCTAACTCGTAATGAAGCTTCTGCGGTTAAAGGTTCTGATCCACTGCAGACGTTAAATACTAACTTTGGTTGTGGCTTATCTACTGATGACGTACTGGCTTACATTGGCTTGTACTTCGGTGACGGTTCAATTGATAAGTACCAAGGCAACTTGGACAGTTCTGTTCTAGATAACCTACTCGAATTCTCCCGTACTTGGCAGCCTGGTACTGACGCATTAGGTTGTGCATACCGTGGTGACGGTGACTGTGCTACTCCAGGCGATAACGACTCCACCGCTGACCGTTCTGGACAACCTGTAAACACTGACCAAAATACGGATACTCAAACAGACACTGGCTCTGCTACTGACACACAAACTGATACGGCAACTGATACTGGCCCTGTGCAGGATGTGACTGTTGAAGCTGAACTGGCTCAAATCTTAGGCTCAGCTCGTGTTTACCAAGACGCTGCCGCTTCTGAAGGGTATGGCGTTGCTTACTTAGACACTGTGGGCGCTGGTTTTGCTGTTTCTGATGCACCTGCTGCTTCTTCATTCCAAATTTTCTACGCTTCACAGAATAGCGGCACTATCAGTGTTGTTATTAACGGTGTTGCTAAGCGTGTTGAATTCTCTGGAAATGGCGCTTGGGTTGGTAATTACAGATACATCGTTGTTAATGAAGCCGTTGCTGCTGGTGCTACAGTTGAAGTGAAGAACCAAGCTGGCGATGCTGCCATGAATGTTGACAAAGTCGTATTCAAAGCCGTAGTAGACAGTACTGACACTGGTTCAGCGACTGATAGCGACACTGGCTCTGCTACGGACACAGGTTCTACAACAGATAGCGACACTGGTTCTGCTACCGACACTGGTTCAGCAACTGATACTGGAACTGCAACCGATACAGCAACTGACACTGGTTCGACTGACACGGTAACAGATACAGCAACTGACACAGACACCACAACTGGTACTGCTGGATATGTTTTCGGTATCGAAGCCGATGGTACTGTTTATCACTATAAAGGTAACCAATCTGCTTCATGGGTATACATGTGTGTGGATGGTGACTGTCGTTCAGCTACTTTAGTGGGTGATCGTTGGGAGCGTTCTACTAACTACACCTCTGGTACTTACTCAATTGAATTCAAAGTTCAAGATAACGCCACTGGTCAATGTTTGACTAGCGCAACTGTTGCTGTGGGTTCAGGTGTGACTTCTTCACCATGTACTGATGCAGTAGCAACTGGTACTGGTACAGGTACTTCAACTGGTGATACTGACACAGGTACTGGCACTTCAACTGGTGATACAGATACAGGCACTGGCACATCAACTGGCGATACAGACACTGGTACTGGTACATCAACTGGTGATACTGACACTGGCACTGGTACTTCAACTGGTGATACAGGTACAGGAACTGGTACCAGCACTGGTGGTGACACTGACATGCAAGGCCGCAACATTCCTGCAGATGACAAGATTCTGTTCATCATGGGTCAAGACACAACTACATTGCGTGAATTCTTACCAAGTGTTCAAAGTGGCAGCATTATGGCTCCGGGTGGTGTGACTCTTTACAGCTCTTTCATCGACGCTGGTAAAGGTGACAACTCTGTATACATTACTGGTATCGAAGGACCTCCATACGATAACTCAAATGGTGAAGTTGACTTCCGTGAAACTTTAGATGCGTACGATGCCGCTGCAGGACACAAAGTAGCTGTTTCTGTTGGTCTGTACTTGTCAGATGAATGGGCAGATTGTGGTAACCAGCCTCTACGTGCTATTGCTGGTACTGGCGATGATGATGTAGGTTCTCCAAGCGATCCGACTTCTATGTCTGCTCAGTGGAGAAACGGTGTTGATCGCATGATCACTTGGTTCAAGAATGAAGGTCGTCCGGTTTACCTGAGAATTGGTTTCGAATTCGATGGCCCATGGAACTGCTACAACCAAGGCTTCTACAAGCAAGCATTCCGTTACTTCAAAGAGCGTATTGATGCGTTAGGTGCAACTAATGTTGCAACTGTATGGCAAGCAGCGACTTACCCAGATAATGGTAGTGAGCAGTACAACTACAATGTTGCGTCTAATCCTAACCACTATGAAGACTGGTGGCCTGGTGCAGACGTAGTTGACTGGGTTGGTATCAGCTTCTTCGCTGGTGATAAATATCTTGACTACCAGTGGTCATGTCAGGATCCAAGCAAAGCTTGGACTATACCAGACACCACTCCACGTGCTCTGCAAGACAAGCTGGTTCAGTTAGCTCGTAAGTATGGCAAACCAGTTCAGGTTTCTGAATCTGCGCCTCAAGGCTTTGAGTTAGATGAATTAAGTCATAGCTGTGTAGCTGATCACCAAAATGGTAAGTACTTCACTAATGGCCAAGCGGCTTGGGATGCTTACTTCGTTGATTACTTCAACTGGATGAAAGCTAATAGTGACACAGTTCGTGCGTTCTCTTACATCAACACTAACTGGCAAGAACAAGACCGTTGGAAGTGTGCTGAAGGCACAACTTGTGGCGCTGGCTTCTGGGGTGACACCCGCTTGCAAGCAAATGGTGATGTATTGAATCTGTTTGCTAGCGAAGTGAGCGGCCCTGAATACACAACTGGTGTGGTGGTTGGAGACTAATAGTTTCTAGTTACTAATTAACCAATAATCGAAAAGCTCAGTCCTTTGGACTGGGCTTTTTTATTGACTACAAAAATGTTAGAAATTTGTCTCAACCTGTAAAAACAAGTTAACCAAATTCAAAATACTTGCTGTGAATTTGATCATTAATCCCATCCAAAGGTTAATTTTGTCGCCACAGTTTTACCTTTAGTCAGCTCAAGTAACCCTCTGAACCCAAATACGACATATTGATATTAAATGAGCATTAATTGTTCTGTTATGTGCTGTGATTAAATACCCCAAAAAACCAAAAGCCTGAATGAGTTTTGGTGTTCGAGGAGACAAACATGCGGATAAATCTGAAACCGGTTTGCTATAACTGGTTTGGTGTTATTGTAATTTCATTTCTTATTTCAGCTTGTCAGGCGCCAGCTGAACCGGAATCTAAAGATGATTCAGGCGATTCTCAATCAGAAAATGGTGATACAGGTGGTGGACAGCCCGAGTTAAATTGCTCTCAAACCAATGTCGATTTCTTCAGTCAGAGTTTATGGCCGGTATTGAGTGAAAACTGTTCTGGGTGTCATATTCCAGGTGGGCAAGCTGAGTCTTTAGGTTCTGAATTCATTTACTCCGCAAATGAAAACAATGCATTGGCCGATGTTACGGCTTACATAGAAGCAAATGGTAGCTTATTTATTAGTAAGCCTACCCAATCTAATAACGTTAGTCATGGCGGGGGGCAGGTATTTTCTGCGAGTTCATCCGAAGGAAGTACGCTATCAGAAGCCGTTGCGCGTTTTTCTGAAGCAGCTTGTGCGAATGACTCTGAACCTAGCGAAGAGGCTGGGCTTGACGATGTGGTGATGATCAGTCCATCACGCACCCTAAGAAAGTCCAGTATTTTGTTGCAAGGTGAAATGCCTGATCAGGAATCAATTAATTCCGCATTACAAAGTGACCAAGCACTTAAGACAGAATTAATCGAAATGATGGAAGGAGAAATTTTTGAGCAATGGTTGATGAACAGTGCGAATGATCACCTACTAACGCGAAAATATTTCACCGGCCAAACCGAAGCTCAAGAAGCGTTGAGTGGCGAGACGTATCGTTATATAGACATTTATGATCGCACTCAGGATGCTTTCGATGCATCAACTGACGCCAACTTAGCATGCGATGCTGTAGGAAATGATGATGCTCATGCTGACTGCATTTTAGCTAGTGAATTAGCAGACGTTGCTGCCACTACTTATCGACAAACTCAGAAGGCAATTGCAGAAGAGCCTTTAGAATTAATTCGCTATGTTGTTACTAACGATCGTCCTTACACAGAAATCTTGACAGCTGACTACATGATGATGAATCCGTTCACTTATGAAGTGATGGATGGTCAAACTTGGACAACTACTTATGATCCGATGGACGACTCGGATTGGAGACCGGGACACATTAGAAGTTATCGTGTTTCTTGGAATACCACACTTCAAGACGGAACAGGAAAAGAATTTATTCCATCTGCCGGTATTCTTTCATCTCCAGTGTTTTTAGTTCGATACCCATCTACTGATACCAATAGAAATCGAGCCAGAGCTCGGTGGGCTTATTACTTTTTCTTAGGTACAGATATTGAACGCTTGGCCGTTCGTGCAATGGATCCAGAAGAACTTAAAAATGTAAGTAACCCTGGTGATGAAGGCACCTCCTGCTTTGGTTGTCATTCAGTAATGGATCCTGTTGCAGGCGCTTTTCAAAGTTTCGGAAATGCTGGTGAGTATTTAGTGCGGGATGGTTTGGATTCACTGCCACAAACTCACGTGGATTCAACCGATTATCAAAATGGTGACCAGTGGTATCGTACGCAACTTCATCCAGGATTTAATGGAACTGATTTACCAGTAGTTTCAAGCTTTGGTGCTGTGAATGGATATGGTGATGGCTTGCAATGGCTGGCTCAACAAATGGTAGCCGACCCTAGATTCGCAACCGGTACTGCGAAGTTTTGGTTTAAAGGGGTATTTGGCCGAGAGCCGCTAATTCAGCCAACTGCTATTAATGATCCTGACTACCAGGCCTTGCTTGACGCTTACACAGCCGAGCAAGCGCTGATTGATGATTGGGCTCAAAGTTTTATTGAAAGTAATTTTGACTTAAAAGAACTGCTAGCAGAAATGATGCTGTCACCACTTTATCGGGGAGAGTCGATATTAAGTACCGACACATTCCGTCTTCAAGCTCTAAAAGAATTGGGTATTGGTCGATTACTCACACCAGAACAGTTAGATAGAAAATTAGTTGCCACTGCTGAGTTTGACTGGCGAGTACCCTGGCAGGATGACAATCAATTGCTAGAAAACTATTACATGTTTTATGGTGGTATTGACTCCGATGGAATTACTGAACGAGCTAACGAATTAAATGCCATGATGCTGTCCGTCGCCGAGCGCATGGCAAATGAAGTGTCCTGTGAGCTAGTTATTAATGAGTTTTGGCCAGGTGTAGAAAAGGTATTGTTTGAAGGGGTCACTATTTCAACTGATCCAAACACTTCTGCTGGAGAGTCAGCAATTCGTTCAACTATTCGAAACATGATGTGGCGTTTGTGGGGAGTGGAAGATAGCTCGGAAGAAACTGCCATCTGGAATCTATATAAAGCACTGTACGACCAACGAATAGCGTTAGGAGATGAGATTTCAGATACCCTTTACGCCGACGAAGATGTTGATGCTGATGATGAGTTTTGTAGTTTCAATGATCAAAGACCCGATGATGGCATTACAGTCGAGCTTAATTGGTCTGGCATTGATTGGAGTGATGAAACCAGCATTAGAAATGGCATTGGCAGTAATTATAACCCTGAGCAAACACTGCGGCCATGGATAGGTGTTTTAACTTACATGCTCACTGACATTCAGTTTTTAACGGAGTAATGACCATGCAAAGAAGAGAACTTTTAAAGGCAATGGTTGCTGCCGGGTTAATGCCAGCGTCGGGTTTATTGAGTAAGCCGGCTTCAGCGAATGTAGTGAGGTACGACGGACCAATTTATTTTACTTTTTTTGCCGAGGGTGGCTGGGATGTTACCAGTTTGTGCGACCCAAAAGATGGACAAATTGTAAATCAGGAATCTGGTGAAACCGTTTATATTAATCACTGGGCAGAGAACGGTAACAGCATACAAACCATATCAAATGGAATTCAGTATGCACCTTTTGCCAATAATGCAGATTTGTTTACCAATCATGGTAGCAAAATGATGGTTGTAAATGGCATTGATGCTCAAACAAATGCTCACTCTGCTGGCGTGCGTCATGTGTTTAGTGGGCGCTTTGCCGATGGTTATCCAGCAATTACAGCTCTAGCTGCTGCGAAACATGGTGCGGGATTACCTCTGGCGTTTTTAAGTAATGGTGGTTACAGAGAAACGGCAGGATTAACAAACTTCACGTTAATGCAAGACCCAAATACCCTGGGTAATTTAATTAATCCAAATTCACATTCCACTTGGGGTGCGAGTCAGTTCCATCGCCAGGATCAGATGGATTTAATTAAGGCAGCACGCACCGAACGAGTTACACGTCTTCAGGCGAGAAATCAAATTGCCTCCCGCTTGCAAAACTCCGCAGCGTTTTTGGAAAGTAGTGCTGCTGGTAGAGACCAATTAGTGTCATTAAATGATTATATGCCAGAGACATTAGAGCCACAGGTAGATTCGGAAGGTAACTGGCATCCGATTCTTAGGCAGGTTCAATTGGCATTAGTTTCGGCCGCTGCTGGTTTAACTGTGTCAGCTGATATAGTGCAGTGGGGCTTTGACACTCATGACACTCATGATGAAAACCAAACTCAGGCGATGAATCAACTTATTGATGGCGTCAATACTCTCTGGCGCTTAGCTAGTGAAATGGACACTCAATACGGTACTGATCTTACTGGGAGACTTAGAGTTGTAATCGCTTCTGATTTTGGTCGGACGCCGTGGTATAACGATGGTAATGGTAAAGATCATTGGCCAATAGGCAGTGCTATCTTTATGCAGAACTCTGGTTTTTTTGATTCAGTAGTGGGAGCGACTACATCTACTCATGATGCTCTTGGTTTAAATGGGAATTTGGAAGCTCAATCTGAAAATTCAGGTACGATTATCGAGCCTAGACATTTTCATGGTTTGTTAAGGCAATGGGCTGATGTTTATGACGATTACCAAACAAGTTTTCCATTGGATATTTCAGACTTAGATTTACGTGCATTGATTTAATCAGAAGTCCTTCAATGAAAAAGGACTGATGGTTAAGCATCGGTCCTTTTTTCTGTTTTAAAGTTGTTAGAGTTATATAGTTTTCAAATACTCAAGAATTGCGTTGCACGCTTCAGGTTCTAATTTTGGCCCAATCACACCTTTCTCTTGCTGCCAGTAAGGCTTAGTTAAATCATAGCGATCACTGAATTCATGGCCTGTGTTGTGATTGCCAATAACTCGGGTGTCCAAAATAAAATACCCTTGCTTGTCATAGTTTTTAAATTTTTTGAGACGTTTTTTCGCAATTCTCTGAAAACCATCTGGCTGTAAAATTCCCATATTAACGGTGTCGTATACTGGGTTGCCAAGTTGAACAAAGTCAGGTCGCTTGCCATCAGTTGGACAGAGTAAATCTTTTAAGGTTGGAACAGAACCATTGTGGAGGAAAGGTGCAGTTGCCCAGACGCCATTTAGTGGTCTTGCCTTGTACCCGAAACCAGCCTGAATGCAATTAGGGCGACCTTCTTCAAACAGTTTTTGTAAATCTGGATCCGATAGACCGTTAACCTTAAACCAAGCATCAATGGTTTTTTGAACTGTTGCTGCCAGCGCATAGCCAAAACTAACGTTAGCACCATCCGTGATCCATTGTTCTATCAGCGGCACTTCATCATATTCTTTAGGCTTTTCTGTCTGGTCACCCCAACTGAGAGCTGCACGCGCTAGTTGATTAAAATCTCGAGCACAAATCACACTGTCAATTAACATACCTGTAGTCTTTTCTGCAAAGGGCCCGTTATCAATTCCAGACGTATCCATGGTTCGAGTAACCATTACTCCGGCTTGTTTTATATCCGTTCCAATTTGGTTAAGTGGTATAACCTTTAGTTGCAATACCGGATTTTCAGTTTGCTGTTGCGAATCACCTTGATACCACTTAATAGGCGCCATGTACTCAGGCTCCCAAATACGTTCGCTGTTGATTACAGGTAAGTGGCAGCCTTCACAGTATTGCAGGTAAATTTCTTGTCCTTTTTGAGCAAGAGTAGAATCCACTTCTGTTAGAGGCCAAATCGGTGCCTTAAGCCCAGAAAAACCAGTTTCCTTAGTTGGCTGTTCACCAGATAAAAACTTTTCCATCCAGACCATATTGTTAATTGGAACCGAAGAAGAAAAACGGTGATCTTCTGGTGAAGACTTAACGTCAATAAATGCTTTCACTCCAAGCGCTTCACCCACATTACGAATTAATGGTCCCATCACAGAAGCATCGTATTGCACCCAGTTAAACCAAGGGGATGTCCAAATATGTGGGTAATTCACAGGTGCATCAATGGGGGCCTTGTTCTGAGGCCGGTCTATATTTTCAGAAAATACGGCATTACCAATTCGGTTGAGAGCATCAAGCCGAGAAAAACCTTCCGTGACTTCGATAATGTCACTACTGCCCAGTTGAGCTCCAGCAAAAGACACTAAATCTGACTTCAGTCTAACTTTGGTCGTGGCGTTGTATTGAGTACCTAATAGCCGTTTAGCGAAACGGTCAAACCTACCACCCACTATGCCAAATTCAGCAGATAAAACTAATTGTCCGATCGCAGCTGTTAAACTCTCTTCTAGTAAACCTAAGTCTGTGGTGGCAGGTCCACCTTCTACAATGTATTCCCTTGGCCCATTTTTACCATCGTCGTAAATAAAATGACTGGTATGACAAGCTGCACAAGTAAAACCTATGGTGTCTGTTTGGGTAGTAAATCCATTCACATTTTGCGAGCTTGTTTTAGCAAAACCTATGGGCAAACCATCGGGGTTGTTTTCAGCATCGGGTTCGCTGCGAATAAAACCAAAACGTAGCAAGTATTCGTTATCCACGAATACAGGCTTCTCCCCAAAGGGCATAGTGAACAACGATGAAGCCGGCTGCTCAAGGCTTAAAAACCAATCATATGGTAGAGGAAGGGTTCGTGTGCCTTGACTTAAATGGTGATATTTTTTTGTGTCGGCAGATGGGCTGTCCCATTGATTACCCCAGTTCTGATCCATCCATACTTGGGGTACCCACTCACCATATTTGTCCTGAACCTGAAGTTTCGGCAAATTAGGAGGAGAAAGGGCAGATACCAAACTTTGAACAGAATCTACTTTCGAAATAATAAATAAAATAACAAGAACTGTTGCCAATCCACTCCATTTCTTGGGATGTTTCTTAAAGATATCTAAGTTAATCATCGCTCTGTTTCCTCTTATGGTTACACGGTAACGCTATTGGGAATGTTCTTAGGGTCCATAAATGGATAACTAAATTTTCGACTTTTGTTTCTGTCTTTAATATCTTTATGAATTTTGAGAAGCTGGTTTTGGTGTTCTGCTATGATTCCCTGTACTTCTTTTGGGAATACATTAATTGAGTAATTTCCTATTCGGTTCACCTTGAAATTAGTTAAATAGAAAATAAATGCTTGCTCGAATGCCATTGAGAATGGTGGGAAGAATTTAACTAAGCCAGACTCTGTTTGATAGTTACTGGGATCTGTGAATGGCGGTACATAACTAGAGAATGGCAAATTGGGGGGAAACCCCGCACATTCATATTGAGGGTAATGGATTGACGAGTGATGGGCTGTAGCGATGAAAATTATATGAGCAACTATCTCAATTAATTGATCTTTGTTATTAAATTCTGTGGGGAAGTCTGTCAATCCACAAAACTTTTCTTCTCTGGAACCCCCTAGCTCATTTGCCCACTTTTGTAGTTCAAAGTCACCCGTAATGTCTTGTTCTATCTTATACCAATAACTGATATAGCTCTCAGTGAAACGCTTAATTTCATTCCAGAGCAATAGACCATCATCTCGATAGGGGTAAACTAAACGAGGATCATTCACATGGCGCTTTTCTAAGTCTCGAGTAAGGATGAAATCTTTAAAACTGTAAGACTTCATACCTTCTGCCATAAATGCGACCAGTGCTTCATTGTCACAACCAAACATCTTCCCAAAGCTTGGGATTTTACCGTCTGGTGTTTTTTCAAATAATGGGTTTACATTAACACTTAGAGTAAATTTCAAATGTGGTTTTAGTAAGGCAAGAATCGGATGGTTCTCGCCTAGCTGGCGCCAACTAACCATGATAATGGATTCTAATATATAGTGAATTCGAGTGGCATGAGTCCAAAGTTCCTGATGAGTTCCATCGGCTGCTTGAATATAGGTTCGTGCCATGGCCCAGCGATCATCATTAGGCGTAATAATTGGATTATCTTTTGTATTTGTTGGTTTAGTGGCATCCAGTTGAATAGCCATTGCTTCTAGGCAGCCATCATCCTGCATTTTGTACAGAGCGATTGCCGGCAGAACGTATTTTCTTTCATCCTCTACATAGCCAGGGTTCTCAGACAATGGTTTAAGCATGTCATAGTTAGTGATGTAAAATCGATTATCCCTAAATAGAGTTTGGTACTCTGATTCTGTTAAACCAAGGGCGGCTGCAGTAACAATAAAGTTTTTCGGAATGGGGTTGACACCATTTACGCCCTCGATAACAACAGGATTCATACCCGCTACCCTTTGGTAGCCAAGATATTTATTATCCAGAAAATTTTCTCGCATTTCCGAATTGGGAAAAAATGATTTACTGAAAAAGAAGTAATCATTAAATGATTTAAAAGGCCTTCTTAATAATTTAAATTTAACTAATTTACTAATGAAGGAAGGTAGGCTAGGTATGAGTCCCGCGAGATTTATATAAGACCTAATTTTATAAAGAAGAGTTGGCTTTTCTCTGTCAGGTAGCTTGTTGATGGTTGCGATAAAGCCATCATAAGTCAGAGTGTATTCATACTCTTTCTGCATTGCTTCTAAATTTTTCTTTCGTTGAATCTCATTGCTTTTATCAAATTGAGGCAAGGATAATCCTGAAGCCATACCGCTCCTCCTTTCTAAATATTTATAACTTATAAGTTAAACTGACTTACAACATTCTTCATTTTATTGGTTATGCTTGAGAGATTGTCGCTTGATTGAGCAGTTTCTCTAGCGCCTTTAGCAGCTTCTTCAGCAAGATCATTTATGGTTTGAGTGTTATTGCTAATATCCTTAGTAACAACACTCTGTTGTTCTGCGGAGCTAGAGATTTGCTCATTTAATGACATAATATTCGACATCTGCTCAGACACATTGTTAATGGCTTCACCAGCACTATTCGCTTTCACTACCGATTTCTCGGCAATGTCGCAGCACTCCACCATGGATTTAACCGCGACTCTGGTGCTGTCTCTTAACTTGTCAATGGTTGCTTGAATTTCACTAGTAGATGACTGAGTACGTTGCGCCAAGGTTCTAACTTCATCAGCAACAACTGCAAATCCTCTTCCTTGCTCGCCTGCTCTTGCAGCTTCAATTGCTGCATTAAGTGCGAGTAAGTTGGTTTGCTCCGTTAGCTCATTAATCATTTCAACAACGGATAGAATGCTTTCACTGTCTGCCTCAATTTTTCGTATAGCTTCAGAGGAACCCTGAATTTGACTAGCCAAATCATTAATTGACTCTACTGCATCATCTACTATTCCTATGCCAGATGAAGACTCTGAATGTCCTTGTTGTGTAGCAGTGTTTGCTTCAACGGCTGCCTCTGCAACCGCAGAAATTGATAAGCTCATTTCACGTATCGAATTAGACAATTCACCGACTTCATTTTGTTGGCGACTAACGCCTGCTAGGGTTTGTTCTGAAATGACTGCATTGCTTTCAGCAGCTTCTGAGAGTTGACCTAATACTGTTTGTATTTCCGTCACCATATTTCTCAAACTCTGCACCATGTTTGCAGTGGCTGATTCTATGTGAGGATGGTTGGTGTCGATGTTGAGGTTGCCTGAAGCAATTTCTCTAGTAACGCGAGTGGTCTCTTCAAGAGAAGGTATTTCGGAAGTGAGCGTATACCAAATTAAACCAATGGTGCAGCCAACAAACAATATAGCTAGAGTCGCCACTAAGCCGATTACAAATGCAGATGCCTCCCTTAAACCACTGCCGAAAACATCAGATTTCTCTTTAGGCCATTCCATATGTTTTTTAAATTTTGCAATGTCGTTTTCATTTAACGTTGATGAATTTAGAGATTTCAGCTCATCAATCATCACTGTTAAACGCTCTACATCCTCTTCTGCTAAATCTAGTAAAAGTCCTTGGCCTAACAAATGAAATAGAATTTTTTCCACTTCAAAAATGGCATTGCCAACGTTAGTTGCTTGCTGTCTCGCATATTCAACTGAGCGGATGAGTGTATCTCTAGAGGGTTCGGCGCTATTCAGTTCAATATCAATTTCTGTGACTGTAATAATGTGCTCACGTTCCCAGTAAGCAAAATCAATGACTTTGCTTAGTAATCGAATTCCAAATTGAACGACCAGAAAAGAAATAACAGCAGCGGTAATAGCTACTAATAGTTTTTGCTTGAGAGAAAGATCTTTCATGGTTGATCCGAGCTTAGATGACGAGCGATTTAAAATCAGCATAGGAGTACAACCAAGGTATGTCGAAACGAGAGCTTGATTTAATTAGAATAAGTTAGAAAAGCTACATAAATTTAATAAGTTAAGGAAATTCTAAATAAGGGTGGGGGTGTTTAATTGATATCTTGCTAAATATTTATGAGAGACAATTATTTGATCGGTAAATTTCAAATTAATAAGTTCGCCAAATATCTTTGTTCTTTTAATTAATCCCTAAGCTTTAGAAAATCCTCATTTATATATTTCGTACTTCAAAAATAGAAGGCAATTACCAAGTAAACAAATTCGGTGTGTTACTGGCAAACATTAGTCATGTCGCATAAAGGAGTCTCAGTCTGACTTAGGTCAATGTGGTAATTAGCGGAATCCTTAATATAAATGATAATAATTATCATCAGCATGAGGGTTCCATGACCTTAGATCAGCTTCAATTTAACCTGCCTGCAACGATTCATCACTTGCATCATTCAGATCAACGATGGGTTCAACAAATGAACGCACTGGGCTTGCTACCCGGTGAACAGGTTGTCGTTTTACGTACAGCCCCCTTAGGTGACCCCATGCAAATCAAAGTTGGCGGTACGCTATTAAGCATTCGGAAATATGATGCACAATTGATCAGTTTGCAGAGTTTGGGAGCCTAGTTATGAGTCAAAAAATGCTAGTGGCGCTTGCTGGAAATCCGAACACGGGAAAAACCACCTTATTTAATAGACTAACTGGTGCAAATCAAAAAGTAGGCAACTGGCCCGGTGTCACTGTTGAAAAAAAGTCTGGTCAAATTCAGTTTGATTCAAAGCATGTCGAAGTGATTGATTTACCTGGTGTGTATGACCTTGCGGATTCTGCCTCTGGGTTGGATGAACAAATCGCTCGTCAGTTTATTAGAGAACAAAGTCCTGATCTTATTATTAACATAGTTGATGGCTCCAATTTAAAACGGAACCTGATGTTAACTAGCCAGTTAAAACATTTAGGAATTCCTGTTGTACTAGTGCTAAATAAAATGGACATGGCTATTGTAAAAGGTGCAGATATCAATCTTGAAAAACTGGAAGAACAGCTTCAACTGCCAGTCTTTTCAGTGGTTGCATCTAAAGGTCATGGGTTAGATGACTTGATTCACTATTTAGAACATTTCGATGCCCCTTTAGATACAAACAATGTGGTTTCGGAAATTCCAAGGGCTGATCATCTATGGGCCCAAAATATATTCAACTCTTCAACCACCACCACCAACGGTAGGGTTAGCTTTAGTGAAAAGTTAGATCACCTCGTACTCAATAAATGGTTAGGTATTCCCATTTTCCTGACCATGATGTACTTAATGTTTACTATTGCGATCAACGTTGGTGCTGTATTCATAGATTTTTTCGACATACTGACTGGCGCTTTTTTAGTAGACGGGGTCACCGCATTATTAAACGCCATTTCCATGCCTCAATGGATTACAACACTGATTGCTAATGGTGTGGGTGGAGGCATTCAGTTAGTGGCTACATTTATCCCAGTTATTGCTTTTCTTTATTTGTGTTTGTCTATTTTAGAAGACAGTGGCTATATGTCTCGGGCTGCATTTATTGTTGATCGGTTAATGGCAAAAATTGGTTTACCTGGTAATGCATTTGTTCCTTTGATCGTAGGCTTTGGCTGTAATGTTCCGTCAGTAATGGCAACTCGTGCCATACGAAGAGAATCGGATCGTTTATTAGTTATTCTTATGGCGCCATTTATGTCTTGTGGTGCTCGATTAACCGTGTATGCACTTTTTGCAGCCGCTTTCTTTCCTAATCAAGGGCAAAATCTTGTGTTCTTACTGTATTTATTAGGTATTGCGCTAGCTGTTGGAACAGGATGGATTTTTCGTAAATCTTTATTCGGTGGCAAACAAGAACCGAGCTTGATGGAAATGCCAGACTACCACAAACCTGTGTGGAGAAATATTTTCATTACTACTTGGCATCGTTTAAATGGATTCATCACTAGAGCCGGCAAGACCATAGTTTTGGTGGTTGTCGCATTGAGTTTTTTGAATTCTTTAGGGACAGACGGCAGTTTTGGAAACGAAGATTCAAAGAATTCGGTATTAAGTGAAGTTGGTAGAACCATCACTCCAGTTTTTTCTCCGATGGGCGTCAGTGAAGAAAACTGGCCAGCAGCAGTGGGCCTCTTCACCGGCATGTTTGCGAAAGAAGCCGTGGTGGGTACTCTTGACTCCTTGTATCAATCAATTGATGTTGAAATCAGTACTGAAGACGACAGCTCGTTAGATTTACTAGGTGCTACAACTGAAGCCTTTATTTCAATATATGAGAACGCCGCAGGGTTAGGTGGAGCCTTGTTAGATCCCCTAGGCATAAGTATTGGAGACGTATCTGATCAAGAGTCAGTATCTGTGGAGCAGGGCGTCGAAGTAACAACCATTTCGAAGATGCAAAATTTATTTGACGGTGAGTTAGGCGCATTCTGCTATTTGGTATTTATACTTCTGTATGCACCTTGTGTGGCGGTACTGGGTGCGGTAGCTAGGGAAGCAGGTGCTTTTTGGACAGGTGTCGTCTTTACTTGGTCAACAGCAATGGCCTATGTTGTGTCTACCAGTATTTATCAATTGGCATATTTTTCTGCTCACCCTCTGGTGTCGATTATTTGGCCATTAGCAGGTTTTGCTACTCTGGCTGCAATGGTTGCAGCAATCCGCTGGAGATTAAGAGCTGAATTCATTCGGAAAGACATCATCGCTGTGGGTTAAGATAGTAATGTCATAAGTCAATAGTGAGAATACTGCGCGTCATAGAATAGTTAACCGAATAATTCTTAGGAAGGCATTAAAGTGAATCACCATATCCACGAAATATTTGAATTAATGGAGCAAAAGGCTGTTGCTCCCACTAGGGAAGATGTGGGACAGATGCTTAAAGAAAACTATCCACCTGAAGCGCTATTTAATAGCTGTGCTAATTCAGATATGAATCAGGAACAGTTATTAGACTTTATGGAAATGGCAGGCAAGTTAGACCACTCTTCCGGTGGGTGCATGTGTGACCATTGAGATAGTACAGGCTCAGGCATCGGATTTAGGTTCTTTGCTAGAGGTTAATCTTCAGGCGTTTGGGCCTGAAGAAGGGCCCACTATTGTTGAACTGATCAAAAACATTCTTTTGGATTCCAGTGCTAAGCCCTGTCTTTCTCTTGTCGCCAAATCTGCTAACAACTTGATCGGTCATATTCTTTTTTCAAAAGCCTATTTGGTTTCACAACAGGGTGAGTCAATTTCTACTGCTTTATTGGCACCCATGGCAGTGAAACCAGAATTTTCAAATCAGGGTATAGGAAAGCAGCTGATAAAAGTTGGTTTTAAACAATTGAAGCAGCAAGGCGTAGAACTGGTATTGGTGCTTGGACATCCGGAATACTACCCCAAAGCTGGCTTTATAAATAACGCCATCGAGAAAGGTGTTTCGGCTCCATTTGCTATCGAAGAGAGAAACCATGATGCCTGGATGTATCATGAATTATTGCCAAATTGCCTTGATGGATTTTCAGGCCAGCTTAAATGTTGCGATAGTTTAAATCAGGCTGAATATTGGCAAGAATAGTTATTCTTCTTTGAGCTGCTTTACTAGTGAACCGGGTAGATCCGTTATTACCAGTGATTCGGATTCCTCATCAAAGCGCACAGTTTTTCCTAAAGACTCATTACTGAAACTAATGCTAACTTCTTTAGTTTTGCCTGTGTAGCGAACATACTTTTTGAGGCTGGCCCTGTCAGGAATAAATTCTTCTTTTATTTGTGGGTCTTTTTGCTGAATAAAATCGTCCAACTTTTCATCAAATTCCAGTGGCGTATCAATTTGAAAAGTTAACTCTCGGTAATTAACTGCATCTCCATTTTTACTCTGTTCAATACAAAAGTCTGCTGCTTCTTTCTGATACTTTTTTCCACTGTCTTCAGGCATGGTTTTACTAAAGTCTTTAACCAACTTCATAAACCTGTTGGTATCGGCTGCAGTATCAACAGTGTCGGTAAAACAGGTGAAGTCTAGCAGCAGGTTTTGCAATGGTCTGTCACCAAAGCCAAAACTCACTGTTAAATATTTTTGCTGATCAGGGCTGTCCATTTCATTTAAGTGAATACAACTGCAAAAGCCCATTTTTCCAAAGTCAATAAAACTGGTTTCTGCCAGATTATTTTGTGGTGTAATTAATATGCCATCTTTGTGCTTCAAATGAGCCATCCAAAATCGAGTACTGGCTTCTAGTTCTTCTAGAGCAAATAACCAATGACCCTCAGCATCAACATTTTTTTCTTCCAAGGCGATGGCTAGGTTTTCGATGACTTTATGACTGAATGACACAAAACTAAGGTTGCTCTTAACCCAACTTTGCACCAGCCCTTTGAAGGCGCCTGATTCTTCACTAAAGCTGCCATAGCGCTTGCCAGCGCGACCGGCAAATAAAGGTTTGATCTGATTAACTAGATGACTGGTGAGTTCATCCAGAGGAAACTCTTCTTCTCTAAGGCTAAATGATTTATCACTCATAGTGCGAGAAAGGCGATGAACGATGGCGTGAGTGACAGGCATTTGAAATAAATCCGCGTAGTTTCTAATAATAAGTACAATAGGAGCGCGGAATTATAGAGATATTGCTAAGAATTTGAATTCTGTTTTGTGAGCTGTTGAAAAACTAACCAGCTTAATCCAAGAACAACGTAAAGTATCAAGATGCTAATGATGGTTGGGTATGGGTTTTCCACTGAGCTGATAGAGCCAATGTAGCTAACGAATATTGAGTAAATGCCGTGACAGACTGCCCAAGCTACAAGGAATTTGGAAATAGGCATTTTTGTCATGCCTGCTAAACAAGCGGTAGTTTCTGGCAGCATGGGTAGTGCTCTGGATAGTAAGATCATAACAAACCCATAGTTGTGAAATTGCATCTGTATAGACTTTTGATCTTTAGCTTTAGGCATCAGGAAATTTAATACTCGAAATCCTAATAGCCGAGTAAGGGTATAGCCGCTGACACCTGTAATCATTAGCCCAGTGAAAAGGGTGATTGCTCCAAAGAATGGCCCGAGAAAAAAACCTGCCAATACACCAAGGCTAAGCGTGGGCACTGAAATAAATAAATCTGCAATGAGTAAGGCGATTATGATACTGGCAATTAGATACGGGGAAATACTATTAGCTTGTTCAAGCAATGTTTCTATTTTTGAGAACGTCACCACACCGGTTAAATTAATTAACAACAGCAGTACGATGAAAGCACCAAAAATTTTGGCGATCAGTAAAATAAGCGGATTCATGGCAGGCCGATATGAATTACGGCCCGCGATTGTAATGAAGGGAAATCTATCTGGCTAAAGATTTACTGATTGCTTTCGTGGCAAGCGCCGCAGCAGTCACTGTGTACTCCTGGCATTTTACGCCAAGGCTTTCGGTTTTAAATTTCTCTTGGCCGGCTGTTGTTGCTAGATCGCACCCCAGCAATTGCTGACAGTTATCAGTTCCAAATTGTTTTTTAAACTCGAGGATGAATGCTTGAGTTGTTTCATAGCAAACCTCCACTGAATCAGTCTGTGAATCTCTACCTAGCAAAGCACTGATAGCCATCACTGCGCCAGTGACCGCACCGCATGTACCACAGGTTCTGGACATGCCACTACAAAAGGCAGTTGCAGACTTAACAAGTAATGGAGACTCGATTCCGTTTGATTCTAAAACAGCACTCACCGTACTCTCTGCACAATAGAAGCCGGAGCTGAAGGCTTGCTCTGCTTTTGATTTTGCTTGTTGAACCAAAGTGTTCATTTTGTGTTCGTCCACTAGCTATGCTCTTCGAGCAGTTAATCAGCTTTATAGCTTAGGTGCAGCAGGCAGTATTTGATATGTCGCAAAGACTACTCAAATGGTGTTCGAGCAATAGTGAGATTAAGGCATGGGTCAAGACTAGCCCAACATAATTGGGTGAATAACTTGGTCGAACTCCCACAAAAAGTGGGAGTCTGCATTAGCGTTGCTACTAACCATTTTAATTGCATTTCTAGCGGCAAGTAACCTGCGTAGTTTTGGGATACCAAATCGGTCCTAGCCAATTAATCGCGCTGGCAGCTAAACCATTTATAAAAGATACTTCAGTTTTAACACTAGCCCAATCGTCACCATCACATTCTTCTTCTAGATTAACCGGGGCTGAGGCTTCGTATAAGTCGAAAGCAAAGCCATGGTGCCACTCAGGAGCCAAGGTTTCTCCGCTAATATCAGTACCATTTTCAAAATAGATGGTGGTGCAACCAGAAAGTATTAGCATAAGCGCGATAACAGAATATTTCATAATTGATCTCCTAGTTCTGACACCAGATACGCACTGAATGAGGGGCGTAAATTCCAAGGGTAATAGCAGTTAAAAAACCATTTTGAAAAGTCATTTGGGATTGCATCTGTCTAACCCCATTTTCACCACAAATTTCAACCACATTGATATGGCTTTCACCACTTAAACCCCAAAAAAAGAACTTTTGAGTTTCTTGAAATGTCGGTTCTGATGAAAGTTTATTTGACTCAGTAGGATGGATAGTCACTGAGGCGCAGCCAGCTAAAACGAAGATAGCCAGAAGGAGACAGCTAAGGTTTTTAATCATAATTTCACCCTTGAGTAGGAAACCGAACATGAGTTGGTATTAGACTTAAAATATTTCAAGAAAGTTTAAACTCTAACTAAGTAAATGCTTCTTTGGCACTTAATGCTAATTCAATCGCAAATCATCTACTCAAAGAGTTGAAAGTATTTTTAAAATCACCGCTAGAAATAAATATATATATTTTAGTGTAGGCCATGAACACAGCTTTTTTCGAAAAATCATAAAAGCTGAATCCTTAATGGTGATATGAAAGGTGGCGATTTTATACTGGCAATAAAAAAACCCGGCAAAGAGTGCCGGGCTTTAATATCGAGGTTATTAACCTAACGATTATAGAGAGCGTACAAACTTCACGATAGCTTGTCTGTCTGCCTCAGGCATCGCATTGTAAGCGTCTTTAGAGTACTGACCTTCTACATTATGACGCTGAACTGACGCATCAACTCCAGCAGATTCACCGTCGTGCATCCACGGGAAGTAGTTGTTGTTGTACTCAGCTAACTTCAGGTTCTGACCTATACCCCACAATGGCGCGGTACGGAACTTGGTGTCTACTTGGTCTGGGCCAGCAGTACCTAAGTCCCAAACTTTCATATCCGTGTAAGGACGAATAGTTAGGTTACGCCAAGCTGGAGGGGCATCCGCCAACGTGGTGTGGGTTGGTGTATGACAGTCAGCACAACCGGCTTCAGTAAACAGAACTTCACCTCTAACAACATCAGGATCATCATAAGTGCCTGGGTTACGAGCAGGTACAGTCAATACTTCAACATAGTCGATAATGCGCTGGAATACGTCACCTGGCAGGTCTTTCCAGTCAACCAAATGGTCGTCGCGCAGAGCATTTTTGGCTTGGTCTTCAACAGTCCAAGCGCCACCATCCCAACGGAAACCAACTTCACGGTTCGGGATGTACTCGAGCAATTTAGTACCATAGGTTGGTGGTGCAATACGCTGACCACGAGGTGTATGGAAGTACTCGGTTGAGCGTCCATCTCTCCAGTGACAATCACCACAGGCAAACTCACCGATCTTCACGTGACCGAACTTGTTACGCAGTTCGCTATTAGAGTTTTCGATGTTTGGATCAATACCATGGAACAGGTGGTGACCCAAAATGAAGTTATCGATCTGCACTTCAGTGTTTAGAGTAGTTACCGGCTGAGTGAAGATAGCGTTACGCTCAAGACCAATGTACTGACCAGCATCTGAGAATACCTGAGAGGTAGATGCTTTACCGGCAGAGTTCAAGCGCGGGTCACCGTACTTACCACAGAAACCACAACCTACAACATAGTGAGAGAAGTCGTTGTAAGTCTGTGCTGGTGTTTTACCTGCTGCTTCAACAGAGAACTCGAAAGAAATTACCTGACCATAAGAGAAGGTATCGCCAAAGCCTTCTAACTCTTCTTGTGGCGCGGTGCGATAAGCATCGCCAAACTTAGCTGCAGTGTTCACAGCAAAGAATTGCTGAGAGTTTGGAGAACCGTGCGCAGCACGCAGTGCTTCGTTACGACGGAAGCCAGGAACTACATCTGACGGTACACCTTGCGCACCTATTTCCATAAAGGAAACGTCCATCTCAAAATCAACATTACCTGAGTTGTCGTTCACCCACATAGTGTAACGGTCAAGGTTACGTAGACGCTCACCAGCGTTTGGACGGTCAAGAACCGCAGCGGTAATACCGTCAGTCGTGATTGGGTGACGAATACGCGCCCAGTTAGCAGTACCATCGGTAAAGCTATAAGCACCTGGTGCATAAGGATCAATACGCTCGCCTTCTGTAGTGAACAGGCCTGTGTAAATCCACTGATGCGCAGGGTCAGAGTTCAGTGAGTGTGGGTGCAGGTAGCGGAAGAAGTAATCGTATGTTCCGCTACATGGCATAGTCGCCGTATCGCCATTGAACTTAGCAGTTTTGAAAGTGAAGTGACCATCTTCAGAACAGCTAACTTCTAAACCGCCAGCTTGAGGTACAGAGCCACCGAAGCGCCAGGTTACCTGGTTGCCCACCAAGTCGAACGCGAAACCAAACGTACGTGGTGCTAAGCCGTTAACTGGAGTACGCAGTGCACGGATTGGATTGGCACGTGGCAATGGGCCAGCTGGCTTACCAGTAACGAAAGAGTTTGAAGTCCAATCTAAGAAACTAAAGTCTGGAGACAAAGTTCTAACCGCTACTGGATCAGATTCTTTTGAACAATTTCCTGAATCATCGCAAGCAGTCACTGTAAAGCTGTAGTCAGTGGATTTCACTAAGCCTGTTACTTCAACAGTGGTTTCAGAGGCAGTGGCAACCAAATCATTACCATCAAACACTCGATATTCAGAAACCAAACCTTCTTCATCGGTAGAGGCGTTCCAGCTCATGGCAACTTTCGTCATGCTCAATGCTTCAGCTGAGGCACCAGTTGGAGCGGTAGGTGGCGTTGTATCTGGTACATATTTAGGGGTTGCGATGTCTACAGCGTCTGATAGTCCTGAACAGTTTTCTGAAGCATCGCAGGCTAAAACAGCAAAGCTGTAAGTGCTGAGTTCAGAAAGATTTACCACGTTAGCAGAAGTGCCAGTCACAGTTTGGTTCAAGCCACCGTTTACATATACTTCATATAACGCAACCGCACGGTCATCAATGGAAGCTGTCCAGCTGATTTGAATAGCATGGCCGTTTTTCGCGGCACCTTGTAGTCCAGTTGGAATAGTTGGGGCGTCTACGTCGGGTACTATACAAGCCGAATCTGCAGTTACACCTTCAGCGGTATAAGTCACTGTGTGAACGCCACTCAGGCATTGGCCGGTTGCATTGTCTTGAGTCTTAAACTCAATTTGGTAAGTGCCACCTACTTCAACGGATACAGGCATTTCATAGTAGCCATCTTTTAATGAAGGCTTAGCGTCAGTACATGGACCATTGAAGCATAGGTAAACCCAACCTGCAGAGTGTCCGCCATCTAAGTGATAAAGCATGCCTTTATCATCAATACCCATTTCGCCACGACCTGATGGAATAATAACAACTGGGTCATCTGACTTAACAATGGTTGATTTGGTTGCTTCTGATGTCGCACCTTCGTTGTCTTCAGCAACGACACGAACTTGGTAAGTACCAGGCACTGTGTTTTCAATGGTTGCTTCATAAGGCGGGTTAACCACTGTAGCCAGAGGTTGTTCGGTTTGACCCGGTGCAGTCACAAAGAATTCAACGCTTAGAACATCGCCATCTGCATCAGAGGCATTTGCGGTAACTGCAATGCTCTCTCCTTCAACAACGCCGTTTTCCAGTGCAACAGAAACCGTTGGAAGTACGTTAGCCACTTCAACAACGCTGAACGAAATGCTGTCGTTAACACCAATCTCGGTATGATCAGCTTCTGCTAACTCAGCAACCACTACGTAGTCACCAACTGCTAAATTGCTGTAAGTGTAAGAACTACCAGAGAAGATAGTTGTGTTATTACCATTTAGAGATAAATGAAGGTGTCTTCCACCATCTACTATTTCAAAATTCTGTATCGAAAACTGAACAGTAACGTCTTCACCTAAGTTAAAAGTTGCATTATCCACGGGGGATGTAATTTCAACATAAGGATCTAGGACAACAGGGTCTTCTGAAACGACAACTGAAGTGGTGTCTTCAGCCATAGCGCCTTTATTGTCGGTCGCCAGTGCCCTAACAGAATAAGTACCTGCTGTTAAATTAGCCACGGTTAAACTATAGGGTGCGGCGAGATCACTTTCTACAAGGGTTTCAGTTTGACCAGGAGCGGAAACGAACCAGTCAACCGAAGCAATGCTACCGTCTGAATCAGATGCGGTTGCATCCACAGTGAAGTTTCCTAACTCAGTAAGGTCTCCACTGGCGTCTGAAACGCTAACAGTTGGTAGAATGTTGACCGGATCATCAGGTCCATCAACACTACCGCCGGTGGTTACTGATGGGTCAAAAGTTACTTCGAAGTTTTCTAGAATTTGACCTGCTTCATTGTCTTGAATCTGAGTGCTAACGGCCAACACTTGACCATTTGAAACACCAGTGACATCTCGTTCCCAATAACCATTAGTTAAGGTTGCTTGATAACAACCGTTGTAGCACATGTATGAAAATGCGCCTTCATAATTATCGTCTTGGAAATAAATAACACCTGAATCAGGGCCAGTTGCTCTAACACCAAAGTCGGCGAAAGCACTAGCGCTTAATCCGGAAGCAGCAATCGCTGCTGATAGAAGGAGTGATAACTTTGTTCGAGTCATAGTTCACTTCACCTTGTGTTTTTTGTTTTTGTTGTTTTGGTGATCATGTCGAAAGCATTGAAGAGGTGTGATAGCCCCCAATTAAATTTCGGATCAAGAGAAATGTTAGCACTGTGTAAGATCATAAATTAGATGAGTGAAACCGGTTTCCTGATCTGGGTCTATTTTTAAAAAATATTGATTTATAGGTAGTAAAAAACGTAACCTTGCGGCGAAAATAAAAATAAATTGAGCACAATGTATGTTGGTTGACTACTGATTTTCCGTGTTTGATTTGCAGAAAGAAGTTATTGATTTGTTTCAAATCAATAACTTGCAAGCGCAGTCAGGTATGGCTTTTACAGGTGGTATATGGACTATAAAAACAATCCGAATGCAAAAACCTTAATCGAAATTAATAAAGTTCTGGAATTTATAAGAATCCATGCGCCTAGTTTAAAAGAGAAGGCTGGGTCTACAAAATGGAGTCAAGGTCATACTGTATTTTGCTTTAATAATGAAGAAACTGATGGAGCCTATGTATTTATGATTGGTGCGCTAAAGTCTGGCAAAGTGACTTGGCATATGATGCCATTGTATGGGGTAGAAGAAGTTAAAGAAAAATATACAGACAATTTGAAGCCTTTTCAGTCTGGAAAAAGTTGTATTCAGTTTAAGTCCTTTGATGATCTTCCGTTATCTGATTTAGAAAAAATTGTTTCTGAAGGGACGCCACTTTTCGAAATAGTATGGAAACATCATAAAAAGAATTGAGTTGTGATAGCAGTAACTATTTTATTGTTACTGCCTATTTGAATTCAATTGTTATCTACCACAGAAATTACTCTATGCTACCATTAGTTTACCACCCAAGTTACAGCTTTGATTTTCCATCGAAACATAGGTTTCCTATGGAAAAATTTAGATTGCTTCACCAGTATTTAAGTGACTTAGAAATCCTTAGAAGAGAAAACAGTTTTAGACCTGGCCCATGTTCAGATAAATTTTTAACTCTGGCTCATACTCAGGAATACATAGATAAACTGAAATACAATCAGCAATCCAAATCCGAGATTAGAGAAATGGGATTGCCTTGGAGTCCACCTCTAATTAAAAGAACTTTTATTTCTCCTGCGGGCACAATTCTAACGACTCAACTCGCACTTCAACATGGCATCGCTTGTCATCTAGCTGGAGGTACTCACCATGCATACGCAGACAAAGCATCCGGTTTTTGTTTGTTGAATGACATGGCAATTGCAGCCAAGCTTTTGCTTCATCAATCAGGAATAAAAAAAGTCTTAATCTTCGATTGTGATGTTCACCAAGGGGATGGCACGGCGAGTATTTTACAAAATGAGCCAGGTGTATTCACCTGTTCCATACATTGCGAAAAAAACTTTCCGGTACGCAAGCAAAAAAGTGATTTGGATATTGGGTTAGAGGTTGGGCTAACCGATCAAAGTTACTTGAATATTGTTAGTGATACATTAGAAAAACTTCTCACTCAGCAGTCACCTGATTTAGTTATATACGATGCGGGCGTCGATGTTTGGGAGCATGATCCATTGGGTAGACTAAATATTTCTTTGGAAGGTATTCGCAAAAGAGATCGTCTTGTTATAGAAGCCTGTTTGAGAAAAAATATTCCCATAGCCACAGTAATTGGCGGGGGTTATGAAGATAACCGAATGGCACTCGCAAAACGACACGCCATTGTTATTGAAGAAGCCTATTCCATTTCGCAAAAAAGTTAACCTTTCTGTACAACCTCAATGTAGATTTCTTAAACATTCTTTAAGTATTTAAATCTAAGGCTATGCTCCTCTTCTATAAATTTGTTTAAAACAAACTAAAGCTTTTTAAAACTTCATAAATTTAAAAAGAATGGGTTTACATGTTTTTAATGGTTGTTCATTTATCAAAGTTATGTCTTAAGATGTAACCGCTTTCATTAGAGGAAGCGGCTAGCCAAAATCTGATACCGACCTGGTAAGGAATAAAAAAACAATATTCGGTATGGAAAGAAACGTCACGTCAGAATTAGGTGGTTTGAATTCTGAAACATTCATATAAGGAAATTTAGAGGAATTTAAAATGAACATTGTTAAAAACCTAGTCGTAGTTATTTTGTTTGCAATTTTTTCAACCTCTGTAATGGCAGCTGAAATATTTAAACTGCCATCCACTCAGCAAGTCCATAATTTGGCTATCGAAAGTACGGATGATGTAATCATCGAAATTCAAGGCAGTGTCTGGTTGAATGGATACGTTAAGACTGACGGTAGCCTGACCTTCACTGGAGCCGGTACCTATCATTTAAATACCGGATTTGTAGTTTCAGGGATTGAAACCGATGGCCCGGAACGGATTAATTTCTTTGGCACAGGTGACACTCATATCAATACGCCATTATTTGCCTACAAGGGCATTCAAACTTGGCGTGGTTTTGGTTCAAAAGCTTTTGTTCATGCTGATTTAGCAACAGAGGGACATCTGTCTATTACTGGACCGTCCGGTGGTACCACATTCGGTTCAGGACTAACCATTACTGCCGAAACTTTCTATTCTGACAGCTATGAATCTGCTTTTTTTCTAGGTTCAGACTCTTCAATTACAACCACTGATTCTATCGGTATTCGTTCAAGTGTTGGCATAACTCTCCAGGGCAGTTTGACTGCCGGCAATGGTTTACTTGTGAATGGAATTGGCGGTAATGCCCCTCTAAATATTCAACGTCCAATCACTATGATTGAAGGTACCGGTGGATTTGTGCGGGGCTCTACTGTAAATGTTAATGCACCTATTCAACTGTCAGGGAACTCAGATTTAAGAGGTAACTTGATCAACATATACGGCAAGTCCGTCACTTCAACTGATGTTCTGAACATTAATGCTGCCACCACCAACGCCTATGGGGGTTATATTGCTGCAGACACAGTGTGCATAGAGGGTCAGTTTAACAACTATGGTGCTCTGGTTGAGTCATCCATGGTTTGTGAATAATGCTGAGTTCACTTTGATCTAAATTAAGGAGCCTTTTGCGGGCTCCTAATTTTGTGGGTTCTTATTAGTTAACAAGCCCTGATTCATGACTACAACAATGGATGCCAACAAGTAGGAGAAATTAAGACTTTTCGAATCCTTTATAGTTATGCAGCTTGAGGTTGCAAAATCGCGTATTGATTCTGTCATCTGCCTTGTCCAAACTGTGCGCCCTCCTGTCCTTTCAAGTTGTCTTCATCATGTTGTCCATATTTGAACGTCTTACTAAACCCTTTCCTGGGCATGAACCGGATCAGCCTCCCAAAGGCATATTCGCGTTTTGCATGTACCACAGTAAGGGTATGAAGTTACCTCTAATCAGTATGTCTTTTCTGACAGCATTAATTGCAGTGGTAGAGGTATCTTTGTTTGGATTTCTAGGCCAGCTCGTGGATTGGCTGTCTACTAAGGATCCAGAAACCTTTCTTCAAGAAGAGGGCAGAACATTATTTTGGATGGGGGTATTGGTGTTGGTGGTTATGCCACTAATAGTCTTGGCACAAACAGCTATTACACACCAGTCGTTGTTGGGCAATTACCCCATGGCAATCCGATGGTTATCCCATAAATACTTATTGGGTCAGAGCATCTCTTTTTATCAGAATGACTTTGCGGGTCGTATAGCAACCAAAGTAATGCAGACCGCGCTTTCTGTTCGTGAAGCCGTGATGAAGCTGTTAGATGTTTTGGTTTATGTGGCTGTGTATTTTTTAAGTATGTTGGCACTCATCGCCAGTGCAGATTGGCGCCTTGCTTCTTTAGTGCTGGTTTGGTTCTTCTTTTACGTGATCATTCAGTCCTATTTCATCCCTAAATTAAAAAGAGTCTCTGAACAACAGGCTGATGCCAGATCTACCATGACTGGAAGAGTGGTGGACAGCTACACCAACATCAACACGGTTAAGCTTTTTGCGCATACTGATCAGGAATCTGTCTATGCAAAAGACAGCATGAAAGGTTTTCTTAACACCGTTTATAAACAAATGCGTTTAGTCACAGGCTTAGATTTTTTTGTAGATTTAAACAATTACATTCTGGTATTTGCTATTTCTGCCTTATCCATTTGGCTCTGGATGCATGGTGAGGTATCAGTGGGTGCAATCGCCATTGCAGTTGCATTGACCCTGCGCATAAACGGAATGTCTCAGTGGATTATGTGGGAAGTGTCAGCACTTTTTGAAAACATTGGCGCGGTTGCAGATGGTATAACGACTTTATCGAAACCCAGAGAAGTATTGGATAAAAAAGATGCTCAGCCATTAGCTGTGACTGAAGGTGGAATTTCATTTGAAGAGGTCACCTTCCACTACGGAAAAGGGGCTGGTGTTATTGAAAACCTAGACCTAAAAATTAAGCCCGGTGAAAAAGTAGGCATTGTTGGTCGTTCAGGAGCTGGTAAGTCAACCCTAGTTAATTTGCTATTGCGCTTTCATGATGTTGAAGGTGGAGTGATCAGAATTGATGGCCAGAATATTTCAGAAGTACAACAAGAAAGCTTAAGGAGCCAAATAGGCATGGTAACTCAAGATACTTCGTTATTGCATAGATCGGTTCGCGATAACATTCTATATGGTCGACCTTCAGCGACTGAAGAAGAGCTATTAGAGGCAATGAACAAAGCAGAAGCGTCTAGATTTATTCCAGATCTTGAAGATCCACAAGGTCGAAAAGGCCTAGATGCTCAAGTGGGTGAGCGGGGCGTCAAACTATCTGGCGGGCAACGTCAAAGAATTGCAATTGCCAGAGTATTATTGAAAGACGCGCCCATCCTTGTTTTAGATGAAGCTACATCTGCATTGGATTCAGAAGTGGAAGCCGCCATTCAGGCATCTTTGTATAAATTGATGGAAGGCAAAACAGTCATTGCAATTGCTCATCGCCTGTCAACAATTGCAGCACTAGATCGGTTAATCGTTTTGGATCAAGGACAGATCGTAGAGCAGGGAACACACAAAGAGTTGGTTGAGAAAGGTGGAATTTATTCTCAGTTATGGAATCACCAAACCGGTGGGTTTTTAGGGCTTTGATTCAGCGTTAAGACTACCAGACTACCCAGCTCGATTAGAGTAAGCGTCGCATTGAGTAGATAACAAATGCTCGCTTATTCTAGGGTGGTCAATCTTCTAAAAGGATTTCACAGGGTGGATAACTGGTTCGCTGTCGTTAATTATCGAGCCAGTCTTAATCAGCTTTCTTAACAAAGGCAGCAGTTATCATCATATCGCTAGCGCCAACTATCTTGCAGTCTAATTGATGATCTTTACCTTCTACAATTCGTCGAATGACCGCCTTAGTGCCAATTTTCAGAACCTGTGAACTGCCTTTCACCTTTAGGTCTTTTGCAAAAGTAATTTTATCTCCAGCTTTTAATGCCGTGCCATTGGCATCGGATGCGGTGGGCTCATCGTCTTCAGGTAGTTCATTTGGATTCCATTCATAGGCACATTCGGGGCAAATGAGTAAATCCTGGTCTTGGTAAACGTATTCGGAATTGCATTTTGGGCAGGGAGGCAGAGACATTTTTTTATATCGCTAATGAGGTTTATGTGAATTAGATTGGTATCAATCCGATAAAAAGTTCTAAAAATCTTTAGTTCATCAGTTCTTGGTCTACCAAGCCAAACACCTCATCAACACTTATCGCTGTCATACACTTAGGCTCAGTGCAGGGCGTTTTTCGATGATTGGCGGCGCTGACGCAAGGAGAGCAGGCTAAACCCGCGAAAATAGATGTAGAGTTGCCTAATGAACCGTAGAGCTTCGGCGTTTCAGGGCCGAACAAAACGAATGTTTTTAACGATGTAATCGCTGAAAAATGCCCGGGCCCAGAATCATTTGTCACCATGAGTTTAGAAATGGAATACAAAATTGGCATTTGTTGTAGCTTCAACTGCCCGGCGTAATTAATACATCTAGGATGATTTACTTTGTTTTTGAGTTCTTCAGCTTCATCGAATTCACCCGGTGCTCCGGTAATTAAAATTAATATGTCTTGGTGTTGCGCTAGTAGCTTTTCCATCAGTTCTTGAAACATGGGTTTAGGCCAGCGTCTTTGTGGCAGTAGCTCGCTGGCATTGGGGTTAATAAGAACTAGTTTTTCTCCGGAGTAATTGGCGTAAAGCTTTTTGACTGTTTCTAAAATGTCATTTTTTTGAGAGTCGGTAAATTCAACTGTATCTAGTTTTATCTCCGCATCTGTGACAATCACCTTTGAAAAAGGTACTTCAGGTGTCTCTGCTTTGAGTGCGTATACCATCGCCATAAAATTCTTGGCAATATGAATGTGTGGGTTATAGGCAACCTTATGAGTCACCATTTCACCACGGTATAAACCTTCACCGTGGAAGTTATGATAACCAACCCGGCGTTTGGCACCTGAAAATGCGCTTAGCAGGGTAGAAACCCGCGAGAACAATTCTAAGTCAATGCTGGTATCAATTTTATTTTGACGACACCACACTAAATACCTGAGGGCATCCCAAGCCAGTGTGAAGATATTATCTTCTCTTAGGGTAAATATATTTTCTTCTTTTATGGTGCCAGTTAAATCTAAACTGGGTTTATTCTTTTTGAATATTACAAAAAATAGATTTGCATTAAACTCGTTACGAGCTCGTTTCATGGCTGGGTCAGCAATGATGGTGCTGCCCATTTCGGATAATTCGACAAATAAAATGTTTTTAGGGCTTTCGGTCTTTCCTGGAAATAGTCTGTCGGTTAGCCAGATAATAAAGGTAGAAACAAAACACAGGGGAATGCCAACATATCTATCAACTTTACGCATTAAATCTACGTTCATGGTTTTGCCTTACAAATATTTATTTTTGCTAGTGATTAAGAAGTAAATACCCGGTAGTGCTGCAACGATCAGGCAAATGCCATACAACAGTGACATGGCCAACACTAATGATTTGTCTATACCGATTAAAGTGAATAGCGCAATCATTGCTCCTTCTCTAACACCCCAGCCCGCAAATGAAATGGGTAAAATGGTGAGTAATATTGCAGGGGGAATTAACACTAAGTAAGTGGTAAGCGGAAGGTCAATACCCACGCTAATGCCAATAGAGAATATGGCCAACATTGAAAAAAGATGTATCACTACCGAAAGAATGACTTGCTGGGATATCCTCTTCGGCGTTCTATAAATTGAGCGAAAATTCTCAGACAATTCAAAGAAGGGCCTAGTCAGCTTGTAGTCACTCAAGTGGGGTATTTTGTACAACAGTAACAATACCGCTAAACCTGCAAAGCCAGACAAAATGATGAAGTTTATGGCGTAGTAAATATTATCCGGCAGTAGTTCACTTTCTATTAGATTTGCACCCAGGTTGAGTAATAGTAGTCCCGTTAAGCCTACCACTCGGTCAATAAAAATCCCGAATAAAGAATCCTTGGTTCTACTCGATACTTCAATAAGTTCGGCCGCTCTGTAGGCATCGCCTCCGACACTTGTGGGTAATACTTGATTAAACAGGCTGCCTTTGAAATAGCTCTTTAGAAAAAAGCTAAAAGGGAGTTCAAATTTTAAAACATCCATAATCAGGTGCCAGCGAAATGCTGCCACTGATTGACTCAGAATTTGAAACACCAATGCCAAGATCAGTAACCAAAGTGTTGCATCAGCTATATGCCCCATCACTAGTTGAAAGTCGAGCTTATACATAATGATGCCGACAGCAACAATAGACATGGCCAGTTTGATTAGTTTACTCACGAAATTTGCTAGGTTCCTAACGCAAAACTGCCGGACATCTAAGATCCGGCAGGTTTAAATGAATTCACTTTCAGCAAGTATCTGGTTTTACATTTCTTGCTGCGGGTCTGTGGAAATAAAAACTCACTGGTAAGTCGAGTCACTGGATAATCACAGTGCTCGCTCAAAAGTTCATAGTTCATACGCGACTGGGCAATATTATAGCCCTTAGCGTTGGTCAGTAATATAGCCGGTGGTGTGAACTGGCTAGGATCATTAATTTTGTTGACTTCATGGTTCAGTCGATATTCCAAGGATATGCGGCCCATCCACAGGGAATAGATAGGCAATTTTTCTTGATTCTGCTGCTTCAGCACTTTTGCCGTAGTGACCGCAGATTGATAATTAAGTAGCTGAGGGTAAAACAAGCTTACGAGTAGGCTATTGTGCATCAATGCCAACACAACAAGAAACTTGGTGTGATTCAGCTTTAGTAATGTTTTAGCCAACAGGCTAACCACAGTGATGACTGTGACGAGTCCGATAACTTGAGGGTTTAGGTCATTAATCAAAGCACTGGCTAAAATAACGATTAGGATAATGAGCCCTGCGAGAACATAGTTCAGCCTATGAAGCCATTTAGATTCGCTTAAAGGGTGGTTGTGTATTAGATAGGCTGTTGCCATGGCGAAGAATGGGAATACTGTCACTACATAATGGGGCAACTGAAAGCTCGAAGCTGAAAACAATGCGAACAGTGGTAGAGATCCCCAAATTAAATAGCCCTGTTCTGTTGTCAGTTGTTTTATCTTTGCTAAGGCGACCGCAATTCCAGCAAACCAAAATAGCGTCCAAGGCCAGAAAGCCCAAATCATTGCATTCACAAAGTACAACGGGTTGGCGGTGTCTTTGGTTTGAATCGGCCCGTCGTTAAAGAAGCGTCCGATTTGGCTGTCCCATAAAAAGAACTTGATGCCAGATACTTGAGTTTGCTCGCCAATATTAAGTAGATTAGAGGTTTTTTCTGGAAACCTGTCAAACTGCAGCCAATATGCAAGCAGTGAAGGGGTAAGTGCGATAAAAACGCAGAACGCCCACCACAGTAACAAAGTAAATAGTCTTATCCAGTCCTTAAGATTTGCCAGTAGAAAACCAAACATCACCCCTAAAATTGGAATCAGGGCAAACAAACCTTTAGTCATAAATGCACAGGCGCTTAATACACCACACAGCGCAATAAATTTGAGCTGTTGGGTTTTGGTCCAGCAGATAAAGTAATAAAAGCTGCCAGTAATAAAAGCGATTAAGTAAGGTTCTGCTCGTACATCGTTAATGTTTAATAAAAAGTGAAATGAACTCAACAACACTAAAGCAGAAGTGTTTGCGACTGATCTACCGAAAAGTAACCGGGCTGATTTCCAAGTGAAGTAAATGGATAGTCCTGAACAAATAAGACCGGGTAACTTATAAGCAAAGTCGTTGACTCCAAAAATCCAAAACGATATTGCGGTTAGCCAAAAGGGCAAATGAGGTTTATCTAAGAATTCGTAACCATCATAGGTCAGTGCCCACCAATTTCCTGAGACTAACATTTCACGGGCTATTTCAGCATAGATGGCTGCATCAGGTTCCATGACTGGAACAAACAGTGCGAAAGCTACAAAGATAACGCTGAGGGCTGAGATTAGTCGGTAATAGTTTTCGTCAGTGAGTTGGAATGATTTCATGATTTCTTTCCCTGCATTTTAGAGAGGAGTTTTGCAATCACTACCATCAGACTCCATATATAAAGTGGAATATCAATGACATAGTCAAAAAGATTCTGTGATCTTCCTAAATCCAATAGCCAGAACACCCAGCTAATTGTGCAAACTGCAAACAAGAACTTAGAAAAATAAAGAGATACTAATGCTGCAGGTAAGAGTAAAAACAACACTCGGCTGTCATAGCCTAATGAATAGAATTCAAATCCGAGCAAACCAAAATTACTGATAAAAACCAGAGTCCCAGTGACCAAAGTTGAAAGTGCGATAACCTGTTTTTCTTTCTTCAAAGGCATTGGGAATAAGCTGCCGAATAGAATACTGAAGGTTGTGATGCTAATGACAGGAAAAATACTGTATAGGTATTCACTGATGCTGTAGTGATAAATAGGTAGCCAATTAATGATAATGAAGCAGGTAACTGCAACGAATAGAGATATGTACCAAGGCAGTTGCTTGAGACGGCCCTTTTGTGCCAATTTGGCTAAATAAATTGCCGCTAGCACGGTCACCAGATAAAAATTCCAATGGGCTAACACTAGTTCAGGTCTCCCAGTACCAGTTTGTCTACCCAGGCATCGTTAAAACGAATGTGGCGAAAGTAGTCTCGGTTTACGGTATAAAATAAATGATAGTTGCCCAGGTGATCGACCACCGAGGTTGGATAACCCAACTTTCCTCTAGGCTTATGTTCAAGTTGCAATCCATGCTTCCAGCTTTTGCCCTGGTCAGTGGAGAAAGCGACATCCATAGACTCTCGGCCTTCAGGCTGATGGTTATAAAATATCAACCAGATTCCTCTGTTCGTTTTTAAAGCATTCAACCCAGAGTCTGCGTTGAATATATTAGAGTGGTGGATACTCTCTGTTGCTTCACTGAGTCCTTCTGCAAAAGTGTTTTGTGTTAAGTAAGGGATGTCAGAATTCATTGATCGATAGAACCCAGTTAACTTCCCTGGTTGAACAATAAAGTCAGCTTGTATTGCCTCCAATGAGGGATCAGTCAGCTGCTTTTGAAACTTTATTTTTCCATTTGGGGAAACCACAAGAGCCTGGCTAAATTTTGTGCCATTTTCAAAATAGGTTGGCAATAACAAGTCACCATTCTCTAATAAAATAGGCGGATTTCTAACCAGGGTGGAAATATTAAAAAAGCTACTGGTGAAGAGTTTTTTAGCTGGGCCCCAGGTGGCTCCTTTGTCTTCAGAAATGATTAGGTTGAGGCTACTGACCGCCCAGCCACCGATGCCAACCGACACATAAAACAGATACACCTTGTTATGGGCGTAAATGCCGGTGGCGTTGCCAATCAAACGGGTGAATTGTTTAGTTTCTTTGCCGGTGGATAAATTGTCTTTGAATTTATTGATTGGCCCCCAGGTGCCGGAGGCTGGGTCTAGGCGGCTAGAGTAAAGGCTCACATCGGGGCGCGCCTCTTTTGTTCCACCATACCAAATGGTGAGCAGCTCATTATCAATGGGTATAACGCTGAACACGTGCACCTTGTGGGTCGGCATCTCCGGTGATTGCAAATATTCGTAAATTGAGTCGGTTTGGTCGATAGCACCAGCTTCTGTGGCTATTTCTATGGTGTCAGAAGGCAATTCCACTTTATAAACCGGCTTTAGCACCAATGTTGCAACGAGCAACACCAAGGCAGCAGGAATAGAGATAAGAAAAGGCTTCATAAAGTGGTCGATCTTGAGCAAAGCGGCGCATTATAGAGGACTTAAGTTCTCAAATGAACAGATCTTAACGCCCCGAATTCAGGTTGAGTTCCCTGACTTAAGCAACGAAATATCAGAAGTAAAGGTTGGGTATGTATGCCCTATGAGATTGGTGGGCCTAATTCTGAATCACCCTTGAAATTACTAACCACCTGTTTAGTCTAGGGTCTTCTCCCAAATGCTAAAAACAACAATAAATATGTGTCTTTGAGTGGCCTAAACTGGAGATTGGCTGTCCACCGACACACCGCAAATTGCCCATCAATGGGCGATTTGGGCAAAAATAAGATCGGATTTAGCCAAATGCCTTACCAAATACTCATTGTTGATGATGAAGAAGAAATTTGTAATTCCCTTGCTGCCATTTTGGAAAATGCTGGTTACACAACCTGTGTAACTTCAGAACCCAAGTCTGCTGTACAAATCGTGGACAATAAACAAGTAGACTTGGTGATCATGGATGTAAAAATGCCAACCTTAGACGGCATAGATTTACTTAAAATTCTAAAAAGTAAGTTCACCGCTTTACCCATATTAATGATGACTGGTTTTCCATCAGTAGACTCCGCAGTGGAAGCCATGAAATATGGTGCCACTAATTTTTATGTGAAGCCCCCCAAGATTCCCCAATTACTGGCTGAAATCCAACAACTTGCTAGTTCCCGAAATGAAAGTCAGACGCGGTTGCCCTGTAAAAATGAAATGATCACTGAAAATGATCAAATGATTCGAATTTTAAAAGATTTAGAAAAGGCTGCACCTACTCAGGCACCCGTGTTAGTCACTGGAGAAAGCGGTACTGGAAAAGAGCTTGCGGGTAATGCATTACACAGTCAAAGCGGAAGAAAAGATCAGCCGTTCTTAAAAATTAACTGTGCCGCGTTACCTGAAAATCTATTAGAAAGTGAGTTGTTCGGGCATGAAAGGGGAGCTTTCACTAGTGCAGTGGCACAAAGAAAAGGGAAGTTCGAGTTGGCGCATAACGGTACCCTGTTTCTTGATGAAGTAGGGGACATGAGCCTCACCACTCAAGCAAAAATATTAAGAGTGATTCAAGAGCAAAAATTTGAGCGTGTAGGTGGTTCAGAGACACTAGAAACCAATGTACGAATAGTGGCGGCCACAAATAAGAATATTCAAGATCTTATATCCAAAGGCTTGTTCAGAGAAGATTTGTATTACCGGCTATCTGTTATCAGCATTCATTTGCCACCAATCAGAGAACGAATAGAAGACATTTTATTGCTCGCTCATCACTTCTTACTAAGGTACGCACAACAATACAATAAACCAATAACTGATTTATCGGAAGAAGCTCAACAGTTTTTTAAAAATCACAGTTGGCCTGGTAATGTTAGAGAAATTAAAAACTGTATTGAAAGGGCCGTGATATTCTGCGAAGGCGAACAATTACAGTTAGCTGACCTATCTAATCAATATAAAGATCTTGCGACCAATTCTGGCTCACGCATTCAAAACTATGAATCGTCTCTTGAGCAACTCAATCGTGAAATGATTTTAGATGCCTTATCTAAGTCCCATGGCGTAAAACAGGAAGCGGCCAAAATTTTAAATATTAACAGACGCACTCTGTATAATCGTATGAAAAAACTTGGTTTGGAGTAAGTATTGGTATCAAGTAAGCCCATTCTCATGATGAGAGACATATATGTTGGGCTAGATAAATTTGCTGCTCTAAAAGGTGTTGATTTTGACTTGGTTGCTGGGGAGGTTCATGCATTAGTTGGTGAGCATCGAGCTGGAAAATCTACTTTAGTTAAACTGCTCAGTGGAGCCGCGACTAAAAACCGAGGTACGATTCGCTTATACGGTAAGAGTATAAACAAGTTTACCCCAAGATTGGCCATGTCAAACAAGATTGCAATTGTTTATCAGGAAATAAATATTATTCCAACAATGGATGCAATTGAGAATATCTTTGTCGGTCAGCCACTTTCATTTAAAGAAAGCCAGTTCAGTTATAAACTTGCAAAAGCTAAGTCTGTTTTAAGTCGGCTTGGTGTGGATATTGACTTAACCATTCCACTAGAACAATTATCAAAAGATGAGCAAATAATGGTGGAGTTTGCCCGTGCCTTGTCTATTGATCCAGACATTCTGATTTTGGATGAAATATCCAGTAAAGTGACCCCGACTGCGCTAGAGAGAATTCATCTAATTATTGAAGAATTAAAGCGTCAGGGATCTAGTATTATTTACATCTCTCATAATCTTGATGAAATTTTCGAGTTTGCTGACAGAGTCACCATTTTGAAAGATGGTCGCCATCAGGGTACTGAAGCCGTCAAAGACTTGGATAAAATTAAGCTCATCAATATGACCTATTCTTTTGTGTTGAATCGCGAAGAGCTAAAGCAAGAAAATAAAGAGCTATATTTCTTCAAAAAGTACAACGAAGAAATTATTAAGAATTTAACAGTAGGTGTCATCATATTAGACGAATTTGCCAATCTCTATTTAATGAATAATCAAGCAGAACAAGTGTTAGATTTAAAATCCGTTCATGCTAAACACAACAACATAGAAGATTTTATTCATCCGGATAGATTTGTTGAAGCTTCAGAAATCCTATCTTCAGTGAAGAAAGGAGAGAGTAAGACTTGGAATGAAATTGCTTATCAGGGAGATAAGTTGTTAAAAATTAATACCCTCCCATTTACCGATGAAATGTATCAGTTTTTAGGAACCATCCTACTCGTTGAAGACGTATCTGAGCAGAGGCAGTTTGAAGATTATTTAATACGCACTGAAAAAATCTCTTCGGTGGCTGAATTAGCAGCTGGGGTCGCCCACGAAATCAACAATCCGCTAGCGATTATTAGCAACTATGTGAAGCTACTACAAGGCTCGGTGGAAAAGAAGAAAAATCAAGCCATGTTGGAGAAAGTAGAGTCTGAATTAGACCGGATAGTGGATGTAATCGATAACCTGTTGTCGTTCACCAGAATTCAATCAGTAGCCGATCAAAAAGTGCATGTTTACCGCATGGTGTCTGACGTAATTACTTTACTCAGCCACAAGTTTTCGGAAAAAAAACTAATTGCCGAATTTAGTTGGGATGAACATCAGTCGGACAGAATATTGGTTCAGGGGCAGGAAAACTTGCTGAAACAAGTGATTATGAACTTGCTGGTGAATGCCTATGATGCAGTAGATGAAGCTGGCCATATGGGGGTTCGTATTGAGAACAATGAGGAACGTGAATTTGTGGATATCATTGTTTTTGATAATGGGCCAGGTATTTCACCAGAGGTAAGAGACAAGATTTTTACCCCATTCTTTACTACCAAGCAAGGTAAGAAAAACTCCGGTCTAGGCCTGTCTATTTGCCAACATATTGTGGACTCTCATCATGGGCTCATTATGCTCAACCAGGATTCAGAAACGCAATTTGTTGTTCGTCTTCCTGTACTTGAGACCAAGAAAATTGCCCATCACTAATTAGCTCAAGAGTTTCAACCATTCAACACCAATATCAATCGAATGACTCTATTTAAATCTCAAAACTAATAACTGGCTTTGGGCATTTCGTTTCTCATTGTTCCCATTCCAGTGGGAACCTCGGTTCTCGATTCTCAACTCAAAAGAAATGGTTAAATGTTTATCCATCTCTTGTAAGCCAGTTTTTACGCGGTTCTTCTTAAGTGAATCTATTCACAATAGGCTTGGCATCTTGGTTGCTAAACTACTGGTAGAGAACGTGGATGTTCTCAAGTGTGTGATGTAAATATCACCAACGGCATGAAAATAAAAACAACAGCAAGTGTCAGTTAAACGGAAATCATAATTCTAACTTCATTAACACCCGGAGATAGTCCTAATTCTGTTTATGGCCTTGCGATGCTTTCTAACATTAGGAGCAAAGCATATGTCAACTAAATTCAAACGTGTTTTATCAACACTATGTGCAGCAACCTTCACCTTTGCAATTGCGGGAACTTCGATTGCGAAGGATTTAATTGTAGGTGTTAGCTGGTCTAATTTTCAGGAAGAACGGTGGAAAACTGACGAAGCGGCAATGAAGTCAGTGTTGGACTCTGCTGGCGTTAAATATATTAGTGCAGACGCTCAAAGCTCATCAGAGAAACAGCTTTCTGATATTGAGTCTCTTATCACTCGAGGCGCTGATGCACTAATAGTTCTAGCTTGGGATTCTGAAGCAGTGCTACCTGCAATCAACAAAGCTAAACAAGAGGGAATTCCAGTTGTCGGTTACGACCGACTCATTGAAGATCCTTGGGCGTTTTACCTTACTTTTGATAATAAGGAAGTGGGCAGAATTCAAGCCCGTGAAATTCTCAAAGTACAACCAAAAGGAAATTACGTATTCATTAAAGGGGCACCTACCGACCCTAATGCCGATTTCCTTAATGAAGGTCAGCGTGAAGTGTTAGCGAATGCTATTAAGTCAGGTGATATTAAAATAGTTGGTGAGCAGTATACAGATGGGTGGGCGCCTACTAATGCTCAAAAAAATATGGAGCAGATTTTGACGGCCAACAATAACAAAGTGGATGCGGTTGTTGCATCTAATGATGGTACCGCAGGTGGTGTTGTGGCGGCACTGTCATCTGTAGGGCTTGAAGGCATTCCTGTGTCAGGTCAGGACGGTGATCATGCTGCACTTAACCGAGTGGCTCGTGGACTTCAAACCGTGTCGGTATGGAAAGATGCTAGAGAACTGGGTAAAGCCGCTGCAACCATTGCGCTAGAGTTGGCTAAAGGCACTTCCCCAGACAAAGTGAAAGGCGCTATTAAATTTTCTGATGGCCCAAAAGGTGTAGAAATGGATGCAATTCTGTTAGCACCAGTGCCTATCACTAAAAATAATATGAATGTTGTTATCGATGCAGGTTGGATTAGTAAGGCTGCAGCTTGCAAAGGTTCAATGGATGGCATCAAAGGTTGCTGATTCATCATTCATAACCTCTCTGCCGACATAAACGTCGGCAGACCACTTAGATTTCAATTTGACTTGGCTCCTTGCCAAACTCTGTAACTATTGCGCGTATGTTTATGACGGGCAAGGGGCCTTTTTTGCTCTAAAAAACCAAGATGTTTTTAAGCGAATAAGTCCGAGTCAAAAATAATAATAACGATTTGCGCATTGTCATTTCGGTAAGGAGTTTCACGTGGCTAAACAATTTAGTCAGTTTCTTAATACGCTTGGAGTCAGCCCCAGGCTGGTTTCCATGATGATTGCACTATTAGTTATCTGGTTAGTTTTGCATTTTTTAACTGATGGTACATTTTTATCTGCTCGTAACCTTTATAACCTGGCGGTTCAAACAAGTGTGGTCGGCATTATGTCTACCGGAATGGTGTTGATCATTGTGGCAAGACACATCGACCTTTCCGTTGGCTCATTGCTGGGCGTCACAGGTATGTTAATCGCTTATCTGCAAGCGGAAGTGTTCACCATTGATAATAATTGGGGCTGGGTTGCTTCCATTGCCATTGGGCTGGTTGTAGGTGGCATCGCTGGTTGGTGGCAAGGTTATTGGGTTGCTCACCGAGGTGTGCCTGCTTTTATCGTTACCTTGGCTGGTTTATTACTTTTTCGAGGTGCAGCATTTGAAGTTACCGATGGTAAAACGGTTGCTCCAATGCACGAAACTTATCAGTTACTTGGCGGTGGCATAGATGGCGCAATCGGCGCGACCTGGAGTTGGATATTCGGGCTAGTTGCGGTCGCAATACTTGTGTTTTTCACTTTAAAAAGTCGCTTCAGAAAAACTAAATATGGATTTCCTGTCAAGCAAATGTGGGCTGAGTTGTTAATGCTGGCGATCTGGAGTTTGTTGATCATTCTCTTCGTAAATGTGATGAACTCTTATTACAAACCTAGAACTGAGGTTGCCCGAGGAATCCCAATTCCAGTATTGATTCTGATTGGTACTGTTATTGTTATGACCTGCATTACTAAATTCACTAAATTTGGAAGACATGTATTTGCCATGGGCAGTAACCCCGAAGCTGCGGAGCTAGCCGGTATCAACATTAAGCGGGTTACCGTGGGTATCTTTGTTTTGATGGGCGTATTGGCATCCATTGCTGCCATTATCACCACTGCTAGATTGAATGCAGGTGTGAATTCCATGGGCACGCTGCAAGAACTCAATGTTATTGCTGCGGCCGTTATCGGCGGTACCTCATTGGCTGGGGGCATAGGTACGATTCCGGGAGCCATATTAGGTGCGGTAATTATGCAAAGCCTGGACAATGGAATGGTGCTCCTTGGGGTATCCAGTTCTATGCGGCAAATCGTGATTGGAATTGTATTAATTCTCGCGGTTTGGTTTGACGTTATGTACAACAAGAAACGCCGCTAAGGAGCCGGGTATGAATCAAACACCTTTAGTCGAAATGAAAGACATTGTGAAAACCTTTGGTGGTGTTCATGCGGTAGACCATGCCAGTGTTGACCTATATCCGGGTGAAGTAGTGGGTGTACTTGGCCACAATGGTGCTGGCAAGTCCACGCTCATGAAGATGCTATCGGGGGCCTATGTTAAAGACAGTGGACAAATACTGATCAATGGTGAAGAGGTCACAATTGAATCTCCAAGAGATGCTCAGGATTTAGGTATTGAAACTATTTATCAAACCCTTGCGCTCGCGGATCATTTGGACGCTACCGCAAATCTGTTCTTGGGTCGAGAAAAGACCACCGCTTGGGGGGCTTTGGATGACAACCTGATGGAGGCAGAAACCCGTAAAGTGCTTCATCGGCTAAACCCACGATTTAAGAATATAAAAACTGAAGTGGGTGCCCTGTCTGGAGGACAAAGACAGTCAGTGGCTATTGGAAGAGCTATCTACTTTGACGCCAAGATACTCATAATGGACGAGCCAACAGCTGCCCTAGGCATGCAGGAAACCGCTGCAGTTGCTGATCTGATTCAACAACTTAAAAAAGACAATCTCGGGATATTTCTTATTAGCCATGACATTCATGACATTTTCGATCTCTGCGATCGGATCTGTGTTATGAAAGCCGGTAAAGTCATTGGCACAAGAAAGATTTCCGAAGTCACTAAAGATGATGTTCTGAGTATGATCATCATGGCCTAACGCCATTCAGAGCCGCTAATTCATCGGTAGTCTAGCGGCTCACTCCACCACCGGTTCAATCCTTACAAAACTATATGAATTGTAAAAATATTCTGAATTGCGTTTTTGGTATTTTTTGTTCGCCGTAAATATGTGGTGATCATGTAAGCGTATTTAGTGTAATGGAAACAATATGAGGGCTAAAATAGGAGGGTTGAAGCTAATGAGTATCAAATCTTGTCACGTCCTTGTGACTGGGTGGCTTCCTGCCTTTAGAACTTCCAGTTGTTTGAGCATCCTGCCGTGATGTCTGTCCGTGTAACTCTTCCTGAGCACGTGGTGTATTGTATTGAACCGGTAAAAAAGCAAAATAGTTGATCTGACACCATTGATGTAAGATATTGGATCTTGTGTCTGTAGGAAATATCTTACAAAAAATCACTCCTGCGAAAAGCAAAACAGTTCATGTTGGGCTAGTGTTAAAAGACATTAGTTACTCTTAGGTACGCCGTGTTAGTCGCTGAAAAGGGCCTTAAATTAGTAAGGCTATTATGCTTACTATTTTCGCCTACAATTCTGAAAACCTTTATAAACCTTACTAGGCTGAGTTCTTCGAATCTGCCATGAATTTGCGTATTCAACTTGCACTAGCGCTGCTCGTGATTGTAGGTAGTCTCACACTGTCTCAGGTAGGCGTTATCTCTGGGTTTTCCAATTCATTGGAGGAGGGTACAACTAAATATCAGAACTTAAAAAAAGTAGCGACTGCGCTAACAGAAATTAATCTGCAATTGATTGAGTTCCAGAAAGACACCGAATTAGCGGTAACTCATTTTTCTGACCCAGACTTTTATAAATTCTACCTAGAAAAAGCACTGTCCCATAAAACCATGGTTGATGGTTTAATTAATCAAATGGGAGCCAGTGAATATATGCAAAATGACTTGTATGTTCCTTACAGTGGGCTCAAAGACAGCCTTGATCTGTTATGGCAATCCCAAAAGCAACTGCTTGACCCCAGCGGAACTCCCAGCTCTTCGAGTACCCAATTATTTATACAACGAACCAATGCCATTCAAAAATTACTGCTAGATGTTACCAACGCTCTATCTTCCATCGAACAAGAACGTTTTTCTAAGCAAGTCAGCTTAATAAAACAGAAGCTCATACAGTCAGTTTGTTTATTAGTATTCTTTATTGCCATTGCCATGTTGCTTATTTGGCGATTGCTTGACCAAAGGATAACCAAGCCGATAGTTAAAATCTCCAAGGCGATTAATGAATATAAAAAGGGAAATAATGAAGTTCGAGTGGATCATCATAGATCTGATGAAATGGGAAAATTTGTTAGCACTTTTAATGAATTACTGGATCGTGACCAGCGCTCCCATGAACTGCAACGACTCAACGTTGATGCGTTAAAAAATACCATCAATGACCAAACAGTAGATATTGCGGAAAAGAATCATGAACTGAAGATTTCGGCAAACGTATTTGATAGATCTATGGAATCCACGGCCATTGTCGACTCGGTTGGCAAAGTGTTGAGAGTAAACCAAGCATTCACCCGACTCACCGACTACCGATTCGACCAAGCCTCGGAAAAGTTTATTGGTAAGTTCTTTCGCGATACCTGGGCGAACACTACGTTTAATGACATTTTGGAGATGGCAGATACACGAGGCAGTTGGGAAGGTGAATTCGGAGGGCTTGGAAGGAGTAATTCCTATCTTGCGTGGCTTATGGTCAACAGGATTCAATTAGACGGTAAGAAGTACTTTATTGTTATTTTTTCTGATATTACCAAACAAAAATATGATGAAGACAAAATATGGAAGCAGGCTAACTTTGACGATTTAACAAACTTGCCTAATAGAGCTCACTTTAAAGAGCGAATTGAAAGAGCCATTGAAAATGCTGAAAGAAATGATGGGCAACTTTTCTTAGTGTTTGTCGATCTTGATGACTTCAAACGAATTAACGACACACTGGGCCACACAGCGGGAGATAACCTGTTAATTCAAGTGGCCAAAATTCTCAGAAAAAGTTTTCGAACCACCGACCTAATGGCAAGAATCGGTGGAGATGAGTTTGCGATTATGCTTGAAGGAAATATTTCTGAAGGCAAGGTAGGACAACTGGTTAAGAAATTAAATCAACTGTTATCAAATCGCATTAAGCTCTTGGATAATCATTTCAGTCATATATCTGGAAGTATTGGTATTGCTAAATACCCAAGTGATGCTAAGGATTACGAAAACCTCATTCGTTGTGCCGACACTGCCATGTATAGGGCAAAGTCTCAAGGCAAAAATCAATTCGCTTTTTATACCGCGGACATGAATGACCAAGCCATTAGAAATTTAATGCTAGATTCTGAAATGCGGCTTTCGACGGAAGATCAATTTCAATTGTATTTACAACCAATTGTGAATGCAGCGGGTAAACCCATTTCATGTGAAGCCTTGTTGCGTTGGATTCATCCAACCGATGGATTAATTTCACCCGGTGATTTCATTCCAGTGGCTGAAGAGTCTGGCTTTATTCAGGAGTTAGGTCAAATCGTCATTCAAAAAGCAATTCGTTTGCTGTCGCGGTGGCACTCCATGGGTATCAGTCTAAGCCTGTCTATTAATATTTCGCCAAAACAAATAGGTAACCCCGAAACCCTGTCTCTGTTGATGAATCAGTTGCTGAGTGTGGATTACGATACCACCAAATTGGTGGTGGAAATAACTGAGAATACGCTCATGGCTAATAGTGAACAAGCACAGAAGTTTGTGCATGATCTTCGAAGCATTGGCGTTAAAATCAGCTTGGATGATTTTGGGACTGGCTATTCGTCATTGGCATACTTGAGGAAATATCAGGTTGATAATATCAAAATAGATAGATGCTTTATTGATGCCGTGACCTATAACAGAACAGACGTAGGTATTTGTGAATCGGTCATAGCCCTTGGGGATGCATTGAACATAACGGTAGTGGCAGAAGGTGTTGAAAACAAACAACAGCTCGATAAGCTTGCCGAAATGGGATGTGAAAAATTTCAAGGCTATTATTTTTCAGTTCCAGTTCCTATTGAAGAGTTTGAGAGAAAGTATTTTTCTAGCTTTGTTAAAACAGCTTAATTTCTTATTCAGTTTTGCATAATTAGGAACAAAGATTCTCTATGACATTTTTAGACACATTAATCGCTATCCGGTTTTACAGGTGATAGCTAAATAAAAATTTCTATCATCACTGGCCATTAATAATTTTAATTTTATAAAAGTTTTTTCTCTATGCAGAGAAGAACTGGCTTTAAACTTTCCATACTCTCGGTTTAAGTAAGAATAGAATTCATCGGCTTTGGCTGATTGTTTGGGCTTCTGACCATGAGAGCCAAAGCATACCCAAAGAAATTCCGATAACTGAGAAATCAATTCGGTGTTACTGACTTGGGTTAGCTCTGGAGGTACCTCATCAATGTTGATAGGGCCATTCCATGAGAATGCAGTGTCTGGGTAAGGAGACAGTATGGCTATTGACTCCAGTAAATCTGTGACTGCGCAACTCATTGTGATTCTTCCTGTTACTTCCTATTATTGTTTGGCACTTGCCGCAGGTAACCATATATCTGCGACAGATTTACCTTTGGTAATTCTTGCATGTTGATTCGCAAATAATCTAATCCAAGGGCTCCATTCGCCGTCGGGCCATTGCACTCGCGCAATGGCTCTTTCGGCCACTCCAATTCCAAAATGATGCCATGTGGCATTACCGCTAACATGGCCACCGCCGACTATTACCTCTCGCGTTTGAGTTCTATCGGCGATTCTAACTTCAATCCAGGAACCAACCGCATGTTGATTGATTAGATTTTGATGAAGTTGTAACGCCACCCAATTTCCCATGGCAGCGGGTTTCTGATTACCCTGGCCAAGGTTTCGCCAAACCTGAATGTTTTCTTCTCGATTCACGATAACTGCATCTAATAAGCCATCAAGATTCAAGTCGACTAAGCTGCCACCACGGCCTCGATGAAAACTGATCATATTGGCTTTATCCGCTGCCTCGAAAAACTGTCCTCCAGGTGTGCCGAGAAACAAATTATTGGGGTCTTCAAGAGCAAAGTCTGTCATTGCTTCGACATTACCTTTAACAACAAATAAATCGATAAAACTGTCGTTGTTGACGTCGTCAAATTGGGCATGCCAAGCCGTTGATGGCAATACTGAATCGCCAATAAAGGGGCGGTGTGCAGTAACACCTTTTGCAAAAGCAATATCCTCAAATGTTGGTTCATTCCGGCTAGCAAGTGTTCGTAATTTATTATCCGCCATACTGGTAACAAAATATTCGTTGCGACCATCTCCCGTTAGGTCTGTAGCGGCAATGCCCATTCCCCATAGTTTAAGTCTGCGCCAGCCATCTTCTTCGGTATATTCTTTTGGAACGACTTGTGACATATCCCATAGCTGTTCATGTCCGCCACGATAATATTGTCGGTCGTTTGCAATCCTGAGATCTGCTGTACCATTACGGCTCCAATCCGTGAATACCATACTGAGCGCACAATACCCTGGTGTTAGCTGCTCAGAGTTAAGGTAGAAATCTGTGTTAGTAGGGCGATAAAGATCCGTATTGTGGCAGGTACCAAATGGCGCACCCGGCTGTGAGCGATCTACATAGTTTCCAATTGCTAGCGTTGGGTGATCTTTATCTTTTTCCCAGGTCGCAGCAAAAGCAGTGGACCAAGCGGAGCCACCATCAAAATTCCATTCTTTGTTGGCTTGTTTAAATTCACAATTTCCTAAACCCTTAAACAGATAATTTTCGCCAAGTCTTAACACGACTAAATCCAAAACGCCGTCACTGTTGATATCAATGGGGTATGCTCCAGTGACAGATTCGAGAGCAAGTATAGAGTCTTGTTTTTTTTCAAAAGTCAGTTTTCCTGAATGTTGACTTCGATTAATGAAAAGATTTGCCGATGATGAGCCACCAGCGAAATATAATTCAGGGTAGCGATCGCCATTACAGTCGAAAGAGGCTACGCCACCTCCAACAAAGTATTCCCAACCACCAGTATATTGTTGCTCTATACCTGATGTATCAGTTTCCTCTTTCATGTTAGGTGGGCTGATGGCAGTAGCATTTAAAGCAAAACAAGTAATAAAAAGAGCGCTAGTTAAAGTAGGTCTATTCATAGGCTGTTCTCCAACTTTGTAAGCTGAAGTGACTTAAGAAACTCTACAACTTTTCGTTGTTCTAAATCAGTTAAGGATTCGAAGGCTAACCTTGAAGTTCTTGCTTCTCCACCATGATGGAGAATAGTTTCCTTTAAAGTTGAAATGTCTCCTCTATGTCCATAAGGGGCGGTACTACCGACTCCCCAAAGTCGCGCTGTTAAGAATACTTGATTGGGAATGAATCGTTGACTCAATCGCTCATTTCCAAAGTGAGGTTTTTCTGCGTCTGCAATAACATGTCGTTTAAAATCTGAAAACACTGGGATCAGCCAATGACCGTTGCTATCTTTTTTTAGGCCAGACTTAGAGAGAGCGAATTCAAATTGATACGATTCATCTGACGCTCTTAAATTGCCAGCCGCATTGTAAGGGCCGGGTTCTGAAAAACTGAGCGAGGTGAGAGGTAACTGTTTTATGTGGCAGGTATTACAACCCACTTGGCTGAAGAGTAATTCTCCTTCTTTCACTGCCGACCGCAATAGTTTTTGCTTTGGAAATATCTGCACAGGAAGGGGGAGGGTGGCTTGAAACATCACCAGTGCAGATAAATCGCCAGACGTGATTTCAGAATCAAACCCGTCTTCATCAAAGTCATTTGTATGAGTCCATTGAACTCCCCAACGCTCATTACTTTGAATACCGTGGTGAGCATTCATTGCGTTAATACTGAATTGTCGGAGTGACGTGAATACGCCTTTTTGACTAAATGGACGGACGATTAAATCAGGGTCTATGCCAGAAATTTTACTGGTATCAATAAAGCCATCTGAGTGAACCGTGAGAGTGCCAAATTTAATATCTTTACTAACTAATGGAACCTTAATGGATTTTTTTTTTTCCTGCGAATCGGCCAAAGCCTTGTGTCGAATATTATGTAGATCAGCAGTTATTTCTCTTGCTAGTAATTCTACAAACCCACTGCCATGTAAATGAGGTGTACCTCGCTCATTAGAGAATTGAGGCTCTAATGTATCGAATTCATGGTTAACCACCCCTTCCGCTGAAAATACATTCACTACGAACTCGCCAGCACCTCCAGAAGAAGGTTGGTTGTGGCAACCATTGCAAGCATTTGAATCTGGCCCGGCCGTTCTAAAAAATGCCGGAGTATTACCAGGGCGTCTTTTCACAGGGACTTCTGCCGAAGTAGCTGCTGGTCTGCCTGCTCCGTCTAGAATCGTGAACTTAGCATCAAATAGCATACGCCCGTGTTGATTAATTTGGTCTTTATCAAGAGTTTGTAATTCTGTTAACGATAGGTGCCTGGTCACCGCTCGTTCATCTCCAATAATGAGTTCTTCACTATGGCTCTGTATAGATAAAGTGGCACAGAAGGCCACTGCAATGGCAAATGATTCGTTTCGCATTTTCCGCACTCTGTCACTTGTTGTTGTTTTTATTCGCGGGTATTACCTAACTAGTCAGGCCACTCTACTCACTTTTTATGGAATTGTTAATTAAGTATTGGTGCTTTTACAAACTTAGTATTTGTATTAAAAGAATTGAGTAATTTGGAGTATTAATGGGAAACAGATTTCTCAGAGTATTTGATAGGTTTCGGAGAAAGGCCAAACACATTGATGAATGGCCCTTTGGTCATCATTCTAATGACTGATCATCCAAGGTCGCATGGATGGGAACATTTTTTCGCCATTGGCTGTATACATTAGCTTTGACTTGCTTTTTTCTCTAGCGCATCCACATCCACTTGAATGTTCATGGTCAAGTTCCCTTCGTTCTTTGGTTGAGAAGGTTGGCTCATGTTGGTTTCGTTCGTTCACTTCATGAGCGTGTTTTTTATCTTTATCCATGGTTAGAAGTTCGGGAGGTATCATAATTATTCTGGGTGATAACTCTCCGCATTCAGGGCAGGCCTGAGGTTTTCCGCTATCTTCTATGGTCGCAAGCTCATGAAACATTCCGTGGTGTTTGCACTTGTAATCGTAGACTGGCATTTTTTCTCCAACATACTTTATTAATGGGAGGGTCATTTCCATGACCCTGTTTTCACATTTATGAGACTCACTATTTAGTCTTTATCTGGTGCTAGCGGCACATCTATTGACCCATCCAGGTATTGAGTGGGCCCATCAGAACCTGGCTGCACGTCAAACTCAAAAATGTCAGTTGGTAGCCACAAGGTTGCGCATGCGTTAGGAATATCCACCACTCCGCTGATATGGCCTTGAACCGGCGCTGTCCCTAAAATGGCATAGGCTTGAGCTCTGGTGTAGCCGAACTTTTCCAAATAATTGATGGCATTTAGGCAAGCTTGGCGATAGGCAATATGAACATCTAAATAATGTTGAGTGCCTTGTTCATCGACTGATATACCTTCAAAGATAAGATAGTCATCGTATTTAGGTGTGATTGGACTGGGTTTAAAAATGGGATTTTTGATTCCATATTTTTCCATCCCACCTTTAATGAGGTTTACCCTAAGGTGAATCCATCCAGCCATTTCAATGGCACCACAGAAGGTAATTTCTCCATCGCCTTGGCTAAAGTGTAAGTCACCCATTGAAAGGCCAGCGTCTTTAACATAAACCGGAAAATAAACTTTTGACCCTCGTGAAAGATCTTTAATATCACAATTGCCTCCATGTTCTCTTGGAGGAACGGTTCGAGCACCCTCGGCAGCAGCCGCTGCTTTTTCTTCGCCCTGGAGTTTACCCATATGAGCGGTGTCCGCATAAGGCAAAGTTGCTAATGCAGGCACCCGATCGGGCTCGGTTTCGTAAAGTGCTTTTTCACGAGTATTCCATTCTTCCAACATTTCTTTTGATGGTAAGCATCCGATCAGCCCAGGATGGATAAGACCCGCATACTCTACACCAGGTACATGTCGGGATTTGGTGAACATGCCATTGATATCCCAAATAGATTTTTGAGCTTCAGGAAAATGTTCCGTTAGAAAGCCACCGCCATTTTTCTTAGAGAAAAAGCCATTGAATCCCCACAAGCTTTCGTCAAAAGTCCCAATGTCTAAAATATCTACGACTAATAGATCGCCAGGTTCTGCGCCTTCCACTCCCACTGGCCCAGATAAAAAATGCACTTGGGATAGATCAACATCTCGGACATCAGCGGCATCGTCGTCATTCGCAATTTGTCCTCCTGTCCAGTCGTAACATTCGATTTTAAAATCATCCCCAGGTTTAACCATTGCGGCCATGGGAATATCTGGATGCCAACGATTATGAATGCTTTCATTATCGTAGGGCGATGAGTTTAGATCTATTTTAATTATGGTCTCAGTCATTTGTCGCTCCTCGTTATAATGGGTTATACCGCCAAGTAGGCTGCAATCTGCTCTTGATCCACAGATTCACGAAGTTCCTCTTTAACAATCACTCCTTTTTCAATTACTAAAATTCGATCGGCAATATCCAGAGCAAAGCTCAGCACCTGCTCCGAAACAACTATTGAAAGATTTCGTTCGTCTCTTATTTTTTTTAGAGTTTGTGCCATCTCTTTGATAATGGATGGCTGTATTCCTTCTGTGGGTTCATCCAACAACAGCATTTTGGGTTGGCTAGCCAGGGCCCGAGCAATTGCAAGCTGCTGTTGTTGACCACCCGAAAGATTTCCACCTTTACGTGCCTTCATTTCTTCAAGAACGGGAAACATTTCATAAAGGTCTTCGGGAATTTTTTGATCCTTAACTGTCGTAAGTCCAGTTTCGATATTCTCTTTTACAGTCATCGAAGAAAAAATCATTCGACCCTGAGGTACAAAAGCCACCCCTTCACTCACACGCTCATGACTTTTCTTGTCTGCAATTTCAGTGTCTTCGAGTTTGACTGAACCAGATTTGCTGGGAATCATTCCCATCAGACTTTTCATTAAGGTGGTTTTACCCATACCATTGCGACCGAGAATGGCTACAATTTCATTTTCCTTAATGTCAAGATTCATATTGTGTATGACTTCACTTTGACCATAAGCCACTGAGTAATCTGAAATAGAAAGCATAATGATCTCCTAGTGACCTAAGTAAACTTCAACAACTTTTGGATCGTTTTTTACGCGTTCCATAGAGCCTTCAGAAAGTGTTTTTCCTTGATGCATCACAGTGACTCGATGAGCAATGTCTTCCACAAATTGCATGTCGTGTTCAATTACAATCACAGCTCTGCCTTTTGTGATTCTATTGAGTAGCTCAGCTGTTTGTTTTCGTTCAGCTACTGACATGCCAGCAACTGGCTCGTCAAGCATAAGCAGGTCAGGTTTTTGAATGAGCAACATGCCTATTTCTAACCATTGCTTTTGTCCATGACTGAGTAAGCCTGCTGTTGTGCCAAGAAATTCTGTTAGAAAAATGGTGTCTGCTACTTCTTCAACTGCTGCCATCACTTCCGCATCGCGTTTGAAGGCAAGAGCCCCAAAAACATTTCTTCCACGGGGAAAAGACAGCTCTAAGTTTTCAAAGACCGTTAAGTCTTCGTAGATTGATGGGTTTTGAAATTTACGCCCAACACCGGCATGTACAATGGAATGTTCATTGAGTTTAGTGAGTTCTTTTCCTCTAAACTTAATAGAGCCGGAGGTTGATTTCGTTTTGCCGCAAATGAGATCTAGTACTGTCGTCTTACCCGCACCATTAGGGCCGATAATGACTCGGATCTCTTCTTCCTCTACATAGAAAGACAAATCATTTACTGCCTTAAAACCATCAAATGAAACAGTTAAACCTTCAACCGCTAGTAAAAAGTCTTTGTTAGCCATTATTGAGCCCCCGATTTAACATGAGCCCTTGGCTCTGCCAGTTCTTTAATAAGTTTTGGAATCTTTTTAATGAAAGGTTGAGCATGGGTTTTATAAATCCCTGCCAAACCATTTGGAAATGCCATCACCACAGCGATGAATAATGCGCCCATGGCGAATAACCAAAGTTCAGGGAAAGATTCAGAGAATGTGGTTTTGGCCCAGTTGACTAACAAGGTTCCATAGACTGCGCCGAAGATAGATAGGCGACCACCAACGGCACAGAAAATTACCATTTCAATGGAAGGCACAATGCCGACAAAAGAAGGTGACATAAAACCCACTTGCAAAGTAAACATAGCGCCACCGATAGCGGCGAAGGCAGCACCTAAACAGAAGATAAAAATTTTAAAATTTGAAACATCGTATCCGGAAAATCGCACTCTATCTTCTTGGTCCCGCATGGCGACAAGAAGGCGACCTAATTTACTTTTTCTAACGACTTGGGCAATGACCAGGCAAGTAAACAAAAGACCGGCATTCACGAAATACAATATGTATTTTGCACTGTCGGTTCTGATATCCCAGCCTAATAATGTTCGTAAGTCAGTTATGCCATTAACACCACCGGTATAACCTTGTTGTCCAATAATTAGTATGGTCAGAATAGAGGCCAAGGCTTGAGTGATAATGGCGAAGTAAACGCCGCCCACTCGTCTTTTGAACATGGCAACGCCCACAATGTAAGCAAATATGGTGGGTACAACCAATACCGCGATGAGTGCGAAAGGAAGGTTATAGAATGGTTCCCAAAACCAGGGTAATTCTGTTATTTGGTTCCAGTCCATAAAATCTGGAATACCTGGTGTTGATTGGATTTTAGTACTTTCAGGGTCGGATGCTTCCAGCTTAAGAAACATGGCCATGCAGTACCCACCAAGGCCAAAAAACACACCCTGTCCTAAACTTAAAATTCCGCCATAGCCCCAACATAAAACTAATCCTAAGGCTACAAATGCATAGGTTAAATATTTACCAACAAGGTTAAGTCGAAAAATATCCATTGATAGTGGCATGATGACAACAATCACAACCGCAAGAATCGCGAAGTAATAAATATCTGTTTTCGGAAAAACCGATTTAAAATTCTGTAATGACATTTCAGACTCCTGTTATTTACGCAGTTTTAATGCGAACAAACCCTGAGGTCTGATCATTAAAATAATGACGACAGTTAATAGCGTGAGTACTTTTGACATCGAACCACTTAAGAAAAATTCCATGGTGGACTGAGCTTGAGAAATCGTGAACGCTGATGCGATGGTGCCTAATAAACTAGCGGCGCCACCAAATACCACAACTAAGAAAGTATCAACAATGTAGAGCTGCCCCGACGTTGGGCCAGTAGAACCGATCATAGTAAAGGCACTGCCAGCAATTCCTGCAATACCACAGCCTAATGCAAAGGTAATGCGGTCGACTTTTTCTGTGTTAATACCGACTGCACCAGCCATTGGTCGGTTTTGAACCACTGCTCTAACTTGACCGCCAAATCGGGATTTAAACATTAAGAAGTACACTGCTAGCGTAATAATTAAAGTCAGACACATAACGAAAACACCGTTCAACGGAATCTCAATAATGTCTGTTAGCGGAATGGAGCCCATCATCCAATCAGGAATGGTTACACCCACTTCCCTAGCACCAAAGACCGTACGATATAACTGCTGGAGTATTAAACTTAAGCCCCAGGTTGCTAAAAGAGTGTCTAAGGGACGACGATATAAATGACGTATGATTGACCATTCCACAAAAGCCCCTACTGCTCCACAAACAAAAAAAGCAACAATCATTGCAATAAAAAAGTAGATGCTAAAAATAGCAGGCATGAAATCCGCGAATAGATTTGATATCAAAAAAGTAACGTAAGCACCTAGGATCATGAATTCGCCATGGGCCATATTAATTACACCCATTTGTCCAAAAATAATTGCTAACCCTAGTGCCATAAGAACAAAAACAGAGAATAAAATTAAGCCAGCGAATCCCTGCATTGCAAAAATTGAAATAAGTTCTGTTGATGAATAATCAGAAAACATGGTGACAACCTCGTACCGGTATTACTGCAACTAGCAGAGTTAAAAAAGGAGGGTTCAAACGAACCCTCAAGTGCATAGCAAGGTTTTACTGTTTACTGATAACCCTTAGGGAATGGGTCTGGTTCCATTAAGCCTTCTGTTTCATAAATGACATCGTATTGACCGTCACGTTTGGCTAGACCAATTCGTGTTTTAGACCAAAGGTGGTGGTTTTCATGAACTTTAACGTAACCCTCTGGAGCAGTAGTTAACTCAATACCGGGTGACGCAGCTCGAACTTTATCAATATCAAAAGAGCCTGCTTTTTCAACGGCCGCTTTCCATAACCAAGGACCGAGATAAGCGGCTTGTGTCACGTCGCCGATTACAATGTCTTCACCGTATTCTTCTTTGAATGCTTCAACGAACGATTTGTTATTTGGATTATCCAATGACTGGAAGTATTTCATCGCTGCGTATGCGCCTTCGATATTTTCGCCACCAATGCCTAGGATTTCGTCTTCCGTAACAGAAATGGTCAATAAGGTGTATTTGTCGTCTGTTAAATCAATACCAGCGGCTTTCAACTGTTTATAAAAGGCCACGTTTGAGCCACCAACTACAATAGCGTAAATGACATCAGGCTTTTTCAGTTTGATCTTATTAATCACAGAGTTAAATTGGGTATGACCTAGGGGGTAGTACTCCTCACCAACTACTTTCAAACCTAATTTTTCAATGTGCTTACGAGCAATCTTGTTGGATGTTCTTGGCCAAATGTAGTCTGAGCCCAACAGATAAAATGTTTTTGCATCCTTCTCTTTTGCTACCCAATCAATTCCTGCAAGTATTTGTTGTGTCGCTTCTTGGCCTGTATAAATAACATTAGGAGACTGCTCCAACCCTTCGTAAAAAGTGGGGTAGTAAAGCATTCCGTTATACTGTTCAAATACGGGTAGAACTGCTTTACGGGAAGCCGAGGTCCAGCATCCGAACACTGCTGCTACTTTATCGTTTACCAGCAACTTTTTAGATTTTTCAGCGAAAGTAGGCCAATCGCTGGCGCCGTCTTCTTGAATGTATTCAATCTGGCGACCTAATACGCCACCCATTTCGTTGATTTGCTTAATTGCCAGCTTTTCAGCTTGCACCGATCCTGTTTCACTAATGGCCATGGTGCCGGTAACCGAGTGTAGAATACCGACAGTTACGGTATCGTCCGTGACCGCAAGGCCTGTGGTATTCACTTCTGCAAATGTGCTGTTCATTCCTAAAGCCAACCCAGCTATAGCAGTCAGCTTGAAAACTCTTGATATGGATTTTTGAAAAATCATTGTTTGGTTCCCCTCGATGATTAGCTTTCCCCATGAAAACTCGAGAGAAATATTCATAGAAATTTTAACAATTCGATATTAGTCGTTAGCTCTATTCAAATACGTCATTTGACGCATATGTGTAGGTTTTGCGTTAAGTTAAAATTGAGCACAATTAAGAAGCCTTTCCTAAAGGCTCAAGTCAAAGCACGTTAATTATGGTTCGACTCCTTCTCTGCTAGGGGTTTAGGCCAGATTAAATGCTAAATTTTCTCGTTACCGCCTAAATTGTCGGCCACACGCAGTGAGCTGTTGTCGAACTTTTCCTTAGTTGCAAATAGTAAATGGTGCAAATGAATGGCTTGGTTTTCGCAACACTACAAATCAATGCAATTTGCATTAGCTCACTGGGCTAAGGAATTCTGATGTCGGCTAAACAAGAAATTTTTAGAATACGTAGAAAGTACAATCAGTGGGTAAATAACCAAACACTAGAAGACTATGCTCTGCGGTTTACCGCAAAAAAATCCCGAAAGTGGTCACTTAGTCGAGTGGCCAATACTGCGTTAGGTGCTATTTCTTTCCTAGCACTGGAAGCCATTGGCGCAGCGATCACCATAAACTATGGTTTTGAAAACACCCTATGGGCTGTGACAGTTGTCTCAATAATTATATTCTTGGCTGGGCTACCCATATGCTTCTATGCCGCAAAATATGGCGTAGACATTGATTTGCTCACACGTGGTGCAGGTTTTGGATATCTGGGATCTACCGCAACCTCTCTTATTTACTCTTCATTCACTTTTATTTTTTTCGCACTTGAAGCGGCCATTATGGCAAAGGCTTTAGAGTTAGTATTCGGACTCCCCTTAGCAATTGGCTATGTGGTGAGTTCAGTTGTAGTCATTCCAATGGTGTTTCATGGCATTACTTTTATAAGTCGGTTTCAGCTTTGGAGTCAGCCACTTTGGATTGTTTTGCAGTTGCTGCCATTTTTAGTTTTGTTATTCAATGATGAGGGCTTGGCATCAGAATGGAGTAACTACACCGGGCTAAAAGAAGAAGCTTCAGGCTTTAATATTATTCTTTTTGGTGCTGCAGCTTCGGTTATGTTTGCGCTAGTTGCTCAGATTGGCGAGCAAGTAGATTTCTTAAGGTTTTTGCCAGAAAAGCAAGAAAACAATAAGCTTAGTTGGTGGGTCGCTATGATCTCAGCCGGGCCCGGCTGGATAATAGTAGGTGCTGTTAAAATATTGATTGGTTCTTTCCTAGCTGTTATGGCGATTAACCATGGCGCTTCATTAATAGAAGCCAGTGACCCAACCATCATGTATTCAAAAGTGTTTGAATATTTTATTGGCAACCAACACTTGGCGCTGATTATTGCTGGCATTTTTGTGGTGCTGTGTCAGCTAAAAATTAACGTAACTAATGCCTATGCTGGTTCAATTGCTTGGTCCAACTTTTTTTCTCGATTGACCCATAGTCACCCCGGTAGGGTCGTTTGGTTGGTTTTTAACGTCTGTATTGCGTTGCTGTTAATGGAGTTGGGAATTTATCAAACCTTCGAAAGCACATTAAGTGTTTATGCGATTGTGGCAGTGAGTTGGGTAGGTGCTTTGGTGGCTGACTTAGTAATCAATAAGCCATTGGGTTTGAGCCCGAAACATATTGAATATAAAAGAGCACACCTGTTTGGTATCAACCCAGTAGGTGTGGGTGCAATGGTTATTGGTAGCGCAATCGGAATCTTAAGTTATTTAGACTGGTTCGGGATTTATGCCCACGCACTTTCTCACTTTATCGCGCTAGCTACTGTGTTTGTTGTTGCGCCTTGTATCGCTTGGCTTACAAAGGGGAGATATTATCTTGCACGACAGCCGTTTATTTTTAACCCTAATGTAGAAACTGCCCAATGCACTGTTTGCGAAAATCATTACGAAGTTGAAGACTTAGCTCATTGCCCTGCATATCAAGGTTATATTTGCTCATTATGCTGTTCCTTGGACTCCAGATGCCAGGACAGTTGCAAACCATCTGATAAACTAAGTGGTCAAATTGTTGATTTACTCAAACAGTTTTTTCCTACAAAGATTGCTTCTTATATCAACCTAAGGTTCTTAAATTTTATTGTTCTGATTACAGTTGTGTCTGTTGTCACTGGTTTACTTCTGGCGCTTATTTATAGCAATATCAAAACACCAGATATAGTGACAAACGCTATTCTGGCTTCAGCACTTTGGAAAGTTTTTTTCATCTTAATGATTGTTGCTGGCGTTATTTCATGGCTATTCGTTTTAGCCCATGAAAGTAGAATCGTCGCCCAAGAAGAGTCCGAAACTCAAACGCAACGATTGAAAGAAGAAATTATTGCTCACGAAGAAACGGATAAACAATTACAAGAAGCAAAAGAGTTAGCGGAAGCAGCTAATAATGCAAAAAGTCGGTATTTAACAGGCATCAGTCATGAGTTAAGAACCCCACTGAATACCATGCTCGGTTACGCCCAATTGATGGAGATGGACGAAGAACTACCTGAACACTTTAGAGAGCAAATCTCGGTTGTTAAACGAAGTGGTGAGCATCTTTCTGATTTGATAGAGGGGCTGTTAGATATTTCAAATATTGAAGCCGGGCGTTTAGATATTCAGAAAAATAGAATCCGAATTAGCAGCATGCTTGCACAACTGGAAAAGATGTTTAGGCTACAGGCCGAAGCAAAAGGGTTAGAGTTTAGTTATCAATGTAATAGCCAACTACCTGATTTAGTAGTTAGTGATGAAAAACGGCTTAGACAAATTCTAATTAACCTACTATCAAATGCTGTGAAATATACAGCCCAAGGCAAGGTGACTTTTTCTATCAAATATAAAAACCAAGTGGCTGAGTTTTCGATAATTGATACAGGAATTGGTATTCCCGAAAAAGAAATGGAGCGAATCTTTCGACCCTTTGAGAGATTGAGAAATCCCGACTCACCAGCAGTGAGTGGGACAGGGTTAGGCCTTACTATTACTCGGTTACTGGTTGATATTATGGGCGGTGATTTAGAAGTTAAAAACAATCCAGAAGGGGGGGTGTCCTTTAAAGTATGGTTAATGCTGTCTCAAGTAGTTGCTACAACCAAAGAAATTAAGCCCAAACATATATATGGTTATTCTGGGCCAAGGTTATCTGTCATGGTGGTTGATGACGAGCCTGCCCATCGCCGTTTAATTAGCGATTTACTTTCTCCCTTAGGTTTTTATGTAGTGGAAGCCGAGGACAGTCGATCCTGCTTGTCGATGTTGAATTCATTTAAGCCGAATATTTTTCTCATTGATATTCAAATGCCAGGAATGAATGGAATCGAGTTATCCAAAGTAATTAAGTCGAAAATGGGGAACATTCCCATCGTAATAATCTCTGCCAATGCTTCACAGGATCTAGATAGAGAAACATCGCTACACAATTTTGACGATTATCTTTATAAGCCCATTAAATTAAATTCTCTTTTAGGTCGTTTGTCCAAGTATCTCAACATTAGTTGGAATTATGATCCTGAAATCATTCATAACCCAGATTTGATAGCAGTGTCGGACTCAGAATTGCCCGAGCCCTCCATTTGTAAGCAGATTGCTGCGCAAGCAGAAATAGGCCATTTAAATGGTTTACGTTTAATTGCAGATGAGCTAACTGAAAACCAAGCTGCGAGCGAGGAATTTATCAGCCGGTTAAAACAAAACATTCAAGCAGTAAGATTAACAGAGATTGTAGACATGGTAAGTGTGGTTGAAAATGGTTGAAGAAAAATCACATTTAATACTAGTAGTGGATGATTCCCCAGATGCTTTGGGCATGATTAATCATGCTTTGGAAAAAGCAGGTATGACTGCATTAGTTGCTTTAGAAGGGAAGCAGGCCATTACGATAGCATCAAAAATGAGGCCTGAGGTGATTTTGCTTGATGCCTTAATGCCAGGGATGGATGGTTTTGAAACCTGTAGTCATTTAAGAGATATTCCAGAACTCAAAAATGTTCCTATTATTTTTATGACTGGGTTAAGTGACACCGAGAGTATCGTAAAAGGGTTTGATGCAGGCGGAGTCGACTTCTTAACCAAACCTGTGAATCCACAAGAACTAGTAGCCAGAATGCAGGTTCATCTTAATAATGCTAAAGCAATGGAAAGCGCTCAAATTGCTTTGGACTCAGCGGGTCAAAATCTGTTAGCCATTTCAGCAGCCGGCGTAAAAGCATGGTCTACGCCCCTAGTAGATGAGCAATTGAACTTATTAAAAGAAAGCGGTGATCTTGATAAATTTTATACCGACATTCATGAGTGGCTATTACGTGGGCAGAAAAAAGATAATCGCTTTTCAATAAGAGCATCTGAGTTCGCTATTACCTGTGTTTTTCTTGGTTTAAGCGGTAATCAAGAGTATTTAATTAGAGTAATCAATGACAGCCAGGTGGATGAAAAGAAAGTTTTGCTAGAGAAATTTCCCATTACGTCTAGGGAAGCAGAAGTATTTTTGTGGTTATCTAAGGGTAAAACTAATCGAGAGATCGCTGAAATTCTTGATATAAGTCCGAGAACTATTAATAAACACTTAGAGCAATTGTTTAAAAAAATTAATGTGTTTAACAGAACTGCCGCTGCCGCTCTTGCGATTGAATGTTTTCAAGGGAATTGAAAATCTTTTTGGAAATTGAGCTTCTTAATGACTAATCACTTAGCTGTTTGAATTAGACTCGCTATATTCCCTACCTTTTTTAGTTATATAAATTATTCAGTCATATAAAAGTTGCATTATTTAAATTAAAGAGACTCTGATTAACTTTGTTTCTCGAACTTATTCAGAATACTGTACTAAACTTGACCTTTATAAAATAAGTGGTTCTGAATGCTAACCACTGACGTATACATCGCTATATTTAATGGTTGATAAGTTGTCAGAAAAACCTACGTAGAATCCGTGTATTTACCCAGTGCTTGGACACTCAGGTCATTAGCGTTCCTGAGCCAGGTTTTTAAACTTTAGAATGGTTCTGGCCGTCTGATATGTGTTAAGGAATGATAAGCAAGAGGCTACTCATGATTGAAAGTACAGTTTTTTGGGATCGAATTGCAAATTCATATTCTAAAAAGCCAGTCCCCAGTGAGAAGGTTTATGAGAGAAAACTAGAAATAACCCGTCAATACCTAACTCCTCACTCTGCTGTGGTAGAAATTGGTTGTGGTACTGGCACCACTGCAATAAAACACGCTCCGTTCGTGTCTCACATACTAGCGGCAGATATCTCTAAAAAAATGATAGAGATAGCCAGAAAGAAATCCTTAAAGAATAGAGTGATTAATGTGGATTTTGAACAGAGTAGTATTGATGATTTGGAGGTGGACTCAAGCACAAAAGATGCTGTGCTGGCAATGAGTGTGTTGCACTTGATTAAAGATAGGGACGCTGTAATTGAAAAAGCCTGCAGTTGGCTTAAGCCTGGTGGTGTTATGGTTACTAGTACTACCTGTTTAAGGTCATGGTTCATGGTTTTTACACCCATTTTTTTCTTGGCTAACAAACTTGGGTTACTACCAATGGTTTTTCGTATTACCCATGCATCGCTTATCGAGTCCTTTAAGCGTGCTGGCTTTCAAATAGAAGAATATTGGGAACCTGAAAAAACTGACACTGTGTTTATCGTTGCCAAAAAGACTGAATCTTAAGGGGGGGTATGTAAGAGGCTCCCAAGCTTTAATACCCACTGGAATCAACATCCCTAAGATTACATGGTTAAATATTTATTTTTCTGGAACCAGTTTGATCATTGTGCTCTCTCCTTGGGTACCCATCCTTAAGGGAGGCCCGAAGGTTCCGATTCCTTGAGAGACATAGATTTTCATTCCCTCGTAGTCATATATACCTTTTAGATACTTGAATTGTAAACCTGCTACTAATGTAGCGGGAAAAAACTGACCTGCATGGGTGTGGCCTGCTACCATTAAATCACCACCGGCTTCATGCATGTATTTTTCACCCACAGGGCTGTGGTGTGCAAAGATGATAGGTAGATTCTGATTGATGTCTATTTCTTTAAGCACCGATTTTATGGTTTCGGTACGTTCAGAAGCATGAGCATCGAAAACATCATCATCAGCATTCATATAATTTAACCCAACTAATTGAACACCCTTGTGGATGACTACTTGGTTATTGAGAATTTCAACTCCATTGTCAGCTAGAATTTTTTCTACCTTTTCGATGCCCACATATTCATCGTGATTACCGCCAGTAAAATAGACTGGCTGGCGAACCTGATTAAACAAACTCAGCATATTTATATCAAGGCCCTCAGCTCCGTCAACTAGGTCTCCATTAATTACCACAAAGTCAGGATCTAGATATTCAATATCATTGATGATGGATTGAAGAGTGTTGATACCTCTAAACGGGCCTAGGTGAACATCTGGAATATGATAAAAGGACACTTCGTCTGTTATACCGCTGAGGGGTATTTCTACTTCGTAAATCTCATAGTTCCGAGCGTTAATGGCTCCATAAATAACTGAGCTGAACGACAATGTAATGACAAGCCAAGCAGCTATATCATTTGGCAGTTTGATGGCAAGACGAAGTAGTTCGAATATTACAAGAAAGAAAAATAAATAGAGCATGAGTCCTAGAAAAAGCATACCAATCTTAGCTACTAACAGTAGAGCTGGGTTTGCTATTGTGGCGATGGCGCTCATTGAATAACCACCAACCAATACAAGAAGGACAAATGGAATAATCGCAAATCTAGCTTTTTGTAATCCTAGCCAAGAACTAAGTCGTTTTGGTATATACCAGGAGGCAAAAACTAATAGTCCAAGATTCGCTATCATTAAAAATATATAGAGTGCCAATGTCATAGTGATTATTCCTTTATTTAACCGTGCTCATAATCATGCGATCGAACGTTCTGTCGCCCAACAATTTTTTTACGAACTGCATAGTGGTACTCCTCAGATGGTAAATGGTGTGTTAGTGAGTTGTTCAGATATTTCCCAAAGCCTGCGAGCTGGGGACTGTTGTTTTGAATAGTCACTTCGTTTAGCTTTTCCTGGAGGGCCCTTTAGATCCATAAAACCCTGTGGGCCTAAATAATCATCGCCATTAATATTTTTATCCAACGCGGCCATCAAGCTAGGTTTGGCCGCGCTTGCGTTAGAATGAGTAATCAATGGTGACAACGCTTTTAAAGTGAAGTATTGCAAGCGAGACATGTCATCAAATAGTCCCGAGTCTGTTCCCCCGGGGTGGGCACTTACTGAAATTATTTTCTTACCAGATTTTTGTAAACGGCGATTGAGTTCTGACCCAAACATCAAACACGCGAGTTTCGATTGACCATATGCAATGTTGCCAGGATTGTTTTTTCGGTTAATGTCATTGAAATCAATGCTAGCGGGTTTATGTGCAATACTGCTTAGGGAAACTATCCGGCTTTCTGACTGGTCTGGCATGAGTTGAAGCAACAATGCGGTCAACAGGAAATGACCTAGGTGATTTGTACCTAGCTGAATCTCAAAGCCATCTTTGGTTTTTTGATTCTGATAACTCAGCACGCCAGCATTATTAATCAGTACATTGAGGTGGTCATGTTTGGCTTTAAATGCGTTGGCAAAATGTTTAATTGAATCCATGGAGCTTAAGTCTAAGACCATGATCTCAAGATCAGCTTCAGGTAAGCGCCTTATTAGGCTCAATCTTGCTGCTTTAGCTTTCGACTGATTTCGACAGGCCATTACTACTGAATATCCGGCTTTGGCCATTCCAGCTGTGGTTTCAAAACCCACCCCGTTGTTTGCACCTGTGACTATTGCGATTTTTTTCTCTGACACTTTTCTATCCTCTTTTAGGTTAGATCGAACATTCGTTCTATTTTGGGTCAAAATTTTTTGGTGGCCTTCTAAAAATAAGGATAGCCACCGGTTAAAAATTATTTCTTCAAACCGTCCCAGCAGAATTGGGCGGCAGCATCTCTATCCAAATCTGTGATATTGGAATACTCATCCTGAGTTAGCTTAAGCAAGCTAACCATGGCGCCATACATCAGGGACAAACTCACTAAAATGTTTTGCTGCTTCAGCAGCCCTTGGTCTATACCCTGCTGAATGAAATCAAAAGCAGTGTTTTGAAATTGAAATACAGCTTGTTTGGTTTCCTCAGTAAGAACTGGAGAATTTGAGCATTGCTCAATAAATGACACCACATTAGGCCGATTGGCAAAGTACTCATAAGAGTTGAGCCATATTAGGATAAAACGATCCTTGTATGACTTTTCCAATTCAAGATCTTTAAAGGTAGCTCGAGCGATTTCTTTTTTTAACTCAAGGTACAGTTGGTTAATCAGTACTTCCTTACTTTCAAAGTAGTGATAAATAGCACCAGCTGAGACCTTGGCCTTCTTGCTGATTTGAGACATCGGAGTGTTGTGTAAGCCGTTCTCTGCCACCAGCTCTAAAGTTGCGTCTAACACTGCTTGTCGTTTTTCTGATTGAATTTTCATGTGTGTATTTAAATACCGAACATTCATTCGGTCAAGAGAAAAGTAAACTCACTAGTGTAAATATTTATGCAGGCTTCCTTATACCGTTATCTATTTAGATTCTTTTATTTGAAGGAGAAGAAGATTGCTGACACTCCCTGACAGTCGGGTGGGTTATGATGTACCAAACATCTGAAACGTTAATGGGTTAAGGGATAGTCGCGTATGATGATTCCAGAGATTCAAAAGATAACCCAGGCTTACCCGAAATCGGCCCAGATAATGATGAGAACATTGATAGGCTGGATTCAGGAAAGTGCACAAGAGTTGGGTATAGCTGAAGTTGAGCAAAGCTTGAAATGGGGAGAGCCAAGTTTTGCGAGCCCAATCGGCAGCCCAATTCGAATGGCTTACAACAATAAAGATCCACAACACTTTTCAATATTCTTTGTGTGTACCACTTCGTTAGTTGAAACCTTCCGAGAAATCTATGGGGATCAACTTATACTAGTGGGAAATCGCCAAATCAAATTGGCGTTGAACGAGCCACTTCCAGAGGAGACAATTCGTCACTGTCTAAGACTTGGGTTGAGTTACAAAAAAGTGAAGCACTTGCCCTTGCTTGGCGCTTAGCCTTTATTTATCTCTTCAAAAAAAGATCATTCAAACAGCTCACCTAAAGGCTCTGCTTTAGTGTAAGTTACTTTCGTTTTAAGTCACTGCGGTTTTAAGTAATTGAGGTTTTAAGTCACTGAATCAAACAACTCTGTCATTCGTTGAATGCCAGTATCAATCATTTCGCAATTTCCATTGGTAAAGTTTAATCGAATGAATTGTTCCTGAGGTTTTACTGCAAAAAAAGCATCGCCCGGTACAAAGGCGATTTGTTTACTTAGCCCTGCTTTCACGAGATTCATGCAAGACTGACCGTCCTTAATTTTTCCCCAAATAAACATGCCCCCTTGTGGGGTTTGAAACTGCAAGTGAGTCTTGAGCTTTTCTGTCAAACCCTTAGTCATGTGATTCATACGCAAATTATAAGAGCTTTTGATTTCCTCAAGATGCTTAGACAAATGACCTGACTTTAAATAACTTAATAGCTGATACTGGTTGCAACAGGAAGTGTGTAAATCGGACACCTGCTTAATTTTATTCATGGTTGCAAGAATGTCTTTTGGGCCCAGAATAAATCCTAGCCTTAAGCTTGGAGCAACAACTTTTGAGAAAGAAACTAATCGTAAAACTTGGTCAGGTAAAAAGGACCTTAGGCTAGGCAAATGTTCACCTTGGTATCTTAGTTGACCATAGGGATCATCTTCAATGATTAAACAATTGCATTGATGCATTAACAGATCTGTGAGTTGTTTGCGCCGATTAAGAGGATAGGTTAAGCCAGTAGGGTTTTGAAAATTTGGCATTAAGTAGCAAAGCTTAAACTGGTGTTTACTCAGTAGAAATTTTAAATGATCAGGGCAGGGGCCATCTGCATCCGATTTTATTTCGATTAGTTCTGCACCAGCGGCTTTAAATACTTGTAACGCACCTAAGTAAGTAGGTGACTCCACCAGAATTTTATCGCCTGGGTTAATTAAACTGCGCGCAATAAGATCAATCCCTTGCTGAGTGCCTGAAGTAATCATGAGGTTTTCCAGTTCGGGGCTTCCACCTTCACAAAGATTCTCAGCAATCCATTGCCTTAATTCAGAGACTCCTGCGGTTTCGCCATATTGATAGAACTGGTCTCCAAATTCTTGTGTTGCTTGTTTGTAAGCTTCGCGTAATTGTTCTGTTGGAAATAATTTTGGATCAGGCAAGCCACCCGCAAAAGAAAGCATACCTGGTAATTGTGTGGCCTTTAAAATATCCCTTATGAAAGAGCTTTCTATTTGATTAGCCGCATTCGAAAACGTTTGTTGTGCATTCATTGTTACAAATCATTTGACTATAAATCAGTTATAAATCATGCCTCAAATTGTGGTTTTTAATTTGTCGATTTAGGCTATTAAATTTGTTGAAATGTGCTATAACTGGTTTTTATGAATCAAGCCCGTAAAACACAGCAACAGCATTTAGAAAGAGTGAACGAAGCGCTTCACTATATTCATGCGAACTTGGGTGAAGAATTAGATATTCCCATTTTAGCTGAAAGGTCTTTTTACTCGTTACATCACTTTCAGCGAATTTTTAAGGAAATCACTCAAGAAACAGTGCATGAATACATTAAGCGAACTCGTTTAGAGTGGGCAGGAAACCTGCTTATGTTTAATCGTGATTCGTCTGTTGCTGAGGTCGCTCAAGATTGCGGTTTTCATTCTTTATCTTCTTTTACTCATGCATTTAAAAACATGTTTGACGTAACACCTGGGCAGTGGCGGCGAAACCGATATCAAGCAACGGATGATAAAGAGCTAAGCGCGACTCCTAGAAACGGTTTGATTGATTCCATCGAAGTTAAAAAGTGTGGGGTTAAGCGAGTCGCCTATGTGCGTCATATAGGTTACGACAAATCAATTTCAAAAGCTTGGACACGATTATTGGATTGGAATACTGCAAAAGGTTTGTCCAAATCTGGATTTGAAATGATTGGTCTGCATCACAGTAACCCGGCACAGGTTCCACGAGAACAATGTCGATATGTTGCTTGTGTGACGGTACCCAAAAAACAATTTCGCAGTGGTGGTATCAGCATTATGGATATTCCTGGTGGTGTGCATCTCTGTTGTCGTGCAAAAGGCCAATATGGTGAGGTTCTAGTGGTTTGGAACTATTTGTATAACCACTGGTTGCCCGGAAGTCAGTATGAGGCCATGCCCATTCCGGGCCATGTTATTTACTACCAAAATCATTTACTGGAAGGTGCCAGTGATGAGTTTGATATTGAGTTAAGAATTCCCGTTCGCAGTCAATTTTTTTAATGGACTGCCAGCAATTTCGGATAAGCAGATTACACTAGTAATTGAAAGTCTCTTTGGAGGAGAAATCACACATGCAACAAGGTTTGAGGGACAAGGTTAAAGAGCTGGGAGCCACTCTGGGTAGAGTGATTGCTGACAGTGAAGGAGAAGCCTGGTTAGACAAAATTGAACATATTAGACAACTTGGAAAACGGGTTGATACTGGTGATGCCGAAGCCATTGAAACCCTTGCCGCTGAGTTTTCTGAAGCCAGTACAGATGATCTAAAAACCATAGCTAGAGCTTTTTCGCAGTTTTTGAATTTAGCTAACATTGCTGAACAGCAGTATACCGTTTCTGATGAAGGCATTGCTGAGTTGAGTCGACCCGAACCTATTATGGAGTTCATTCGACAGCTCAAGCAAAGTGAGGCATCGGTTGGTGATATTGTTGATGCAGTAAAGAAACTGAAACTTGATTTGGTTTTAACAGCCCACCCCACTGAAGTGACTCGACGTTCTCTTATTTATAAGCAAAGAGAAATCGCGAGTGATCTCGCTGAAAGAGACCATGCTAATAAGCAATCTACTGTTGCATGGAATAATCGCATCCATGAACTAATTGCACAGAGTTGGCACACCAGTGAAATTCGCGCGCAACGACCTACGCCGGTGGATGAGGCTCGTTGGGGCCTTGCTGTGATCGAAAACTCTTTGTGGGAAGCCGTTCCTAAGTTTATCCGTAATTTAAATGATCAGCTTAAGGAAGGTTTGAATATTGAGTTGCCACTGGATACTGCGCCCGTTCAGTTTACCAGTTGGATGGGAGGAGACAGAGACGGAAATCCATTCGTGACTGCGAAAGTCAGTCGCGAAGTTCTGTTACTGGCTCGCTGGAAAGCAGCGGATCTTTATCTACAGGATATCGAATTGCTAATCAGTGAGCTGAGCATGTCTAAAGCTGATTCAGTAATTACTGAAATTGCGGGCGATACTCAGGCACCTTATCGTGCAGTGTTAAAGACACTAAGAAATAAATTGATGGCCACCCGTGATTCGATTCGCTCGGTATTAGAGGGTGAGTCCACAGACATGTCTCATGTCTTAAAAGACCCTAAAGAATTCATTGAGCCACTGACGTTAATTTATAACTCCTTAAAGACCACGGGTTTAACCATTGTTGCGAACGGCTTCTTATTGGATACGATTCGACGGGTGAATTGTTTTGGTTTGTCACTGATTCGTTTGGATTTCCGTCAGCATTCAGAGCGACATGCATCTGCAATAGCAGAAATTACCAAATACCTTGGATTAGGTGATTATGAGCATTGGGACGAATCTCAAAAGCAATCTTTTTTACTGCGAGAATTAACCAGTAAACGTCCACTTATTCCTTTGGATTGGAACCCTTCTGATGACACAAAAGAAGTGTTAGATACCTGTAAGGTGATTGCAGAACAGTCGGAAGACATGCTGGGTATTTATATTATTTCTATGGCTAGTTATCCGTCAGATGTTCTTGCAGTTCAATTGCTGCTGAAAGAATCTGGTGTCAGCCATCGAATGCCAGTGGCACCCTTATTTGAAACCTTAGATGACTTAGACCGATCTGAAGAAGTTATTAAAGATCTATTGGCTGTGGATTGGTATCGTGGCTATTGCCAGGGTCACCAACACGTGATGATCGGCTACTCAGATTCGGCTAAAGATGCTGGCGTATTAGCGGCCGCTTGGGCTCAGTATCGTGCCCAAGAATCGTTAGTTAATCTAACTAAAGAACTGGGTGTTGGGCTAACCCTGTTTCACGGCAGAGGTGGCACGATTGGTCGCGGCGGCGGCCCAGCTCATGAAGCCATACTGTCACAACCACCGGGCTCAGTTGAGGGTGGATTAAGAGTGACCGAACAAGGCGAAACCATTCGCTACAAATTTGGTATGCCAGATATCGCAGTGCGTAGCTTGGAGCTTTATGCGTCCGCTGTATTAGAAGCCTTGCTCATACCGCCGCCAGAGCCAGAAGAAGAATGGCGTTACTTAATGGACTCTATGGCTAAGGTTTCCTGCGATGCCTACCGAGCCGTGGTCCGAGAGCATCCTGGATTTGTGCCTTATTTCAGAGAAGCAACTCCTGAATCCGAATTAGGCAAGTTACCCTTGGGAAGTCGTCCTACGAAACGGAAAAAAGATGGCGGCGTTGAGTCGTTAAGGGCTATCCCATGGATATTTGCTTGGTCGCAAAACAGGATGGTGGTGCCAAGCTGGCTAGGATTCGGATCCGCACTTCAGCAAGCCATTGAAGAGGGTCCAGAACCTTTATTGCAGCAAATGATCGACAGCTGGCCGTTTTTCAGTTCGCGCTTAGGCATGATGGAAATGGTATACACCAAATCTGCACCCAAAATGGCAAGCTGGTATGACAAGCAACTGGTCTCAGAACAATACCGGCCTTTGGGTGAAAACTTGAGAGAGCAATTGGCTAAAGACAAGAACACACTATTGTCGTTACTCAAGCAAGAAGAATTGATGACGACAGAAATGTGGAATAGGCAATCTATTGAAATTAGACAAAGATATCTCGCACCTCTGCATTTAATTCAGGTCGAATTGATGAAACGTTTACGGGCAAGTGGGGAAGAAGAGGATGAAACCTTAAACCATGCACTTATGATTTCCATTGCGGGTATTGCTGCCGGCATGAGAAACACTGGTTAAGGTATAGCAGCCGTATTCTTGTAAGCACTACAATTTAGGCTATACAGATTGAGTTAAGGTCTAAAAGCCGCTAATTAAAGCTGAATTAGAAGCCATAGAATTGTATAATTCTGTGGCTTTTTTTGTGGATAAAGAAGAGACATTTCAATGTTTGATGTTAATGAATACTTCGATGGTAAAGTGAAATCCATCGCGTTTAATGGTGAAAAACTTCCTGCTACCCTGGGTGTGATGGCTGCGGGGGAGTACGAGTTTGGCACTAGCCAAAAAGAAACAATGACCGTTGTGAGTGGTGCATTAACGGTGAAATTGCCTGACTCGGAAGAATTTAAAACCTATGGCTCTGGCGAAAGCTTTATCGTTGAAGCGAATAAGAAATTTCAATTAAAAGTGGCTGCTGATACTGCGTATCTTTGTACTTATGAGTAAAAATCATACGAAACAGGGGAGCCTGTTTCGTATTTAGGCTGATTTAGGGAAGCTGCGAAAAAATCGAGGGATATGTGCGATGCAAAAAGGGCTACTCACATCGAATAAACTGGAGGCCAATAAAAATACGATATTTTCTTTAATGGTCGTGTTGTTTGTCATTGTTTTATTTAAGACAGCCTGGGTTTCAGATGATGCAGCCATTACGCTACGCACCGTTCTTAATTTCATCAATGGTTATGGACCGGTCTTTAATGTCGGTGAAAGGGTACAAGCTTATACCCATCCGCTTTGGTTCTTAATTATTTCTGTTCTTTCCCTGGTCATAGGGAACGTTTTCTACGCCACTCTATTATGCTCTTTTGTTTTTTCTATAATCGCTATTTACTTGTTACTTTTTCAGATTTGTAAAAGCTTTGGCTGGGGTTTAGTTGCTAGTGTAGTTCTTTTACTTTCGAAATCGTTTATTGATTACTCGACTTCTGGGTTGGAAAACCCCCTGTCTTTCGTGCTCCTTGCCACTATGGTTTTGGTTATTATTAATGAGCGGTTTTCTCAGGAGCTAAAACACCTTATATTGGTATTGATAGGGTCTTTGATGTTTCTAACTCGACCCGATCTTGTATTGTTTATTATTCCTCCGATTTTATATTCCTGTTGGTTGATAAGATCCCCAAAGAAAATAATCTGGTTTGCCTTACCCGGTATTATCGTTTTGGCTAGCTGGATATCGTTTTCACTGGTCTACTACGGATTTCCATTACCAAATACTGCTTATGCTAAATTAGGCATGGGTATTCATAGTGGTGAACTTATACTTCAAGGTTTTTGGTATTATTTAGACTCATTGAGTGGTGATCCGATTACACTAGCATTTATAGTTTTCACTGGTGTGATATGTCTTAGTAATAAAGATAAAATCACACTACAACTATTGGTAGGTATACTGCTATATCTTTTATACATACTTAAAATTGGTGGCGATTTTATGTCTGGCCGTTTCTTTGCGGTCATCGTCTTTGCCTGTGCGATCTTACTGGTATTGCAACCACGAATAAACTCCCATTCAGCCTACGTTATTGTTGGATTATTCTTAATGGTAGGGGTGATTTCAAACCATGATGAAATATTCACTGATTCAAAATATCATGATAGTGAAATTAAAAAGACTGGAATTGCTAATGAGCGTGGTTTTTACTTCAAAGATCGTGGTCTCATCTCTGGCACAAGAACTAGATATCTTGACTTGCCTCCTTGGGTTTATAAGGGAAGTAAACATAGTTCTCGTAAAGTCAAACATCGGTGTGGCCGACTAGGTTATAAAAGTATTTATGACGGCCCGAATATTCATTATATTGATTCTTGCGCGTTAGCAGATCCTTTGTTAGCTAGATTGCCAGCAAAATATAAAAAGAATTGGCGAATTGGTCACTTCGTTAGAGTGTTGCCACTCAGATATGTTGAAAGCATTAAATCAAAGCAGAATTTGTTATCGGACAAATCACTGGCAGAGTATTATGGCCGGTTGTTAAATGTTGTCAGTGGTGAACTCCTTACCAGTCAGCGTTTTATAGATATCATTGCCTTGAATACTGGTCAGCTTGATCATCTAATTGATAATAAAACCTACCTATCAAAGCCTGTTTCCCATGTGAAAGATATAAAACAATTAGACAGAAAAGTATTTCAAGGCACATTATGGGATGCCCCTGGTAATTTAATATTAGAAAAGGGCGTGCCATTAGTGATTGAAGCGGCTTCTACAGATTTCTTGGGTAAACAGTTGCAGTTTTCTACCGATCATAACGATAGTTATATGATACGTTTGCTAGAGAATGAGCGTGTTATTTGGAGTCATTTAGTTAAGCCAAATTCAGAGAGAAGAGGTCTGATCTATCATATAGTAGAAATTCCGAATGAACCTTTAATAAGCAGCGCTAATTCGATTAGTATAACGGCAGTTTCTGGAGATGGTAGATACTCACTCGGGCACCTAAAAGTAATAGGTAATTAACGATTTGGGATAGATGGGAATGTTTGATGACCATCTATCAGCTCTTGTAAATAAATTCTGTGCTCTGTAAACGGAAATTGCTTAACATAGTAACCATCAAACAACGGAACTTTAGACATCGTACTAAATGCTAGTATGAATATTAAGATGGGAATGGTCGTTCTTAACCTACCGACTGTTGCCAAAGGATAATGTTGATAGACTGTATACAGAATTAAAAAGCTTGATGTAATAGCTAATGTATTCCATCTTTCCATATCCCAAGCAAAAAAGTGCATGGTTAAGGGTGAGTTTGACGCCAACACAGCTAATAGTCGTATTCCTAATGGTACGTTTGCTTGTTGTAGTACTCTAAATGAAATAATAATAAATAATATTGAAATAGGTAGGGTGACAAAACATGTATCAATAAATGAATTGGTTCTCTGTTTTTTTTGCCACATTTTATTCATAATTTTTGTGTTATCTTCCATACTTCTATGTAGTACATAAAAAGCATCTTTTCTAAGCTGAACATTACTTTCGCTTTGAGCTCTGCTATATAGTTCTGTTGCTTCATTCTTTTCAAGCTGGGAATTACTAATAAACACCGTCATTGTTAAAAGAACTAGGGATGATATAGCTAGTACAGTCAGTCGAATATTTCTATTAGTTGAACAAGCTTTGAACAGCAATGACATAAATAAAATAGGAAAGAACAATACAAGAGAAGCTTCATGGATTAATAGGATGATAGGAAAGACGAGTATTGTGAAGATCACTTGAATTCTAAAAGAGTTAAGCTTCAGTAATACCAGAGTTGCTAACAAGCCTATCTGATCAAAGTATCCAATAAAGTGGCTTAAATACACTATCGCAATGCTTGAGACAAAAACTAAGCCACAACCAACCAATACCATATTTTTGCTTACCATTAGGTGAAAAACCAAGGATGCAATTAACACCATATTCAAGACAAAAATAACTGAACTAAAATAGAAAAAGAATTCATAGCTCAGAAAAATGGGATTGTTAAATATTTCAAAAAAAGCTCCAACAAGGCCTCTTTTTATAAATCCATATTCATAGTTAAAAAGAAAATGACTATAAGACCAAATATTAGGAAATCGAATGCCCTTTAAAACTGTTAGTAGCATTAAGGCTAGAGCTACTAAAAACCAGTTGTTTGATAGTCGATGATACTTTGTTAAAAAAATGTTGGTGTTAAACACTGTTAGACCTTTAACTTGGGCTAGCCGATATATGACAGTTTTAGATTATTCGCAACCTTCGCTCATTACTACTAAGGCTTCACTACCTCCTGCCGACTTTTTTAATCTCTCAACTGTGTTAAATTGAATTCTCTGAAGATCTTTAAACATAGATAGCCTAAACTCAGGGTCAATTATTAGGCAATCGAATATCCCTTGCATGTACTGAGCATTATGTAACCTATCAGCATTTTTTGTATTTTTTAGCATAGCTTGGAATCCAACTGCGAGACGCATCAGATTATCGCGTATAGTTGGAATGTGAGAGTAGTTTTGTATTATGTATCTCTCAACATCATCTCTCACGCCGTTTTTATTTGAATCAACCCCTAATAGGCTATCGTTGCCTGTAGATTCAGGGTCATCGGGCATATCCTCTAAAGAAACATTAGTCTGTGCGACACCAGTTTCAGTATTTGTTTTTACGAAAGTGAGATTTTGAGCATCTACCCCTGAAAGCATGACGCAAGATATTATTAGCAGTAGTAATCTCATAACAAAGGTACCAAATAAATTATTTTGAATAGGGGCGGATACTGATTTCAATAATTGCCTTAACTCTCGTGACTGGCAAGCAATTTCTAGAGCAATAACTCTTGTTGTTTTTTTATCTTTCATGGCAAAAGAAATCGTGTTTAGAAGTATTCTCAATAATGGTACCAAAGTCCAGTATTCAACCATCACATTGAGAGAGCAATCATTCTCTAAGGCAATCATTTGAATTGCTTAGATTGAGAGTCATTATGAGACTAAACAGAAGATGGAATTTCTTTAGACTCCTTCGCAATAACATTCTTTTGCTGCCATTTATTTTGACGCCAGCGCCAGTAATAGATAATACTTCTGGTACCCTCATCAATGGCCGCGGCAATCAATACTCCTACTAATCCATATTCCATAGGAATCGCCAAAACGTAAGCTAGGGGCAAGGCAATGCTCCAGGTGAAACAAACACCAACCACTGAAATGAACCAACCGTCTCCTAGTCCTCTTAGTGCATTGCCTGAAATAATATTAACTGAACGTCCGGGGTCTGAAGCCAAAGCCAAGAAGAAATAAACTGCCGACATAGCAATGATGTCAGAATTGGTGGTGTAAAGCCCCATAATCTGAGGTGCTAGCAACAGGAACAAGCCTCCCAAAACCAAATTACTGGACAGCACTATTTTAAGAGTTTGTGACATCTGTTTTTTAGCTTCTTGGTATTTTTTTGCGCCAACTAATTGAGCAATGATGACTTCATTGGCTGTACTAAATGCCACCGTAATGACCATCATGGCGAGGTATGTATTAAATGTAAAAGTCCTTGCTGCCAGTGCCTCAGAACCAACCCGTGCAACAATTGCTGCTAGTACTATCATATTGATGTCGAACGACAGGGGCTCGACGACACTCGGGCCTACAATATCAGCGATTTGTTTATTGAAATCTCGCCACTTGGTTTTAATTAACTTGAAATCAAATTTGATATTGATTTTGACCAGTACCGCAAAGCTTGCGACAAAAAAACCAGCGATGGACGATAAAACGCTTACCCATGCCACACCTACTAACCCTAGCTCTGGTGTGCCAAACCAGCCAAAAACCACCATACCATTACCAAGAAAATTTAAACCAAAAGCAACAAAGTTACTGATCAAATTAAATTTGGGTAGGCCATAAATAGTTAAAACTGATTGGACAATTGAGCGCAGGCCCCAAGTACCCACCATAAAAGCAGCAATAGATAAATAAGTATCAGCTAAAGGTTTTATATCATCTGGCAGGCCCATTAAATTAGTAATTGTTGGCCCTGCAAAATAAAGGAAGAGTATGGACAATATGCTTTGCACGAAAAGCCAAATTCCGTAAACAAATATGGTTCCATTTGCCTTGTCATAATCTCCAGACCCAATTCTTTGGCTTGCAACAGAGCCACCTGCAAAAGCAGTTACCCAAATGAAGGTATGTGAGAAATATATCAGCGCCATGACTGTGCCCACGGCAGCAGCAGACTGGTCAGACACCTGGCTCAAGAAGAAAGTATCCATTAAGGGAATAGTGAAGATTAAGGCCTGCTCAAACAGCATGGGTTTGGCCATGCCCCACAACCCTTTATCAAGCACCTGGCTTTGTGAATTAGACAAAAGTGAATCCTAAACCGTCTTACCGACTAATGAGCATAATTAGGCAAGACTGTATCAATTGATTAATTTGAAGTGATGAATCTGTAGTGTCACATTACTAATTAATTTAAAGCCTCTCCAAACATTATTCTGTGACCATCAGGAGTCTTAACTGCACATTCTCTCATACCCCAAGGTTCGTCGGTGATTTCCTTAAGTATGAGTGCTCCTTTTTCTTTGATAGAAGTAAAATATTTATCCAGATTCTTAACTAAAATGTAAGCAAAGTAGCTATGGTCACCCGTCTCTGACGCTGGCATTGAATCAGGGCATTCGCCTGCCATAATCATTACTTTCTCTCTCACAAAAAATCGCCAACCTGGATCAGGGTGTTGTCTAACCTCAAAGCCCAATATGTCTTTATAGTAGGCGCTACTATTCTCAAGATTTTGGACAGCTATTACATACCTTGGGTGAAGGAACTCGAATCTCTTTGGTTGTAGCCCAAGGGGTTTGGGTTTTAATGAACCTGGCATTCTATGTTCCTCGTAGTTTCGAATAATAAGCCTAGCTTGTGTTTCTACATAAAGTGTTGCGTTCGCTAGTGCAATAGATAAAACCAGTTTAGCAAATAGTAGGGATAATTTATTAGAGCAATAAAAATTAAATCAAGATTGACGATTCATGTCATCATTGAGCCAGCTGCATAGACTGAAGTGGGTCATCCGATCAATTTTTATCTATCTGAGTTGCCAGTTCCGCGGCAGCATTTGCGTGAATTAACGTGGTGTCGTACAGAGGAATCTTGGTATGCTTTTGGTTTACGAGAAGTGCAATTTCTGTACAACCTAAAATGATAGCTTGGCACCCTAAATCCGTCAGCTTGTTCATAATTTTTAGGTACATGGCTCGGGAGCTTGCCATTATTTTGCCAACACAGAGTTCTTCATAAATAATGTCATGGATAATGTCTTGATCCTTAGGTTTTGGAACCATGACTTCAATATCGTAATTCTTCGAAATGCGGCCTTTGTAAAAGTCTTGGCTCATCGTGAATTTGGTTCCAATGAGTCCTACTCGGGTAATACCATTGTTGAGCAGAGCTTTTGCTGTGGCATCAGCAATGTGAAGTATGGGTATGGATATGTGTTTGCTTATCTGAGGTGCAACTTTATGCATGGTATTAGTACAGATAAGTAAAAAGTCTGCACCAGCATTTTCGATGTTTAACGCATATCTGCCTAATATTTCTGCAGTTTCATCCCATTTACCTTGATGTTGTAGTCTTTCAATTTCTTCAAAGTTTACGCTTACCATAACTATTTTTGCTGAATTCAATCCGCCAAGGTTTTGCTTAACGGCTTCATTCACCGCACGGTAGTAGCTTGAAGTAGATTCCCAACTCATTCCACCCAACATGCCAATGGTTTTCATAACCTATTCCTTTATTGAGTTTTGGTTGTTAGCAGCTTAATGCCAGATGCAATCATTGCACCGTCACTTAGTTTGTTAACCTTACAAAAGTAACTGGTTTAATCTATAAAGTTTGGTCGAACAACGGCTAAGCCTCTGAGATAGAACAAATAACTCCCCCGATAACAGTTTAGCCATAGTTGCTGAAGCGAATCTGTTATGTGGCTTTTTGTTCAAGGATAAAAAGATATGTACTCTCAGTTAGAGGGCCGCTAAGTATTTAACTATTTTAACGGCTCACACTTTGTCGTGTAGCTAACACAAGATATCGCGTTGAAGCAGTAGCGACTAGTAAATGAACAGGATAATAACTGTTTGCCATTGACGTAAGTCCATTAGCTTTGGTGAAAAAATAGCGCCTTAAAAGGCTAGTACCGATTGGGTTATTTGTTAAGGAGAGAAATTAGAAAATGAGTTAGTAAGGTGATAAGTCATTAAGGTAATAGCAGGGTTTCCCCTGCTAACTATTTAGTTAGTCTGGAATTTGGTAGTCGGTAACCGGAATCCAATCGTTTTGGCCCGGTAGTCTTTCCCAAACACTGCCCACCTCAGATTCATCCAATAGTTTTTGGATGCTGCCGTCTAGGCGAACCATACAATCAAGGGGCGCCACCAGGGCACTTTCTTCAGTCATAAGAAACTCGTCAGTCTCAAGGCCACTGTAAAAACGAAAGCCGGTATCATTTTGATGCTGCGGTTGTTCTTTATAAAAAAAACGAATAGGCAATGGTTTTTCATTCAGAATCAAGCTGGAAGCCAAACAAAGATGGCCATGCTGTTGAATTTGGGCAATTTGCTGAGTCATTCACGTCCTCAAAAATAATCACTGACTAATTGCGCCCACTAGCTGGGCAGTTACGAAAAAAGGGCGCGCATTCTATTCAAAAAAAACACTGGAAACCAGACCTTTTGACATAAAAATGTATTCACTTGTTTCGAATTTTCAGCCATTCATTTATTGATTTATCTAAGTCATTGTTTTGATTGAAACTAGTGTAAAAATCTCGAGCTCTCAGCGTTTAAAAATATTTTTTGGCAGTTGATCGGCTGCTATTTGCAGTTATTTTGTAGAAAAGCACAGAAAAACAATCGGTTACAAATAAAAGCTGAACTGTCGAGTTAAAAATCCCCAATTCGTTAGGTCTTTACTAAGCTGCAAATATAGGGCAAACGAAAGCTGTGTATGATGGTAGAGGGGTAACTAATGGACGATCTTCAAAAGCTTGAGCAGGAGATTGAACAGGCCGAACAGAGGAAGAGGGAATTTGTAAAAGAGAATCCAAACGGGGCTGGTGATAAAGCTGAGAGAAATCGACTGTACACAGATGTCGAAAGAGCTCGCAAAGCGTTAAGAGAATATAAACTTCGAAACCATGATCGGTTGAACAGCTAATACACTCTTTAGTTACGCACAAATAAAAAGGGAGCAAAATCGCTCCCTTTTTATTTGTGCCGATTACTTCTAAATAGAATTTCTAATTAGATTTTTTCAAACACCAAGGTTGAATTGGTACCGCCAAATCCGAAGCTATTTGACATAACGCATTTCACATCCACATCGGTTTGAGTTTCAGTGATGACTTTAGCGCCTTCTGGTGCTCCTGGGTCTAACTCTTCCACATTGGCTGAGGCAGTGAGGAACTGGCCATTCATCATCAGGAGTGAATAAATAGCTTCTTGAACACCTGCTGCACCCAAGGAGTGTCCAGATAAGGATTTGGTAGAGCCCATTAGTGGCATGTCGCCATCAAAGGCTTCCATAACCGCTTTCAGTTCCGTAATGTCGCCTGCTGGCGTGGAAGTGCCATGAGCATTTATGTAATCAGGCTTGGTGTTGGCGGTTGCCAGTGCTTGCTGCATGCAACGAACAGCACCTTCACCGCTAGGGGCTACCATGTTGTAGCCATCTGAGGTGGCGCCATAGCCAGTCAATTCCGCATAGATTTTAGCGCCACGGGCAAGGGCGTGTTCATATTCTTCCAATACCAACATACCGCCACCACCGGCGATGACAAACCCATCTCTATTGGCGTCATATGCCCGAGAGGCTTTGTCTGGAGTTTCGTTGTATTTGGTTGAGAGTGCGCCCATCGCATCAAATAGGCAGCTAAGTGTCCAATGCTCTTCTTCACCGCCACCAGCGAAGACGATGTCTTGTTTACCTAATTGGATTTGCTCCATGGCATTGCCGATACAATGCGCCGAGGTTGAACAAGCTGAGGTAATTGAATAGTTACAACCTTTAATTTTAAAAGGCGTGGCTAAACAAGCAGACACTGTAGAAGCCATGACCTGAGTAACTCGGTAAGGGCCAACACGCTTCAAACCCTTTTCACGAAGAATGTCTGCTGCTTCAACCTGACTCCACTGTGCCGCACCACCCGAGCCTGCTATGAGGCCAGTGCGTACATTGCTTACCTGGTCTTCCGACAACCCTGAATCTTCAATAGCCTGAGCCATTGATATATAGGCATACTTCGCGGCATCGCCCATAAAACGTAAGTCTTTACGGTCAATCAGATCTTTAAAATCAATGTTTGGTGTGCCACTTATGTGTGAGCGCATACCAATTTCTTTGTAGCTTTCGTTAAAAGAAATTCCAGACTTGCCTGTTTTAAGACTTTCTGACACTTCTTCTTTGTTGTTTCCTAAGCAGGAAACAATTCCAATTCCAGTAACAACAACTCTTTTCATTTTATAAACCCTGCTCGCGTGTAAACAGACCCACTCTCAAGTCTTTTGCGGTGTAGATTTCCTTACCATCGACTTCTAAAGACGCATCGGCGATACCCATGATAAGACGGCGGGTGATGGTGCGCTTGATATCAATTTTGTAAGTAACGGTTTTTGCAGACGGCAGAACTTCACCGAAGAACTTCACTTCACCAGCACCCAGGGCGCGACCGCGGCCAGGATTACCTAACCAGCCCAGGTAGAAACCAACCAGCTGCCACATGGCGTCCAGACCCAGGCAACCAGGCATGACAGGATCATTCTTAAAGTGACAATCGAAGAACCATAGTTCAGGAGTGATATCCAGCTCAGCAATGATTTGGCCTTTGCCATAGGCGCCACCTTCATCGGAAATGTGGGTGATGCGATCCATCATCAGCATATTGTCCACTGGCAATTGAGCATTGCCATCGCCAAACATACGGCCATGACCACAATCAATGAGTTGTTCTTTAGTTAAGGAAGATGGACGATCCGACATAAAGGTTCCTTTTGGTACCGGTGTATAAAAAATGTACCGGCATTGATACAGTTTGGTAATTAGCTTGGGAAGTCAACTAATCATGAAAAATCAGGGGCTGGACAATACCTTAAGCAATATCTAATTTCCATGCCAAAGGATAAAAAGCCTGTTTGAAAACAGGGCAACGCTGAAGTCTGGGTCAACTCCAGCGGTTTGGTTTCGAAAAGGAGTTTAAGGGCTGATATCTTCGGTAAGAACGAATACACCGTCTACGTAAATACCAGCTTTTTCCGTGGCTTCTAAATGATATCCACCTGCAAAAGAATCACCATTGTTTGTGATCAATCCTTGTACGTCACCAGAAATCACATAGTTTGAATTAGTGTCCATATCAAAAACGTTTCCTTGCATATGATCAATATGAGCTTGCGGCCCATCAACCATGCCTTTCATGTCATGGGCATCAAAGTAGGAGCCACCCTCAGTGCCAATGGACAAATAGCCATCGGTAATCTGGCCGGTAGAAAAATCAATGGTTATGGAACCATAGAAGCTATTCACTACCCCATCATGCCCTAGACCCATTTGCGCATCTACTCGATTGAAATTGGCTGTGCCTGTCATTTGGTGGGGCAGTGCCGGTTCTGCGTCTACAAAAAAGAAGGCCCGTGGAAACTCTGGAGTGTCCATTGGGTCGGGGTCTAATGAAGCGACATTTGCTGGATTGGTTGCATCGTTAAACCAATATCCCCAGGTGATAGGTAGCCCAGCAACATTTTCGATGACTACAGTGCTGGAACCATCAAAGCTGCTGGTGTCGTTATTGAGTGTTTGGTGATTTTGCCAAGTTTCCAATGACCCTCTGAAAACCACGTCAGGGGCAATGAAGTTTCCATCAATCACGTCAATTCTTTCATTCTCATAATTAATGAAGTGAGGTACGCCATTTTCATCTTTTACCAAATAGCCCCAATGAATAGCATCTCCATGGGATTCAATGGCATGACCGAACATGAAGTCTTCGTCACCGAAGTTATCAAACCCCAGTGCTATTGAAGCATTTGGGTCAAACTTGCCTGTTGGATCTGTGAGCCCAATGATGTCGATAACGGCGCCATCTTCTATTTTTAAGGAAATAAATTGAATTTCGTTGTTGGGTCCCAGTACAGCAATTATGGGTGCTTGTTGGTCGAATAAATCGTCGTTCATCATATCCACTAACTCAAATGGATTGACATTGGTATCAACATTTTTATCGAGCAACATTGAATAGAACGTGGTATTTGGATTTCCGTCCATGTCGTAGGTAGTGTAGCTAATCTCAAGTTTTACATTGTTATTGAAACCAGTTTGACCATAGCTATCTAAATACTGTTGATTGCCCATGAGCTCCCATAATCCACCAGATGCGCCCGGCGTATGCAGCTGGATGTTAGCCACAGAACCTTCTGATATTGAATGAACAATAATTTCATTAGGATTAATTGTTGGCTCATAGATAACATCAACAAAGTCTTTATCTGTATCAGACAATTCGGCTTGAATCATGTATGCGAGCTCAGCGATACCGTAAGTACCTGCTGGTATTGAAACAGAAGTCATATAGGTTGCCCCATCGACATTGATTTCTAAAACCTCTGCTACAGGAAAATGAATGGTTCCACTTGATGAAGTCAGAATGGCTTGCGCCTGATCATTATTTCTAAAGGTTTGAAGCCCAGCTGCTATGGCATTTAATCCAGAAGCGATAGCCACCTTTGAAGCCTCATAGTTCTCTTCCTGCCCGGTCAGCACAACAAAACCGGGATTCGGATTAGTAACCAAGGCTTCGACCATGGCATTAGTGATTCTAGGATCTATGGGGTCATCAATACCGACATCCGTTCCTGTACCGGTATCCGTGGTTATATCTGTTTTAGTGGATGTATCAGTGTCTGAGTTGTCTGCAATAATGTCTTCTACGAGTTCTTCAACCGCCGATTCAATAACTTCTGATGGCTCATCAACCGCTAGTTCTTCAATGCTGGGTTCAGGTTTCGGTTCAATCAAAGCTAATGGAGAGTCAGGCTGACCTGATGACGTCGTTTCCAATTTAGATATGCTGGAATCTGAAAATCCGGTATCAGGTGTTTCTGAATTACCAGATGGTGAGTTAGGTTTTAATCCGCTGTTTTCTGAATTATCGGTATTCGAGCCACTAGAACTTTGCGCTAAAGGGAGTGGCCCTTTGTCCGATTGTTCTGCAGGCTTTTTGTCAGAAGATTCTCTATCAGCACTGCTATTTGTTGCACTTGAATCCTTTGCTTGCGCTGTGGATTCATTGTTGTTTTTATTTGCTTCGTCGCCATTTTTTGCCGACTCTTCTTTGCTGCCTTCATTAGTATTTTCAGACTGCTCAGCATCTTGTTTTGACTCAGCGTCGCTATCACCCTTGCCTTCTGCATCTTGGTCAGCATCGTTTGAGTCTTCACTTTCTTTGCTTTCTTCATTTTCTTGGCTTTCTGTACCTTCTTCACTGTCGCTTTTTGATTCTTTTTCAGACTCCCCGTCGTCCTTACTAATTACAGTTTGTTTAAGCTCAGAAGGGGGTTCAAGCAAACCTTGTGGCGCGGAATTGGGTGTGACTGCAGCGAAGTTAAAGCCCGAGCCGAGCCCTAGGTTAATACTGCCTCTATCATTTTTAAGAGAAATACCTCCGTTCCAAACACCAGCTAGAGTTTTGCCTCCGAGATTTACTAATTCATAGTTGGTGCCTCGAATACCGATACTGGCTTCCGGTGTTTTGACTTGATAAGCATCCGTGTCTGATTTTCCGATGCTGCCGGTTATGGTTCTGAAACCGCCCGCCAGAAGTTCCATAAATACTTTTTCATTTGGGTTATTACTGTTTGCTACATGATATTCACGTATTGCCAATTCGCTCTCGGGTCTCAGGGCTAATACCGCATTGTCATTAAATCGAATTTGAATCTGCGAGTTAATGTCTGTCTTAAGAATGTCGCCCTCTAGAACTTCGGAGCGTCGTTTAAGTGTTCTAACATTTCCTTCCAAATCGGTGGCGTGGGCCTGTCCTTTAACCAACACTATTTTGCCTGCCACGTCAGCTTGCGTAAGCATAGGAAGCCAAAATAGAGTGAATAATAATATTGATATAAATGATCTGATCATACTGCACCTCAGAATCTGAAGTTAATAGACAGCTCTGCACTGGTTCTATCATTGTTGTAGATATTGATATTACTTTCGGCTTTGGAATACCCAAGCATCAAAACTGTTTGCGTGATGCGACTCCATTGCCAGCTGCTCATAGAATATATACTGGATGAGGTAGTCTCTCTTTCCACTCCGTAAGAAACACTGTCAATGGTTTCACCAAATAAGGGATCACCGTCAAAATGTTTAGTGGTTAGAGTTTTTGCACTGAGCGCCTGTGAGAATCTATTAGTTACTTGCCAGTTGAACTGATAGCTAATACCAGTGCCTAAGTTTTCTTGATGAGACTGTGATGGGTCAGGGTAGGTATTTTGAATCGCTAATAGACTCAATTTGTGGTTGACCCTGCCATGGTTAAAACCTAAACCGACTGAAAATTCATCGGTAAAGTAATTTGAAATCTGATCCTTTTCATTTCGATTATAGGCAAACTGATAAGCGTAATGTGAAGACCATGACTTGCCATGCTTAAAGCTTTTATCTAACGAAAAGCCAGCTGTTTGTTGTAGCGGCTCTATTCCAAACCAAACGTACTGATAATTCAGTTTCGTGTTGAATGAACCTTTAGGGCCACTGTGGTAGCTCGAATAAGAAACTCCCGCCAGGTCTAAGCTATAGTTAGGATTTTCAGAATATCTTTTGGTATAGGCATTCACATTAAATACGGTGCCAGATATTTTACTACGAGGAGTTAATAACCCGACGGAAGCAGAGAGTCTACCAAAGCTGTCTTCAATGGGTTTTGATCCATCATCCACGTCAACAATGTTGAAAAAATTATCATCTAATTCCCGTTCATTGGTGCCTGAATTGATATTGTTATCGGTACCGGCGGCTAAGCTAAAGTTTGAAATAAATTTTCTATCAAAACTTGACTCCGCTTTGCTAATTGCATCCATATATCTTTGAATGTTTTTTCTAACTGGCTCAGGAGGGGCTGAATCTAAAACGATTTGGAATTCTTGTTTCGCTCTATTGAAGTCTTGAGTTAAAAAATAACCTCTACCAAGATCCGCCCTAGCTCTGAGATTTTCGGGTTGATTATTTACAACCCGTTCAAGAGTGAAAACAGCCTCATTAGCTAAACCAATTTCTAGCGCTGAAATGCCATACATAAAATCAAAGATGAGCTCGCCTTCCCAGTCTGACAACAATGCTTGGCCAACGTTGTAAACTTGGTTGAAGTTATTCGTCTTAAATAGATTTTTCATTTCCAACAGCGGATCAACAGGCTCTGACTCTGGTTTTATAGCAATTGCAGGCGGTGTACTAATCACCTTGGGTGAATCAGGAACAAAATTTTGAATCTCTTGAATGATGGCTTCATCCATTGGCCCTAGGGTTTTCACTGGGCTTACAGATAAAGGCAAAGGTTTTTGCGCTAGGCTAATGCTTACATGTTTCAGCGCATCAGAAGACGATAGGATGTATTCTTCAGAAGGTAGACCCCCGAGTCTATTTACTCTTATTGCCCCATCATAAATAGACGCGAAAGTTTCTATTTCACTGGTGACAACCACTTCAAATTGAGTGCCTCTAATGCCAATGCTTGCCGCTGGGGTTTCCAGTTGATATTGGTCTTTATTGATTTTTCCGGAGAGCGTTCTAAGCCCACCTTTTAATAGCTTAAATGCAGCCACTGAATTGGATGAGTCTGATTCATCCATTGAAAATTTATCAATTAGAAATTCACTGTCAGAGTCTATATCTGCCACGCTGTCATCAATAAACTTTAGGGTGAGGTTACTGTTAGTGCCGGTGGTTATGATGTCACCTGTCACTATCTTATCTCTTCTTTTTAGCTCGCGAATGGAGCCATTGGAATCAACTTCTACAGTGCCTGACACTCGAACAACCCATGCTATGGTTTCTTCTGAAAAGGCATAACTGCTAAGGCTGATTAAGAATGCAAAGAAAGCGCTGAACAATGCCTGCTGCATGATGATATTAACCGGATTTATAGGAGACTAATTTGAGTGTAGCAGTCGTCAAAAACCCTGCTGTATCTGATGGATTAAGTCATTAAAAGAGATTTTTGATAGGTGAGTGTTATAAGAAGTCGTATTTGCAGAAGTGGTTAGAGCAAAAAATGAGCAAGGTAAGTGCGCAATGTTAAGTAACCATACCGTCTTTTCAAAGGCAGTTTTGGTTTAATAACATAAGATGTTTAACATTCGGGTGCTGTTATCTATGGTGTTCGATTGACTCAATATCTGGTAACAAAAAGTTTTCTGGATTCTTAGGCCCTTTGTCTTTATAGAACTCTGATATTAATTTCATATCTTTTTTAATATCACCACAGGCTTTGAAGTAATGCCCAATGCCTGCCTCACGCTTTTTAAAATCAATAAAAGCTAACACTATGGGTACATCTGCCCCATATGCAATATGATAAAACCCGGATTTCCAATGGCTTCTTGGTGATCGAGTGCCTTCTGGTGTAATAACGATTGACATTTCATCCGAGTTTTTAAAATGTTCGACATAGGAATCAACTGTATTGCTAGATGACCGACGATCAATGCCTGTGCCCCCCAGCCAGTGCATAATCCATCCGAATGGTGGTTTAAATAGGGTATGTTTACCCACCCAGTTTAAGCTCCAACCTTTTGCCAACATAACCATTAATCCAACAGGGAAATCCCAGTTAGAGGTGTGTGGCGCAACCACAACAATCATTTTTGGCAAATTCGGTAAATCACCAACAGCCTTCCAACCTGCAATCCAAAGTAGCTTCTTTGAAAGCCATCTTAAAAAAGGGTAAATAATGGGGGTATTGGTGATGGTTCTTGCCATGAGTAAGTCGAACTTATTTGAGTGGTGTATGTAAAAAAGATAGCTGAAAAAACAACTGAGTTTTCATTTTGTTGAGTCTAAATAAAGTGGCGCGAGAAGTTAATCACCTTTACTTAATCCCTGTCATTTCGTGGTGTGGACGACTGTTGTATCCAAGTTGACCATAAGAAGAAAAGGGGTGGCTATTTAGTCAACATGCTTTTCTTTTTCGATTGTTTGGTTTTATAGAGCATCTCATCTGCTTTTTCGAACACTTGAATAATATCTTCCTCAGTGCTTCCATTGAAGTAGGCGTGTCCCATGCTGATGTCGATATCGGGTATGGATGGATTGGCGAGGTTGAACCGTTTTACTTTGTCACGTAGTCTTTGCAGCATATTGGAGATATTGACCGGATTGCAGTTTCTTGCACAAATTAAAAATTCGTCTCCTCCTACTCGACCAATAAAATCTTCTGTTCTAAAGGTTTTCTTCAGAATATGTGCACAGCTTTTAATCACTTCATCGCCATGTTTGTGTCCAAAGCTGTCATTCACCTTTTTTAAGTTATCTACGTCAGCATAAAATGCCATGAATGTTTGATTGGCTCTTCCAGATATTGCAAAAGCTTTTATTCTTTCGAAGAAACCTCTGCGATTTAATAATCCTGTCAGTTCATCCGTAGTAGATTGAAGCCTTAATCTTTCATTTGCCAGCCTTAGCTTTGTGTTCAGAATCTGTAAATCATTGTTTGCTTTCTCTTTGCCTTGATTAGCGACCTCAAGATTTCTCATCTGAATCATGGAGTAAATATGTATGCTTAAAAACGAAGTGATATTTGCATAGTCCTCTTCTAATCCCTGGTTTATATCAATAATGATGTAGCCACTGTGCACTTTCTGAAAGAACATTGACTTCACAACACATTGCTTGGGTAGATTAATTTTGTCTTCAGTTGGTAAAAGTTCTTTCGTTTTAAAGACAGGTTGGTAATTCTGTTCGACTAATCGATTGTTTTCATAGGCAAAGAGTACCCTGCTGTATTCAGGAGCGTCAGCTTCAGTTAAGTCAATTAAACCACCAACATAGAGGCATATATAACAGTTTTTAATACCGAAATGGGGAAGTGCATTTGCTAGTTGTTCACTCAGTGTTTCCTCATCGACGGCATGAATATTTTCTTGAATTTTAAACGCTAGTGAAAAATATTTTTTCGAAAAAAGTTCGTGCTCTACTGGATTTTTACTTCCACAAGATTCTCTTGGGATAAATTTGCAATCAAGGCTTTCGACCGTGTGTGGGTAGTCGTCCGTTAAAACATGGTTAATGATTTTTGTGGCCATCTCAGTAAAAGGTTGGGCGATGGATGCCAGTTTAGGGGTCAGCGTTTTTGACGGAATGGAATTATCAAAACCTATGAGAGAAATCTCATTGAGCTTTTCTGGATTGCTTTGATTTAAATAATCTATAGTAGCAATAGCCATATCATCATTTGCGAAAAGAATGGCTTCTATAGGTAAGCCAGAGTCTAATATTTCTTGAAGTGCAATCACTCCGCTGCTGGGCGTAAAATCACCTCTAAATACATAGTTATCAGTACTCAGCCCGCAGTCTGCCATGGTATTTAAATAGGCTCTATAACGATCCTCCGCTTCTGCATTGCCCGCAGGGCCGGTGACAAATGCAATTTGAGTGAGATTGAGCTTTTCATTTAAGAACGAAATTGCTTCATGCATTCCTTTCTGGCTATTTACTAAAATTGAAGTGGCGTTTGGTAACTTAAAATTCAACGATACTAAAGGCTTCTGATAAAAGCTACTGGCCCAAGTAGTGGCTTCATCCCGTGACACAAAAGTAAATAAAGAGCCGCCACTTAAAACTAGAGCATCATATTGATCTGGATGAATGAGTTGATAGACACAATTATGGTCCGCGTCTGAATAAAACTTACTGCCAACTGATCGTCCTTCAAAAACGATAAGGTTCAGATTGTGATTTATGGCAGCAGTTTTGATGGCACGAAAAAGAGGTAGCTGAAAATTAGCTGTTAATTCGTAGCATGCAAAAGCAATGGTCTTAGGGTTGGTCATCTACTTGTTTAGTTGCGGATCATTCTAAACAGCTTAGACGAATAGCCAACTCATCAACGAAAAAAGGCTCCCTAAGGAGCCTTTTTTAAATCAATCATAAACCTTTATGGTAGATGTTTGATTATGGTAGGTGTTTGATAATTTCCTGAACACTGTCTTTTGCGTCGCCAAACAACATACGAGAGTTTTCTTTAACAAACAGTGGGTTAGCAACACCAGCGTAACCAGAACCCATGGAGCGCTTAAGCACCACGCAGCGTTTTGATTTCCAAACTTCCAATACTGGCATACCAGCAATCGGAGAGTTTGGACGCTCGACGGCGTCCGGGTTTACGGTGTCATTAGCGCCGATTACCAAGACTACATCCGTTTCAGGGAAGTCTTCGTTGATTTCGTCCATCTCCATTACGATGTCGTAAGGCACGTTGGCTTCTGCCAACAGCACATTCATGTGACCGGGCAGACGACCAGCCACTGGGTGAATACCGAAGCGCACCTCAATGCCTTGTTTGCGAAGTTTCTGAGTCATTTCAGAAACCGCCATTTGGGCATGAGCCACCGCCATACCGAAACCAGGCACGATAATGACACTGCTGGCTTGAGCCAGTTCCGCTGCTACTTCTTCGTGGTTGGTTGGTGTTGGGTCGCCTTGAGGGCCTTCATCGTCATCTGCTGGAGCACCGCCGTCAGAACCGAAGCCTCCTGCGATGACGCTGATGAAAGAGCGGTTCATGCCTTTACACATGATATAAGAGAGAATGGCACCGGAAGAACCGACCAATGCACCGGTAACAATAAGCAAGTCGTTGCCCAGCATGAAACCAGTGGCAGATGCAGCCCAACCGGAGTAAGAGTTCAGCATGGATACAACCACAGGCATATCAGCACCACCAATGGCAGCCACTAAATGAATACCTACTAACAGGGCAATCATAGTCATGATGGCTAGATAAAGAGTCGCGCTCTCGCTGTAATGCTGTGGTACAAACATAACACCCAGAACAATTGTCGCGATCAGAGCGATCAGGTTTAACCAGTGTCGACCAGGCAGTGTTAAAGGGCGACCTGAGATCATGCCTTGCAGCTTACCAAAGGCCAGGATAGAACCCGTTAACGTGATGGCACCAATAAAGATACCAATGTACACCTCAACATTGTGAATAATGTGCATAGCGTGAGTCTGACCTTCCGGTGGCGCCAGATAGCCACCCCAGCCAATCAGAACCGCAGCTAAGCCCACAAAGCTATGCAGCATGGCTACTAGCTGAGGCATGGCAGTCATTTCAACACGAATTGCCAGAAAGATACCCACAACAGCACCAATGCCCATGGCAACAGCAACTACTACATAGTTACCGACGGCAGCAGACGCAATAGTGGCAGCAATAGCCACAATCATGCCGGTCATACCGTACAGATTGCCGCGTTGTGCAGTTTCCTGAGAGCTTAAGCCGCTCAGAGATAGAATGAACATGACCGCCGAGAACAGGTAGGCCATCGTAATAACACCAGTCATTTAAATAGCCTCCTTATTTGCGGAACATTTTGAGCATGCGGTGAGTTACAAAGAAGCCGCCTGCAATGTTAATAGTGGTAACCAGAATGCCGATGGCAGCCATGATCACGACGATGCTGTTGTCAGAGCTCACCTGAAGCAGGGATCCAACCACGACAATCCCGGAAATAGCATTGGTTACACTCATGAGTGGCGTGTGCAGGGCATGGGTGACGTTCCATACCACCTGCCAGCCGATGAATATAGCCAGCACAAACACAGTGAAGTGAGCAACAAAGTCAGCCGGAGCCACTTTACCCAGACCTAACATGGCAGCACCGGCCACCAGCCAGTAAGCCATGATCTGCCAGGTTGGTGTTGGTTTCTTCTCAACCACCACTGGTACTTCAGGTTCTTTAGCTGCCGGAGCAGGCGCCGCAGATACTTCAACTGGTGGTGGTGGGAAAGTGATTTCGCCGTCTTTAACAGAAGTAGCGCCGCGGATGACTTCGTCATCCATATTGATGTTAGGCTGACCATCTTTTCCAGGAGTCAGGTCGCTCATCAAGTGCACTAAGTTAGTGGCGTATAAAGTAGAAGCCTGAGTGGGTAGGCGAGACGCTAGGTTGGTGTAGCCAATAATGGTCACGCCGTGTTTAACCACTGCTTCACCGGGAACCGTTAAGTCACAGTTACCGCCTTGTTCGCCAGCCAGATCCACAACCACTGAACCTTCTTTCATGGTTTCAACCATGTCTGCCAGCCACAGTTTAGGGGCAGGGCGGCCTGGGATCAGAGCCGTGGTAATAACGATGTCGACATCTTTCGCTTCTTCGCGAAACAAAGCCATTTCAGCGTCTATGAACTCTTTAGACATTTCTTTGGCGTAACCGCCTGAAGCCGAACCATCTTCTTCAATTTCTACCGTGAGGAACTCACCCCCCATGGATTCGACTTGCTCTTTTACGATTGGGCGAGTATCGAAGGCTTTAACAATTGCGCCCATAGATTTAGCTGCGCCAATGGCAGCCAGACCAGCAACACCAGCGCCAATCACCAACACTTTCGCTGGTGGCACCTTACCGGCAGCCGTGATCTGGCCGGTCATGAAGCGACCGAAATGGTGAGCGGCTTCAACAACAGCACGGTAACCGGCAATGTTTGCCATGGAGGACAGAGCATCCATCTTCTGCGCGCGAGAAATACGCGGCACCATGTCGATGGCTAGGGTGTTGATGTTCTTTTCAGCCAGAGTCTTGAGCAACTCATCGTTTTGAGCAGGCCAAATAAAGCTGATGACAGTAGCACCAGGTTGAATCTTAGCTATCTCATCGTTCGTGGGAGCCAGTACCTTAAGTACGATGTCTCCCTGAGCATAAAGCTCATCAACGTTAGCAACTACACTGGCACCTGAGTCAGCATAAGCTTCGTCTGTGAAGCTGGCTTCTGCACCTGCACCAGATTCCACTGCAACCTCGTAACCGAGCTTGATCAGCTTCTCAACACTGGCAGGAACAGCGGCGACACGGTGCTCTAATGCATTGAGTTCCTTTGGAACAACAATCTTCATCGGTACGCGACCTCCTAAAATTAGATTCGGGTGGGTATCTCCGGAGATACTCATTCTCAGACTTGTAAATGAAAATCCGGTGTTTTTTAACACTGGAGTCACGGGCCTGATTTAAATAACACTAATTGTGTGAGTCTGTTGGCGTTTAACATCATAGATTCGATGCAAATCTTGAAGAGAAAGACTTTGCCGCTGACTCTCTAAACCTTTCATATGTAAGGTTTCTGCAAGCCGGAAGACCTTTATTACTGGTTAATTTATTACGTATAACCAATAGTTATGGTTTTTTGATCTTTTTGCAGGGCCGGGAATATAAACATAGACGGATGTCTATGTCACCCATTCACTTTGGGTTTTAGGGCGTTTATTGAGGCGCGTATGTCATAAGTCTGTTTCCCAGGTCAAGAAGGGTTAACAATCAAACACTAACCAGCTCAGGGGACTCGTTATTTTTGGCTGTGAAAACAGATTGTGAAATTCAAAAGTACTCAAACCAAAAAAATTCAATTAAGTTGTAGGAATATGATTAGCCATTTCGTCTAAAGGATGAAACTCAACAAATACGTTGTTGGGTCACCGTATAAAAGGAGAACAACCATGCAATACCTAGCCTTGATTTATGATGTTGAAACGGAAAGACAAACCTGGTCTGAAGAACAAATTCAGCAAAATATGGATGAGTATTTCAGTTTCACTGCGGAAACAAGAGCTAACGGCCAGTTCATTGCGGGTGATGCTTTGATGCCGGTTGCAACAGCCACATCAGTACGAGTTAGAGAGGGTGAAATAGTAACCACAGATGGCCCATTTGCTGAAACCAAAGAACAGCTGGGAGGCTACTATTTGCTTGAATGCAAAGACTTGGATGAAGCAATTCAATTGGCTTCAAAAATTCCAGCTGCCAGACACGGAACCATAGAAGTGAGGCCCATTATGGTTCTTGAAGGACACTAAGTTATTGGAGGCGGCAATTGCCGCCTTTTTCTTATGACTGATCATCAAACCATTACTAGTAAAATTACGGTTGCCTATCCACAGGTGTTTTCTGTGCTAAAGCAATCGTTGGACGACTGGCAGCTGGCGGAAGATTGCTTGCAAGATGCCATTGAGAAGGCGTTAACTCATTGGCAAGAGTTTCTACCGGATAACCCCAACGCTTGGTTGATTCAAGTGGCCAGAAATAAAGCCATTGATCATTACCGCAAACACAATCGACTGCAGTCGGAAGAGCAGTTTGAGTTTTTAACAGATCAAAATGATATTTCTGAACAAGCTCTCAAACTGAGATACAAAGACGATGTTTTGCGCTTGATATTCTGTGTTTGTCATCCAGCTATTAACTCAGACAATCAAATCATTCTAACTCTCAAACAAGTCATGGGTTTCACCAATGAAGAAATTGCCCGTGCGCTTTTGCTAAAAATTAAAACAGTCGAACAACGAATTACTCGAGCTAAAAAGAAAATTGAAGTCACGGGCATCCCTTTCGAAGTGCCTTCACAGGAAAACATTCACCTACGTTTAAAATCTGTAATGACAGCGGTCTATCTTATTTTTAATGAAGGTTACAGTGCTACTAGTGGTCAGCAATTGGTTAGACACGATCTTTGTAATGAATCCATTCGACTCACTAGAATTCTGGTGAGCTTGATTCCAGAGGAACCAGAGTTATTAGGGTTACTCGCACTAATGCTAAATATTGATGCCAGAAAGGATGCTCGGGCGGACAAACTTGGCGAACTTGTGTTGCTTGAAGACCAAAACCGAAAACTTTGGAACTCCCAGTTTATTCAAGAGGCAGAAGCATTGCTGCAAAAAGCAATGTTGCATAAACAATCTGGCCCCTACCAAATTCAAGCTGCCATCGCCTCCCTCCATAATCAGGCAAACACTCCTGAACAAACTGATTGGAAACAAATATTTCTTCTGTACCAAAAGCTGATTACCTTTAGTCCAACCGCTATTGTTCAGCTTAATGCCTGTGTTGCTGAAGCAAAGGCCATCAATTTACATCAGGGCTATGAAAAGTTGATATTGCTGGAAACTGAGTTGGCGAGCTATGTTCCTTATCATGCTGCAAAGGCAGCTTTATCTATGGAGTTGGGTGATGAAAAAATCGCGACTAAAAGTTTTCAGCAAGCCATTCAACTCAGTCAATCCGAGCCTGAAATTAGTTTCTTTCAATCTAGATTGAAACTGTTGTCATCAGATCACTAGGCTTCCTAGGCTTTGTAACACCACTCCACAAGAGCAGTAAATAAAATTCAAAGAGACGCATAAATTTTTAGTTGAAATAATACCAAAAGGTATTATATTTATATGGTACCTTTTGGTACTGCATTGAAGGAAATCAAAATGAACAATGATGAAGCCATCCAGGTAGCGTTCAGAGCGCTGTCAGATTCCACCCGTCGAGACATTATTATGATGCTCAGCGAGCAGGATATGACCATCGGAGATGTGGTTAAGAAATTTGAGATCACCAGAGCTGCGGTGAAAAAGCATCTGATTATCTTGGAGCAAGGGAATTTGATCTCCGTGCATCAACAGGGGCGAGAGCGGATTAATCGGCTCAATCCCGTCGCATTAAAAACAGCTAACGATTGGCTCAATCACTTCAGCAGGTTCTGGGACAACAAACTCAGCAAGCTTCAGCAGGTTATTGAGCAGGATACAAAGGATTAGGAGAGAACTATGAGCACTACCACCATTACGAAAACCTTGTTTTTCTCTGCCGCACCCTCTGTGGTTTGGCAGTACCTAACAGAAAAGCAGAAACTGGGTCAGTGGTTTAACGAACCTGAGGCCGACTTAACTGAAGGTCAGGAGTATCAGTGTATGCAAGATGGCATGCCCCTGATTTGGGGAAAAGTACTGTCGATGAAAGCGCCTAATGAACTGGTTCAAACATTTAATATAAAGCAATTTGAAGCCGGTGAATCCACAGTTACTTGGATTCTTCGAGAAGCTGCTGGCGGAACTCAACTGACCCTAGTGCATAAAGGCATAGAAGAGGCGTTAGCGGGAGAGGCCATGCCACTATTGATGGCACTTGATCAAGGTTGGGACGAACATTTTGCTTCCTTAAGAAAAGGTATTTCCAGTTAGCTGGGAGATTTTCTAAAACCAGTCACTATTAATTCAGGCGCATGTTTTCAGCGCCTGATACTTGCGTATTTAGATGCTAGATAATCGGGCCATGCATTCAATATTTTTCTAACCCTTTAAACCCAAGGTCTTGTTATCGGGTCATAACGATTTCAGTAATCATTAGGAACTCTTACTGCAAATGGCCGAAAGAATTAATGGGTTAGACGTTGCGAGAGCTTTGGCAATATTTGGCATGGTAATCGTAAATTTCAAAGTCGCCATGGAAGCGACAGAAGGTTCACAAATTCTATTAACCTTTACCAGTCTATTTGAAGGTCGTGCATCTGCGTTATTTGTTCTTCTGGCTGGAATTGGGATTGCGCTAGGTGCAGAGAAAGCCAGACTCTCCACAGATTTAACACTTAGAGCAAAGACGCGAAATAAAATTATAAAACGTGGCGTTTTATTAATAGTCATTGGCCTTCTGTATTTACCCATCTGGCCAGCGGATATTCTGCATTTTTACGGTTTCTACTTTGTTATTGCTGCCTTTCTTTTTCATTTATCCTCAAAGCAACTGCTATGGATAGCTGCTGCTGTGATTGTTTCGTTCCCACTGCTCATGCTGGTTTTCAATTATGATGCCGGTTGGAATTGGGAGACCTTCGAGTACGTTCAGCTGTGGACAATTGATGGCATGATCAGACGTATTTTGTTTAATGGCTTTCATCCCGTTATTCCTTGGATTGCCTTTTTATTACTGGGTATGAGTCTTGCTCGAATGGCGCTCAACAATCCTAAAACTAGAATTCGCCTACTTAAAATTTCGTCTATCACTTGGCTATCCGTAGAAGCTGTATTAATAGTTGCGAGAATTTTGACTGACAATGGCGCGTCTATTGGTTTATCACCAGATGAAGCTGGGGCGATGCTAAGTAGCTCCATTATTCCGCCGTTACCACACTACATGGTTTCTGCCAGCGCATCTGCGGTAATGGTATTAGTGGTTTGCCTGATGCTGGCAGATAGATTCTCAAAAACACCCTGGATTCGATGGCTTAAACAAACGGGCCAGCTGTCACTGACGCTATATGCCGCACACGTCATTATAGGAATGGGTATTCTTGAAGAATTAGGTATGTTACCTGAACCTAACATAATGTGGGCGTTAATCAGTGCTGTGATATTTTCAATCCTGGGGGTGTTATTCAGCGTGCTGTGGCTTAAGCGCTGGAGACAAGGTCCTTTGGAATGGTGTTTTCGAAAATTGATATGATGTTGTTCTGAAAGTAACTTAAGTTTCATTTTGATTTACCCCTTCTTATGTCAATGGGTGCGAATTCTCTTTAATATAACTATTTTATTAATAGTCTAAATCAGTTCTCCTGACTGCTAGTTGTGCGCATAATATTTGAACAGCTAAGTGGAGTCAGTTCTAGAGTTAAGAAATCTCAAACTAATGTCTCTTCCTGAACACTTTTTTCTCGATGAGGTGTTTAACCTCTGAAAGTAATTAATTTAAGTGCCCACGGATATTCCATTGAAATCAGAAATTGATATAGAGCAGTTATACCAAAAGTTTGGAGGCATGGTGTATCGCCGTTGTATGAAAATCATGCAGGATCATCATTCAGCCCTAGATGCTATGCAGGATGTGTTCACACAACTTCTGTTAAAAAAGAAAAGCATTACCAACGATGGAATGGCCAGCCTCTTGTATCAAATGGCAACCAATACCAGCTTGAACATGCTAAGGCATAGAAAGGTTAGGGCAGACTTTCAGGAAAACCAAATCAAAGATTCTGATGAAAATCATGTGTTAACCAATTCATTAGAAGAGTTAACAATTAACTTGAATCTTATTGGTTCAATCGTGAAGGAGTTTCCAGCGCGTTCCTGCGAAGTCGCTATATACCATTACGTTGACGGTTATACATTGGATGAAGTCGCTGATCTAATGAAAATATCAAAGTCAACAGTACGTCGGGCACTTAAAGATCTTAAAGAGTCGTTATCCCATTGGGAGAAAATTTAATGGAAAAAGTATCGGAATTAGAGCTTGAGAGATTCGCTATCAATGACCTGCCTGACATTGAAATGCTGCGATTGCATAAGCTCATTGAAGAATCACCAGAGCTTCAGTCTAAGGTACAGGAAATTGAAGAAAGTAATCGTATTTTGCTATCTCAATTACCTCCTAAGCAGTTTAATAAAAGTGTTCACAACCAGGTTCCGCGAGCTAGCAATAATATTTTAAATCATATTAAAACATTCTTTAGTGCCTATAGCGCTATTAAAATGGCAGGGGTGTTTGCATCTATTGTTCTTGTTGGTTTTCTATCATTGAATCTATTCAATGCCAATCACTTTGATCATGATGCTCCTCTTGATAGAGCCAAAGGTATTCAACCCCATCTAAATGTTTACAAAATTGAGAATGGCAAAGCTAACTTGATAACTTCCAAAGAGAAGCTGTCAGTTAACGACATTGTTCAAATGAGCTATATCTCAGCAGGCAAAAAGTATGGGTATGTGGTGTCGGTTGATAGTAGAGGTGTCAAAACTGTGCACCTAAGCGACAAGGAGTATTCAATTGAATTAATAGGTGGTGGAGAAATCCTTATGCCTTCAGCATATCAGCTTGATGATAGTCCGAAGTTTGAGAGATTCTTTTTAGTAACAGCAGATTCAAAATTTAAAACTTCGCTCGTTGATCAAGCGATAAACCAGCTTATAGAAAGTGAGAATACTATGTACGGAAAAATCAATTTGCCTGTTGATTTCAATGATGCCTACGCCATCCAAAGCATTACCTTTTTAAAATAAGGAATGGAACTTTATGAATTACAAATTTTATAAACTGCTACTAACCATACTTCCGTTTCTATTATCAGTTTCTATGGATTCACAAGCCATAGAGGGTCTTTCAGAGCTCCCTACAAAGCGATTTGCAGTAGTTGCTGGAGCAAATGATGGCGGATATGGACGAATAAAACTTAAATATGCAACAAAAGATGCTCAATCAATTTCTGATGTTTTCACCAGTTTAGGTGGGGTTAATACAGAGAATCTAGATCTGTTATTAGAGCCCAACAGAGATGATTTGTTAGGCGCAATCAAAAGAGTAAAAACTGAAATCGAGTCTCTTCCACAAGGGCAGCGTGCAGAATTTATTTTTTATTACTCAGGTCACTCTGATGAACAGGATCTGTTATTAGGGAGTGAAACACTTTCATACCTAGACCTTAAGTCTGAAATTGAGAAAGTAAATGCGGATGTTCACCTGGCAATTCTGGATTCATGCTCCAGTGGGGCATTTACTCGGCTAAAAGGCGGTTCCCTAATAAAACCATTCCTAATTAACAGTGCTGTGGATGTCAGTGGGTATGCCTACTTAACCTCTAGTTCTGCAGATGAAGCTGCACAAGAAAATGACATCATTCAAGGTGCCTACTTTACTCACTTTCTGGTATCCGCCCTGCGTGGTGCAGGCGATCTAACTGACGATAAAAAAGTTTCGCTAAATGAAGCTTACAATTTTGCATTTAATGAGACTCTGGCTAAAACAGAAACAAGTCTTCATGGACCACAACACGCTGCTTACGATATTCAGTTGTCAGGAGAAGGTGATTTGGTTCTAACAGATCTGACAGATACTTCTAGCGAGATGGTTTTTGATTCATCCATTAAAGGAAGATTATACGTCCGTGACAGTGAAAAAAGGTTGGTTGTAGAGCTTTCAAAACACAACCCTAAACCTGTCAAGTTAGGTCTGGATGAAGGGGAGTACAGTGTTGTTCTTGAAGCTGAGGGGCAGTATTTTGAATCTAAAACCATTCAGTTAAATGAAAGTGTACAAGTTGTTTCACTAGATGACTTTAAGGAGGTCGATAAGCTAGAAGGGATTCTAAAAGGTAATAATGAGCGCAAGCGAGATTGGAAGGTTTATGTTCAGGACAATCAGTATTACAACTCCAGCCAACTTACAGATGACTATGAATTTGATGATTCTTTTCTGACTGTTGGGATACGAGCACCAATTGGTAATAGTTTCTTTGCAGATTTTAGTTATGGTCGCTTCGATGAAAGATATACGTTGTCTAGAGTTTATAAGTTTAGGTTTGGCAAAGAAGGTATTTTCGGTTCTAAGTCTAGGCCTGAGAATGGGCAATATATTTCTGTAGGTTTTGATCGAGTGGATTGGCATCACCAAGCTTGGTATGGAAATGTCGGTGATAAATATACCTATGTTGATTATCTGATTGAATACGGTGCGAAGAAATATTTTGGACCAAGGTGGTTCGAAATGCTGCTGGACGCATCCGTTGTGTACGTATATTCGGATGATGAAGGTATGTTCCAGCCTAGGCTGGGTACAGGGTTTAGAGTAAATAATCGTTTTGAGTTAAACCTAACTGCTGGGCCATTATCAAGACTTAATACCGATAAGTACCAAAATAATTTCTCTGAAGCATATGACCGATTTTATTTAAGTTCCAGTTTTGGATATAACTTTTAATTTATTACAGGAAGTTAAAAAATGTTGAAAAATTTTTTTTATTTTAGTGTTGTTATTTTCCTTTTAGCCTGTAATGACAGACCAGAAGATATAGATTCAGGTTATTCTGAGTTTGAAGTTTATTGTTCTCCAGCATGCTATTTTTTCGATTCAGAGTTAGGTGATGATAATAATTCTGGTACAAATGAGGAAAGTCCTTTTAAATCCCTTTCAAAAATTTTAGAGCTTGAAATTGAAAGTGGCTCGTCTTTATATCTTAGAAAGGGGCGGACCTGGGAAGAGTCGCTTATACTGCCTCGCGGTAGTTTTTACGTTGCTAATTACGGCGAAGGAGAAAAACCAAAGTTATTAGGTAGTAAAAAAATAGAACGTTTATGGGGTCAGATTACAGAGGATATTTATTTTGTTGCCTTAACCATCAATGAAAATGAAGAGTTGGGTCATGTATCAAAGAATGGTGAAGTGATGACGTTTGCTCAATGGAATACCGACTTGGAAACTACCTTTGCGTCGAGTCCTTATGAAAGCTTCTCAATTGATCCGAGTAACAATCAAATTTATATAAAGGAATCATCTGATCCTAGCAATCATGAGTATAGTTATTCAAGGTTTCCGTACGGAGTCTATTCAGAATACTCTAGTAGAGTCTATATTCGAGACCTTCAGATAGAGGGTTTCTCTCGAGCAGGGGTGTTCATGTTGGATTGTTATGAGTGCAGTGTGTATGGTACGGATATTGACGGTATTGGCGGAGCTTGGGCTGACTCTTTTTATTACGGTGCGGGGATTAAAATTGAGGAGTCATTTGATTACGGTTATCTAGGCAATAATTCAGTAAGCAATGTTTATGGTTCTTGCGTTGATTTAAGTATTTATGAATCAGGTTACTTAGATGAAACAACGCATATAAGCGGTAATGAAATTAGCTATTGTGGATATTCAGGAATTAGAGTCTTTTATTCTCATATTGAAAATAGCGGACAACATGAACCTAAAAAAATCCGTATCTCTGAAACAGTCGTTAGTGACGTGGGGAATTCATGGAGCGGTAACTTGTTAGGCGACGGAATTCATATTGAACTAGATGATGCAACTGTGCAGTTTTTAGAATTGTCTATTACCGGCATTATCGTCTCTCAAAACCAAAATCATGGTATTAGTGTGGATGGTGAGATCGACGAACTTTATATTAGTTACTCAGAGATATTTGATAATGCTAAGAGTGGAATATATTTTGAGGATGAAACCGGAGTGGGTTCAGTCGCAAAAGTTGAAACTTCTTTGATCTATAATAACGCAGAGGATGGAATAGTTTTGAACTGCCCTTACTGCTCTACAGCAACTGTTCATCATAATTCGCTAAATGATAACGGTGTGTCCAATATTACAATTTCAGAAATTGGAGATGGCTTAGACATTAGGAATAACATACTAAATAATCAGGCCAATATCCCTGATTTAAAGATTCAGGATACTCTAATCCCAAGTCAAATAAGCCACAATTGCTATCAAAATAGAGAAGGCATGTTTGATCTAGAGGGCACTAAATATTCTACACTTGCTGATTTTCAAGGATTGGGATTTGAATCTGGTAGTGCTAGTGGTGACATTAGCTGGGTATCGTCAGAGCAAGGCGACTTTCAGTTAAATGAAAATTCTATTTGCCGTGATATTGCAGATGTATTCATTGCTATTCGTTATGACAAAAATTGTAAAAGGTACTCAGCACCAAGATCTGCTGGGGCTTATGAATTCTTAACCCCTGAAGATGCGTCTAGCGGCACAGGAACTTGGTGTTATTAGAAGGAGTCGTTTACCAAACACAATATTCTCAGCACGAAGAGAATGGGGAGCTAACCCATTCTCTTCTGTTTGACACAAATGCAGCTCCCTGCCATTAATAAACTTACCAGTTGAAATTCATCATATTTCCTCGATTGTTACGCGTTGTTACTTTCAGCCCCCCTATCTTTCCTATACAGTAGACCGATTGTCATAAATTCTTAACCGTCTGATTTCTAAACAATTTTTTATGTTTTTTGAGCAAAATCGGCTGCACTTTTTCAGGCCGCTGACAGGGAAGTACCGCGAGCAGGTTGTTGAATGCTTACGGGAACTGTATCAGCGCCTTTATAGTGCCAGTAACGCAGACTATGGTCAGGCCCTGCAAAGGGACAATATGATCGAAATCTTTCAGGAAGCTCTGGTGCGCGCGCCGGTATTGGCGGCGGAAAGCGCGGAGACCATTGAGGGGGTGGAAGCCAAAGAGCACCGCTTCAAGAATGAAAGAGAGCAGGCGGGCTGGATTCTCAACCAACTGCTGGAATTCGGCTGGCTGGAAAAGCAGGTGGACGAAGCCACCCTGGTGAGCACTTTTAACTTCAGCCGTCTGGGCCGGGAGTTTACCGAGCCCTTTATTCAGACCGAGCGCAGTGCCCGTACCCGTCACCGTAATACCCGTGCTACTTACAATGCCCTGGCAGCCTTTGCCGAAGCGGGAGACGCCTACGACCTGCTGGATGCCTACGAGCATTCCGAACGTATTATTTCCGATTTCTCCGACATCATCGCCGAGCTGGACGACCGTCGTCGCGAGCTGGTGAAAGAAATGGAAACCCAGGTGCTGATACAGAAAGCATCTGACCAGTTCTTCGACTTTATGGAAAAACGTTTCCAGCCTGATCTAGCAGTGCGTCTGTCAGCAGACTCAGTAGAAAAGTATCGGGACAAAATCGTTAAGCTGCTAAATAAAATCCGTAAGAAAGACAAATCCTTCAAAGCCCAGTCCGAAGCTCGTCTACGTGAACTGGTGCCTGACCTGATCGTTGAAGGTCAGTCGGTACTGTGGACAGTGTTGGAAGGCATCGAATACCGAATTCGAGCGGCGTCAGATGTGATGGTGCCTCAGGTGCGTAAAGCCTTGCAGAGTTTTACCAAGCGTGCCGACATCATTATTCGTCAGATGAGTTATCTGGCCAGCCAGCAAAACAACAGCATTGTGGATCTGTGTAAGCAATTATCCGACATGCCGGAAGTGGATCAAAATGATCTGTTGGTGAAAGCCGGTCAGGAAATGAGTTTCGCTCAAGCCAGTTTTATTGACCCGCAAACCAACCGTTTGGCGCCTCCACGTAGACGCGCAACCGTCGAAACCATTATGGACACCTCCGAAGGTTTCGATAACGACGCCCGCAAAGAAATCTACATACAAACCGTTTTGGACTCCGCCTTCCTGGTGAACCACTCCGGTATTAAAGATTATCTGGTACGTCATCTGGCCGCAGGCGAGGTGGTACATACCCGTCAGCTGCCCATTCGCAGCGCTAATGATCTGCTGGCGGTGTCTCACGCCATCGAAGTGGCCGCGTCCACAGGTTTAAGTTCGGAATTTAAATTCAAAGTGGAATACAAAGACGACTCAGCTTTTACCAACAAAAAGCAGATCGAAACCGAATATTTTGAATTACAAGACGAGTTCACCATTGAACTTGTTGATGCAGAGTAGGTAATAAAAAACTCTAAGGAAATTTAAGCGTTGCGAATACGGCGCTTGTGATTTCCGAACGCGACTTGCGTAGAAGTTCTTGGCGCAGAATTTGTGCTAAAGGGTAAAAGCGGCAGGGCGGTCCGACGATTCGGTAGCCGCGTTAGCTTAGATTGGACAGGGCGGTCCGACGTTTCGGCGTCCAATCTAAGCGGCCCTTTAGTGCGGATCTGCGGCCGGCGTTCCGGTGACAAGAATGCCGAAGGCATCTGAAGGGCTTCGAAGTGGAGCTTGTTTTTGCTTACTTTTTCGAAAAAGTAAGTGCCCCTGTGGCATGAGCAGGCCCGACTATGACGGGTGTGCCGGGCATAGAAGCCTGGTCGGGAGTAACCAGTTCATATTGATAGTGTGTTTAGGTGAACAGAATTTTGTGAAAACCCAAAGGGTTTTTGCCGAGAACATAAAGGTTAATTAACTATGCAAATGCTACATGCAATAGAAACCGAATTAGAAAAAGAAGGTTTATCCCAAAGGGAATTTACCGAGTTGATGATCCGTCTGGTGGACTACGGCGTGGTATGCCGTGACGAAAGCCAGATCGAACAAACCCTGTATGACCGCTTTTTAAGAATTGAAACTCTGGTGCAAGATTATTTGTCGCTCATGGGCATTCGCCTGCAACACGATCGTCGTTTTCAGTTTGTACGACTGTATCCACCAGGGGCGCAAGTGCCGGGTATGGACGACATTGAAGACACGCCATTCAACAACGGCATGCGTGTGCGTTTAAACCAGCACGAAGTGGCCGTGGTTCTAGTTCTGCGTTCCATGTACGACAAAGCTCTACGTGAAGGTCAGGTCGATGAACAAGGCTGTGTGGTTGCCTCTTTAGAAGGCATCGCCATTACGCTGAAAAATTTATTAAAGCGCACACTGCCAGAAAACCTGACCGACCGAAAAATTCTGTTCCGTCGTTTACGTCAGCTGCGTTTAATTCAGCTGACTTCAGATGACGGTTTAGACAGTCCAGAAATGTGGATGCGTATTCGCCCCATGATTATGAGCTTTGTATCTGACGAAGTGCTGTCATCCATCGGTGAAGCCATTAATGGTGATTCAGCAGACGGCGTGGCTGAAGAAACACTACCAGAGCCTTCTGTAGAAGATGATCAAACCAAAGAAGCCGAAGCCGTAGAAAAAACTTCAGAAGAAATTCCTGCTGAAGAAGAGGGCGCGGCAGAGGAAACTGCAGAACAAGCTTCGGAAGAAGCCGAAGAGCCAAAACAAAAACCGGCTCCGAAAAAAGCACCGCAAGAAGCACCGGCGCCAGCCACTGAAACAACCCACAGTTTATTTGGCGACAGCGAAGCGGAAGTAGAATCCGCTGCTGTCGAAGAAGAGGAATAAAAGCCAAATGTTTTTAAAGAAATTTATCTACGTTAACTGGGGCAACATCCCGGCTTTGGAATTCGACTTCGGCCCAATTAACTTATTAAGCGGTGGTAACGGTTCCGGTAAAACCACCGCGGCGGACGCCATTCAAACCATTATGACCGCCGCCCACGACACCTTGTTTATGTTCAACCCGGGGCAGGACGAAGCCACCCAGCGTGGTCGTAATAAACAGGTGCGTACGTTGGCCAGTTATGTACTGGGTTGTGACGATGGCTCCTACGCTCGCCCTGAAGGTTCAGTGGGTTATCTGGGTGCTGTGTTCCACCCAACCGAAGGTGAAAGCGCAGAACCTTTCACTGCGTTAATTGGTGTTAGCGCCAGTATTGACCGCGCCGGTAATCAGGCCGCAGCTCGCCAAAACGACATGCAGTTTTTTATTCTGCCAGGTGAACAACTGAACCTTTCTGACTTGGTGAAAGAACCGCAGCCAGGCCAGAAACAGGTTCTACCGCTAGATAAATTCTTCGCCAATTCCAAAAAAGATCGTGGCACCCAAGGCATAGAACGCTACGACACCAAACGCCAATACCTGCGTCGTTTATACGGTGCATTACGCGGTCGTCGTGACGGCGTATCCGAACGTGAAGCCTTGCACGCCGCTCGTGCCTTCAGTCGTTTTATGGCCTACAAACCAGTAAAAAGCATTAATGGTTTTGTGGCTCAGGAAATTCTGGAACCCAAAGATCTGGGCGACGCTATTCGCACCGTTTCCGACCTGATGAAAACCATCTACGGCATGGAAGCAGACGCCTCCAAGCTGAAAGAATCCATCGCTATTTTGACTGAAAGCGAACTCAAAGCCGACACTTACATCAGCCAGTGGATCGAACACCATGTGCTGGATTATCTCGCCTCCAAATCCCGTTATCTGAAAGAACAGAAAACCTATCTGGACGCAAAAGATACTCAAAAGAAAATCCGCGAAAACATTGAAGGCGGCACCAAAGACCGCGACCTGAATATCGCCCGTCGTGAACAGGTACGTGAGCGTTTGCTTTCACTGGAAGCACAGCGTCAGGGTATCGATTCCCTTCAAGCCAAAGACAAATACGAAAAAGCCATCGAAGCAGGGCACGGCAAACTGCATCAACTGGCCACGCCTTTGTTAGAGCAAGACAAACTGATGCAATTCAGTTTGCAGGCCAGCGAAAAAATTCATCAGAGCATGAGCCTAACCAGTATTGGTATGGAACTGCCTGAGCTGGAAGATAAAAAACTGCGCAAAGCCGCCAAAGACATTCTGGCTCTAAAAGAAAAAGAGCAGGTGGACTTCGCCCGTTTGTTGGGTAAAGACTGGGTAGATATCTCTCCGCTGGAAGCGCACCTGGACGAAGCCGTCGACACTCAGCAAAGCATCAATAAATGGCGCGACATCTGGTTCAATGCTGACAACCGCAAAGACGGCATTTCACTGCGCGATCAGGTGTCCAAACTGGTCGACCGTCGCGAACAAAAACTGCAGCAAGCCCGTCGCCAGATTTCCGTAAAACAAGCCGATGTGGATTCACTGGAATCCCGTCAGGTGAACTATCCAAGTTATACCCGCGCCGCACTGGAAGCCATTCGTCGCGAATGCCCACAGGCCGACCCGCGGGTGCTGTGTGACTATGTAGAGATTCTAAAACCGGAATGGCAAAGCGCCATTGAAGGTTACATTGGCGGTGCCCGTTACAGCATTCTGGTGGAGCCAGACTTCGAAGCCGAAGCCATTTCCATCGTGCGAAACCTGCCGGGCCGCGATAGCCGCGCCAAAGTGATTCAAGGCAGCCGCGCTAAGCAAGACGTAGAAAAATCCCGTCTGCCAGAAAACTCCATTATTAAATTGATGAAGTTCGACCACGCCGTGGCTCGTTATTATCTGGAAGCCACCTACGGTTCCGTAGTCATGGTGCACGACGCCCAACAGCTGTCGCGCACTCGTCGTGGTTTAACCTCCCACGGCATGGGTTCCGGTGGTTACTCCATGTTCCGTTGTGACTGCCCAGACGCCGAATTGGTATTTGGTCAAGGTGCCCGTGAACGTGCACTGGCCGCCAAGAAAAAAGAACTGGATGACATGGCCCGTCAGGCCAACGAAGCTTTGGACTCCATGTCTGAAGCCAAAAAACTGTTAGACGCCATTAACCAGTTACGTCACCTGAATTACGGTGACCTGATTCGCCAGATGCTGGAAGTGCATCGTCAAATTCAGTCTTCCGAACAAGCGTTGGAACAGCTGGATCTGTCTGATTTCAAATCCATCGAACTGGAATTTAATCAGCTTAAAGAACAGCAGCACGAACTGGACAAACAAATCTCCGAGCTGGACTCCGCTCAAGGCGATTTCGAACGTCAGCTGAAAAACATCACCAAAAAATGTGAAGAGCTGGCCGACAAGCAAGAAGAAACTCTGCTCACCGTAGAAAAGCGTGAAGACGCCCTTCGAGAAATTCAAAGCATCTGGCCAGATTTCGATTCCGAAAAACGTCTGGAAAATGCCGATCAGGAAGCCGAAACCGTTACCCAGGAATTTGTCGATAATCAGGTGGCGTCCATCGCCTCCGAACTGAACTCACTGGCCCACGCCATCGAGAAAAACATTATCGAGCACAACACCCATTGCCAGCCGAGCGACGCCATTGTGTACGCGCCGGAATATTCCGACGGCCACAACATCAACTTCTTTAAAGGCATCTGCCATATTCAGCGAGAAGTGGACAAAGTACACAACCGCCTGAAGAACAACATACTGGTAGAAAAACAGGACAAACTGGTCAGCCTGAAGAGTGACTTCAACAACACCTTCGTCACCCACCTGTGCCACAGCATTTACCAAAGCATTAACGACGGTAAAAAAGTTCTGGAAGACCTTAACAAAGAACTGGAACACCACAAATTCGGTGCCGACCGCGAACGCTACTGGTTCGACTGGGACTTCGTACCCGAATACAAAGACTACTGGAACTTCTTTAAAGAAATTATCGACCTGCCATCCCTGGGCGACGGCCAAAGTCTGTTCAGTAACGACCTGTCAGAGAAATCCCAAAAAGTTCGCGACCAGTTACTCAACATGCTGCTGGACGAAGACGAACAAAAAGCACTGCGCGAGTTGGAGCGCATTTCCGACTACCGAAACTACCGCAGCTACGAAATCTACAAAGAGCCAGAAGGCAAAGACCCAATTGCCCTGTCGCAATACGGCACCGGCTCCGGTGGTCAGCTAGAAACCCCAGCCTACATCATCCGCTCAGCAGCCATTACCTCAGCCTTCAGATTCAACGAAGGCGACAGCCACCTGCGCATGGTGTTGGTAGACGAAGCCTTCTCCAAAATGGACGAAACCCGTTCCAAAGAGGTCATCAACTACCTCACCGAAACCCTGGGCCTACAGCTGCTGTTTATTATGCCAACCAGTAAATCAGGGCCGTTTATGGATCTGATCAGTAACCAGTTTGTGTTTACCAAGGTGCCGCTACCGGCAGGTCAGAAAGTGGGCGAGTTGAATACCAGAGTGTTGGTTGATAGGCAGCAATGTAATCAGGACAAGATTAAGGAATTATGGGCGAATCATAGGCGGATTATTCGGAAGCAGGCTGAGTTGGATTTTATGGAGGAGTTTGCTTGATGCTCCGTTAGATCCTTGGCCCAGAGGTTGGCCCTCTATGCGTTGAAATTTCACAAAATTTTATTTCTAATGGTTTGCATATGCTTACTCAAGGATGCAGGGCGTGGGCTTTAATGTTAATAAATTGATCATATGTCTGATAATTTCAGGCCTTATAGTTCTCTCTATCGGTCTACTAGTCTTTGGTTGGATGGATTTAGAATTCAGTTTATCACTGAAGGCGGATGCCGAAAAAATCGCTCAATTTGGTGATTTCATAGGTGGTGTTGCAGGCTCGTTTTGGGCTCTAGCTGGAGTTCTTCTTTTTTATAAGGCTCTTACTGAACAGCGAGAAGACTTTCAAAATAATAAGCAATCGCTTGATATGCAGGCCAACGCTCTCGATTTGCAGGTCGATGCATTAAATCAACAAATTGAGGAGTTTAAGTTAAATAGAAGGGAGCTAATTGATAGTAGAAAAGTATATGAAGAACAAAGTAAGACGATAAAGCTCCAGCAATTTGAAAGTAGTTTCTACTCTCTGCTGAATTTGCATCAAAGTACCAAAGAAAAACTTGATTTCGTAGGGTTTGTAGAAAGTCTAGATTTTTGCAGCAAACTCGAAGGTGATGTAATTCAGAGGCACAACAGAGTTGTTGCAGAGTATGACCAGCTCTATTTAAATAATAGACAGGCGTTATCACACTACTTTCGGGTAATGTACCAGTTAGCAAAAAGTGTTCGGAATAATCGAGATTTGAGTGAATACAAGAAAGCATTCTATATGGATGTGTTGAGAGCTCAGTTTTCAGATTATGAAATTATAATTCTATATTACAATTCCCATTCTATATACGGGATCAAAAATCGGTCTCTCATCTTAGAATACAACTTGTTAAAACATTACCCTTTGTTTTTTAGCCCTGAATTTAAGTTATTTATGGACTTGGAGGGGGCAGGTATTATAAAGCTGGAGCGCGAAATTACGTCGTTTCTTTCCAGAAATTTAGGGCTATATTACGATGTCACAAACGATAGTGTTTACAAAGTTGAAGAGAAGCTTGAAGGGTATCCTGTTATCTTGGGGATTTACTTAGGAGATGATGGGATAAATATAAGCTTGTATGTTAATGGCTCGCTTCTGAAAGCTGGGTTTAGTATGTCGAATGATCAATTCAATGACTTCTTATATCAGCTTCTCCTAGAGAGAATGGTATTTAGCCAGTACCTTGAATTTGATCAAGTCGATATTAAAAGAAAAGTGATTTTATCCGATGGAGAAATTGAATTTAGCTATTTAATTTCTTCTGATTTAGAAATGAAAATAAGCGTGGATAAGTATTGATATGGATTATACTGCACAAGCCAATGTCTTCAGAGACGTATTTGAAAACTCTTTGAAAATCAACGCTAGGAGTTTGTCTGTAAAAACGCTGCTTAGTGAAAGAAACCTTAAAAGAATAGACTACAGTCCCTACTATCAGCGAAACTATGTTTGGGATAAAGAAAAGCAGACATTTTTTATTGAAAGTGTGATCCTGGGTACAGAGGTTCCACCTCTCATCCTCTTTAAAGTAGGCTCCAGAATAGAAGTTATCGATGGGAGGCAAAGATTTGAGACTTTAAAGAAATTTAAAGAGAATGATCTGGTTCTGACTCCTCTAGGATTAAAAGAGCTTAATACCGAGGCGTTATCTAAGAAAAGCTTTAATAAACTCTCGGAAAAAAATCAATCTACCTTCCTTGATTCTAATATTCGGATATTTGAGTTTGAGATCGTAAATAGGGCTAACTTAACTGAAAAAGTAATAGACAAAGTAAAAAAGGAAATATTCCGTAGATATAATACAGGTATTACTCCATTAACTAGAAATGAATTGGATAACGCTAAGTATGATACTGACGATTTCTCTGATTATTTCAGAAAAGAGTTGGAGGGAGATGAAATATTTTTTAACGATTTTAATTCTTGTTTTACTACAAATAAATTAGAGTCGAAAAATATTAAAAAAGAAGAAATTCTATCAAAGAATGTGGATTTGATTCGCAGGTTCAGGATTCTTAAAGACTTTCCTATCTCTACTTATGCAGGCAGCTCTAGACGTGGTGAGATCATAGATCTGCTTTATGATTTTTCTAATACTAGCTCTGAGGATATTGAAAGCGATTATTTAAATCTGAAGGATATTATTAATCAGGTTGTTGAAATATGGAGAGAATTTAGAGTCAATGATAATCTAAATAATAGGTTGATATATGAGTGCTTGGTTTGGATGTTCTCAATTATTAAAGAAGAGAGTGTGGGTGTTGAAATAGATGTGCCCCGCTTAAGGCATTTTTTATTAGAGAACATTTCATACTTTATTTTAGATGACTATCATTTTTACGCGAAGATAATTAAGCGATATGAAGTGGTATTATCGTTTCTTACTTCTGATTGTGGGTTAGTTGGTCTGGATGATTACATTCGAGATTCAAGTTTTAGGCATACTCTGAAAGATATTTCGCAGTCAGACGAGGAGATGGTCGCGTCAATTGAGAGTCATAGCAGCTTGAGGTTACACAAGCCTAATCCAACCTCTATTCCTGTGGATGAGATTTTAAATGAGCTAAATTCCACAAAATACCTGTTAAGGCCGAGTTACCAGAGGCAAGAAAAGATTTCTCATCAAAAAGCCTCATCTATCATAGAGAGCATTTTGCTAGGTATAAACTTGCCTCCAGTGTTTATATATAAACGAAGTTCTGGGCTTAAGGAAGTCGTCGATGGGCAGCAGCGGTTGCTTTCAATTGTAGGGTTTTTAGGAAGAGAATATGTTGATGAAAAAGGAAATAAATCTAGGTCCCTAAACAACAACTTTAAACTCAAGGATTTGAGAGTTTTAACGAAGCTTGAAGGTGAAAAATATTCTGATTTAGACCCCTATTACCAAGATAGAATTCTCGATTTTGTGCTGGATCAAATTATAATTGAAGAAAGCTTGAATGAATATTTTGACCCGATTGACCTTTTTGTAAGATTGAACTACAAACCGTATCCCATTAAGACAAATTCGTTTGAAATGTGGAACTCTATTGTTGACCCAGATGTTATTAAAGAAATTAAGCGAATAGCAAAAGGTAGAGAAAGCAACTGGTTCTTCTTACGTGAAATAGGTGAAGGTAAGCCGGATCGTATGAGCAATGAAGAAATGATTACTACGTTGGCTTATATAAACTACTTAGATGAAGATGTAGTAGGATTCTTTCTAAGGAATGATAGGATTAGTTGCAGAATTAAAGATAAAAAGGGGCTTAATGACTTTTTGGTTGATCTGGATAATAAAGCCAAAGAGAAGGAAAAATTTCTAGAGGCCGTATCGCTGACCTGTACTCAAATTAGAATGCTTGGGGGATATTTTTCAGATAGGTCTGGAAAAGAACGCTTTAGTGATTACTTGAATGTAAGAGAAAATAAAAACTTTAGGCGTTCATTGCAGGACTTCTATTTAATATGGGTGGTATTGAAACATGTATCTCTTTATAAACTTGATTCTGTCCAAGAAATTCTCGTCGAAATAAGAGAGTTAATTGAAAAACTCAGAAATATAGATAATTGTGAAATGGACCAGTTATATCTAGATGACTTCCTAAGAGGCATTAAAGCAGTACAAGACAAATGGTCTTGAAATTAGGGAAAGATTGATAGGGCATCCACCCTATGAGTTGCGGGTAGCGGAGGCGATAATGGGACATATATGGACGCTCCATGTTTGTCAAACAAGTTAAGCCCTTCGTTTTGAAAAATATCAAAACATAAAACAACTTTCTTTCTGCAGTTCTAGTACCTTAGTCGCCAGAATGTAGAGAAATACGGTTACGAAGACATATATCCGGCATCCACTAGGGAGGTGGTTTTTCCACCTCCGTGCCCCAATGAGATCCGCGTCTGACCGCCTAAAACACCCACTCAGTTTTTACCAACTGTGTCCCGTACAGGCTCTTGCCAGCGCGGATAAACCGCTTTATTCATCACCGTCTCGCAACTAGGACTAGACTGACAAGACAAAAAAAGGACACCCATATAATTGACTTCGCTTCAAATCTAGTTCAATATCCAACACCATGACTCAACCTAGATCTTCTCAGGTCGCTATTGACCAAACATCCTTTTATCACTGCTATGTGCGCTGTGTACGCAGGGCCTTTTTGTGTGGTGAGGACTATTCAACAGGTCAGAATTATGATTACCGCAAGCAGTGGATTGTGTCTCGCTTGAAATTCCTTTCTTATGTTTATGCCATCGATATATGCGCCTATGCAGTGATGTCGAATCACTATCATGTGGTGTTGCATGTAGATAAAGATCGAGCAGATTCTTGGAGCTATGAAGAGGTCGCAGAGCGTTGGATGCAGCTATACAAAGGGCATTCGTTGGTTGATCAATGGCTTACAGATCCAGATGCTGTCAGTCACGCAGTTTGGCTAGAGGTTAAGAAAATATTGGAAGACTGGCGAGAAAGGCTTTACGACATAAGTTGGTTTATGCGCGGTGTAAACGAAACCATTGCTCGAATGGCGAATCAGGAAGAGGGCTGCAAAGGCCGCTTTTGGGAGGGACGGTTTAGAAGCCAGGCGTTGTTAGATGAGGTGGCTTTGTTGAGTTGCATGGCCTATGTGGATCTAAACCCTATTCGTGCAGATATGGCCAAAGATTTGGTAGAAAGTAATTTCACCTCTATCCAGCAGCGGTTGAGAGACTATGCAGTTCGTAAGCAAAATAAAACCGCGTCTGAATCCAAGGTCATTAAAAAAGTAGAACAACACACAGCTCTCAAAGAAGAGTTAGGTTTAGCCAAACAACCAGAAGCTAAGCTAATGACATTTGATGGTAGTAGCCGAACGTCAATTCATGCAGCACTGCCTTTTACTCGCACAGACTATTTTGATTTGGTAGATACTACTGGCCGGATAATTAGGGAAGACAAAGCCGGTTTTATCCCATCAGAAATTCCTCCTATTTTAGATCGCTTTGGTATTCAGCCTGATCACTGGATTAAGCATGTTAAGCATTTTCAGAGGCGTTACGGCAGGGCCGCAGGCGCAGCTGATAAATTAAAATTCTATGCGAAATCTATTTCAGGATTGGTAACAGCAGGAAAATGGTGTCGGGGTGTCAGTTGTTCACGAGAGATTTATAGCTGAAAAATTCTGAAGTCTAAGGAGAGTGGATTCGACTTCTCCCTAACCACTCCTTTACCGCCAACTGAGTAACAATCTGAATAATTCTTAAGCTTGCCTAGAACCACGCCTGTCGCTATGATCTGTACAAAATTACGTACATGTACAGGTTTCAATATGGAAAGCATCAGCTACACCGCCGCCAGAAGCAATCTTGCTAAAACTATGGAAAAAGTCTGTGAGGATCATGCTCCTGTTGCTATTACCCGTAAAGGTGAAGGTGCTGTGGTCATGATTTCTATGGAAGACTATCAGGCCCTTGAGGAAACCGCTTATTTATTACGAAGCCCTAAAAACGCTAAGCGTTTAGTTGAATCTATTGCTGAGCTAAAGCAAGGCCTTGGCACTGAAAGGAAGTTGGTTGAGTGAGGCTGATATTTTCAGAGCAAGCCTGGGAAGACTATTTGTATTGGCAAAAAATAGATAAAAAGTTGCTGAAGCGAGTCAACACTCTGATCAAAGAAGTTTCCCGCACTCCATTTGAAGGAGTAGGAAAACCAGAACCGCTTAAGCATGCTCTATCAGGGTTTTGGTCTCGTCGTATCAATGACGAACATCGAATGGTTTATGCTGTCGAGGATGATTCACTGCTAATTGCTCAGCTTAAATACCACTACTAGCCAATTTCCTAATGGCTATCTCATTAATTTCTCATCCCCTTAATTGCTCAAGAGGACAGTCTCCATGTCTCAATCTGCTGCTTTAGTGGCAACTTTAAAACAAGCCCTAAGAGCACAGGGTAAAACCTATGTAGATGTCGCAGAGGCTCTAGATCTTTCGGTAGCAAGCGTTAAACGACTGTTTGCTCAGAATAGTTTTTCATTGGAGCGTCCTTGAGCAAGCTTGCCAACTCATTGGGCTAGACCTTTCAATACCAATGGCCGGATACTTCGTGACGACAAAGCCGGTTTTATCCCAGTAGAGGTTCCACCTATTTTATACCGCTTCAGTATTCAATCTGATCACTGGATTAAGCATTTTCAGAGACGTTACGGCAGAGCAAGCAGCAGGCGCAGCAGATAAATTAAAATCCAATGCGCAATCCATTTCGAGTTTAGTAGCGGCAGGAAAATGGTGCCGATGTATAAGTTTTTCGCGAGAGATTTATATCTGACAAACATAAAAAATGTAAGAAAAGGCTGATTCATTTTTAAGCTTTTATTAAATGTCAATAGTTATTGGTAATTTAGGGTTTATTGCTGACTTTATTTCATTAAGTGTCATTGTTTGCTATTAATTTTGCTGTTATTTTCACATTTCAGCTGACCAATGCTGGTTTCTATTAAACCCAATATCAGGAGATGGAATTCGATGCTAAATAAATTAGCTGTTCATACCTTAGTATGCACGGCACTTAGTAGTTTAAGTATGGTGGCTTTTTCAGCCGTTATAACATACACAGACCGAGCTGCTTGGGAGCAAGCTGTTTCTGGCTATACAATTGTGGAGGAAGGTTTTAACGGTTCTCAAAGTTTTTGGGATCCAAATTCTGGCGATGACTCGATTCAGGCTGGTGGTATAACTGTGGGTTTGACAGGGAATCACGCCGAGGATACTGAGCCAACGCCAATTGGTGTGACTGGTACCGGTCTTTTTTCAGGTGAAGTGGACGACAGTTATCCTATTCATGCCCCCATTGGTAATGGTGATCCTAATGAAATTGATGGAGTCGCACTTAATTTTTCTCGCGAGAACTATGGTTTTGCTTTTTACGATTTAGCAAGTGATTACATAGATCGAGACGACTTAGATACCACTGATGGTTTACTACTAGATGCTACTGAAATTGGTTTTTTAATTAACGGTGAAGCGATTCAATTGAGCGAAGTGATAGATGTAACTCTCGACAGTAAAGGCAATGGACTTGTTGATAATGTTCCATTTCTTGGTTTTACTTTTGGGGAAAACATGATCGAGTCATTTGATATCTTTCACTGGGATCAGATTGCCGACGTGTCTGGAACCTATGAAGAGTTTACGATTGACGGAATGCTGTTTGCCACTAAAAATGTTTCCGTTGCTGAACCTTCCTCGATTGTTCTTCTAGCACTTGGTTTACTTGGGCTTGGTGGAATCAGATCAAGAACAAAGAATAAAGGTTAAGTCTTGATTCGAGAGCAATAAGTTAGAAAGCAAGGCAATTACAGCTTTGCTTTTACTCTAATACAAGAAGAAAAAATTAAAAAGACATCTATCTATTTGACGGCCCCATATATAACTTCATTTCAAATCTATTCCAATATTCAGCACCGAGACTCAACCAAAATCTTCACAGGTTGCTATTGGCCAAACACCCTTTTACCATCGGATATATACGCCGATGCGGTGATGTCGAATCACCATCATGAAATTTCAGTCCTATCACATACCCAAAGCCAAGAAGGCATAAGCATAACTTCAAAATTAATCAAATGGATTAGTCAATAAACCTCCTCAAAAAGATCAAACTAATTGCCATCCCAGGCTTTTTATTATGCTTTTGGAACATCATTAACAAAACCAACTATTCCAGGAAGTCGACTCTGATTAAAAATGATACGTTGATGTAATTAAGCTAATAGATAAGAAAGGCTGGGCTAATGCGATTCAACAGTAGAATTTTCGTGTTTTTATTGGTGGCGCTGCCACTTTTGCACGGGTGTAATTTGTCACTTGATGAGGAAGCATCTAGCGATGGTGCAGGTGCCGGTAACGATGAAATCGTAGATGATGTTTCATCTGATAATAGTACAGCAGACGATGGCGCGTTAGTTGACAGAATAGACGTTGACTATGAAGAGCCGGCCGTGGCCGGGGCTACTTTCTACATTGATCCTGTACATGGCAGTGATAATGGCGATGGCTCGATCAATAATCCATGGAAAACTCTAGAGCAGGTTATCTCATCCGGACAAATCGAATTTTATAAACACAGTGAAAACTACAACCCCGACTCAGAATGGGTGGTGGTTAACGACGGTGCGCCAGTGAAAGGCGGCGATCAGCTGGTATTACTTTCTGGCTATCACGGATATTTACGGCTTAGTAATTTCATGTTCCAAGACTGGTTGCATATTGTTGCAGGTGAAGGCGAAACTCCGGTTCTTTCTCAAATCTTTTTATATGGTGCCTTTGAAAAAGTACGCTTTGAGGGTCTGACGATTATGAAGGATGCTTACCAACCCCCCTCCGATGCAACCACAGAAGAAGAGCAAAACTACTGGGATGCAGAAGCCATAAACCGAAATTCTGGCGCGAATGTATATCTGGGAAGTAACGGCTTTTGGGGAGCGGGCGAGAGCGTTATTCTGCAGAATTTGACCATGGGCACGACAGGCAATTCTAGTATCTGGACAAAAGACGATTGGGTTGAAAAAGCGGCTTCAGGTATCCAGCTTCGGGCAGTGAAAAATGTCGATATCATTGGTAATACCATTCTTAATACTTCTTTTGGCATTTCAATCGGAAAATATTCAGACGGTACTCGAGTTATCGGCAATCATGTAAAGAACTTTTCTGGTGATGGTGCTCGCCTCTTGAGTGATAACACTCTTTTCGAAAACAATCGAATATCCGACTGTTATGATGTTGATGCTAACCATGACGACGGTATTCAGTCCTGGTCTATTGGTGACGATAACCGATCCGGCACTGGCGTAGTGAAAAATGTGATTGTAAGAGGCAACACTATTATTGGGACTACTGATTTTGACAACCCTCTAGCAGGTCCTCTGCAAGGGATCGGCGCGTTTGATGGATTGTTTGAAGGCTGGGTAGTTGAGAATAATGTGATCGCGACAAACCATTACCATGGCATTTCTTTTTACGGCATGCTTGACAGTCGCATCTCCCATAATACCGTGGTAGATATTATACCAGGTGATGATCTTAGCCCCTGGGTAAGAGTGGTGCCTCATAAAAATGGCACCGAAAGTGAAGACGTAATAGTCGTCAATAATATCGCTCAACGAGCTGTTACTGTGGAAGGCAGTTCGATGGTTGAAGAAGCCAATTACGTTATTGGCTCAACAGACTTTGCTACTCTGGATGAACTTTTTGTTGACCCATCGGAGTTTGATTATCGTCCGTTAGACAGTTATACCGCCAATCTTTATATCAATGGACAGGGAGCAACGGCTTATGAAGGAACGCGGCAAACTTTGGGGGCAATGGAGCCCTGAGACGAATTAGATGGCATAATAAGTTAAAAGAGATTGATGCATGAAAATCAGCATGTAGTCACAAAGTGGATTTTACCAACCGTCATTACGTGTGTGCGTTTATTGCTGATTTTCATGAAAAGTGAATTCAAGAAGACCTTCGTCATCTACACGACTAAATAAATCAACGCTTATAAATAGCCACAGTCTTGTTAACACCATTCTCAATAAAACTATCAAAACTAACATGTTGAGCCGATTTGGCAGAAAGAAGAACTGAAAGCATTGCTTCATCTATTTCAGAGTTGCCATGATCAAACTCAACTTTGCAAAGCGAGCTTCTACAATCTCTCTGTAGTATTCGGGTGGTGGTAAACCCAAGCTGACTAAAGCGTTCTTCCACTTTGTCCAGATTTTCCTGCATTTCACTGTCCCAGTAGATGTCTGTGGTTTCCATAGCATGCAGAGTATTAATTTCCATGAAGCGCTGGCGGGCCTGGTTTCTATCCAAATCTGTTAATTCTTTAGAAGCAATACCCAGTTGAGCGCCATCTTGCATTTGGTCATTAACAGACAACCTTTCATTTGTTGCTGCTATTTGATTAATCAACTTGTTTTCAAGGTGTCTTACTGTGTCGAAGAGTTTTTGTTGGTTTTCAGTCAGTGATTGAATTTCCTGTTTATAAAATTCGAGTTGAGCTTCTAAATCGGTTGCAGACAAGTCACTGCTAAGCGGCTGAGTGGTAGACGAAGAGGCGATCACTTTTACCTGGTTACTTACACTAGGAAATTGTTGATGCAAATAAAGCACTAAAAACGATGAAATAAATGCAGTAACAAATGCTGTGATTAAAATATTTTTCATTGAATGCTTATTATCAGACGTCAATTATTATTGTATATAGCGAATGCCATACATAATGTCATCGGTATTCAGAACGCACAAAACATAGGCGTAGCCATAGGTGTACTGGGTTGAAATAGGGATACTAATGCTTTGATTGGAAGTGCTGTTGGAGGCATATCCATACGAACTGTGGGTAGGACTGCCATCACTATCAATATTATTAAGAGTGCAAAATGGTGTGGCACTGGTTGAAGAACTTCTTTTCATTCGGACATAGACATCGTCTATGGTGTTGCTTCCAGATATTTTAGTTAAGGGACATCTGATAACCGCCGTACCATTTACTGCTTTTATTCCTCCACTGGAAGAACTTATTTCCCCCAAGGTGGCTTCGCAGGAAGCATATGCCGAAATGCTCCAATCTGCTGAGTGAGTGGTACTAATTGTTAAAAAATAAATTATAGTAAAAAGTACTAATTTAATTTTCATGAGAAACATTCCTTGTCTATTTTTCAATGTTCAATAACAACTGAGTAACTGGCGAAGAGTATACAATTTCTTATGTATAAATGTACGTTTTAGCGGGGCCATTGTTATGTGTTTCATGTGTTTGAAAACTCGTTATTGAATAAAAGGCAATGAAATATCAGAAGATCAAGGATCAGCTATTTATAGAAAACTTCAAAAACTAAGAGTATTCCAGAAAACAAAAAATCGATTGAGTTGAAGTCACGTTCCCGCAGTATCTTTACAGTTTTTTCCTGTTTTAAGCCTCCAAAAAAGGATCTATTACTCCCGCAACATTCTCAACCGCCCATACTCTCATTGCATCTACCACAGGTAATAATTTCTGGCCTTGTTCTGTTAAATGATATTCATAGCGTAGAGGATTGTTTTGATACGCCTGTTTATTGATAAGGCCTTTCTCAACAAGAAGCTTTAATCGATTAGCCAAAATATTGGTGGGGATTCCCTCATCCGATGTTTGAAAATCCTTGTTTCTGTGTTTGTTAAACACGCCTATGTCTCTAATGATCAGCAGACTCCATTTATCGCCTACCAAATCTAACGTTGCAGCTATTGGACAAGTTGATCGCATCTTGATTTCACTTTTTCGTTTTTCAAAAAATAATTTAACTGAGAGACTTGCAATTTGCAACTTACTTATTCATAGTGACTTGCTCATTGCAAGTGACTGTGAGGAGAAACTTTATGATTGAACTGGTTCTACCCGGATCTATTTTGCTGTCCGTCGTTTTATGGCTGTATATTGGGAAACTCTGGCTTGTTCCGTTAGCCGAGGGAAAGCCTTTTGAAACCATTGTAAGGCCGATACTGGTACTCCACAGCTTCAGATTTGTTGGCATGATGTTTTTATTCTACGAGGGTATAGATCCAAAGTTTGCGATTCCCGCTGCTTACGGAGACCTGATCGCTGCCGCATTAGCGGGTTTAAGTTTATGGTTGTTAGAAAAAGGTAAAAATGCAACCTGGCTTATCTGGATCTTCGCGATTCAGGGTTTTCTGGATATGGTGATGGCGGTTTCTTTGGGCTTAGCCTTTGTTCATGCTCATGAATTTGGCCCGGCAATCTGGATTCCCGTTTTAATTGTACCGCCCCTAGTAGCATCGCATCTTTACCTGTTTAGGTTATTAATTGATAAGCCAAAGCGAGTCTTTGCCTGACTCGTTATTCTATGTTTCGCTGGGCCATTTTTTAGCCCAGCTTTTATTTTTTAGATAGGTAATGGCAGAAAAAAATATCTGTAGTGTAGATAGTAAGTCTTAGATTCGACAAAATGTCTCGAATTTAAACGATATAAGGCATAGCCCAAGAATGTTGAAAACAGATAGATTGCTACTTCGTCAATGGACAGAAGATGATTTTCTTCCATTTGCGGAGATGTGCTGTGATAAAGAAGTGATGGCTCATTTTCCAAAACTTCAGACCCGAGATGAAAGTTATGAGATGGGAAAGAAGATTTTATCTCTTATTAATGAGCGTGGATGGGGTTTTTGGGCTGTAGAAATCCCTAACCAGTATAAATTTATTGGCTTTGTTGGTTTGCACACTCCAAAAGATAGCATGCCTTTTTCACCCTGTGTAGAAATCGGGTGGAGGTTATCAAAAGAGCATTGGAACAAGGGTTACGCAACAGAGGCCGCAGAAGCAGTATTAGAATATGCATTCAATACTCTAGACTTAGAAGAGGTGGTTTCATTTACTACATTAGCTAATGAGCGTTCTAAAGCAGTGATGAAAAAAATTGGTATGTGTGACAGCAATCAAAATTTCATGCATCCTGATGTTGAAGATTTCCATCCCCAGCGCGAGCATGTACTTTATAAAATAACTAAATCTGCATGGCAGAAAAATTAAAAATTGTCATAAAATCCATAAGCCGAAATTTATGTGAGGAGTTATTAAGTACCAATTGATCAGACTTTAGTTAGCCAGTTCGATTATTCATGCTCGTTTTCTGCTAAGCTCAAACCCTTCAAACAAAGCATCAAAAATATTTGATAACAGAAAAGATCCGGCGAATTGTCACCGGATCTACGATTAAAAAGCTATTGAGCTACATGTATGATGTGCTTGCGGTCTAAGCTTTCTTTCCATTGTTGAATAAACTAACACTTTCAACCAACTAATCCGCTAGT
>JANQHX010000054.1 GCA_028282465.1 Gynuella sp.
TGAAACCTCTAGAGGTACTGCTGTAAATCTGGATTTGCGTCATTTGGGTGAGCAAAAAATTAATGAACGCTTGCCATTTATTCGTGAATTATCAAAAGCTTATTTAGGTGTTGATCCAGTACATCAACCTATTCCAGTGAGACCCACAGTGCATTACACAATGGGTGGTATTCAGTCCGATATTAATGCCGCCACATCCATTCCCGGATTATATGTAGTGGGAGAATGCGCAAGTTCTGGGTTGCACGGTGCTAATCGCTTAGGCTCCAACTCTTTAGCGGAGCTAAGCGTTATGGGCAGAGTTGCGGGGGAAAAAGCCGCTGAGTTTGCTAAACAAGCCAGTGGCCCAATGGAGTCACAGCTCTCTGCAATGGCTGATGAAAAAGCGGCTGGATGGGAAGCATTAAAAACTCAAAAAGGCACTGAAAGCATGGCGGATATTCGTAAAGAATTAGCCGATACCATGGAAGCTGGCGTTGGTATTTATCGCACCGATGAGCTAATTGAGCAAACTTGTCATAAAGTGGCTGAACTGAAAGAACGTTATAAAAACTTAGATTTAAAAGATGGATCTAATGCTTTTAATACCGAGTGGTTATACGCAATAGAGTTGGGTTACTTGTTAGACATTGGCGAGGCTATGTCTCACTCGGCATTGCAACGAAAAGAAAGCCGTGGCTCTCACCAACGCTTGGATGGAGAAGAGCAGGGCTGGACTAAACGAGACGATGAAAATTTCCTCAAACACACATTAACTTATCGCACTGACGGCGCACCAAAGATTGAATATCAAGATGTGGTGATTACAAAATCGCAGCCAGCTGCTCGTGTTTATGGTGCTGCAGGGGAGAAATGATATGACTGATATGACGATGAAAGTGCGTGTTCAACGCTATCGCCCTGAAGTGGATGAACAGCCTTGGATGCAAGAGTTTGATGTGCCTTACACTGAAGATACCTCAGTACTCGAAGCGATTCAGTTCATTAAAGATGAATTAGAGCCTAGTTTATCTTTCCGTTGGTCTTGCCGTATGGCTATTTGCGGCAGTTGCGGATACATGGTTAATGGTGAACCAAAATTAGGCTGTAAAACTTTTCTAAGAGACTATAAGGATCTTGAAATCGCCTCGTTAGAAAATTTTCCGATCGAGAGAGATTTAGTCGCAGATCTAAATGGTTTTATCGAAAAGCTTGAAACCATTAAGCCTTACATCATTCGTGAAAACGAAAAAGATTTAGATACCAGCGAGCCCATTACTGAAGCCTTTACTCAAACGCCAGCTCAGTTATCTAAGTACAAACAATTTTCTCAGTGCATAAACTGTGGCTTGTGTTACGCGGCATGCCCACAATTTGGACGCAATCCAGAATTTTTAGGGCCAGCAGCCTTGGCACTGGCGTTTCGTTACAATTCGGATAATCGTGATCAAGGCAGTAAAGAAAGAATTCCATTCTTAAATGCTGAAGAGGGAGTTTGGAGTTGTACCTTTGTTGGTTATTGTTCTGAAGTTTGTCCAAAGAGTGTGGATCCTGCTGCTGCTATTAACCAGGGCAAAGCCTTAAGTGCGGCGGACTACGGATTAAATCTAATTTCGCTGGCAAAAAAAGATTAGGAGAATGCGACCCATGAGTACTTCTGAAAAAACCATCTATCGCAAGCCCTATGTTCAAAATCAGTCAGCGAGCTGGTGGTTAAAAAATAAATTTTATATTTGGTATATGGTGCGTGAAGGCACTGCCATTTTTGTGTTCCTTTATGCGCTGATTTTGATGCTAGGGTTGTTGAGACTTGCTCAAGGTGAAGCGGCTTGGAACGCCTGGGTGGCATCATTAAGCAATCCTGCTTATATCGTCTTTCATGGCATTGCCTTGATAGCTGCTATGTACCATGTGCATACCTTTTTCAAAATGTTTCCGAAAGTGATAGTCATTCGGTTTGGTAATTGGAAAATGCCAGAAAGCTATTTAATTGCAGGTCAGTGGGTGGGGTTTGTTGTATGCACTGCTGTGATTTTAGGCATTGGATTATTCGTGGGGGTTTAAGATGACAATTAGAAAAACAGCAAGCGATTATTCTCGCTCTCATGAACCCATTGTATGGGGTTTGTTCAGTGCTGGAGGCGTCATCGTGGCGTTCTTTATTCCTGCACTTATTTTACTCACCAGCCTATTGGTTCAAGTGGGTATTGCTGACGAAGCAGTATTATCTTTTGACCGAGTGCAAAGCTTTGCTCAAGCCTGGTGGGGTAAGTTATTTATTCTAGCCGTAATTGCATTGTCTCTTTATCACACCGTGCACCGTATTCATCACGGCCTGCATGATGTGCATATCCATATTCCAGACAGCCTTGCCATCATCATTTTTTATGGCGGTGCCACTGTGCTTAGCTGTCTAGTGTTTGTATGGCTTCTTGCAATAGGTTGGTAACCTAAGTTGGTTTTATATTGTGCGTCTTGGTTAAAACAAGACGTACATTTTTCTATTCAACTGTCTATCTATTGGTATCAGAAATGATCACCGTTAAGCAGTGCTGCTTTAAAAACTAAATCTAGATGTAAATGCAGCGCCTCATACAAACCCTCGTAAAAATCAGACGTTTCAAATACATAGTAACCTAAACATTTCTCGCCAATGCAAAGCGGTTTGATCAAATAAGCACTGGGTGAATCTGTGTAGTAGAGTTCATCTGGTAAAAAGTCTCTAGTGGTGACTAAAGGCTCATGATTAACATCTCTTTGCTCGCCATCACGATACATGTAGACGAACTTGGCCTTTTCAGGAAAGCGATCTCCTGACAAAATTTCTTCACCGTCAGCGAAAGTTAGAATGTACACAGATTTCGCTGTAAACAGCTCTAGCGTATAACTTAGATCACGGTAGATAGCTTCCAGGTTAAAGGTTTGAATGTGTTCATAAAATTTGTGTAGGAACTGAATAATTTCAACATCGAAATCAAAATCACTGTCTACTTGATAACATCCACAGGTCTGTCGAATTTTTAAAATGGATTTTTGACGAGTGACCATGGGCACTGGCTTGTCTTTAAGTAAGTCGAATAAATGATTTACCGCTGTTTTGGCTATCTCTTCTATAGGTTGTTCAGCGGTTGTTAATTGAGGAACACTTTTTCGAGCAGTAGGGATATCATCAAAACCAGTAATTGCTAATCTATCTAATAAATCAGGTTTGAATGTTTGAATGCAACGCATGGCATTTAATGCCATATCGTCATTGGCAAACATCACGGCATCACACTGAATTTCACCCTTAACCAATTTTAACCCCGCTCGCATACCGCCCTCTGGGCGAAAATCTCCTTCTAAAATAAGTGTTGGGTCCAGTGGCTTTCCAAACTCTGAAAGCACTGCCTGGTAAGCCTCAAAGCGATAAATGGCTTCTTGGTTATTCTCTGGCCCTTTTACAAATGCGATTCTATTACAGCCATGAACTTCAATCAGGTGGCGAGTCAGGTCTGATATGCCGGAGTAGTTATCGACAACGACACTGGGCACCTCTTCAATTTCTTCATTGAGTGCGACTACTGGTTTGTCACTGAACCGGGCGATGAATTCTTTAGCCACTTCCATATCATCGTAATGAAAAAGAGTACTGGCAGTCACCAATGTGCCTGCTGAGCGATTATTTTTTACTAATTCATAAATAACGTTTTGTTGCTTCTCGCCCTGGTTCGGAGAATTTAGAATTCGGCCGTCAATCACTAACAGATTGCAGTCGGCTTCAAATACCTCTGATCTTACTTTTCGGTAAACGGGAAGCTGAAAAAAACCTGTTATCTCATTGATAGCAAGGCCTATGGTTCGACGAGGCGATGACATAAATGTTGTTGTCCTAATTGTTATTATCTTTGTGACTACTCACGGGCAATTGCAAATCTCTAGTTGGATTTTTAGCTGCCAAGGCCCGGCACTAATAAGTGCTATACAGGTTACTTAATCATATCTCCTGAGTTTATAAAAGGTTTGCCGCATAAGTCTCAGAAATGATGCCAATCAATACTGAAAAAACCTTTGCATGTTGAGCTTTGATTCTTGTCTATACTGAATAAAAATACCCCACTTTTAGCGCTTTTTAGTTGAATTTATGGGGTTGCGATTGGTTGAGGTCAGGTAGTTCATGCTGAAAAAGGTTGTAATGAACAAGCGTGTAAAGAATGAAAAGAAGCCCTTTGGTTTTTCTTTGGCTGCAAAAATATCTCTTGGTTTTGGCGTCATCGTTGTACTGATGATGTTAGTAGTGGTTAACAACTGGTTAAGTTCATCAAACGTATCGTCGGGTTTGACTTTAATTGTTGAAGAATCCAGCCCCGTAGTGGGAACGTCAAAGGCAATTGACCTAAGTGTTATTCGTTTAGAGCCTGCACTCTTAGAATTAATTTCAGCCTATGACTTGCAAGCCCTGGATGTAGCTAATGACAAGTTGCAGACAAACCTCGAGGAATTTAATCAGGATTTACAACAAGCACAGGCATTAAAAGTTAATGATGAACTGAGAAGTAAGCTGGAGGTGTATTTCACTGAAATTCTTTCAGCAAAACCAGATTTAGACATGTTAATTACTAATGTTGTAGAGGTGCAGACTCAAATTGCGACCACTCAAGACGACATGAATAAAGTCATTGCTGATTTGAATACGCTGTCTACCGAAATACACCCGCTAATGGAAGACCTTTCTCTAGAAGCCAGTGATGACTTTGGCATCAGTATTATTATGGAAACAGCTGCCACATTGCATCGTGCACTGTGGTACATAGAGCAAATAAAAAATCTTGACGATGATGGGGAAGAGAGTGAGCTGTTATTGGCGAATTTGAAATTTGCTTTAACCACCTATACCAACTTGGCTCCCATGGTTATCACACTAGAAAAAAATGACGACTACCTCCAAAAGGCTATAAAACTCGGTGAAATAACAGATTCAGTGATTGCGTTGGTCAATGGTGAAAATGGTTTGGCTTATCAAAAACTGGAACAAATTAACCAACAGAAACTGCAGCTTCAGTACCTGGCGGAGTTTAGGGAAATCATGACTGTTATTCGCTCCGCGACTGCTTCCTTGGTTAATGTGTCTAACATTACGAATACCGAGCTTTCCACAGAATTAAGCAAGCAGCTTGCAAGTCAAAGTCGGTTGGGTGTTATCAGTGGATTTGTCATTTTATTTATTGTTGTGGGTATCTCCATTTACTTCACACGATACTTCACCTCTTCGATTCAAAAACTGCTTAATGAAATGAACCTTCTGGCGGATGGGCACTTAAAAAGCCAAAGCCAGCAAAAGGTCGGCAGTGATGAATTTGGCCAGTTGCTCAAATCACTTGCTAAGGTGACTGAAAGTCTTCGTGACATTGTGGGTGAAATTGATGAAGCAACGGCGTCAATGGAAATGTCCGTTAGCTATGTAGAAAGCCAATCCGACCAGACATCCAACAATGCAGACAAGCAAAAGCAAGAGCTGGATATGATTGTCACCGCATTAGAAGAAATGGCGGCCACAGCGAATGAAGTGGCTAATCATGCTGAAGACACCCATAGAGGCATGATAGATGTTGGCGATCTGTCTAATGAAGGCCGCAGCAAAG
>JANQHX010000060.1 GCA_028282465.1 Gynuella sp.
TGCAGTGGTTACCACAGTTAACCGTGTAAATATGATTTTAAGACGGGACGTAGCGGTTGAATTAATACTGATTGCAGATAACGACCGAATAATCTTCTCAAGCTCAAACCCTGAGCCTTACAGCGGCAGCAGTAACGGCACCTTACTTGACGAAAATGCCAGCGCAATGTCGTCAATAATTGGTAACAGCAATTTTGATTTGGGGCATGTATTCAGCACCAATGGCGGCGGTGTCGCCTATGTGGGCATTCCTTGTAACAACACTTATAAAGCTCGGGGAGTTAGCGGGTTAAGAAACCCTACCGGTGACAAATTTGACATTGACATTGCCGCTCATGAAATTGGACATCAGTTAGGCGCTTTGCATTCATACAATGGAACCGCTGGATTCTGTGCTGGTCAACGATCTGGTAGTGCAGCATGGGAGCCGGGTGCAGGAACAACCATCATGTCTTATGCAGGTAGTTGCAGAGAGGAAAACATTCAGAGTTTTGCAGATGCGATGTTCCATGCCGGCAGCATCGAGGAAATTCATGACCGACTGTCTAGAGGCAGCTGTGGCGAAATTATTCCTTCTAATAACAGCATCCCAACCATTGACGCTGGCAGCGATTACAATATTCCAGCAAACACGCCTTTTGTTTTAAGTACACAAGCCCAAGACTCTGATGGTGATGTGCTCACTTACACTTGGGATCAAATTGACTTAGGCAATGCATCATCGGCTAACGATTTATCAGACGACGGTACCAGACCTATCTTCAGAAGCTTCCTTCCTAGAACAAATCCGTGGCGTTATTTTCCCAAGTTAAGTGACATTAGAAACAACCGCCAAACCAAAGGTGAATGGTTACCCGTTACCAATAGAGATTTAAATTTCAGAGTAACCGTACGAGACCAAAATGGTGGTGTTGCTGATGACGATTTGGTGTTGACCGTTGCAGCGAATGCGGGGCCATTTAGAGTTACCTCTCCAAATAATTCATCAAGCTATAACTCAAACACCACAGTTACCTGGGATGTAGCCAATACGAATAGCGCTCCTATTAACTGTAGCCAGGTCGACATACATTTATCCACCGACGATGGCTTAACCTTCCCAATACTGTTGAAATCAGAAACAGACAATGACGGTTCTGAAAATATTGATTTTCCAAAGGGTAATCAAAGCCAAGCCAGAATTAAGGTTCAGTGCTCAGACAATGTATTCTTTGATATGTCTAATGAGGCTTTTAGTTACAACAGTACCTTCGAAGGTAACTTAGCACCGGTTGCAGAAAACGATTCCGTGAGCACATTCGTCAACACCACGGTTGAATTCTCTCCTCTTGCGAATGACATGGATCCAAATGAAGGTGACACACTTTCACTAAACAGTGTTTCCACACCAACTGCCGGTGGTACCGCTCGTATAGCTGGTAACAATATTCTATTTACTCCAGCTGTAGATTTTGAAGGTCAGGATACCTTTACCTATGAAGTGATGGATGACGACAGTTTAACCGACACAGCTATGGTGACAATCAACGTATCGGTTCAACCTAACCAAGCACCGAACGCGGTTGATGATTCTTTTACTGTTGAACAACCGGTTTCCAGTTCACCTATCACTCAAGTTTTTGATGTATTAGCGAATGACACCGACGACGGTGCGCTAACAATTACATCCGTGAGTGCTGCGTCAGCAACTGGTGTTGTTGTGCTATCGGACAACAATCCAAGTAATAAGATCAACTACACGCCTGCCCAAGGGTTCTTTGGTGAAGACAGCTTTAGCTACACCATCATGGATGAACAAGGTGAAACGGCCACCGCCGAGGTAACTGTAACTGTCACAGAAATGAATGAACCTCCTGTTGCCGCGAATGATACTTTCGAATTAGCATCTGGCTTAACAGAGTGGGATCTGGATGTCCTTGCTAATGATTATGATCCAAACTCTAACGACATGATTAGTATCGCGTCTTTGCAACTTATTTCCGCAGGTACTAATGCCGAGATTATTATGAAATTTGGCAAACCTTACGTGAGAGTTTCGAGAACCTCTGCAAATATTGTGGAAGGATCTTTCAACTACACCATTAATGACTCTGAGGGCAGTGCTAACAGTGCGACAGTTACTATTAGCTACCCATCAGAATCTGGGAACGGCAACGATAATGGTAGTGGCAACGACAATGACGACTTAGATGATACCTCGGTAGTGGGAAGCTTTGGCTTCATTTGGTATGTATTCCTAGTATTGTTATTAACAATCAGAAGACTTCAAAGTCGCAACAGCTAACCAACCATTTAAGTCCAGAACCGGTTCGGTTCTGGACTTTCTTTATGCCTCAAATACTCCCTTCTTATTTGTCTACTTCATCCTTTTAAATATTAAACTAGCCTTATTCAGATCATAAAAGAGTTATTCTCTAGAATATGAATCCTGAGCATCATTATTTTGAGTTCTAGACCTTTTTACCGGGAACCCTTTAGGTCTCCTGTCCCTCGCCATGCGACTTTTATTATGAAACGTCCAATATTTTCTAAACTTTAGTATCTTCAAAATCTTTCAGAGAACACTAGAATTTTCGCAGTTCTCGTATAAAAAAAAGCGAGATCAAGTCTCGCCTTATTATTTTGGTTAACCTCTATTTACAGGCCACTACAGCTATGAGCTTTTCTAACATCGTTAATGACTTCTAACAAATCTGGTTCGCGCATTGCCTCAAGGTATCGGGTTTCATTTTCTGAAGGAGTCCAGCCAACATTATTAGCGTATGCATCATAATAGGTGAACGTTTGACCCCACAAAGCTAAAGTTGCCTGTCTTAAATCGTAATTATCCATCATAGTCTGGAAATCTGACGGAAGCTCTTCTTTCGCCCATAGCAAATATCTTTGAGCAGCCCATGCGAAATTCAACATGTATTCAACATAGTAATCCCGTCTTGCTTGTGGGTGTGGATACAACAAGTAATCTAACGCTACTGAGTGCACATACTGAGCCCATTCGTCGTACATGCTACGAAGCCCCTGGTGACCCGTTACAGAATCCAAATCGAAATAGGTGCTGTTAGCCGCTGCATCTGAAATGGTGTTATGAAAACGATCCGCGGTGATATTGCTACGAGGAAAATAAAACCCTCTCGGTTCAGGCAGCTCATAATTCTCCGCCATAAAATAAGTTGCTACAGGCCAGTTATGGTATGCATCCAGAGCATGCCCGCACTCATGAATTGCCAAGCCCCAGGAGTTATGCCATCCGTAACCTTCACTTGCCCATGCCAAGGCACAATTACCTTCACGGTCAAAATTAGGAGACTCTCTAACGATGAATGCTCCATATGGGTAAGCAGCATTCAGCACACTCATTAGTGTATCTGCAACAAACTGCGGTTCAGGATTTCTTGCATTAGCAACCTCGTCAATATAATTGCTAATATCAACTGTCAGGTCGGGCAATGTTTCTTCGTACTGACCATCTGTGCAGCTCTCATCAGTAAACTCACCAAAAGTACCCTCTCTGTCTGTATCAGTATCGGTATCCGTGCTGGTATCTGTTGTTTGCGTGTCAGTATCTGTGCTGGTTTGTGTATCTGTATTTGTTGTTGTCTGTGTACCGGTGTCAGTTTGAGTTTGCGTGGCTGTATCCGTTGTCGTCTGTGTACCAGTACTAGTTTGAGTTTGTGTGGCTGTATCCGTTGTTGTCTGTGTACCAGTGTTAGTCTGAGTTTGTGTAGCTGTATCCGTTGTCGTCTGTGTACCGGTGTTAGTCTGAGTTTGTGTGTTTGTATCCGTTGTCGTCTGTGTACTTGTCGATGTAGATGTTTGCACGCTTCCATTATCAGAATCGCCACCAGTAATTTCACCATCTTTATCCGGATTTATTTCATCGCTACAACCTATCACTGTCAGCAAAATTATTTGTATCGCCAGAAAGCGTTTTATCATCGTTATGATCCTTATTCGGAAGGGTTATTTGGGCACAATACTACCGTTTCCTTGCACGCCATTCTGTTGATCTGGTTTACCCGACTTGTGAAGCCGTACACGCAACACAGCCATTAATGACAATTTTTATTGTGATTTATTACCAATATAAAGGGACTACAAAAATGCAATTACATTTTTATTAAGGATCATGGATTAAATTGTTGGTGAGAAGGATACTATTCGAAAGGAAGAGGGGTCATTGGAAGTAGTCAGTAACAAGTCATTGGCAGCGTCAGACTTAATTGATGATTAAGTAATCAGCCGCCAATTAGAAAGAAGAATTACTTTCTTTCAAGTTTAAACAAACGATCAACAGACAAAATACCTGGGCCTCTAGCCACTAGCATAAACATAACAATTGCCCACCAAACAGCAGGGTTCCACCAATGACCCCAGGTTGGAAATACTGCAAGCTGAATAAACATTGTCATACCCAACAAACCTAATGCTGCAAAACGACTGAATAAACCTACTATCAAAAGTAGTGGCAAGACTATTTCCATTACGCCAGCCATAAAGGCTAAGGACTCAATAAAGGTAACCATAAAAGAACCTTCAACATAGTCTAAAGTTTCTGGGTTACATAATAATAATGCGCCAGGTCTAGGCTCTTCTGGACAGAAGAATTCATAGAGAAACAAATCATATTTATCAATATTAAATACAAATGGGCTGTCCCATTTGGTTAACCCTGACTGTAAAAATACTTTGGCACCCACCAACCTGAGGAATAACAGACCTATTGGTTCTAAATATTTGGTCAGGTTTTCTGTAACCTGAGCGTAGACGTCAACAATTTTATTTATAATTTCCATTTCTCTACCTTTTAAGAATTCCGCTCACTAATAAATTAGAAAAGGTTTCAGATACTTCTTCATCACCAAACCTGGCTGTTATTTGCTCAGCTATCGCACCTAGCTTGTTACCTGAATTCAATAAGTCTATAAATAACAGCTCAGAGTCACTGAGTACTTTGGCCCGAACTTCTAAACCTTGCTTCCAAAATAAGAGAGTCTCTTTTTGATTATTGATCTCAACTTGAGATTGGATGTCATTGCCAGATTTAATCTGTACCCACAGATCAAAAATCTGATAATCATTTTCCATAACTGAGACACTACCATTAAGGCTTAGTTCAAGTTGGTCGATATCTCCACCAGATTCGGAAATTTCAGCGAGATCCTCCGCCGTCAAAGGTTGGTCATCTACGGAATTAAGTGTTTGTAGCCACGCCTTATCCAAACGGGCAACACTACTGATATATGGAAGTTTTGAATTCTGAACTAAATACTCAGAAAACCCTTCACCGTATCCAACAAGGGTTCCGGTAGATGAAGGGTTATTCACGGCATAAGTTCTAGCCAAACCCATAAAATAGTCTTCTCCCAACATATTGACGACCACAGGATAAGAATTCTTTAAGGCCTCGACACTGGCTTTCACAAACCCATTTCGATAAATAGCTAAATATTGATTTATTTTTTTTGATTCTTCAGTTAGGAAATTTTCAGAAAGTTCGCCAAACTCACCAGACTTCAGAAAACTTGAAAAACTACCGAAGAAATCAGATAACTGTTCATCAGACATGATTTAGTCTTCCTTGATAGTCTATTTCTGAGATTAAATCATGAGCCCTATTTCGTTCTGAAATCAATTCACCAAATGAAGGTATATTGCCATCCCTTTCTAATAGGACTGGTGTGTTTTTAAACTTAGTTAATGCTTTTTCTAACAGTTGCCAGACCGGCTCTGCTACGTCTGAATCATGGCTATCAATTAATAAACCCTGTTCAGTAAAATTTGCGTCTTGACTGAAACCAGCAATATGAATTTCACCGACCTTTTCCGACGGTAATCGATGAATATAATCTTCTATATCTAAACCACAGTTTTTATTGCTGAGATAAAGATTGTTCACATCTAAGAGTATGCCAGCACCCGTTCTATTAGCGGCTTCAATTAGGAAATCTGGCTCGTCCATTTCGCTGATGAAATCTAAATAATTAGTTGGATTTTCAATTAATATATTTCGTCCAATGGCATTTTGATAAGCATCTATGCCTTCAATTAAGCTTTGCAATGCCGCTCGAGTTTTTGGTAAAGGCAATAGATCTGCGAAATACTGACCCTGATAACTTGACCATGTGGCATGCTCAGAAACCAGAATCGGATTAAATTCTTTTACTAGTTTAGATACTCGATTTAGGTGCTCCGCATCCGGTAAACTTAACCCACCCAGGGATGCACCCACACCGTGAAAACTTATTGGCACTCGTTCACTGAAAGCTTTTAAATATTGAATGCGTGGACCACCGTCTACAAAATAGTTTTCGGTATGAACTTCATACCAAAGTCCTGGTGTTTGAAAATTGATGGCGTCTTGATAGTGTTCTGGTTTGAGATTGACGCCCGCTGTCATTGGGGCGTCTATTAAGGAGTTCATATTCTAAACTATGAATGATGGCTGAAATTTTATGGGTTATTGCGATCCAACTGGCTTAGGGAAGCAGTACCTTCTGGAGTCACAATGTACTCGCAGCTACCTTTAGGGGCATAGGTCCAAGCATTACCTTGGAAATCAACCGTTGAAGTACCTTCACAGCTTGTGCCTGCACCTGCTTTACAATCATTTTCACCAGCCAGTGCAATACCGTAACACTTATCTTTACGGCCACGCAGCTTAGTGCCTTCTTTCCAATCTTCGAATTTAGTTTTAATGTCGTCTGGAGCACCAGCAGCAATAGTCAGTTGAGAGTTTGGAGCTGCCTGAGCACCAGCAGTTAAGGCAGCCGCTGCAGCACCAGCAAGAAGAGCTTTAGTAATTTTAGAGTTCATTTTTATGTCCTGTTTAGTATTCGATTAAAATTAAAGAATGTTGCAACGTTGTCGATTGAGTCTGACTAGGTGTTTTAACTTTGGTTCCAAACTTGTTTTATATTTTTGTGAGTGATGCTTATAACCATGTGAATAATTTTATGTAATGTATTTGGAACTAGGTTCATCAAGTCACTTGGCTTATGGCTAAATTTTACACTCAGGTTAATAGCACGCCTAAGTTAACGATGTCATTGCAGTATAGTTTTAATTTCAGAATTTACAGCTCTTGACCTGGATATGCTCATAAACCAATAATGATGATATCCCCCAATCAAAACAGCCGATTCATCATGTACCCAATTGCCAAGAAGGCATTTTCAGTCGTTCTTTTTTCAATCATGACAATTTCGTTATTTGGACTACTTGGGTATTTATTCCTTCAAGGCAGCATTGCATTAAAGACTGGTGAATATTCGATTCCTGAGTTAAATGCCCCGGTCACAGTCGCCAGAGACCGAAAAGGTATTCCCACTATTAAGGGTGAAAACCGAGGCGATATTGCCTTCGCACTGGGCTTTCTACATGGCCAAGAAAGATTCTTTCAGATGGACTTACTCCGGCGCCGGGCTGCAGGAGAGCTGAGTGAGTTGGTCGGTATAGATGCTCTAGATTTAGATAAATCTTTTCGACTTCATCGTTTTCGACAACGCGCACAATTGGCTTTCGAGAGTCTAAGTTCCAGTGAGCAGGCGTTGCTAGTGAAATACACCGACGGCGTGAACCAGGGGTTATCTAAACTGATCACCCGGCCTTTCGAATATGCTCTATTAAGAGTTCGACCTAAAGCCTGGCAATATGAAGATGCCTTTTTAACCCTGTATTCTATTTACTTAGAGCTGCAGAAAGACAAAGGGAACTACGAAAGATCCGTTGCGGTGTTAAAGGATCAATTGCCCCTAGAATGGGTAAACTTTTTAATGCCGCAATCAGGTAGCTGGGACGCAATCATATTTGATGAGCCAGGGACAAATGAGTTCAATATTCCACAGACTCCCTGGCCCTACTCTTCAAGCCTAACTAACAATTCATTTCAGTTTGACGAATCTGCCATTGGTTCAAATAGCTGGGCAGTCACCAGTAGTTTGAGCAGTAGCCAGTCGGCACTGGTGGCAAATGATATGCATCTGCCATTAAGTGTGCCCAATATCTGGTACCGCGCCTCTTGGTTCCATCCTGAAACAGGCAATCGAATCACTGGAGCTACTTTGCCAGGAGCACCGCTGATGGTGGTTGGCAGCAATGGCTCTGCGGCATGGGGCTTCACTAATCATAATGGTGATTTTAGCGATGTTATTCAGCTTCAGACCAACCAAGCCAACACCATGTATCTAACCCCGCTTGGTTGGGAGAACTTCCAAGTTCGACACCAAACCATTCGAATTGCGGGTTCAGAACCGGTTAAGTATCAAATTAAAGAAACCAGGTGGGGGCCTGTAATAGGTGAAGACGACCAAGGCAATTTACTGGCTCATCGATGGACCGCCTACGATATAGAAGGCGCTAATCTTAAACTATTGAGCTTTGAAAGCTTCGATAAAACCGAGCAATTTATAGAAGTTGCCGGTGATATTGGAATACCCCAACTGAATCTAGTCGTTGGTGATAAATATGGAAACATAGGTTGGACAACGGCGGGTAGCATTCCTAATCGCAATGGTTTTGATGGTAATACGCCTGAGGATTGGTCAGATGGCAGTAAGTTCTGGCAAGGTTATTTGGAAAATTCAGCTTACCCGACAATATTCAATCCAGATCATCACAGACTTTGGACGGCCAATGCTCGAGTTGGCAGTTGGGCAGACCAAAAAGTGTTGGGCTGGAACGATATGGCGTTCAGCGCTAGATCTCAACAAATTAGAGATCGCTTGTTTGAGAAAGATAGTTTTAATGAAAAAGATTTTCTGGCCATTCAGTTAGATAACGAAGCCAAGTTTTTAAATCGATGGCAAAGAAAGTTAGCAGAATTAGCGTCAACTTTAGAAATCGGCAGAGCAATGCCTCATTTCGAATACAAGCGCTTAATTAATAATTGGGGCGGCCGCGCTTCTGTTGATTCAGTGGGTTACCGTTTGGTTCGTGAATTCAGAAGAACATTTATCATTAATACATTTGGGCCTCTTTTAAGCGAAATAAAAAACCAACACTCTGACTTTGATACCTCAGCAATTGACAACTATTTAGAGTACCCAGCCTGGGAACTCATAGAACAGTTGCCCGAACATTTGATTCCCAAAGGCTATTCAAATTGGGAAGATTGCCTCACTCAATCCATTATTGATAGCTACAACAACATCACTCGAAACGGTGGCCTTGTTTTATCTAACAGAACTTGGGGGGAAGCAAACCAAGTAAAGATTCAGCACCCGTTAACGCTTGGGGCGCCTTTTCTTAGTGCTTGGTTAAATATGCCTACGGTTAAAATGCCAGGAGATCATCATATGCCTAGGGTTCAGTCCTCTGCATTTGGCGCTTCACAACGTATGGTTGTCAGCCCCGGCTTCGAACAAGACGGTTTCTTTCACATGGCTACTGGCCAATCAGGGCACCCTCTCTCACCCTATTTTGACACGGGTCATAATGATTGGGTCAAAGGTAATCCATCGCGATTTTTACCAGGCCCAACAGAGTGGGAGTTAGTGCTCACCCCCAACGAGGTTAAATAAGTCTCGATACTTTGAGACTAAATTCTCTGCTTTGAAACGATCGAGGTTGTTTGGAACGGGAAGTTTTCCATGGCAATTGAACTGCACAATTCTTTCATCAATTTGCTCAGCTAAAATACCGGCTTCTTTTTCCTCGTCATTCACGAAAGACTCGTACCTAAAACTCTCAGAAAATATTTCTCGATAAGCCAGCCGATCTGGAACCAAAGGGCTACACCCAGCCATAGAGGCTTCCAATATTGCCAGCCCCTGAAAATCATGAAGGGAAGTGGAAACGACTAAGTGGCATTGACTGAGCAATTGCTGGTAGCTGCCCAAGTCCAAATAACCAAAGGTTGAGATTCTATCGTCTGTTAATGCGGTTTTAAATTCAGACATCACCTTTGGACTGTGTCTAAATTGTTGACCAACCAAATGAAGTTGAAACTCACCTTTCACTTGTTTCAGTGCGTTCAGCAAACGTTCTGGAGCTTTGTCGTATTCCCATCGGTGATTCCAGAGAATCTGCAACTGTCCGGATGATTTTCTATGAGTGGATGTTTTTTCAACATCAACGGGCACTGGAATAACCTGCGATTTTTTCTCAAATGATGCGTCAATACCCCTGGGGACGTGATCAGGCATTTTTTTTAGAAACTCAGAAACGCCCGTTAAAAAAGTAGTTCGATTGAATTCTGAGTTAAACACTAAATAATCTGCGGCCAAAGCACTGTAAATACTGGTGAGCTGAATATCAGCTACACCATGATGGCTTTGATTGTCTGGGTAATAGAACTGGTTTTCATGGAAGTAAAGCAGACAAGGCGATTGGTGCAATGACGGCACCAAGCCTTTTAGTGATGCTAAGTCAGTCATGGATGTCGCCAGAATAAAATCATAAGACTGATTCAATTGATCAGCGTATTCATGGCTGAAAGACAGGCTATTACCGCGGAAACGCCAACTGAAATATCGGGCAGGCAATACTAATTCTTGCCAGTCAATGTCGGGGAGATTCTCAACTAAAGACTTACGCCATTTCTGGTGACTCACCGCATCATAAGCGGACAGTAAAAGAGCCTTCACTTACCCCACCCAGGTAACTTATCCTGGGGAATTTCTAGCTGATTTAGAACCCGAGCCACTACAAAGTCCACCATGTCCTGAACAGTCTTTGGCTTGTGATAAAACCCTGGCATCGCTGGTAGCATCACGGCCCCGGCTTGGGTAAGAGTCAGCATGTTTTGCAAATGGATCGCAGAGAGTGGTGTTTCGCGAATCACCAGTATCAGTTGATTTCGTTCTTTCAACACAACGTCCGCCGCTCGTTCAATTAAATTATTACAGGCGCCTGTTGCAATGGCTGAAAGGGATCCCGTGGAACAAGGGCAAACAATCATTTTTTTAGGTGCACCAGAACCCGATGCAACACAAGCAGTCCAGTCTTCCTTAGCTAGGGCTATCAATTGCCCAGGCTGGGCCCCGGTGAAATCTTCTAAGTAAGACTGCATTTTTTGCAAGCTGGAGGGAAGCTCGTAATCAGTTTCCAGGGCAATTACCATTTGAGCGGCTTTGGATACCATTAAGTACACTTGATGTTGTGCTGCGACTAATGCCCGTAATAATTCAAATCCGTATTGAGCGCCAGAAGCTCCGGTAATCGCGAGGGTTATAGGTTCATTAAATTTCTCGTTAACCATGGTAACGAATCAGTCCTTCTTGTGCGGTGGAGGCAACTAACTGGCCTTCCTTATTAAAAATATTTCCCCTAACAAAGCCCCGAGAACCTCTACTGCTTGGGCTATCAGCCACATACAATAACCAATCGTCTAACCGAAAAGGCCGATGGAACCAGATAGAGTGATCTAGGCTCGCTATATCCAAATGCCTGTCCATAATGGAAATACCGTGAGGCATTAATGCGGTTTCCAAAAATCCATAGTCTGATGTGTATGCCAGCATAGATTTATGCACATTGGGTTCATCAGGTAACTCAGAAACCGCCTTAATCCACATATGTCTTTTAGCTATTCCTGGTTTTGGACGGAAAGGGTTTTGGGCTTCAACGATTCGATACTCAATGGGTCGATCTGAGGTAAACAGCTCTCGCACTTTGTTTGGGATTTCCTCCGAATGCTTACGAATCAACTTAAGTTCTGGCTCAAGCATGTCTGGCCCAGGTACATTAGGCATGGCTTCATGGTGATCTAAGTTTTCACCTTCATCCACATGAAATGAAATGGTCATGGCTAAAATAGGGCGATCAAATTGCTTGGCAATTACTCGCCTCACGCTAAAGCTTTTTCCATCACGGATTTTCTCAACTTCATAATCAATGGCATGAGCCGCGTCTCCCGGCCTCAAAAAATAGGCATGCAGCGAATGAGGTGCCCTTTCTTCGTTTACTGTTCCCGCTGCAGAGCTTAAAGCCTGCCCTATTACCTGCCCTCCGAATACCTTGGGATACCCTAGATCCTGGCTTTTGCCCCTGAATTTCAGTTCGCCTATCTCTTCAAGACGCAAAAGTTGCAACAAACTTTCAACTACTTGGCTCATTTTTACCTTCCTAGCGTCAAGAATACTAAATTTGACAGCAAACACTGTTCGAGATCTGTCATCAGTAGAATTCAATTTGAGTTACAAAATGTTAAATTAGCAATTAAAAAAGTGGCACACCTCACATTTTTAGGTAATTTCGTGAACCACAGTTGATCTTCTGACATCAAAGGTCACATTATTACAAGCAGTAACACATCTGACTTAGTCGTCGAGCCTACAATTTACTCAACGACGATAGTTCGATTTTAAGAGTGATTCTATGAGTGCTTATCAATTTCAGACTAGCAACAAGGATCTGGAATGGAGCCTTGAAGCGATTAATCAACGCAAAAGAGCCGTTGAATTTGTGATGGCTTTTGAAAGCCAGCTTTGCGTGTATTCCGCCTCTGTTGAGCAATTTTATACCAACTACACCATAAACTTTACCGGTGCCGATGCTAGCACCATGGTAATCCTTCCAAACCCTTACGCCTTTCACGACACCTATCATGGTATTGAAGGAGCATCTATCCGAGACACCGGCCTTCATATCGTACCTGGAGACATAATCGGTAAAAGTGGGTTGTTCGTGATGGTGACTTACAAGGATAAGAAAGTGCGCCCGGCACCGATTCCTTTAAAACACGCCATTAAAAAAATGCTCAACAGCCAACATGGTGAAGACCCGTTCTTACCATTATTGATCAAAGGCGACTTACGGGAATTCGATGCCCAAATGCCTTGTTTACACCTGCACAGAGTTAAATTATCCGAACTGACTTTAATGTCTGATTTCGACAAAAAGAGCATTCAGTCTGCGATTTCCGACAAGCTCTCTGATTTATATAAGGTTTCAGACTCATTAACCTTCTAGGGCGAATCAGCCGCTAATACCTTTCTAAAGGTAAGACTGATTCTCTCACCCACTGGTTTTGCTGTTTTGGGTACTGAGTGCAACCAATGCTCCTGCAAACTTCCAGACATAATTAATAAACTGCCCGCCTTGGGCGTGATTTCAAACCGAGCCTTGTCTAATTTGTTCTTAGGCTTTAGACAAAAACGTCTTTCGGAACCCAGACTCAGGCTAGCCACAACCGGGGCTTTTCCTAGTTCTTTTTCATTATCGGCGTGCCAGCCTGACCCGTCGTTACCATCACGATAAAGATTGGCCAACAGGCTGTTGAATCTGAAGCCACTCAGTTCTTCGATATTCTGCTTAATAGTTTTGATGGGATCTGGCCAAGGGTCTGGATGCAGAGTCTTTCCTGAATAGGTGTAACTAAGACCAGGGTTAGCGATCCAAGACTGCAATCTTGGAATGGCATACACCTTTCCGGCGATGACCACCTCCCCTGATTGCCAATGAATTTGTTCTTGAGACTGACGATACAGAGCTTGAGCCTCTGGTGGGGCTAAAAACTCTGGCCAGTAAAGTATCTCCGAACCTGTATTTAAACCATCCTCGGCAACTAAATTATAGGTTTCCAGGCCTGAACCAAATAGATCCACTGTGTATAATCTCGCCCCAATTTCATTTAACAAATTTCGTTTCAATGCGTTGAGCTGCTAGCAGCAAACGTTGAAACAGTTTTTGAGGTTTTTAATGTCTACAACCGCCGAGTCTGCCTTGCAATGGCTAGATGAGCAACAACCCGATAACCAACAGATTCAAGACGTAATTCATAAACTTAAAGACCGGATTCAAAATTCTGGTGCAGATGAGCAGTCATTACAAGGCAGCATTGAAGCATTGTCTCTACTTGAAGATGTTCTATCTGATCGCCTAAATGAGAAGAACCATAGCGGTTTAGAAGAGGATGCTCCTTCTGGTGTTAGTCTTGATACTGGCGATTTAGGTTCTACTTCTTCACAAGATACAGGATTCGATTCTTCACCCTTGGGCGAGCCAGCGAATTCACCCATTGAGCACTTGACGAATGAAGAAAAGCGCCAGCGTTTTGAACATTTAAAACTCAAACTGAACAAATAGATTTCGCTTCTAAGCCATGAAGTCTTCTGTCAAATTCATCAACTATAGTGTTGGCTCAGCTTTGAGTTTGATCTTAATTGTACTGCTGTTTTTAGGTGATCCTAAGGAACTCAACAGCAGAGTTTTTTTGGCAGCTTGGGATCTAGGCCATATTGCACTGTTTTTTATCCTCACGCTGCTAGTCTTTAATGGATTGAAATTCGATTCAAAAAAAATCGTCAAACCTATACTAGTCACAGGTTTTGTAGTTTTACTAATAAGTATCCCCATCGAATTGATTCAAGGACAACTTCTTCGTAGCGCGAGTGTATTGGATATTTTGCGAAACATTGCGGGTGCCGTTCTAGCATTAACGGTCAGGCATTATATGTTTCATAAGAGACTGCTTCCTTCTGTTTTGAGTCTGGCTTTTTGTTTCCTACTGGCCACCCCGTTTTTATTAGAGACCTATGACTGGATAAAATCTAAACAAGAATTTCCCATCATCAGTGACTTTGAAAATCCTAAGCATCTCAAACGCTGGAGGGGTAACGAATTAACTTTAATTCCTAGTCAATTCTCAACCGTATTAAATGCTAAATTCAATAATACTGAATATTCTGGGCTGTCATTAATTAAGTTTATTCCCGATTGGAGAGGCTATCAGTTTTTGAATTTTGACATTGTTAACCCAACGCAAACTCACCAAGAGCTTGTGTTAAGAATTCATGATATTCACCACAAGGATTTTAATCATGACTATAACGATCGCTTTAATAAAACGCTCAAAATTGAGCCAGGCATAAATCAATATCAAATTAGCCTAGAAGAAATAATGAAGGCGCCTAAGGCTCGCAACATGAATCTGAGCAATATTGAAAGACTCGCGTTTTTTACCATTCAACTGAAACAACCCATCTATTTGTTGTTCGATAACATCCATTTATCTAACTAAAAAATACGTTTCCTGATCAGAGTTCAGTTGCCATTCAGCCAGCCGCTTTAAACTGATACTCGAACTATTTACTTACTGACTCTTATATAAAGGATTTATATGAAAACCATCATCTCATCTTTGATTGCCATTATTGCAGTTTCGCTTTCAGTACAATCTTTTGCTGAAAACAACAAAACACGTCTCAACCATGAAGTAGACGATTTAAGCCATGAGATCATGCTGCTAAGAAAGTCTATTAACCGCTTGTCTAAGAGCCTCACTATGGGAACAAAATTCACTGAGGTTGCTGAAGATGAGGGCCCCGAAATAGTCGTCACGGAAAAAATCGTTTACCAAATGCCAGACTTGGCAACACATGACTTTACCTTACAAGAAATGAAAACGGTTAAGAAACGATTCAATTTAATTAAGAAGCCAAACTATGCCTGCACTGTTCGTCGTTTTAATGGCAGCTGGGCAGCCATAGGTAAAAACGAAGCACAAGCCAGTCAGTCCGCTATAAAGAAATGCGAAGCCAGCGGTGAAATGGGTTGCGATTTTAGTGGTAACTTAACCTGTTCTGCGCTCTAGCTAATTTAGCTCCTACGGCTTTTGCTCATAGAACGCCCCTACAGCAGGGGCATCTCCCTTTACTCAACAACACTCAAATATCCCTACATCTCGAAAAATCTTCCATAAAAATTTTCACTAGACAGTCTCGATTGTGACAATATACTGTATATATAAACAGTATTTTTGCGTTGTGATGTCGAGGCTTTAATGAATAACGTCAGCACTATTGATGCTTTAAAAAACAAAGGCCAGATCTGGGCTGGTGACGATTGGCGTCTGGCTCGAATTCAGTCAAGCCCTAGTGGATACACAGATCTAGACAGCCATTTGCCCGGTGGTGGCTGGCCTCTAGGAGCGGTTACTGAACTGCTGACCCAATACCATGGTATGGGAGAGTTGAGGCTTCTAGCACCCTATCTGGCCAAATTAGGAAGGCAGGATCAGCGTTGGCAAGTGTGGATCAACCCTCCTTATCAACCCCATGGGCCGGGTCTTCGGCATTGGCATCTTAATATTGAAAAAATCCTAGTGTGCAAAGCCAGTAAACAAGCAGATCTGCTCTGGAGCATTGAACAGAGCATGGTTACAGGCGGCGCCTCAGTAGTGCTTGCATGGATAGATATTGCACTGGACAAGGCTCAACTAAGGCGTATGCAATTAGCTGCTGAAAAGAACAATATCCCAGTGTTTCTACTACGCCCGGCCAAATTTAAAAACGCCGCCTCAATAGCCGCCCTGAGATTATTTGTATCAGCCAACAACGAGCAAAAAGCCTTACGTGTAGATATTCTGAAACGCAAGGCGGGTTGGCCACTAGAAGATTTACAGCTACCGGTACCTTTATTTAATCCCAAAGGGGCTTTGCATGAAGCCTAACCTATGGCTATTCATTCACTTCCCTAAACTGGCCCTCGAAAGCTGGTTTACCCAAAGTGATCAGCCAGTGCCACAACTTTTGCTCGCGCCAGGTACCAAAGAAGTGATGCAATGCAATAGCTTAGCTTCTCAAGCCGGTGTAAAAGTGGGCATGAAAGTCAGCACGGCTACTTGTTTATTGCAGCAGGTTGAAATAGCCAATTTTGATCCACAAACTGAAAAAGAAGCCTTGGAACGACTGGCCATTCTCTGCTATCGCTTCTCTGCCCAAATCAGTGTTGATGAGTCTGGCTTGCTATTAGAAGCCGGATCAATGCTGAAACTGTTCCGAGGCATTCGAAATTACTGGCACGCCTTGCATAAAGCACTCGCCAAGAGTGGCTATAGTTTTGTGTGTAGTGCGGCCCATACGCCAGTGGCGGCAAAGGTGCTGGCGCAAAATGAGATCGAGTTTTGCAGCCGCAACCCTGTTAGGGTCAGAGACATTCTAGATCAGCTCTCGATTTTTCAAATTGGCTTGAACCCAAAACACGCCGCTCGTTTAGATGCCATGGGTCTCAGTAATTATAAGCTATTAAGAGCAGCACCTAAGAAAGAACTGGGCTATCGCTTTGGTCGAGAACTCTTACAACAGCTGTTGGATCTTGAAAACAGTGACCATCAAGGCAACAGCTTTGAACTTCCGCCTCGATTTTTTCAATCTATTCATCTTCTTCATGAGGTAGAGCTGGCGCAAGGCTTAATATTTCCCATCTCTCGCATACTGCAAACGTTGGAACAATATTTATTGGCTAGACAACTAGTGAGCGAAAGCTTATTTATTAAGTTAGAGCACCGAGAGATTTCGCCAACCATGCTTCATATTCAAGCTGTTCAAGGCTTGAAATATCAAAAAGATTGGCAGCACTTATTGGCTATTCGCCTGGAGCAAACACAGTTACCAAAGCCTGTAATTGGTATTCGCGTGCGCGCGCATCGCTTTAGTAAAGAACAACATCAAAGCGGAGACCTTTTGGGTTATCAATTTCCTCAGGAAGATTCTGATCGTTTATTGGCATTTTTAATTGCTCGCCTGGGTCACGACAAAGTAAAACGCCCCTTTACCACTGCCGACCCAAGGCCTGAGCGCGCGGGACTATTGGTGAGCCCAACTAACCAGGAAGAGCTGGATACTGAATTTCCTAATGCTAAAAAACATCCTATTTTTCGACTAGAACGAATACGAGAAATTCAGCCTGAGCATTATGACATCAAAGTTGAGCCAGAGCGCATTGTATCTGGGTGGTGGGATGAAAATCGAATATACAGGGCCGACTACTTTATTGCCCAGCATAAACATACGGGGCAATGGCACTGGCTAAGCAGAAATGACACTGGGTTTTGGCGACTTGCAGGGGTTTTTGCCTAGTCATGGAATTTGCCGAACTGCACTGTATCACTAACTACAGCTTTCTTCGTGGCGCATCCCACCCAGAAGAATTAGTCACCCGTGCTGCACAATTGAATTACCAGGCTCTTGCCATTACTGACGAGTGCTCCATGGCTGGAGTGGTTAAGGCATTTAAGACCAAAAGAGATTTAGAACTAACAGAATTAAAACTGATTTATGGTTCTGAATTCAAACTAGATGACCAGCTGATTGTTCTGCTCGCCAAAAACAAAACTGGTTATACTCAATTATGTCATTTAATTACCAACACTCGCCGTCGAGCTGAAAAAGGCAGTTACCGTATTTTTTTAGACGACTTCGATGAAAAGCTTTCTCAGTGCCTATGCCTTTGGAAACCTGCGCAATTAAAAAATGATATTGCTACTCTGAGACATTTAAAGAAGCAGTTTCCAAAACGTCTTTGGTTACTAGTGGAAAATTTATTAAGCGATAGAGATTATGACTTTGTTCACTATTGCACACAGCTTGCAAAACAACACTGTATAAAAGCAGTTTGTGGCAACAATGTACATATGCACACACCACACAGAAAGTTATTGCAGGATGCCCTAACAGCAATAGATCATAATTGCAGTATTCAAGATGCCCTTCCTTTTGTATTTCCCAATTCAGAAAATCATTTAAGATCGTTAAAAAAACTGTCCTCGATCTATTCTGAAAAACTGATTACTGAAACCATGGTCATTGCAGATCAATGTCAGTTTGAATTGGGAGAAATTCAATATCAATATCCGAAAGACGTACTGCCAGGTCAGTACAATGCCGCTGAGTATTTGAGAATACTCACTTATCGAGGCGCTCGCCGACGCTTTCCTTCAGGCATTCCTAACAAAGTAATGAATCAAATAGAGAAAGAGCTCACCATCATTGGAGAAATGAGTTATGAACATTACTTTCTCACTATTTATGACATCGTTAAATTTGCCAAGGATCAGGGCATTTTATGCCAAGGCCGAGGTTCAGCAGCAAATTCAACGGTGTGTTATTGCTTGCATATTACTGAAGTCAACCCGATGGAAGTAAACCTATTATTTGAGCGATTTATTTCATCCGCTCGTAGCAATGAACCACCAGACATTGATGTGGATTTTGAACATCGAAGACGAGAGGAGGTTATTCAATATATCTATAAAAAGTATGGTCGTAAACGTTCAGCTCTCGCGGCTACAGTCATCACCTATAAACGAAAAAGTGCGCTTCGCGATATTGGAAAGGTGCTAGGAATTGATGCCAACCAATTGGATACGGTTATTGCTAAATACGGCTGGCGTTACCGAAGTAAAAACTGGATAGATGAAATCATTAGCGATGGCGTGGGTGTTTCTCAACATCAGTTGGCATTGCTCAAATCTCTGATTTCCGACATTCTCGGCTTCCCCCGACATCTTTCACAGCATGTAGGTGGTTTTGTGATTACTGAGGGTAGGGTTGCAGACTTAGTACCCATTGAAAATGCCACCATGGAAGACCGCACCGTTATTCAATGGGATAAAGACGATCTGGAAACCATGTGTCTTATGAAGATGGATGTTCTTGGACTGGGAATGCTATCGGCAGTACAAAAAGCCTTTACCTTGATAGAACAACAAACTGGTAAGCCCATGCGTATCCAGGACATCCCAAGAGAGGACGCAAATGTATTTGAGATGATTCAAAAAGCTGACACCATTGGCGTATTTCAAATTGAATCCAGAGCTCAGATGAGCATGCTGCCAAGACTCAAACCCAAAACTTATTATGACCTAGTGGTACAGATTGCAATTGTTCGACCTGGGCCAATTCACGGCGATATGGTTCATCCCTATTTACGCCGACGCACAGGTAAAGAACCTATTAATTATCCACGGGCTGAGTTAAAGGATGTTTTGGAAAGAACCTATGGTGTCCCAATCTTTCAGGAACAAATCATTAAACTTGCTATGGTTGCTGCAAATTTTACCGCAGATGAAGCAGACACCCTTCGACGATCCATGGCTAGCTGGAAAAAACAGGGGCACATGTCCCATCTAAGAGGGAAACTCACTCACAACATGATGGAAAATGGTTATGAAGAGCAATTCATTAACCAAATTAATCGCCAGATAGAAGGGTTTGGAGAGTATGGCTTTCCGGAGTCTCATGCTGCGAGTTTTGCACTCATTGCTTATGTTTCATCTTGGCTCAAACACTATCACCCTGCTGAATTCTGCTGCGCATTAATGAACAGCCAACCCATGGGGTTTTACACTAATTCTCAACTGATTCAGGATGTCAAAAGACATGGAGTAACTGTGCTTCCAGTGCACATAAATCTCAGCAAATGGGACCACAGCATCGAACACTATAAAAATAAACCTACTGTTAGATTAGGCTTTAGGATTGTCCGTCAATTACAAAAAAGTTCAGCAGAAATCATTATTAATCTCAGGCCAAAAACTGGATATCAGAACCTGAAAGAATTAGAAGAGCTTCCGAATATTCAGCAATCAGACTTAGAGGCATTGGCCTCTGCAAATGCTTTTGAAGATATTTCGGGAAGTCGCAGAGTAACTCGATGGGAAACTGCAGCCTTGAAACTGCAATCTCCGCTACTCATGAATGCATTCGAATCTCAAGAACCGATAAAGCTACCAGAAGCTAATGAATTGGAAAACTTTGTAGAGGATCAAATGAGTATGGGAGTGTCGCTTGGTTTGCATCCCATTCAAGTACTTAGAGATCAGGGTGTTATTCCAGAACATGCAGTTACGGCAGCTGAGTTACCTGAAATCCCGCACCAATCTCTGATAACAGTTGCCGGTTTCATCGTGAATAGACAAGCGCCCAAGAGTAAGGCTCTGGTCACCTTTGTTACTCTTGAAGACCATACAGGCAATATTAATATCATTTTCTGGTTAAATATGGCTCAAAAATACATGAAGACCTTAACCACTGAACAGCTTGTACAAGTCACGGGAGTATTAGAGAGGGATGAAGAAGATGGTAACGTCGCCCATCTTATTGCAAAAAAAATGGAACCAATAAAAGCAGATTTAGACGATGACTTAATTCCATCAAGGAACTACCACTAGCCCATATCAATGAGCTATGAATCGTCTTCCATCTTTATTCGATGATTTTGCTGATCAACTTTTGCCTGCAAGTAAGACTGATTGTGTCGATTTCGATAAACGCCAGTGCTGACTCTTTTAACCACATTAATGCCAGCATTTCTAAGCTGATCAACTTTATCAGGGTTATTGCTCAGCAGCTGTATACTCGTAATGTTCAAGGCCTTTAGCATTTCAACCGCCGGAGTGAAGTCACGTAGATCATGGTCAAATCCAAGCATTTCATTCGCAGTGTAAGTATCTATGCCTTTATCCTGCAATTGATAAGCATCTAACTTGTTATAAAGACCTATACCTCTACCTTCCTGCCTCAAATAAAGAAGAACCCCACCTTCAGCGGCCAGTCTTTCCTGTGCTTCAGCAAGCTGCTCACCACAGTCACATCGTTTAGAGCCGAAAACATCCCCTGTAAGACACTCGGAATGCACTCTCACCAAGGGTGAGCTCTGGGACTCTGGAGAACCAAAAACCAATGCAATATGCTCTTTCTCTTCAGATAAACCGGAGAAACTCACGAAAGTAACAGGTATATTCTTTTCACCTAGGGGTATCACTACTTCAGACCTAGTGGAGATGTTCATTAAACAGCCTTAAGGAAGTTTTCAGCAAGTATGTAAATTGAGGTTGTGAAATATAGCGGCAAAAACTCAAAATAAAAGGTTCATGTAATAACTGAAGCACTCAAAATCACCCAAATTAGATCACTATGAACTTTCTTGCTCATCTTTACCTTTCAACCAACACCAAAAATCACCGATTAGGTAATCTGCTACCAGACTTAAGTAAGCCCAATGAATGGTCAAACTTACCTCCTGATGTGATTAAGGGAATTGAACAACATAGACTCGTTGATAGATGGACAGACACACATCCAACTTTCAAGAAACTAAAACGCTCAGTCTCAAAATCAAGATCTAAGTTTGCAGGGATTATTCTAGATGTGTCATTTGATTATCTACTAGCAAATAACTGGGGCAGATGGTCAAAAGAACAACTGAGTAATTTTGTAGAACGAGCAGATAGAGAGCTACGAACAGTACCTGAATACGCACCTTATCAAGCAAAACAAATAATGCTCAGAATGGCAGAACATTCGTGGCTTTCGAGCTACACAGAAATAAAAGGTATTGAAAGAGCATTCATCGGTTTAAGTAGAAGGGTGAGGTTCTCAAATAATCTCAGTGGAGCTGAGCAAGAACTTATAAGTAACGAGCAACTCTGGAAAGAAGGATTTACCCAAATAATGGAAGATATTATCGAGAAGACGAACAATCACCCCTCCTGGGATAAATGATGTTTATGTGTTCGCCAAAACGCAAAAAAGCAGCTCATAGAGCTGCTTTTTAATAAATACCAGATCAACTGGATAGAATGGTTGACACACATTTAGTCAACCACAATCTCTTACCACCAAAGGTCTGCTTGGAAACCAACAAGTGTACGCTGATCAACTTCTTCACCGTCGTTATCACCACCATATACACCGGCAAGTAAGCGGATCTCAGGTACTGGGCCAGCTTGTGAGTTAATTGCCCAAGTTGGTGAAACAACTGCTTTCCAGGTTGTATAAACACCTGTCAAAGCATCAACAGCATCAACTTCTTGATCAAGTTGCTCGTAGCCTACTTCAAGTCCGATAGAACCTACAGGGATACTTGGAGTAATCACAACCAATCTGTTAACAATACTGAAGTTAGTATAATTAGCTGGTCCACAACATCCACCAAAGATTTGGTGATCTTGACCTATTGCGAAAGATACCACAGGGAAGTTCAATATATTTCCTGCGAAATGCCCACCCCAGGCAGTAAATTCAGTCCAAGTTTCAGGATCGTCACTTACGCCATCATCAGTTGAACGGAACTCAAGCATAGCAGTAGAGAAACCACTACCTAGCATGAAAAAGTCACCAAAGTTGTAATATAGAGCTAGCTCTGAAGTAACTACATCTTCTTCTTCAACACCAGTATTTCCACTACCATCAGTTGGGAAAGCCGTTGGATATTCAAATTCTCCTTGGTCAACCGCATATCTGTATTCTACACCGATACCCATATCGGTTAGATATTTCGCGTGGAAATTTTTCTTGTTGTCGCCCATGTTTTGAATATTGCCTGAACCATTTAGGTTACCGTCCTGAACAACAAAAGCTAAGTCCATGCGACCGGCACCAACAGTCACGTCTTCAACACCAATACCAGTACCTTTAATTTCTAAATGGAACTCATCGGTAATGAATGCATATACATCTCTGTTGTAGTGACGACGCCCTGCCCACAGAACACCGTCTCCAGCAATTCCACCAAGCTCAACAAAAGCTTCTGCAACTTCAACTACGTGTCCGGCATTTGTGTCTGACCCGTATAACCACTGAGGATCACCTAGCGGGGCCCCGTCAGCAGCGTCTCTTTCCGCTTCGCCAGTTTGCTCCAATTTTGTGTTGATGCGGATAAAATCGCCGCTGTCCAACTCATACTTTTTCACAAAACTATTTACCCACCAGTTGCCTAGCTCATTACCCAGACGACCAGTACCGTCACCACCACCTGCGAAACGACCATCACCACGATCATTACCGTCGCCTTTCGGAGTAGTATCCCCACCATATGTAGCTCTAGACATATTATCAGTGGCGTCAAATAGAACACCTGAACGGAAGTAACCGTGGTATTCAAAGTTGTCATCTGCAGCTACATAGCCTGCCGACGTAGCAGCAATTAAAGCTGCCAAAGCGGTAACTTTAGTTGTTCTTTTCATTTCATTTCCCTTCAAAGGTTTTTTGTTAGTAATTTTTTTGCTCTCAGAAAGTTGAGAAACAAGCCGAACCAAATGACCCGACCTTTGTTGCGTGGCCGAAGGGCCAGTTGAAACGGACTGCAAAAAAGGGTCTTGCAGAAACCGAATTTTTTTAATTTGTTTTTTCATGTTTTTGGACATGTATTGAACAAATCTTCTTGTAATTATTTTTCAACTCAAATTAATTAAGGGGGGATTGGCTGTCAAGCCCTAAATCCCGAAACTTCCAACATTTGATAAAAACTATTGGAAACTACCCGGACAAGATAGAAAAGCTTGATAATGCGTTTGCTTGTTTGAGATCAATATTCTTGTCATTTTTATTTGAGTTCTCTGTGTAGGCTTAAAAGCCAGTTGAGCCGCTACTCATTGTTAGTGTCACTCTACTGATAAAAGAAAAAAAAACAAGAGCTAAATGGAGAGTTTTTTTGGCTTGAAGAAAGATATGTAGGAACTGACCAAAGTTGTTTTGATAGACCAAAAGGCTGAGGCAATAAAAGATATTTATGTTTTTCCGACTTGTGAAAAACTTGAGAAGAGGTCACTTTAAAGTGCACCGAAACGAGACAAACCTTCGATGCACTTTCAGACGGAAAATGTCATACAGAAAACATTTTTACATCTTACAGATTACATTAAATGCTACTTGCTCTTGCGTTGTTGAACCCAGGTAAAAGCATTTGTGAACATTTTCATCCAAGGACCCGTTTCACCCCAATCATCCGGCACCCAGCTATTCGTTATTGTTCTAACGACTCTCTCAGGATGAGGCATCATAATGGTAACTCGACCATCTTCACTGCACAGTCCAGTGATTCCATTGGGCGACCCATTGGGATTAAGTGGGTAGGTTTCAGTTTCCAAGCCTCTGTTGTCAACATACTTTAAGCTAACAAAATCACTTGAATTGGTTTTGTTGAGCTTGTCTAGGCTTGCGAATTCGGCACGACCTTCCCCATGTGCAACCGCGATTGGCATCCTAGATCCTGACATTCCTTGGAGTAAGACTGAAGGAGAATCTTGAACTTCAACCATCACGGTTCTTGCTTCAAATTGCTCTGATTTATTTCTAACAAAATGAGGCCAGTGATCAGTGCCCGGAATTATTTCACGCAAGTTACTCAGCATTTGGCAACCATTACAGACTCCGAGCGCAAAAGTATCTGTACGAGCGAAGAAGCTCTCAAACTCTGAACGCGCAGTGCTATTAAACAATATTGATTTAGCCCAACCTTCACCGGCACCCAGAACGTCGCCGTAAGAGAACCCACCACAGGCCACTAATCCAACAAAATCAGTTAGGCTAACTCGTTCGCTGATGATATCGCTCATGTGGACATCTATTGCTTCGAATCCAGCTTTGTAAAAAGCGGCGGCCATTTCAAGCTGGCCATTTACACCCTGTTCTCTTAAAACAGCCACCTTAGGGCTAGCTGAACTATCGTTAGCTGATTTTTCTTCCAGGCTGAAGGTCAACACAGAGTGCAAACCAGGGTCACTGGCATCAAGGATGGCTTCGAACTCCTGATCAGCGCATTCGACATTATCTCGAATGGCTTGAATTCGATAACTGGTCTCGGCCCAGGCTTGTTGATATGTCACGCGACTTGCTGTTAGCACTTCTTGATTCTCGAAGGTAAATCTCAACTGATCATCTTGATTTAGTTGACCAATTACGGAACTACATTCACCTAATCCTGCAGCCGTGAATTGAGCTAACACTGCTTCAGTGTCTTTTGCTTTTACTTGGATAACTGCCCCTAGCTCCTCATTAAAAAGAACAGCGGCTAAATCTTCAGTTTTATCTGCAAGCAGATCGAGATTCAAATCGACACCGACTCTGCCAGCGAAAGACATCTCAGAAACCGTGGTGAAGAGGCCGCCATCTGAACGATCATGATAAGCCACCAAATAGTTATCTTTCATTAACCCTTGAATGACGGTGAAAAATACCTTGAGGTCTTCGGGGTCATCCAAATCAGCAGGCACATTGCCCAATTCTGTATAAACCTGCGTTAGAGATGAAGCTCCCAACCGATTTTTCCCACGACCTAAGTCGATGAGAATTAAGTCAGTATCGCCTTTGTCCGTTCTCAACTGTGGGGTTACGGTTTTGTGTACATCTGTTACTGGAGCAACTCCAGTAATAATTAATGACAACGGAGAAACGACTGTCTTATCTGAACCATTTTCCTGCCAACTGGTGCGCATGGACATTGAATCTTTACCCACCGGGATTGTAACTCCTAACGCAGGGCACAATTCCATGCCAACTGCTTCTACAGTTTTAAATAAAGCCTCATCTTCACCGGGATGACCAGCTGCAGCCATCCAGTTCGCCGATAAACGAATATCCGATAATTTTTCTATTTGGGTCGAGGCTAGGTTTGTAATGGTTTCCCCAACAGCCATTCGGCCCGATGCGGGTGCATCTAATATAGCAACAGGCGTTCTTTCTCCCATTGCCATGGCTTCACCTGTGATGCTATCCAATGTGGTCGTAGTAACCGCAGCATTTGCCACTGGAACCTGCCAAGGACCAACCATTTGGTCTCTTGCCACCATACCCGTAATAGATCGGTCACCGATGGTGATTAGGAAGCTTTTACTGCCGACTGCAGGGAGTTTTAGTATTCGGATTGCAGCTTCTTGAAGATTGATATTTTCAGTTTTAAATGGTTTGGCATTGAAAGCATTTGTCTCAATGCTGCGGTGCATTTTAGGCGGCTTACCCAAAAGCACATCCAGAGGCATATCAACTAGGTTATTTTCAAAATGAGAATCATGAACAGTTAAATGCTTCTCTTCAACAGCTTCACCTATAACAGCGTACTGAGCCCGCTCTCTTTGACAAATGCCCTCAAACTCTTCTAGTCGGCCGGCGGGCACAGCTAAAACATACCGCTCCTGAGATTCGTTACACCAAACCGCCAATGGTGACATCCCAGGCTCATCATTTGGAATGTCTCTTAGCTCGAACTTACCACCTAAGCCACCATCATTTATAAGCTCAGGAAACGCATTTGATAGCCCCCCAGCACCCACATCATGGATAAATGCAATGGGGTTGTTTGCTCCCATTGACCAACACCTATCTATCACTTCCTGACATCTGCGTTCCATCTCTGGGTTGTCTCTTTGCACAGATGCAAAGTCCAGGTCTTCACTGCCTTCTCCTGATTTTTGAGAAGATGCAGCACCGCCGCCTAAGCCAATCTCCATAGCTGGGCCGCCTAACACGATCAGCTTTGCGCCAACTGGGATATTGTCCCAGGCTTTGTCCACGTGTTCTGCTTTGATGTTACCCAAACCACCTGCAATCATTATGGGTTTGTGGTAACCCCAAACCTGTTCACCAACCACACTGGGCGCTATGGCCTCATAGGTTCGGAAATAGCCAACCAGATTTGGACGGCCGAATTCATTATTAAAGGCAGCGCCTCCCAGCGGCCCATCTATCATGATGTCCAACGCGCTTTGAATTCGTGCTGGTTTGCCGTACTTACTCTCCCAAGGTTGCTCGAACCCGGGAATTTTTAAATCTGAAACTGTAAAACCGGTTAAACCAGCTTTTGGCTTAGCCCCCTGCCCTGTTGCACCCTCATCTCGGATCTCACCCCCTGAACCAGTTGCAGCGCCAGCAAAAGGCGCAATGGCCGTTGGATGGTTATGAGTTTCTACCTTCATCAAAATGTGAACAGGCTCATTGTGAAAACCATATTGATTGGTAGAGGGGTCTGGGTAAAAACGAGCAGCCTCAAAGCCTTCAATAACAGCTGCATTGTCTTTGTAAGCGCTTAAAACACCCTCGCTGTTGCACTCATAGGTGTTTTTGATCATCTTGAACAATGATTTTTCTTGGGCTTCACCGTCAATGTCCCAGCTGGCATTAAATATTTTATGCCTGCAATGCTCTGAGTTAGCCTGAGCAAACATCATGAGCTCAACATCATTAGGGTTTCGACCCATGGCTTTGAAAGAATCCACTAGATAGTCGATTTCATCACTTGCTAATGCCAAACCTAAGCGATCATTGGCTTCGTTAAGTGCAACTGAGCCACCTGATAACATGTCCACTTGGCTCATA
>JANQHX010000068.1 GCA_028282465.1 Gynuella sp.
GCTGTTCTTCCATATAACTACCCTTGACTTGAACCACCGGCGTGCCCGCTTGATCATACCAACGCATAAACTGTGAAAAATCGAACCCACTGACTTCTTGCATGGCACTGATGAAGTCTTCAATGGTTGCCGCTTTGCCATCATTTTTTTCAAAATACAGGTCGCTCCCGGCTCTGAATAACTCATCCCCTAGAAACGTATTAATCATACCCACCACTTCGCTACCTTTTTCGTAGACCGTCAAGGTATAAAAGTTGGAGATTTCCATGTAAGACGCAGGCCGAACCGGGTGACTCATTGGGCCACTGTCTTCTGCAAATTGGGCCGTTCTTAACAGAGTAACATCATCAATACGTTTTACCGCTGCGCTGTGCAAGTCAGCAGTAAAGGTGGCATCCCGATAAACCGTAAAGCCTTCTTTAAGGCTTAGCTGAAACCAGTCACGACAGGTGACTCGGTTTCCTGACCAATTATGAAAATATTCATGACCGATAACGCCCTCTATTCTTTCATAGGCATTGTCGGTAGTGGTTTCTGGCTTGGCTAGCACTAGTGCTGAATTAAAAACATTTAACCCTTTGTTTTCCATTGCCCCCATATTGAAAAAGTCGGATGCCACAATCATGAAAATATCCAAGTCGTATTCTCGGCCATACTTTTCTTCATCCCAATGCATGGAACGCTTCAATGCACCTAATGCGAAATCGGTTTTGGATTGATTGTGTTTTTCCACATACAGCCTGAGGTCGATATTTCTACCGGAAACCGTTACATAATTATCGGATTTACAAACCAGATCACCAGCAACCATTGCAAATAAGTAGGCCGGCTTAAAGAACGGGTCTTCCCAGGTGGCAAAATGACGATTATTTTCTAATTCCCCTTCAGCAATGGGGTTACCATTTGACAGCAGAGTTGGAAATGTCGACTTATCCGCCTCTAGCCGTGTGGTGAACTTAGCCATCACATCAGGCCTGTCTAAGTACCATGTGATTTTTCTAAACCCTTCTGCTTCACATTGAGTGCAGAGCATTGAGCCAGATTTGTAGAACCCTTCTAAAGATGTGTTTTCAGCAGGGTTTATTTTAACAACAGTGGATAACTCAAACTCATCTGGTAGGTTGGGAATAGTTAGCGTTTCAGGTGATAACTCGAAGTCAGATTCATCTAAGGTGACGCCATCAACCCTGACTGATTGGGTTTCAAGATCTGAACCATTTAATACCAATTCGCAGCGAGGGTCTGACGATTTGGTATTTCTAGACATTTTTAAAGTTGAGGTAACGGTAGTGTAATCATCGAAGATTTGAACCAATAATTCTGTTTGATGGATTAAAAAATCTGGTTCTAAATAGTCTTTTAAATAAATAGTTTTAGGCGAGGATGCGTTCATAAATAATTCCAATCAAACAATGAATTCGACTTCGTAACCACTAAAGCGCCGAATATTAATAACACCTGTATCCAATATCAGGTATTGCCCTTTAATTCCTTGCAAAACCCCAGACACTAATGGGTCTTTATCGAAATTAAATGACTTAATTTTTTCTGGGTAATTGAGAACTGGGTAAGAAAAAGTTTCGATATCACTGTGGCTGATCAGCTGGATATGCTGAATGCCATGGGTGTTTTGTAATTCAATTAATTGCGCTGAACAGGTCTCAAACAATTGGTCACGTTCAGCCGCCATATCCAGTTCTTCGGCGTCTCCCTTGAGCATTTTTTGCCACTGGGTTTTATCAGACACATGCTGTTTGAACAGAACTTCAAGTAATCCAGACAGGTATCGTGATGAAACTCTCGCGATGGCGATGGCTTGCGTGGCCCCCTGGTCAATCCAACGGGTAGGAATTTGTCCTCCACGGGTAATTCCCACTTTTAGGCCAGACGCATTTGCCAGATAAACATAATGGGTTTGCATGCATACCCGCTCACCCCACTCAGGTTCACGACAGGTACCTTTGTCGAAATGACATTTCTCAGGAGACATCATACAAGCGTCGGCTTGTGCCAATGACATAAAATGTTTATAACATAGCCCCTGAAAACTCTTGTTGGTTTCCACCCCACAATAACCACAATGAATCACACCAGTATGTTTAAGTTGTACTGGCTTACCAAGATAAGGTGTCAGATCTATTGATTGACCGCCTACTTCTAATTCGTAAGTGACGGGGGATGTGGCGGCCACAGACATTTTGTCCAAGTCACCCTTTGCTCTCATGGTTGAAGAACCCGTATCCGTAAAAAGATCCGGAGTCATAAACCACCATCTTTGAAATCTATGATATTCAGCTTCTCGGGCTTGTCGGATTTTGAACCACAGTTTTTGCCCTCGATATAACCTGTGTGTTGCTCAACAGGTAGATTTTTATACTCGTAGAGCATCACGGCTTCCATACACAAGGAGATCTGTTCTTTGGTGAGCGCCTGACCATTTGGCCATTTGCCAATTTCGATTGAAGATTTTAGATTTTGATAGACTTCAGGTGTCATTGAATTTAGTAGGGTTTCTAAGTCCATATTCGGGTACAAATTTCGATAGGAACTGGAATGCTATCAGAATGAGGCTATGTCAATCGAGGGATTATGATCGTTCGGAGCAGAAACCATTTGTTTTATGCCTGCCAGAATGTTTTGCCTAAGCACAGGGTAACTGATGGCTTTCAAACATTTTGTGATATCTGAGTTGCCTTTACCCGTCCAAAAAATGGGCACTTTTCGTTTAACTAAATAGTCAACGGTTTTTTCATTGATGTCGGTGACGGATACATCCACAAACACCATGGGCGCTTCAAGCTGCTCCGCCTTTTCCACCAGTTGATCCATTAACCTTACCGAAGTCACGGTTCTGCAGTGCTCCGCCAGATACCGACTAATGGCCATTCGATTAACGGGCTTTTCACTGATCAATACCGCATCTAAAGGATACTGATCTCTAGGTTGAGATCTGCCTGGTAACCCCTTCAGTGGAATTTCAAACCAAAACGTTGTGCCTTTTCCCATTCTGGATTCAACACCAAACTTACCACCAATATGTTTCACCCCCTTTGAGCACTTCACTAAACCATTTTGTATTCTGTGAGCATTGGGTTGATGAACGATGGAATCTATTTTCTTTAACATGGAGTCAGGAATGCCCACGCCAGTATCTGAAATATTAAACCGTAAAAATTCTTGTTCTCCATTTTCAGACATTACAGGGGTTACTACGATAAGCACTTCCCCTTGTTCGGTGTGGTATATGGCATTGGCCATTAATTCGTCACAAATTAATTTCAAAAGATTATTGTCGGTTTCTATGACGAGAGGGGTTTTTTTGGAGGGTAAGAACCAAACACTTAATTGGCGTTCGACTATGTCTTCCGAATGTTTCGAAATAATGTTTTCAAAGAGAGTTTCGAGGTGCACCCGCTGAGTGTCGGAACCCAAGGGCAGCTGATTTTGATGCATTTCCTTAACGACAGGTAAAAGACTCTGCCCTTCCTTACTAATTTATTAATATTTCAATAAAATTAGCAGAGCCGCGACAGAGTTCCAGAAAATACCTACATATTGATGAAATTAATTATTCAGCGAGCCGCTTGCCCCACCCTAACTTTGTCCGACAGGTTTCGTAATACTCGTGGCGGCTAGGATGCAAAAGATTGAGGCGATGTTTCAATTTACTAATCTCAAGAATGTCCCCTGCCTCCGTGGGTAAATGTTCTTGAGCATCGCAACTTACCTGTGGCGGAAGAATGTTATCTCGACCAATTCTGATTGCGACTCGGCTGTCACCATCTATCATAAGCGGTCGGCTGGTCAGCGCATGGGGAAACATAGGCACCAACACCATGGCATTCATATTCGGATGCATAATGGGACCACCTGCTGACAGTGCGTAAGCGGTTGAACCTGTCGGCGTAGACACAATCAAGCCATCCGATCTTTGGGAATACACGAACTGGCCATCTACTAGCAATTCAAACTCGATCATCCGAATGGACTGACCAGGGTGCAGAACCACATCGTTCAAAGCACTGCCACTTTGAATAACTTCACCATCGCGAACGACTTTTACTTCCAATAGAAAACGATGCTCAAGGACGTAATCACCGTCCAATACTTCGCTCACCTTTTGATCGGTTTCTTCAGGCATGATATCCGTTAAAAACCCCAATCGCCCCCGGTTAATTCCCAGAACGGGGGTTTCAAACTCGGCCAAATCCCGAGCTACCCCTAATAAGGTGCCGTCGCCACCCACCACAATAATCAAGTCAGATTCAGCACCTAGATCAGCGCGACTTTTACAGACATAACCAGGGCCTGGTAAGCTATCTTTCAAGGCACTTTCAAATGCGTATTCAATGTTTTTGTCATCTAACAAGTGGATCAGTTTTTCCAGTGTGTTCGCAACACTAGCGCTCTCCAATCGACCTAAAATACCAATCTTCTTAAACTGGGTCATAACCAATCCATTATAAATTTATCCATAGGATGCCAATGCAAACCACTTATGACCAGATAATAAATCATCTTCATGATGAAACCATTAGATCATTGGCTTGGAGTTTATTCTCGGAAGACTTGCTTGACGGTTGGCAAAGCCCCATTCAATTGGATGAATGGGCAGTTAAATGGTTAAACGCACTGGATCAACAACCTACACCCTTGCCTGAGTTTTCAGAGCGCCCTTTAGGCCGTCGTTTCGAAGAAATTCTGTGTTTTTATTTCAACAACCATCCAGATTGGAAACTACTTGCTCAAAACATCACCATTAAAGATAACGGTATAACTCTAGGAGAAATTGATTTTCTCCTGTTTCAAAAAAGTACTGGCAAATATATTCATTTGGAATCCGCGGTTAAGTTTTATCTTTGGGACAAAGAGGCCTGGTACGGCCCGCAGAGAAAAGACAGATTGGATAGTAAAGTTGATAAATTAATCAACAAACAAACCCTCTGGTGCAACACGATTCAGGGCACTCAACAACTGAAATCCATGGGTTTGAATGCCGCAGAATTTGAACGGGCGATTCACTGTAAAGGCAACCTGTTTATCCATAAACACCAGAATATGTCAGAGTTGGATTGGACATTCATTAATAAAAAAATAAGCCTATTAAACTGGCAAACTCCAGCAAACAATCTTTCGGATGAATACGGAGTATTAAAAAAACATCAATGGTTAAACCCCCTACCACCAAAATCAGACTATGATGTGATGTCACCCATAAACATTATTTTGAAACGCCCAGAAATGGTTTTCCCGTTAAACTCTACCCATAACAACGACAGGCTTTTTTTAGTGCCCAACTCATGGTCACCTAAAAATTGTCATAAACCAAAGCGAGCTTGATTGTTTTGGAACTGATAGATGGCACCACCAACCCCCTATTGCTAATTGCATTGGAAGACATTCTAAGAGGTGCGGATAAAGGGTTAAGGGAAATTGAAATAATCAATGCATTAGACAAACACTATCATCATATTTTTCCTAAGCGGGAATTGTCAGACAGTTTAACCTTATTTCAAACCCACTTCGTATTAATGAACGCTCTGCACACATTGCGTATTCAACTTTGGCAAAATGAAAATGGCCACCTAGACATTGGCCCTATTGTTATAAAACTATATCCCTATAACTACTTGGCCCATGAACGATCCCTTGACCAACCTGATCACACTAGCGAGTACTACTTAAACTGGGACAACCTGGCGGGCACCTCTAAGGAAGATGTGGAAAAGTTGATCTGGTCATTTTGGGAAGACATGGCAGCAGACAGCTTTAAAGATGACGCTCTGGGCACACTCAATCTCACCTACCCTTGCACATGGCAAGACATCAAAATTCAATATCGACGACTCGCCATGCAACACCACCCTGATCGAGGAGGATCAAAACAGAAACTCCAAGAAATCAATGAAGCTTTTGAATCCTTAAAAAAGGCTTTTAGAAATAGAGCTGATGGGCAAGATTGAATTAATGAGCTATTCATTAACAACAATAGAGTTGGTACAGGAAAACTGTTTTCTGAAAGTGGAATCACAAGCTAACTCATTGGTAAGATGTTATAGCGTTTAAGCAAAATCATAGAACTAATTGTCGGTAACTGCGTCTTTTGGTTGGCAAATAAAAACTGTTAGTGCTGTTTTTTGATGCATTATACGTAACAATAGAAATTAGGTTTATACACAAAATATTTTTAGGCCTTCGGCTATATTGATGAGGTTTTTCATCTCAGCAAACGCAGAAGATAAGCAATTTAAAAAAAGGAATTAGTATGAAAGCTGAAGGTTCATTTGAGGTTAAGTTAGATCCCGTTAGTGATGAAATTGCCCCGGCGGGACGAATGATCATCAACAAAACATATACTGGCGATCTCATCGGTTCTGGAATAGGTCAAATGCTAAGTAAAACAACCGAAAGTGGCGTTGCAGTATATTCGGCAATCGAAGAGTTTGTAGGTAGTGTTGAAGGAAAGTTAGGAAGCTTTACTTTAGGTCACTATGGGTTTATGTCAAAAGAATCCCACGATTTAAAAATTGAAATAGTTCCAGGTTCGGGTACCGGTGAATTATCCTCAATTACAGGTTCTCTGCAAATCGACCAAAGTGAAGGTAAGCACTTTTATATTCTTACGTACAGCTTGTAATACGCATAAAAAGTTCTAAGGGAGGTTATAAGCTCCGTTCAATTTTGGTATGGCTTTGCCACTTTACCCCAAAATTTAACTCCACTTATAATGCTCTTATATTTTGCATTATTTACTTCCGTATAGGGAAATTATGAAGTTGATAGCTATCCCTCTGGCTTTTCTTTCTATTGGTGTAGGAGCCGAGAGTTTTACAGTAGATGGAACAATAGTTGAGTCTGTAAATACTATAAAAACCTTCGAATGTGAGGGTTTTCAAGTATCTATATCTGAAGACAAGTTTCCTATTAAACACGAAATGAGTGTTCCCCAAAAATATAGAATAAAGGGCTTTTTTGGTTCCTACTCAATCATTAGTAAATCTGCAAAGTTACTGCCTTATAATTTATCGATACCAGCGCCCCAAGATATCAAAGAGCTCTCGCCTCTTTACCCTAAGGGTAGAACTTTTCTGCCAACATCTGCCGCTTGCAAAGGTTCTACACTAATTATTTCCTATTGGTCTGGTGGTAACTGCAAAGAATGTGAGGCATTTGTTAAATTTGAGGTCGAAAACGGTTTTCTGAAATCCGCACAAAAAGCAAATTATGGTGATGTCCGTGCACTTGGTAATTAGGTATATAACAAACGCTTATAGCGGACCAATTAACGGCTAAAGTCGGGCGTAAGAAATACAAGATGATTGAATTTATTTATAGCGATGGAGGTGGAAAAATAACTCTCAAGGATGAGGAAAATGGTTCGTGCCGAATAACTCTTCGAATTCCTGCAAGAGGATTTGCTCATGATAGTCTAGATATAAAGCTTGACCATGATGATCTAGTAAAATTTTATGAGCTATTAATTTCGCGTGAGGTAAGCAGGGTCAAGCTCGGGAAGAGTAAAGGACTATTTAGGGAATATTTACTAATCGAGCGCGAACATAAAAATCGCCGATTTAAAATTCAGATAAATAGCTGGTTGTTGTTTCTCGGTGCAAGTCTCGGAGATAGAATAGCTAAAGAGGACGCCTTAGGTCTTGCGGCTTTAATTGAGAGTAATTTTCTAACAAATAGCTCAAAGGGACACTAGGGTAAGAAAAACATCTAAAAAAGTAGATATAGTGATGGCAGAAATACTTCCTTTTCTAATGACAGGCTTCGCCTTTTTTGTAATTGCAGTATCTCCGGGTCCAGCGACAATTTCTAACGCAATTGTCGCTATGAGCCGTGGGAGAAATGCAAGCTTAATTTACGGCGCCGGGCTTTCATCTGGCTTAGTATTTTGGGGGCTCATTGCTGCAAGCGGCATGGTGGCGGTACTTCAAAGCTCAGTTTATTTACTAATGATATTAAAAATATTTGGTGGGTTTTATCTAATATGGTTAGCTTACTTATCATGTAAAGCAACCATTAACAATAAAGATACTTATTTAGATGAATGCAGCAATGTTGTTAGTGGTAAAAAATGGTTCCTTCGTGGCGTCCTACTAAATATATCTAATCCAAAAACAGTTATTGCTTGGCTAGCGGCTTTATCCGTGGGCTTAGAGTCAGGTGACAACTCTCAATCTTTGGTAGCTTATGTTCTAACCTGTACATTAGTTGGCTTTGTAATCAATGCAGCATATTCAATTGTATTCTCTTATAAAGGAATGATGAAAGTTTACCAAAAAATTAATCATTGGATTAATGGTTTGGCTTCCGTGTTTTTTGCAATTGCTGGTCTAAGCCTATTGAGATCTGCATTTAATCGTAATCCGTTGTATAGTTTTGTGTTTAAATAAATAGTACAAACCTAACCAACTACAACGTCGCCGCTTACAACCGTGTTAAATGTACTACCAACTCTGTACGCAACGACCTCCACTAACCTCTAGCACTCAAGGTAGCTTATGAATTCCTCAAATATCGAATTTACCAGCTATCAACCAGAATACGGATTGGAACTTGTGAAGATGTGGAGGCAGTCCTTCCAGCATGCAATGGGTCTAAACGTACACAATCAATTTCAGGAACTGAAGGGGCAACTGGACTACTTCTCTTCAATCAACCCGCAATCGATTCTCGTTGCCATTGATCACTCTAGTAGCAGGATAGTTGGATTCAGAGTGCTTAATTCAACCGAATTAGATCACTTGTATGTTGACGTTAATTATCAAAGACTTGGACTGGGAAGCGCCTTGCTAGATGATGCAAAAGGAAATTCACCCGAAGGGCTTGAACTCTACACATTCCAAAAAAATATTCGTGCACAAAAGTTTTACGAATCCCGTGGTTTTTTCGAAGTACAAAGAGGTTTCGCCGATTCGTCTACGAACCCCTGGGCTTCGTCCGAGGAGGATCTAGCCGACATAAAATACAGGTGGATACCTAATAAACACAGGTTAGCCAGATAACCTGTCGAAATCATTACACTCCTTTCGGTCGCTTCAATCGGATCTACCGTCCCAAATGTTATATCTCACTGGCATTTCAGTGTTTTTGAGTTCAATGCTCTATTAGCAGCAAGTTAAAATACAAAAAGAATTAGCGACCTTATGTGAGCTCTGTTTTCTTTAGTGAAAGAAGAAATGGTGCTTAAAACGTTAACAGTAATGTAGCAAATATTGAGATCAATCGGGTTTTAGTAGTAAAAAACGATGACAGCTACTTTGGAGAGTCGCTAGACTAAAACCTCAACATACAGGTACATCATATACGTGGTTGCACAGGAGGACGCACTAACAGTGCCAGACACCCAGAAACAATGCGCCTAATGTGTATAACACTAAGTGAAGTACAAGAATCAAATAAGGAAGTTATAAATGGCAGAAATAAGTAGTGAAGTCGAAGACTTGCTTAACGACTTTAGCAATAACAATCCCGAATTAAGCCGAATCATTTCTGAATTAAGAAATAAAGTGACTAACACTTCTTCTGAATTAGAGGAATCTGTTAAGTATGGTGGTTTGGTTTTTTTAAAAGATGGGGAGCTATTAGGCGGTATATTTTTAAGAAAGGCGTTTGTCACAATGGAATTTAGTTTCGGTAACGAACTGAGTGATGAAGATGGCCTACTTGAAGGCACAGGGAAGCTGAGAAGAAACCTTAAATTTCGTGATTTACTAGATATTGAATCCAAGCGAGCAGAGTTTTTTATCAACCAAGCCTATGGGTGATAGCGTCTTAAAACTGTGCTAACAAATATCACATTGGGAGCTTTGCCGCCGGAGACATTAAACGCAGCTTCGCTGCTAAAAGTAAATGCGCCCTATATTAAGAATACTATGTACTGTATTTCTTCAGAGACATAAATAAATGAAGTTTAAGAAGCCTATAATTTGGTCGTCATTGATAGCAATTTCTTGCATTATCGGTATCGCAGTCACGCAACCTATATTAGTTAAAGCTGTCTTGGCTAAGTACAAATCAACAGATCATTTTTTAACTCTTGAAACTGATAACCGCATTAGATACGAAGAGTCAGCAGAACAGAATGCCCAATATCTAAGCAAAATTTTAGACGAAAGCCAGCAAGCAGTCGTGCAAGCACTTAACGCTAATTTTGAGAAGCCCGTGGTGATTTATGTGTGTTCTTCCCAAGAATCTTTCAATGAATACGTATTTTTATCAAAGAATGTTAGAGGTGCTGTATATTGGGGTAAGTTGTTCCTATCTCCAGGTGCATTTACTAGAGGTTCAGTAAAAAGGTTAACTGCACATGAATTAACGCATTACCTTTTTTATACTCATCTTGGTGAGAAATCCCACATCGAGGGAGTACCTCTATGGTTCAGGGAAGGTATCGCTGAGTTTGTTGCTAATGGAGGAGCTAACTATACCGAAAGCAGTCAAGTATTCGAGCTGATGACCCAGGGGGAAAGGGAAGCCTTTTTGTCAGGTAAATTAAACTACTGGTTTTTTACAAAGAATGCTGCTGACGCAGTAACAAAAGACGGAGTAGTTAACTGGATGCTCTATAGGATTGGAGCGATGTTTGTGCACTTCATCCATGACTCAAACCCTCAAAAATTCGATAAACTAATAGAGCTCCTGCTATCAGGAATTGAATTTAGCGAGGCACTAGGAAAATCTCATAAACAAGATACTGATTCTCTTCTTAAAGTATTTGCCAGCTATCTGACTCAACATACAAAAACAGAATAGGGAAAATCGATGACAGCATATATCTTAGTTGCAATATGGATTGTGGGTGGAATGGTCTTCTACTTCATTGGAAAGAGTCGTGGCCTTAAATTTGGTTTTATACTCAATTTAGCTACGGCTTTGCTTGGGCCATTTTCTATTCCTCTTGCTTTCGTGTTAAGGCCAGAAAAATGACTGGTGCTGCGCTGTTGCACTTAGTATTCGAAGCTGCGATCTTCTAGGGCTATCCAACTGTTAGGGTTGTATTTATGAAATATACCTCGATCGACGAGTTTAACAATTCACAAAGTGAAGCAGAGCGACCCATCTGTGAAAGACTCATGGAAATAATTGATAATCATTTGCCTGAAGCTGAGAGCAAAATATGGCATGGTCATCCCGTTTGGTTTTTAGACGATAACCCTACGGTGGGATATAGCAAACTTAAGGATTGTATTAGATTAATGTTCTGGAGCGGTGCCGATTTTGACGAACCTGATTTGAAGCCCGGCACAGGAAAGTACAAAGACGCCTCAGCTAGATACACTGGCCTTGAACAGGTTAATGAGAAAGATATTAAGAGATGGCTAAAAAAATCTACTGAAATTCAATGGGATTATAAGAACATATACAAACGAAAGGGTAAGCTCGAACGGCTAGTATAAAACTATGCCTAATCAAGAGATCAATTGGACTCTATTTTCGTCGCTTTGATATTGTGCTTGAATAGTACAACATAAAAATAACTACAATTCTCGGATTATTAAGCATTAAGCCAGACCACACATCTAACACCATTTTCACAGAGACATAATAATGAACAAGAAAACTCTTTTACTAATTCCTTTATTAGTTGCTTGCCAGCAGACAAATACAGTTTCAAATCAGGCTCCAGATGAAAACATGAGTCCAGAACCTGTTGTCAATATCAACCTGACTAATCCGTCGCTCATTAGATCAAGCAATAATCCGGTCACCAATACTGAATTAGAATTGGTATGGCAAGATGAATTCAATGGTGAGAAATTGGATCCTGAAAAATGGTATTTTGAAACTGGCGATGGTTCTCAATATGGTTTAACTGGCTGGGGCAATAATGAGTTGCAGTGGTACCATCCCGATAACGCAGAATTATCCGATGGTAAATTAATTATTAATCTGAAGTCGGAGACGGTAAAAAATTATCCTTACACTTCAGCTCGAATCAATACCAGAGATCGCTTTGCGTTTGTGTATGGTCGAATTGAAGCTCGAATAAAATTACCTGCCGGTCAAGGGGTTTGGCCTGCGTTTTGGTTAATGCCTCAAGACGAAACCTATGGCACCTGGGCGGCATCCGGTGAAATTGATATTGTGGAAGGTATTAACCTAACTACCGCTAGCAATCCAAATCAAATAACGGGATATATCCATTACGGCGATCGATGGCCAAATAATGTCTCTCAAGGGCAAGGTTATACACCAGACTCTCAAGTCACTGAAGACTTTCATATTTATGCATTGGAGTGGGATGAAACTGAATTGAGATGGTATTTGGATGGAGAAAACTTTTTAACTATAGATAGCTGGTACACCGCCGATGAAAACTTTCCAGCACCATTTGATCAACACTTTTATATTTTATTGAATGTTGCCATAGGTGGAAACTACCCAGGTTCGCCTGATGATACGACGGTGCTGCCTCAAACTATGGAAGTTGATTATGTAAGGGTTTATTCAGGGCAATAACTGTTTTTGAAAAAATCAGGAGTGTGCCACCTGATTTTTGCCATTGGATTTGGCTTGATAAAGTCTTCTATCTGCTAAAGACAATAACGCCTGCTCCAAATTGTTGTCACTGATTTTATACGCCTCTTCAAATCCTGCTAAACCGATACTGATCGTAATCGGTTTGGTAATGGGCTGACCATTAAATACGAATCTATGGTCAGCTATTTTTGAACGAATGGTTTCACAAACGGTGATCGCATTTTCTTTGGAAGAGCCGATAAACAGTATTACAAATTCTTCACCACCAAACCGACACACTAAGTCCCGGGAAAAAACATTTTCCTGAATTAGCTGCGCGGTGGTTTTTAATACTTCGTCCCCTGCCAGATGGCCGTAACTGTCATTAATAGTTTTAAAATTATCCAGGTCTAAAATAGCAATGCAGAAAGCGGTATTTTTTAATTCAGATGAATCAAATTTAATATGAGTTAACTGGCGCTTAACCTCTACATTAAGAAATTCATTTAAGAAATTACGATTATAAATTTTTGTGAGGCAATCAACTTCAGACGCAACTCTTAATTGGTTTGTCAGTTCATCGCTAATCTGGTTATATTTTGAAACCACGTAAGCCTGGAAGAGCATAATAAACAGAATATTGATAATACCTATCGCCCATTTTAAATAGTTCGAAACGGTATAAAGAGGTTCATTTTTGAATAAATAAAGGTACATGCCTAAAAAAATCAGTACCGCCCATGCCATGAGCAACATTCGGTATGTTGAGTTTAATCGAGTAGACCCCGGAACCAACAGCGCAACCACAATACAATACATTAAAAATAATGACTCTAACCCCACGCTGTAACTGGCAATACCTGCATGCATGGGTATTTCAATCATTGCTAAGACATAAGCTAACGTCATAAAGCCTTTTTTATTCAGCACAGCCGACAGGCTAAAAATGAAAACACTGATAATGTTGAAATAAGCCAGCAGATAAACATCCAAGAGCCATGCAAACACCAGAATTGCAAAGTGTATAGTGATTCCCGCTGCATAGACCTCATTTGAAATGAGGTAATGACGAGAGTCTTTTACCGGATGAAAAAACTTACTTTGAGTCATTCAAACATTCAAAAATGCTAATAATCTCAGAAGTATAGCTGAGAGTGTGCTCAATCAAGTTTTTTGGAAATGCGCTTTCAATAGGCCAAAAAAAAGAGAGCTAAGCTCCCTTCTTTGGTAAGTTTTAATCCTTACATGTAAGCATTTTCCTTTACTGAGTGGTCTGTTTCATCCACCACACCAGTAATATCGGGAATTCGTTCTAACAGGGTTTTTTCCACGCCATCTTTCAAGGTGACATCCACCGCTGAACAACCTTGGCATCCGCCACCAAACTTCAATACTGCTTTCTTCTCTTCAGTAATTTCAACTAAAGATACTTCACCACCATGTGACGCCAACCCTGGGTTAATCTCGGTTAATAAAATGTAGTTAATACGGTCTTCTAATGGGCTATCGTCATTAACCTTGGGCATCTTGGCATTAGGAGCTTTAATGGTTAACTGCCCGCCCATCTGTTCTTTCTGAAAATCTATAACGGCTTCATCTAAATACGGCAGGCTGGTTTTCTCTAAAAACACATTAAACTTAGGTAATTCCATTACCTCATCGTCAACCTTCTCTTCCCCGGGCTTGGCATAAGCCAAGCAGGTTTCTGCGTATCGAGTGCCTGGTTGAGTTACAAACATACGAACCGCAATGTGATCCACATTTTGTTTCGCCAGCAAATCAGCTAAGTAGTCCTGAGCTGATTCGCTAATATTGATTGAAATATCCATGAGTAAATACCTAAAAAATTTGGCGCATATTCTACTGCTTTAGCCGGAAAATAAAAATACCTGACTATTTTAATCGGGTTTATCCAGTGTATTTCAAGTCGACGGAATGATGATATTGGCAGAACCCTTATAAAATCAGGGTTGGTAGATGGCGTGAGGGCCTAATATTTGTTCAAGTCGCCCTGTCTTTTTAAGCTTCTCTAGGCCCTTATTGAAGCGCTGCATAAACTTTATATTTTCTGGGGTTTCGTGACATACCATAGACACCCCCTGCTTGGGTATGAGCCATAGCTGAGGGTCATTGAGCTCCAAATCAACCTCTGAGGAGGCCAGTTGCATGGTCAAATCGGGGAAAAAGCCAACAATGGCATCCACTCTTTTGCTCAACAACATATTGATCAGCTGTTCATCCTCCCTGACATAGTTCATGTAAAACTCTATGTCTGATGGAAAAAAGACGCTGGTATCAAAACCATTCAGTGATGCTAGCCTGAGACCATCTAGATCCGATGGCGCAAGAATCTGAGGACTCCCCTTCTTAGACACGACCGCTAGGCCGGCATAATCAACCGTGGCCCCTTCAATTAGCGCTTGGTTTTGCAGGTCGGGATTGGCCAGCCTTTCACTGTTAATGGCGCCAGGGAAGACACAGGAGGTTTTGTTGTTTCGAAATGACAAAGCTCGCCTGGGCAGAGGGTAAACTTGCAAACTGTGCTCTACGCCCATTTTTCTCAATTCTTCCAGCAATAGGTTGTAGTGCCCATTGCCTGTGGCCGACATTCGATTTTTAAGCTCAAGCCCAAAAACCTTGGGGTCAGCGCCACATTCAAAGGCCCATAACCCCATCAAAATAAACATAACCAGTTTAAGCAAAGAAAAACCCTCACGTTTTCTGAAGGATAGATCTTGTTTTGGTAAAGCTCAAAGCCCAACAACGGAAAGCACAGTCCAGTACTGAAGAACCACATCCATCACCGCAAACAATAATTCAATTAAGTTGAGTATCATGAGCCGGAAATCGCCGGAGCCACTTGGATAAGTTGTTTGTTGTTCACTGCTTCTACCATGAAAAGTGCGAAGTCAGTTCGGCGAGTTAAATTTCTAGAAATCAGCGGATCGCCCACATGTTTACTCCAAACCGGCAATCCCACACTGGCCCCCTCCTCCAAATCACTGGCTCGAACCACAGTCCAGGCTTTGTGACTGGCAAAAATAAGATCACAGGCGGTCACTTGATCTTCTACATCAACCCATCTTAGCGTTTTAGCAATATACCCAAACACCTTCACCATTGTTTTGAAGTGCCAGGGGTATTTGTCTTTCCGGTCTCTTGAGATGTGCCAACCGCAGGAAAAGATTAATCTCGTATTGGGTTCAGAGTGGTTCAAAACTGCATTTGCAGTACCAGATGCGTAGTTTTGCATACCCCAGGGCATCAAAATACACAGCACCGCGCTACAACCCTTAACCGCCCGAGAGATGACTTCTGGGTCGTCAGTCATGCCGGGGAACAAGGAAATCCTACCTTTGAATCTCTCCAGTTTTGGCAGACTCTGGGATCGGCACACGGCATTCACTTGCCAACCCTTGTCTAAGGCATGTTGAATCAAATACTGACCTAATTTTCCAGACGCCCCCACTATGCATACTGTTTCCATCACTTTTCCTCCAAACCGTTGTTTGGTGATACTGTACTTATGCACTAATGAGTTTAAAATTGCCTATAAACGCATATAGGCCATACATATTCGCATGGATTGGAAAACCCTACAGTTTGATTGGAACCGAGCACGGGCTTTTTTGGTAACAGCTGAAGAAGGCTCTCTGTCTGCGGCGGCCAGAGCACTAAACACCACCCAACCTACCCTGGGCAGGCAAGTCACGGCGTTGGAACAGGAACTGGGCGTCACCCTCTTTGAAAGGGTCAATAACCAATTGGTACTCACGGAAACCGGCTTGGATCTTTTGCATCAAGTCAAAAAAATGGGCGATGCCGCCAACCTTTTTTCGATTACCGCGTCTGGTAAATCACAGGATGTTTCCGGTACGGTCTGCATTTCAGTGGGTGAGTTAGACGGCTTTTATCGAGTGCCGCATCTTATATCGTATCTTCAGCAAACTGCACCTGGCATTCAGCTGGAAGTGGTGGTGTCCAACTCAGTCAGCGACCTAAAAAGAAGAGAAGCAGACATTGCGATTCGAAGTTTCCGACCCGAACAAACCGATCTTATCGCAAGAAAGCTTGCCAACGAACGCATCTACTTACTTGGAAGCCACAGCTACCTTAAGCAATTAAACGAGTCAAAGAGCTACTTAGAACCTAAATTAATTGGCTTTGACCGGAGTACTTTGGTTACTGAGCAACTGACGGCATTAGGCATAAATGTGTTGGATAAAAACTACAAAGCCTATACCACCTTCCAGATGTTACATGTGCAACTTGCGAAACAACACTTAGGCCTGGGTTTATTTCCAGAATATATACTCACTGAAGAACCAGAACTTGGCGTTGCCTATCCTGAAAAAGGCGAACTATTTGAATTACCGCTTTGGCTGGTCTGTCATAAAGAACTGCATACCAGCTTAAAGGTTAGAAAAGTTTTTGATGCCATCGTTCATTTAATGGCTGAATCTAGGGCCTGAAGCAATGAGTGATAATAGGCCCTAATGAAGCCCTTTGACATTTTTTAAAGAATCCAGCAACTGCTTAATCACTATGGGTTTGGTGACATAATCGTTCATGCCCGCTGCCATAAACTTTTCTCTATCACCTTTTTGAGCATTCGCGGTTAACGCAATGATGTAAGGCTGGCTGGCTTTTGGAAATTCATCTCTAATTTTTTTAGTGGCTGTGGGGCCATCCATAACCGGCATTAATATATCCATCAGAATCACATCGTATTGGCGCTGAATCAAAGCATCCACCGCTTCTTTACCATCACCCACCACGTCAACTCGGTAACCACACTTTGACAGTATGGCTTCCGCAACCCGTTGGTTTACCGGATTATCATCAGCAAGCAGAATAGTCATGGGATATTTCTCAGCAAACTGACGGTCAATGCCACTGGAAACCTGACCTTTCTTAGCAGTTTTCGAGACACCCCATGCCAAGCACAGAGCTTCATAAAATGCTTTCAACTTAATGGGTTTTTTAAGAACCAGTGGTGATTTAATAACAGACTTACTACTGAAATTCTTTTCAACCAATAACACAGACCCTTCACCTGCGCTTCGCCATTTACTGAGCACAAGAGTTTGATAAGTTTGATTTGAAAAACTATCGTCGACTATTAATTTTTCGTGGGGCTGTAAATTTAATGGGCTGTCTAAGAATTTACCAATGGATACGCCAGTAAATCCTAAACCCTGACTTTCGGCTAACTGCTTCACCATGTCATGGGTCATCTGCTCGTCACTGGCCAATACCAAGGCTGCATTATTAGGAAACTCTTGATGGTAACGACTCAAATAGGATTCAGATTGCACCTTCTCAGATTTAAATGTGAAAACAAAAGTGCTGCCGGCTTCATGAGTATCCGCAATGACGATGTCTCCACCCATGGACTGACTGATTTTTTTACTGATGACCAGCCCCAAGCCTGATCCACCATACTCTCGATGAGTGGTGGCGTCTGCTTGCACAAAGGGCTGAAATAAGTGTTTTACCTGTGACTCAGGTATACCAATACCCGTATCTGTTACTCTAATTTCTATCTTATTGGTATTGTCATCTACGGCATGACAAAAGACAGATATGCTTATGGAGCCTACTTTTGTAAATTTAGCCGCATTACTCAGTAGATTAGCAAGCACCTGACGAAGCCGAGTAACATCCTGTCTAACTTTTATGGGCACAGACTTATCGACAAAATAAGTTAATTCAATGCTTTTTTCTGTGGTTAAACCTACGATGAGTTCTAAAGATTCCTCTAGACATTCCACTAAATCAAAGTCGGAATACTCTAACAGCATCTTGTTCGATTCAAGCTTGGAAAAATCCAATATTTCATTAATTAGGGTTAATAAGGTATTGCCACTGTTT
>JANQHX010000082.1 GCA_028282465.1 Gynuella sp.
TAGCTGGGCCGCCTCATCCCGGCGGGGGAGTTACTTCTTTTGGAAAGAAGTAACCAAGAAACGGCTCCACTTCGAAGGCCTTCGGCTGTCGCTTCGCTCCATTCTTGTCATAGAATCTGCACTGAAGGGCCGCTCTCACGGGCCGTCCATGGCCCGAATCGCTAACGCGACATCCATGTCGCTAATGCCCCTCAGCACAAATTCTATGCCAAGAACTTCTGCGCAAGTCGCGATGGGTGCAAGTGGTTTGTTTTGTGGAGAGGCAAAAGACAAGACTTGACCCCAGGCCTATGCTTTGACCCCAGGCCTATGCTTGTCACAGAAAATGCATTTTGGGGCCGGTCAGACGAAACATCCCTGTTTCCCTTCCCTAAAACCGGCCATCCACGGCCTCCTTGCCCCAAAGACATTTTCTGCGCCAAGAATTTCTACGCAAGTCGCAGTGGGTGCAAATGGTTAGCTTAGAGGAAGGTGAAAAGATAAAGTTTGAGTTAAAAACTTTGTCTTCACAATTGGGATGAAGGTCACTTGATTATAAGGAGAAGATGAAACATCTATACGCCGAGACCTATTGGTATTTTATTAAGTCAAATGCACATAAGGTTTTTCGATAATCAGTGCTGTTTTTATCAGGGTATTTTCTCAAGTAAGCTTCTAATTCTTCCAGAGGGAGGTCTCCACTATCGCTAAGCCACAGAATAGCGTTGCTTCTATTACTGGAAGTAATGTTTTGATCTTGGTATATGCTTTCAATTGTGGTGTGCTTGGTCTTGCATTGTGGTTTAACAGACCTTAAAGCGGTTTCAATTTTACCTTTCTGTTGCTTTTTGAGTTTATTCTCGCACTCTATTTTGTCACATATTGATGAAAAGCCGTAAATAGGAAAGTATTGTCCGCTTTGGATTCTGTGCTTGTTAATTAATTCTAAAAGTTGAGAATTGGATTCATCCATGATGCTAAAGTAGTTTGCCATCATTTCGGCTGAAGTCTGGTATTGGTAAGAAATAGTCTTGGAGGAGCCGATGGCAATAATCTTATCGCTATTTTTTATGGAATCAAGGTCTTCTGTAATACTCACTTTGATATCGCCTCCAGCATAAATTTCTTTAACTATATTCTGAACTTTTCGAATGTCCATGGCTGAAACTGGTAGTGTAAGGTTCGCTAGAGATTTATATATTTCACTAAAATTATCTGTCTTAATTTTATTGATTCTTATTGTTGAAAACCCTTCTAAATCAATATCATGCTCAACAACCTCAAGAGAATTAGAGTTTTTTTCAAATTCTACTAGTAGAAAATTGTCTCTTATTTTAGTAGCTTCTAAAGAGTTTGGATCTACATAAGTGAAAATAGTTTTTAACAGGCTTTTTATGTTTTCATCACCTATTTGATAGCCAAGAAATATTATGGGGTTGTGAATGAATATTGATAAAAGTTGGGCTCTAATAAGTTCGTATTTATTTTCGAATTTATTGTAATCATCTTCAGTGATGATTATTTTAGTTGGGTGGTTAATGCAGCCATGAATTTTATAAACGGCACCGTAAGGGTTGCTAAGTAATATATCGTTGCCAATGAGAGCTTTAAATTCAAATGTTTCTTCGATTAGGCTGTCGTAGTTTGTTGTTATAATTGAGGCAATGTTTTTTCTCGTCTTTTTGAAATCAGCTAGTTCTGATTTTTTATCTGAATTAATAGGAGAGCTTTTAAGTAGCTCTGATAGATATAATTTGAAGCGACTACAATTTATATCGTGCTCCATTCTTTCATAAAACAAATCATTTATATTCTTGAAATGCCCATATCTGTCGGTCATTAACTGATCGTTAAACTCTTTTTCTAAGTCACCTGCTATTTTAGTGAAATCGTATTTTCCATCTTTTTCATGCTTAGCTTTTAGATCTAAATAGAACTCATGATTTCCCTTTAATTCACTGGCAACATGCTTTAGTAATCCATCCCATGTGTAAGCGTTCTCTAGGTATCGAATACTGATTCCAGTGCCAATGAATAGTACGGGATGGTTTCGATATTGAGAGATGAATTCACTAATTAGCATTATTTAGTTACCAGAGGCTTTGTTTCCGAGCAGTAAAATACAATACCTGAATAGAACTTATCACGCATTGTTTAATCTATAAATGTCTCATCGCTGTGTGGAGCTATTATTTGAAAGATTGCTTGTGTTTTCCAATCGTGACTTCTAAGAAGTTCTTGGCACTGTAAATGTCTTTGTGGCAAGGAGGCCATGGCGGTCCGACGTTTCGGTGGCCGGTTTTAGGGAAGGGAAACATGGATGTTTCGTCTGACCGGCCTCAAATTGCATTTACTGTGACAAGAATGGAGCGAAGCGACAGCCCGGAGGGCCTTCGTAGGGAGCCACTTTTTGGTTCCTTTTTTCTAAAAAGGAACTCCCCCGCCGGGGTGAGGCGGCCCAACTACCCGGCTAAGGAAAACTATTCCTTACCAAGCACAAATACCCAACCCACGAAGTGGGTTCTGCCAACCCAAAAAACAAAAAAGCCCAGCAAAAAACCGGGCTTCCTCAAATCACAAAACCAACAAATCAATTGTTAGCATGCAACTCATCATTCAACTGAATCGCCGACTTATTAGTCAAACACTCAATGGATCCACTGATAGAGTTACGACGGAACAACAGATCAGACTTACCAGCTAGATCACGTGCTTTAATCTTCTCAACTTCTGCGCCTGAATCATCAAGAACGGCAACTTTAGTACCGGCTGTGATGTACAAACCAGATTCAACCGTGCAACGGTTACCCAGAGGAATACCGATACCCGCGTTAGCACCCAGCAGACAGTTTTCACCAACGGAAATGATGATGTTACCGCCGCCAGACAGAGTACCCATGGTGGAACAGCCGCCACCCAGGTCAGAACCATCCCCAATCATTACACCTGCAGAAATTCGACCTTCAATCATGCTCACACCTTCGGTGCCTGCATTAAAATTAACAAAACCCTCATGCATAACCGTTGTGCCTTCACCAATGTGGGCACCCAAACGTACACGTGCTGTATCAGCGATACGAACACCAGCAGGCACTACGTAGTCAGTCATTTTCGGGAATTTGTCTACAGAGTCTACTGACAGGGTTTCACCTTTCAGGCGGGTCTGAATTTGACGACCAGCCAGTTCGGGCAGGTCGATAGGGCCTTGGTTAGTCCAGGCAATGTTGTGCAGTAGGCCAAAAATACCATCCAGTTTGCAGCCATGGGGCTTAACCAACCGGTGGGAGATCATTTGCAGTTTTAAAAAGCCTTCTGCAATGGATGAGGGGGCTTCGTCACTGTCTAAAATTACCATGACAAGCGGGGTTTCAGAGTCAGTGGCGTCGTGGGCAAATCCGGCGCTTAGGTCGAAACCGGCATCTTCAAATACGGTTGCCAGTTTGGCAGCTTCGGAGTTTGAAATTTCCAGGGCTTTATTGCCACCCTGATAGGAAACCAGATTAGATACCTGGCTAATTAATTCGTCGCTTGGCTTGTGAATCGGCTCGGGGAAATATGCCTCGATGATTTTGCCTTCTTTGTTCTTGGTGGCAGTACCGAATGCCAGAGCAAAATAGGACATAGTGGTCTCTCTTTCCTGTTGTCTTGTTAGCGCCTCATTCATTGGGGCGACTGGGGTGTTTTTAAACCGGGGGCGGGATTTTGCGCCTGAGTCGGGTAAAAATCTACCCTTTTAGGTCGGTTTGGGTGTCTGAGCGTGATTTTTACCCAAACAAACTCTGGTAGCTGTCGGCTTTGAATCCAACTTCGATCTGGCCATCGTCCAACACTAGTACCGGGCGTTTGATGATGGAGGGGTTTTCCTGCATCACAGCAATGGCCGATTTTTCATCCATTGCTTCCTGCACCGCTTTGTCCAGTTTGCGCCAAGTGGTGCCACGTTTATTTACTAATACATCCCAGGGTTGCTGTTTTAACCAGCTTTGCAGAGTTGCTTGGTCAATGCCGTCTTTTTTGTAGTTATGAAATTCAAATTCAACAGCATTTTCTGTCAGCCAGTTTTTGGCTTTCTTGATGGTGTCGCAGTTTGGAATGCCGTACATGGTGGTCATTAATAAGGTCCTTAGTGTTAATCGGTTCCAACAAACTGAATGATGCGATTGAACGCTTCTTCACATTCTTCGATGGTGGCCACCAGTGCCATTCGAATACGGTTGGCTCCTGGATTGTGGCCATTGACTTCTCGGCTCAGGAAGCTACCGGGTAGGGCAGTAATATTTTGCTGTGCAAACAGTTTCTGGGCGAATTCTGTGTCTGATTCTGGTGTGCCGGCCCATAAATAAAACCCAGCATCGGGTTTGTAAATGTCGATGACCCCTTCCAGCATTTCAAACGCTTTATCAAATTTGCGGGTATACAGGTCGCGGTTGTATTCCACATGGGCTTCGTCATTCCAGGCGACGATGGAAGCTAGCTGAGTGGGAATAGACATGGCGCAGCCATGGTAGGTTCGATATTTCAAAAACTGGCTGATGAGGTTAGCGTCACCGGCCACGAAACCACTGCGTAAGCCTGGCAAATTAGAACGTTTACTCAGGCTATGAAACACTAAGCATTTATCAAAATCATCTCGGCCCATGTTGGCACAGGCTTGCAGTAGGCCCGCCGGTGCTTGTTGGTCATTGGTGTAGATTTCGGAGTAGCATTCGTCGCTGAATATTAAAAAGTCATGCTCATCAGCAAGTTGGATTAACTTTTGAAGTTTTTCAATGGAAAGCACTGTACCTGTTGGATTACCGGGTGAACACAGAAATAGCATCTGAGTTTTTTGCCAAACCTTTGCCGGCACCGATTCGAAATCTGCAGCAAAACTTTGTTCCGCAGTACAGGGAATAAAATAGGGTTTGCCACCAGCTAAGTAAGCCGCCCCTTCATAAATCTGATAAAACGGATTCGGGCTCACCACCAAATTGTTTTCGCTGCTGTCATCAAATAGGGCCTGTACCGCAGCAAACAAAGCTTCTCTTGTGCCATTAACCGGCAGTACCTGTTTTTCGAAATCTACCCCTTGCAGGGCGAAACGTTTGATTAACCAATCGGCAATGGTTTGTCTAAGTTCTGGCAAGCCTGCAGTGGTCGGATACTGCTCCAGTCGATGTAGGTTTTCCTGCAGATGATCCAACACTAATTGCGGTGCTGCATGTTTAGGTTCACCTACCGAAAGTGCTATGTGTTTTAGATCTGGTGGCGGTGTAATGCCATTTTTAAGAGACCGCAGCTTTTCAAATGGATAGGGTTGTAAAAGGTCTAACTTGGGATTCATGGATTATTGATCTTCGGTTAATCGAGTTTCCAACTCGGATTGTAATGTCTGACAAAGCTCTAAATCTTTTATTGGCTGATTATCTTTATCAACCACAAAAAAGATATCTTCTACCCGTTCACCCAGGGTTGAGATGCGAGCGCTTTGAATTCTGATGTCGTGTTTTTTGAAGATGTCACCGATTTTTGCCAGCAGACTGGGTCTGTCAGCAGTGGTGACATCCAGTACTGTTCGTTGATGGGCTAAGTCGTTTGAGATGGTTACCTGAGTCGGAACTTTAAAGTGTTTAAGTTGACGAGGCACTCTGCGTTTTACCACCTGAACGGTTTCTGGCTCATTTAATGCGGTAAGCAAGGTATGTTGAACGGTGCGGATAAAGTCTGGGTCGTCTCCAATGCTTTGGCCGTCATCACCCAATACAATAAAGGTATCTAAAGAAAAGTTTGAGCTGGATGACGTCATGATGCGTGCATCGTGAATGCTTAACCCTAAAGAGCCCAAGGTCGCTGCTATGTCGGCAAATAAGTGAGGCCGATCAGGGCCGTACACAAATATTTGAGTAGCGCCTTCAAAAGATTTGTCGTGAGTTTCTTGAATTAAAATCAGCGGGATATTCGGACCAGTATTCGCGATGGCTTTGGTGTGCCAAGCAATATTTTCAGCGGACTCTCTGAGGAAATAATCATCACCTGGATTGTCCCAAAGCTTTAAGACTTCTTCTGAACTGAAACCATCTTGCGCTAATAGTGCAATCGCTTTGTCTTTGGTTTCTTCAATGCGTTCTGCTTTGTTGATGATGTACTCTGAGCCGCCGCGAAGCTGACGCTGAGATTCGACAAATAATTGTTTTAGCAGTGAAGCTCGCCAGCTGTTCCACAACGCTGGGTTAGTGGCGTAAATATCTGCGACGGTAAGTACGTAGAGATAGTTAAGTCTTAACAAGTCTCCGACTTGTTCACTGAAATCTTTTATGACATGGGGGTCGGATAAATCTTTACGCTGCGAGGTAGTACTCATAAGCAAGTGATTTTCTACCAGCCAAACCACGAGATCTGTTTCCCAAGAGTTAAGACGGTGCCGTTGACAAAATAGCCTAGCGTCTCCTGCGCCTAATGAGGAATGATCGCCGCCTCTACCTTTGCCAATATCATGGTAAAGGGCTGCAATATAAATCAGTTCGACTTTAGGTAATTGGTGAATCACTTTGGTAGCGATTGGAAATTCTTTGGTGTTGGATGCGTGGCGGAATTTTCTTAGGTTTCGGATCGTCAATAGAGTATGAGCATCAACAGTGTAGATGTGCAATAAATCGTATTGCATTTGCCCAATCACATGGCCATATTCCGGTAAATAACGAGCTAAAATTCCGTAGCGGCTCATCCGTTCAAGGTTATGGCTAACACCTTCAGGTGATCGCAACAATTCCATAAAGTACATGATGTTGCGTAGGTCTTGACGGAAATGCCCATCTATTAAATGTCTACTCTGATGAATCATCCGAATGGTGGAAGATCTCATACCCATCAGCTCGTGTTGAGCCATCAAAACAAATACTTCCATTAACGCGCTGGGGGTGCGCTCAAACACTTTTTTATCAATGGCTTCGATATAACCGTTTCTAACTTGAAATCGCTGATTGATGGTAATGATTTCTTGAGGCAGTTCTTTACCAAGAATTTCTTCATCGAAATGCTGGAGCAGCATGTCATTTAATTCGCGTAGGCGAAATACATTTCGGTAGTAGTCTTGCATCAGCCGTTCAACGGCAAGCTTGCTGTCGTCTTCTAGGTATCCAAACATGTCTGCAAGTTGCACCTGCAGATCGAAAAGAATTCTGTCTTCCTCTCTATTGGTGAGCATATGAAGCGCGTAGCGAATTCTCCATAAAAATAATTGCCCGCGAATAAGAGTTTGATATTCGGAATTCGTCAGAAAGCCATGATCCACAAGGCTGTGTAGTTCTGAATCACCAAAATGTCTTTTTGCAACCCAGCCAATGGTTTGAATGTCTCTTAATCCGCCAGGTGAGCTTTTAACATTGGGTTCTAAGTTGTACTCCACTTCATTAAATTTGTGGTGACGATTTTTCTGCTCGTTAATTTTAGATTTGTAGAAGGAGGTGGTATCCCAAATCTTGTTGGCATTCAGGCTGTCAGATATTTCTGCGAGTAAAGAAGACTCTCCAGCCAACAATCTGTTTTCCATCAAGTTAGTGACAATGGTCAGATCTTCTTTGGCTTCATCAAAACAGGCTTTCGGAGTACGAACACTGTGTCCAACTTCTAAGTTGATATCCCAAAGAAAGGTCAAGAAGTCTTGGATGGATTCGACATTGGCATCAATACAACTTTCAGACTCGAATAGCAGTAGTAGATCAATATCGGATTTCGGGAGTAATTCACCTCGACCATAGCCACCAACCGCGATCAATGATGATTTTCCTGAGTTCCACGGATATTGTGACCAAGCAATTTGTAAAAGAGTGTCGATGAACCAAACGCGAGTGAAGACCAGATTTCTAATGTCTTCGTTAGCGAGAAACCTTTCGTTCAGGGTTGAGTTGACACGTTTTATGGCATCTTTATAAAGAGGTATAGGTCTGTCGGTTTTAAGCAAATCGCTTTTAAACGCCTCAGCATCAAATACCGTATTGTCGACAAATTGCTTTGGGGACATTTTATGGTCTTAAAAAGGTAGGGTTTCGTTACTTCTTTTCGTTAGAACTTCCGCACCTGTTTTGGTCACTAATATTGTGTGTTCCCATTGAGCTGAAAGTTTTCTGTCCTTGGTAACCACTGTCCATCCGTCTGACAGTAATTTACAGTGGCGTTTACCCGCATTGATCATGGGTTCAATGGTAAAGGTCATGCCTTCTCTTATTTCAAAACCTGTTCCGGCTTTTCCATAATGCAATACTTGGGGGTCTTCGTGAAATACTTTACCGATACCATGACCGCAATATTCTTGAACCACTGAGTAATAATTGCTCTCTGCATGTTGTTGGATCACTGCCCCAATGTCACCTAAATGAGCCCCAGGTTTCACTAGTTCAATGCCTTTATACATACATTCTTGTGTAATTTTACAGAGTCTATCGACGTGCGCGGGCACATCACCCACATAAAACATTGCCGATGTGTCGCCATGGTATTCATCTTTAATCACTGTAATATCAATATTCACGATATCACCCTTTTTAAGGATTTTATCGTTGTCAGGTATGCCATGACAGATGACGTGATTAACTGATGTACAGATTGATTTTGGGAAGCCACGATAATTAAGTGGCGCTGGAATCGCTTTTTGCTCATTCACAATGTATTCGTGACAGATACGGTCCAATTCTCCGGTAGACACCCCGGGAACAACATAGTCCTGGATCATTTCTAGGACATCAGCGGCCAATCGGCCTGAGATCCGCATCTTTTCTATTTCTTCTGCTGACTTAATGGTCACGCCCATTGCTTGTGTTTACTCGTGAATTAAGGATGATTGGCGGATTGTACGCGTTTTAGTGAGCTATTTCCTAGTGCGATCCTGAGTTATTCAGGTTTTACGGGCATTCCATTTCCACAGATCGGACAGGTCAATCAAAAAAAACTTCTGTTGGTGCAGGGTATATGTTATAAAGCGCGCCGCTTTGCGTTGACCCTTGATTCGGTCGAACAACAGCTAATTTAACTTAAATACAATGTCACACACATTCCGGCACTGTCGTTCCGGGTGCTCTTGTTGCCAAATGCGCTTAAAACCGCGGGCTTCGGAGTTGAACGACCGGGGGATGTGGAGGCCTAACCCAATACAATAAGTGAGATTTACATGTCAGTATCAATGCGTGACCTGTTGAAAGCAGGTGTACACTTCGGGCACCAGACTCGTTTCTGGAACCCAAAAATGGGCAAATATATTTTTGGTGCCCGTAACAAAATTCATATCATTAACCTGGAGCACACGGTTCCTGCGCTTAATGAATCTCTAAACGTAGTTAAGAAGCTAGCGAGTAATAAGAACAAGGTTTTGTTCGTAGGTACTAAGCGAGCTGCCACTAACATTATTCGTGATGAAGCGAGCCGTGCTGGTATGCCGTTCGTTGCTCACCGTTGGTTGGGTGGCATGTTGACGAACTATAAAACTATTCGTCAGTCAATTCGTCGTCTGCGTGATCTTGAATCTCAGAAAGCCGATGGTACTTTCGAGCAATTGACCAAAAAAGAAGCGTTGATGCGTGAGCGTGAAGCCGAGAAGCTTGAGAAGTCTATCGGTGGTATCAAAGATATGGGTGGTTTGCCAGATGCGTTATTCGTAATCGACGTTGACCATGAGCGTATTGCGATTCAAGAAGCGAACAAGCTGGGTATACCAGTCATTGGTATCGTCGACTCAAACAGCAACCCAGATGGCGTCGACTACGTTATTCCTGGTAACGATGACGCGATCCGTGCCATCGAAATCTTCGCTAAGTCAGTTGCTGACGCTTGCCTGGAAGGTAAGGAAAATGCTGGCGTTCAAGACGATATCGTTGAAGTGGAAGAAGCACCAGCCGCTGAAGAAGCAGAAGAAAAAGAAGCTTAATAATTGTCTGGTATAAACAACTGGATAATTTATGAAAGGGGCTTAGCCCCTTTTTTGTAGAAGAACCGAATTTAAAAAGATTGAGGAAACAGGGTATGGCAAATATTACTGCAAGCCTGGTAAAGGAACTTCGTGAGCGCACCGGTCTTGGAATGATGGAGTGCAAGAAGGCACTGGTTGAATCCGATGGTGATATTGAAGTAGCAATTGATAATCTGCGTAAAGCGTCTGGTTTGAAAGCAGCTAAGAAGGCTGGTCGTACTGCAGCTGAAGGCGTTGTGTTAACCAGAGCAGAAGGCTCAAAAGCCATGGTTATCGAAGTTAACTCTGAAACTGACTTCGTGGCTCGTGATGAAAATTTCTTAGGTTTTGCTAACACTGTTGCTGATAAGGCATTTGCTGAGGATCAGTCAGATATCGCTGCTCTGATGGAAGGTGACCTGGAAACGGCTCGTGAAGCACTTGTTCAGAAGATTGGTGAAAACATTTCTGTACGTCGTGCTGCATTTGTTGGCTCTGAAGGTTCTACGGTTGCTGGTTACATCCATGGTGGCCGCATCGCCGTAATTGTTGAACTTAAAGGCGGAAGCGAAGAGTTGGGTAAAGACATCGCTATGCATATTGCTGCGGTTAACCCACAGTATATTGCTCCTGAAAATGTACCTGCTGACGTGCTTGAGCGTGAAAAAGAAGTAGTTACGGCTCAGTCTGAAGGTTCAGGTAAGCCAGCTGAAATTATCGAGAAGATGGTTCAGGGTAGAATCAAGAAATTCCTTGCCGAGATTAGCCTGGTTGAGCAGCCATTTGTTAAAGATCCTGACGTAAAAGTTGGCGCTTTAGCTAAGAAAGCGGATGCAGAAATTCTTAACTTTGTCCGTTACGAAGTGGGTGACGGTATTGAAGTTGAAGAAACTGATTTTGCAGCAGAGGTTGCAGCAGCTGCTGGTTTGGATAAATAATCTGACCAGTGTGAAAAAAGGGCAGTTTGACTGCCCTTTTTTTTGTCTAAAACAAAGTTTGACCGATTAAAACTAGATAGACTGAGCAGGTCTTTGCTTAGGTTCTGAGGTGACTCGGGGTTTAAGCACAGACTTGATAAATGGAGATATAGAGATTATGGCGGCTGCTGAGAGTCAGGCTAGATATAAACGCATTCTGTTGAAGTTAAGTGGCGAAGCCTTAACTGGCGAACAGGATTTTGGTATTGATCCTAAGGTTTTGGATCGTATGGCCCTGGAGATTGGTCAGCTGAAAGGTGTGGGCGTTCAAGTAGGTCTGGTGATTGGCGGTGGTAACCTGTTTCGTGGTGCCGAATTAAGCGCTGCGGGTTTGGATCGAGTTACCGGCGACCATATGGGTATGCTGGCTACTGTTATGAATGCTCTAGCCATGCGCGACGCTCTAGAGCGAGCGAATATTCGAACGAGAGTAATGTCCTCCATCCCAATGAGTGGAGTTGTCGATGATCACTATGACCGACGTAAGGCTATGCGTTATCTTGAGCAGGGTGACGTAGTCATTTTTGCCGCGGGTACCGGTAATCCATTCTTCACCACCGACTCAGCGGCCTGTCTTCGAGGCATAGAAATAGATGCTGATGTAGTTATGAAGGCAACTAACGTAGATGGTGTGTATAATGCCGACCCACGAAAAAACCCAGAAGCGAAAAAGTACGACAAATTGTCTTATGATGAGGCGTTGGAAAAGCAGCTAGGGGTAATGGACCTGACCGCGATTTGTCTGGTTCGAGATCATTGTATGCCGGTTCGTGTCTTTAACATGAACAAGCCAGGCGCCTTAATTAATGTACTGGTTGGCAGCGATGAAGGAACGCTAATGGTAGAGGATGTAAATCAATGATCGATGAGATAATGCTCGAAGCTGAAGATCATATGGAGAAGGCCCTGGAAGCACTAGACCATGCCTTTAACAAAATTCGCACAGGCAGAGCTAATCCCAAGATATTAGATACGGTAATGGTTGATTACTACGGGGCAGATACGCCAATTGCTCAAGTAGCCAATATTAATGTTGAAGATGGTCGAACTTTGGCTATTGTTCCATGGGAGAAGCCCATGGTGCCAGCTATTGAAAAGGCAATCATGAAATCCGATTTAGGTTTGAATCCAGCGACAGCTGGAGAGGTTATCCGTGTCGCCATGCCAGCTTTGACAGAGGAAACCCGTAAGGATCTGGTTAAAGTAGCCAGAAGCGAAGCCGAAAAAGGGCGGGTTTCTGTTCGTAATCAGCGCCGCGACGCTAACAATGCCATTAAAGATTTATTGAAAGAGAAAGAGATCAGTGAAGATGATGCCCGTAGAGCTGAAGACCAGGTTCAAAAGCTTACGGATGGATTTATATCTAAAGTTGATGAGAAACTGAGCGCGAAAGAATCTGATTTGATGACGGTTTAGTCACAAACATGTCATGTTCCGGGCTTCGAGATAACGACTCGAAGCCCTTTTGTTTTTTTGGAGTAACACATTTATGGCGGATCAACCCAAGGTCCCCCGTCACATTGCCATTATCATGGACGGTAATAATCGATGGGCGAAGAAACGTTTGCTGGGAGGTATCGCTGGTCACAAAGCTGGTAGAGATGCCGTTCGAGTTATTGTGGAAGGCTGCGCCAAAGTGGGTGTCGAAGCCTTAACCCTTTTTGCTTTTAGCAGTGAAAACTGGCGTCGGCCGCAAGAAGAAGTGTCGGCTTTGATGGAGCTTTTTATGGTGGCTCTAAAGCAAGAAGTTAAAAAGCTTCACCGCAATAATATTCGTTTCAAGGTGATTGGAGAGTTAGGGGCGTTTAGCAAAGGTATTCAAAAGCTTATTGCCGATGCAGAGGAATTAACCAAAGATAACACCGGGTTGAATCTAAATATCGCGGCGAATTACGGTGGTCGTTGGGACATTACTGAAGCTGCTAAAATATTGGCGAAGAAAGTAAAAAACGGTGAGCTTGATCCCGATGAAATCACACCAGAAATGATGGATTCAAACGTTTGTTTGAGTCAGTTGCCAGACCCTGATTTATGCATAAGAACCGCTGGAGAGCAGCGTATCAGCAACTTCCTGTTATGGCAGTTTGCTTACAGTGAATTTTATTATACAGATGTTTACTGGCCGGATTTTAGAGAAGAAGAATTGCAAAAGGCTTTGGATGCCTATGCTGGAAGAACACGTCGGTTTGGCAGGACAGATGATCAAATCGCCACTATGAAAGAAGCACCATGCTCGCTCAACGAATAATCACAGCGGTCATTCTGGCCCCACTCATGCTAGCAGGCATTTTTTTGTTGCCACTCAATTATTTTTCAGTGTTTATCGGTGCCATCGTACTGTTGGGGGCATGGGAGTGGGGAAATTTATCTGGACTAAATAAAACATCTTCTCGATTGACCTACGTGATGTTAATGGCTGTCAGTATTTTTTTGGTTTATTTGAGCAAAAACTATTGGCCGGGGTGGGCGCGATTTTTTTTGATATCTGGAATGGTATGGTGGCTGATAGCCATCTATCTCGTAAGAAGCTACCCCTCTGCAACCTCCCTTTGGTCATCTCGTTTTGTTCGCCTATTAATGGGCTTTTTTATACTTATTCCTATGTGGGTCGGATTTTATCTGCTCAAGTCCATGCCAAATAACAGCCTGCTCATTCTTCTGTTGATGTTACTAATTTGGGGTGCAGATATTGGAGCTTATTTCGCCGGCGTGAAATTTGGAAACCGAAAGCTGGCGCCCGATGTAAGTCCAGGTAAGACTTGGGCTGGTGTGTTTGGTGGATTAGGTACTTGTTACCTTATTGCACTTGTTACGGGTTTAGCTATTTCATTCACAGGTACCTTCACACTCACTCATTGGTTGTGGGTTATTTCCATCGTTTCCCTTGTTGTTGTTATATCCATTCTTGGAGATTTGGTTGAGAGTATGGTCAAGCGTCACAGAGGCATTAAAGACAGCAGTCATTTGTTGCCTGGTCATGGTGGTGTGATGGATAGAATCGACAGTATGAGTGCTGCGGTTCCTATTTATGCATTGGCCCTTAGCTTGAGCCCGTTGGTCTAGGGTTGGTATAACGTTTATGCAAAGTATCACCATATTAGGCGCCACAGGATCTATTGGACAAAGTACCTTAGATGTCATTTCTCAGCATCCAGACCGATATCGAGTTTTTGCGTTAAGTGGATTCAACAATTTGGATCTGTTAGCTCAGCAAACGATACGATTTCAGCCGACGTTGGTGGTAGTGCCGGATGAAGTTTCCAGAATAAAATTCTTGAAGATGCTGGGTAATGACACGATTCCTGAAGTGTTGATTGGGGTCGATGGTTTAGTTCAGATATCAAAAGACCCTGCTGTGGATACTGTGATGGCAGCAATCGTTGGCGCCGCGGGTATGCTGCCTACTTTAGAAGCCATTAGAAGCAACAAAAAAGTTTTATTGGCCAACAAAGAATCTCTTGTGGCCGCCGGGAAATTAATGATGGAAAAATTGCGGAACAGCTCTTCTATTTTACTGCCTGTGGATAGCGAGCATAATGCGATCTTTCAATGCCTGCCTGATGATTATGATTTCAAATCCAAAGATCAGGGTATAGAGTCCATTTTGTTGACAGCCTCCGGTGGACCCTTTCGAGATTTCACAACAGAAGAACTACAACAGGTAACCCCTGAACAAGCTTGTGATCATCCGAATTGGAACATGGGCAAAAAAATATCAGTGGACTCAGCAACTCTAATGAACAAAGGATTGGAGCTTATTGAAGCTTGCTGGTTATTTGATGTCAGGCCCTCAGATATAGAAGTTGTTATCCACCCTCAGTCGATTATTCATTCCATGGTTCGATATGCCGACGGCTCCGTTTTGGCTCAATTGGGCTCTCCGGACATGAAAACGCCTATTAGTTATAGCCTATCTTGGCCTTCGCGCCATGGTTCTGGTGCCAAGCCATTGGATTTTAAAACCTTAACTTCACTAACGTTCGATACACCGGATGAAACTAAATTTCCGTGTTTGAAGCTTGCTAAAGAAGCGTTTAACGCAGGCGGAAATGCGGGGGCTTTACTGAACGCTGCTAACGAAGTTAGCGTGGAGTCTTTCTTAAGAAACGAAATAGCTTTTTTAGACATCCCTCGAATTAACGAGCAGGTGTTAAACGACTTGGAGTGTACTGAATTGAATTCGATTGATGATGTAATCAATTCAGATTTCATGGCAAGACAGTTTGCCAAAGACAGAATTAGCCAGTTGAGGAGGTATTAATGCTCTACATTATTGCTCTAATCGTCACAATTGGAATATTGGTGACCATTCACGAGTATGGACATTATTGGGTTGCTCGTAGATGTGGCGTAAAGGTATTAAGATTTTCTGTGGGCTTCGGAAAGGTTTTGTACAGTTGGACAGATAAAAACCAAACTGAGTTTGCGATATCGGCGATTCCACTGGGCGGTTATGTAAAAATGCTTGACGCCAGAGAAGGAAATGTCAGTGATGAAGATTTACATGAAGAGTTCACTAGTAAATCGGTTTGGCAACGCATCGCTATTGTATCTGCGGGACCTATTGCTAATTTCCTTTTTGCGATTTTGGCTTATTGGATACTCTTTATGCTAGGGGTGGCTGGTTTGAAACCTGTCATCGGAGAAATAGCTGAAGGATCTTTGGCCGAGAAAGCAGGCCTGCAATCGGGTTTGGAAATAGTCAGTGTTGACGGTAAGCCTGTTGAAACCTGGCAGGATACTAATCTAGCCTTTGTTGAGCGTTTAGGTGAGTCCGGCGAAATAAAGATTGAAGCCGTTAAAGACGGATCAGCCGATCTCTACAATATTGAAATCAATTCCTGGCTCTCTGGCACCAAAGACCCTGAAGTTCTTTCTTCATTAGGTCTATCACCATTTTATCCATTGATACTTCCCATTATGGAAAGCATTGAGCCTGGTTCTCGTGCTGAAGCCGGTGGTTTGATGTCTGGGGATTTAGTGGTTTCTGCGAATAAACAAGCTATAGATAACTGGCAACAATGGGTTGAGGTTATTCAAGCTCATGGTGAAAAGGAGCTTGAAGTTTTAGTTGACCGGGATGGTGGGTTAGTGGAGCTCACTTTAATACCGGAAGCTAGAAATAACCCTGAAACAGGTGTTTCCCAAGGTTTTTTAGGAGCAACGGTTGAGATTCCTGAGTTCCCAAAGGAACTGATAGTTTTAAAAAAATCGGATCCTATCTCGTCTATTTGGCAGGCACTCGATAGAACCGCAACAACGATTACTTTGAGCCTGAAAATGTTTGGTAAAATGCTGACAGGCCAAGTCAGTTTTCAGAATTTAAGTGGTCCGGTATCTATTGCAAAAATGGCGGGAGAGTCGATCTCATCAGGGCCAGAAGTCTTTTTGGGTTTTCTAGCATTTATAAGTGTCAGTTTAGGTGTTTTTAATTTGTTGCCAGTCCCAATGTTGGATGGTGGCCATCTGTTGTATTATGTAATTGAGGTAATGAGAGGTGGCAAGCCTTTACCAGAGAAAGTACAACAAGCTGGCTTCCAAATTGGTGCTTCACTATTGTTCACTATGGTGGTTTTTGCCATCTATTTTGACCTAATGCGACTTTAGAAAAAGATAATAACAAAGTACAAATAGGCCCTATAAAAAGGGCTGCACAATGTGAGTAGTAAATGATTCATTTAGTTAGATCCCTCGTTGTTCTGTGCGTCTTAACCGCTTTTGCTCAGGCAGCAACTATTGAAAAAATTCAGTTCAGTGGACTTCAGAGAGTATCAATTGGTACAGCATTAAATTCGGCAGGTATTGAAGTGGGGGATGAGTTGTCCTCAGAAACCATTGCTAATACTGTTCGTCGCCTATATCGAACAGGTTATTTCACGGAAATTGAAGCCTTTCAAGATAGAGAAAATGGGGTTGTTGAATTTAGAGTTATTGAACAGCCTGCAATTGCAAGTCTGGATTTTAATGGCAACAAAAAAATCAATAGTGATGTCTTAGAACAAGTTTTTAAAGATGCTCGTCTCAGTGAAGATGAAGTTCTAAACCGAGGAGCGCTGGAGCAGATAGTTGCTGAATTAGAACGTCAATATTCCTCTATGGGTTTATACAATGCCCGTATTGATGTGGAAGTAACACCTTTACCAAGAAATAAAGTTGACTTAAAAATTGATATTGACGAAGGCAAGATGGCTTCAATTGCTAATATTGAAATCGTCGGTAATGAGTTGTATGCAGATGAAGAATTGGCGAGTAAGTTTTCTCTTGCACCTAAAAAAGTTGGCCAGCTCATGTCAAATAAGGACAAATATTCTTCCCAAATTGCAAGGGCGGATCAGGAAAAGTTAAGAGCTTTCTACCTAGACCGAGGGCATCTAAGATTCGAACTGATTTCAACTCAGGTAAGCTTAAGTAGCAACAAGAAAGATATTTTCATTACCTACAACATTTTTGAAGGCGACCAGTTTGACATCAGCGACGTTAAGCTGGGTGGAGATTTGGTCGGTGATGAAGAGAAACTGACGAAGCTTTTAACTGTTAGTCCAGGTGAACAGTTTTCCAGAAGAAAAGTCAGTGCCGTTCAACAAGATATACAAGATCGTTTGGGTGAATTAGGTTATGCCTTTGCAAAAATTAGCGCGATTCCAGATATTGATGATGATTCAAAAACGGTTGCGCTCACATTCTTCGTAGAACCCGGCAACAGAACCTACATTAGACGAGTTCAAATCACAGGGAATAAAGGCACTGATGATGAAGTGCTTCGTCGAGAAGTTATTCAAATGGAAGGTGCCTTGGCTTCGAGTAAAAGTATTGGTACATCAAAACGTCGACTTGAAAGATCTGGATACTATGAGTCCGTGCAAATTACTACACCTGCAGTACCAGGTACAGATGATCAAATTGATATGAATATTAGTGTAGTAGAAAGCAAAGACGGTCAAATCACCGGAACTATGGGTTATCAAGATCCTGGCGGTTTTTTTGTATCGGCAGAGTATTCGCAAAAAAACTTTGCAGGCTCAGGTAAAGATGTAACGACAAAGATTATTTCTGATCAATCAGAGGATGAGTTTACTTTTAGCTATAAAGATCCATTTTTTACTTTAGATGGTGTAAGCCTGAGCTGGGATCTGTTTTTGAAAAGATCTGACTATTCAGATATTTTAAGTGAATCTAATACTGGTCGTATTGGCATTGACCGGGTTGGAGGCAGTTTTACTTTTGGATATCCAATTTCTAATGACTCTAGGCTTAGCTATGGGCTAGGTTATAAAGAAACAACCGTCCACTCTAATAAACCTTCTTTAGAAATTCAGGATTTTCTTGACGATCATGGCGATCAATTCGGGACTTTTGATTTACAAGCTGGGTACAGTTATTCGACATTAAATGGTGGCGCTGCATCAGCTACAGACGGAACGTCCCATCGTCTTACATTGAGTTCCTCAATCCCAGGAAATGACCTGGATTATTATAAGATCTCTTATACAGGTCGTTTTTATGAAGAGTTTATTGATGGTTATACGTTGCGATTAAGAAGCGATTTAGCTTATGGTTCAGGTTTCAATGAAACCAAAACGTTACCATTTTTTGAGAATTATTATGTCGGTGGAGCTAATACAGTAAGGGGGTTCCGGTATGGCTCTATCGGTCCGGAAAGTCAGCCAGATCCTGATATTTCCAACCCTTCACGTGCCCCATTTGGAGGTAACATAAAAATTGCATACGGTTTTGATGTTTTTTTCCCTATGCCGCTAGCAGGCGATTCAAATATGTTTAGACCTTCCGTATTTGTTGATGCAGGGTCTGCTTTTACTGATTATTGTATCCCGGAAAATGATGAGTGTTTTGAGGGCATAGACTGGGAAGAGATAAGGTATAGCTATGGTTTCGAGCTTAATTGGGTCACCCCAATCGCCCCACTCAGATTTATTTGGGCTTGGCCATATGACAAGCGCGAAGGGGACAATACCCAGTTGTTCACTTTCACATTCGGATACTCTTTCTAACGGATTTATAAAAGGAGAATAAAATGAAATCCTTGTTGTTAATTTTAATAGCTCTATCAATCAGTGTAACTACATTGGCAGAAGAAGCTGAAGAAATAAAGTACGGCACTCTTGATCAAAGAGCTGCATTGTTCAATACCGATGCGGCTAGGGATGCACTGGCGGTTCTAAAAAAAGAATTTGGTAATGACGAGCAGTTGGTTATTAAACTAGAAGAAGATATTAAAAACCTTCAAACAAAGCTTGCGACTGATCAAGCGATAATGACCGCTGAAGAAATTGAAAAGCTTAGGTTAGAAGGTCAGGGTAAAGTTCAAGAGAGAGCTGTACTGGTAGAAAAACTAAAAAAGGCTCAAGCTGATGCTAGAAATAAGTTTGTCAAAGAAAACCAGCCTTTGCTTGCCGAAGCGATCAAGTCAGTTGTTGAAGAATTAAAACTCGAAGCGGTGTTTGATGCGAAAGCAGTCATTTACGCTGAATCTGCACGAAACATTACCGAGCTTGTTGCAATCAGAATCAACGAAATTTATAACGCTGAACCAGTTACTGAGTAAGTCATATGATCACGGTTCAGCATATTGCTGATCTTGTTTCTGGCACTGTAATTGGAGACAAAGACAAAGAAATCTCTAAATTGATGTCATTGTCATCTGCAGACAATGAATCCGTGACTTTTATTGCTGACAAGAAAATGCTCAGTCAATTGCAAGTTTCTAAGGCAGGGTTAGTTTTATTGTCCGAGAACGTTGCCGATCAGTTCTTAGGCAATCGTATTGTTGTCACTAACCCTTACTTAGCTTTTGCTAAAGTTTCAAAGTTATTTGACCCTGAACCTGATGTGAATGGCATTCATTCCACCGCAATAGTTCATAGCACAGCGTCATTGGGGGATAAAGTATCCATCGGACCTAATGCGGTTATTAGCGCTGATTGTAAGATAGGTAATGGTTGTCAAATTGGCGCTGGTGCCTTTATTGGCGAACGCACTGAAATTGGTGAGTCCAGCAGAGTTTATCCCAATGCTTCGTTATATCATGACATTAAAGTGGGTAACCACTGTGCTATTCATTCTGGAACAGTAATAGGTAGCCATGGTTTTGGTTATGCTCCAAGTCCAGAAGGTTGGGAGAAAATTGCCCAAATCGGTCGAGTCATCATTGAAGATAATGTTGAAATCGGGGCAAATTGTGCCGTGGATAGAGGGGCTATCGGAGATACTGTTATCCGCAAAGGAGCCATAATCGATAACCTAGTCCATTTAGCTCACAATGTTGAAGTGGGCGAAAATACTGCATTAGCTGCTCAAGTAGGTTCTGCCGGAAGCACTAAAATCGGTGCTAATTGTATGGCTGGCGGTCAAGTAGGCTTCGCTGGTCACATCAGTGTTTCTAATAAGGCGGTTTTTACAGGCCAAGCAATGGTGACAAAATCTGTGTCTGAACCTGGTACATATTCTTCTGGAATTCCAGCGATGGATAACAAAGTTTGGCGAAAGGCCATGGTCAGACTTCGTCAGTTAGAGAGTATGAACCAAAAGATTAAAGAATTAGAGAAAAAGCTAAAGGATTTAAAATCAGATGACTGATTTTCAGTTACCCATGAGTGCGTCAGATATTCAAAAAATTCTGCCTCACAGATATCCCATCATCCTAGTAGACCGTATCACGGAATTAGTACCAGGCGAATATGTTATAGGTTACAAAAACATAACGGCGAATGAAGATATTTTTAACGGTCACTTCCCAGGGTCTCCAATTTTTCCTGGGGTATTGATTTGCGAAGCAATGGCTCAAACCGCAGGTGTTTTAGGTTTTCTTACCACTGGCAACAAGGCTGAAGACGGTTACCTTTTACTTTACGCCGGTTTGGATAAAATTCGTTTTAAGCGGCCTGTAGTACCAGGAGATCGACTAGATATGGAATTGAGATTGATTTCCAGTAAACGAGGGATATATAAAGTAGACTGTAAAGCAACGGTTGACGGCGAACTCGCTTGTCAAGGTGAGCTAATGTTTGCTGAAAGAAAGGTGGATTAGTGATTCATCCAACAGCCATTATAGATGACTCTGCAGAACTGGCCGCTGACGTAGAAGTTGGCCCATATGCTGTTATTGGTGCAAATGTATCAATCGATTCTGGCTCTTCCGTCGGCGCGAATGCGGTTGTGAAAGGCATTACGAAAATCGGAAAAAATAATAAAATTTTTCCGTTCGCATCAATTGGTGAAGATTGCCAAGATAAAAAATACAATGGCGAGCCTACAAAACTTGAAATAGGCGATAACAATCACTTTAGAGAGTTTTGTACTGTACATCGAGGCACAGTTCAGGATAAAGGGCTTACCAAAATTGGTAATCGTGGGCTGTTCATGAACTACACACACATAGCTCATGATTGCGACATTGGAGATGATGTAATCATTGGCAATTGCAGCCAAATTGCAGGTCATGCCAAGTTAGGAGACTTCGTTTTAATTAGCGGCCATTGTGGTGTCCATCAGTTTTGTACCGTCAACAGTCATGCCATGCTCGGGCCTAGTACCGTCTTGTTGAAAGATATGCCTGCATTTGTACTAGTGCAGGGAAATCCAGCTAAAACCTACACCATGAATTTTGAAGGCATGCGCAGAAAGGGTTTCAGCACTGAAACTATTAGCAATCTTAAAAAAGGTTTTAGCATTGTTTTTAGACAGGGCCACACATTGGAAAAAGCCTTAGAACTTCTAGGCGAAGCATTTCCAGAGCCTGATGAAATGATGACACTATACATTGATTCATTCTCTACTCTGAATCGAGGCTTGACCCGCTAAACTCTGGGGTAATCGTGAGAATAGGTATTATTTGTGGCGAGGCTTCAGGAGACATTCTTGGAGCTAGCTTAATCCGTGAATTAAAATTGCGTTATCCAGATGCTGATTTTGTTGGGATCGGCGGCCCTAGAATGATAGCTGAAGGTTTTGACAGCCACGTCCCCATGGAAAAGCTTTCAGTAATGGGTTTGGTAGAAGTCATCAAGCATCTTCCTGAACTCCTAAAAATTCGAAAATCCATAGTTAGTTATTTCTTAGATAACCCTCCTGATGTGTTTATCGGCATTGATTCACCAGACTTCTGCATTCCAGTCGAAAAAAAATTCAAACAAGCAGGTATAAAAACTGTTCATTATGTTAGCCCCTCTGTGTGGGCTTGGCGTCAAAAACGCGTATTTAAAATCAAAAAAGCCGTTGATTTGATGCTGTGTTTGTTGCCTTTCGAGTCAGAATTTTATGACAGGTTTGAAGTTCCGAATCGTTTTATTGGCCATACCCTGGCCGATGAGCTACCTATGGAACCTGATACGCAAAAAGCTAGGGAGCAATTAGGATTGCAGAGCGACCAGCGCTATTTGTGCGTAATGCCAGGTAGCAGGGCATCTGAGAT
>JANQHX010000005.1 GCA_028282465.1 Gynuella sp.
AGCGTACAAAGACTAAGAAACAGGCCTTTGAGTGGTAGCCTATTTAAAAAATAAAGTCCGCGGGCAACTGGTATGGCAAATAACACAGACAACACAGAGCTATATAGGGCTTGTTCAATTGAGAAATGAATAATGGATTGAATATATTGATCTGTGAGTACAGATTGAAATGAGCTGGAATAATCAAGTGACTGGGTGGCACTAAATCCAATTAGGCCACCAAATGCCATAAACGTGATGGATAATAATGCAAGGTTTACAATCCATCCTACTTTAACCATTATTCCGTCACTGCACCGAGCCAGTTTCTAATCCATGTTTTTCGGTTTTTTGAAAACTCTTCATCAGAAAACCCGATTCGCTTGGGCTGAATGTTTTCTGAGAAAGCTTTTGGTAATTCCACACCTTCGATCACAGGCTCCATCCAATTAGTGGTAGGAATGATAGACTGAGCGGTTTCCGACACTAAAAAATTTAGAAATTGATTCGCTAACTCAGGGCTGTCTGTAAAAGAAGAAATGGCAGCGACCTCAATTTGCGCCACATGACCTTCACTAAATTCAGCGGCCTCAATGTTTGATTTTTCTTCGACAACTTTGTGGTAAGCAGGCGAAGTAGAATAACTCAAAACATAGTCTGCATCGCCTTCTAAAAACATAGAATAGGCTTCCCACCAACCCTTAGTCACGGTCACGGTTTGATCTGCTAGAGATTTCCACGCTTGTTCTGATTTATCACCGTAAGCGGCATTAATCCAATGCATTAGCCCTTGCCCTGGTGTAGAGGTTCTAGGGTCTTGGTAAATGATAGAGGCATCAGAAGCGAGAAGTTCTTTAAAAGAAGTGGCCGGTTTTTCGATCTTGTCTGTATTATAAACGAAAGCGAAGTAACCATAGTCGTAAGGAACAAAAGTGTCATCATTCCAATTGAGTTCTTCTCTGAATATTGGTGTGGTGATTGCGTTCTTTTGTACTAATCCAGACGCCCGGGTTTCTTCAATTAGGCCGTTATCCAAGCCGAGGATGATATCGGCTTTGGTTCGGTCGCCTTCAATTCGAATTCGATTTAAAATAGCGACTCCATCTTCCGCTGCAATGAATTCAATATCGCATTTGCATTGGCTTTCAAATTCTTTTTCAAGAGCTGGTCCTGGCCCCCATTCTGAAACAAAGGAATCATAAGTATAAACCGTGAGGTCAGCGTCTACGGCAGAGCCAGAGATCATTAAAAATGCAGCAAATATTTTTTTCATGAGGTTTCTCAAGTTGAAGTGATATGACTGAGGAGAGCGCATACTGAGCCTCGCCTCATTTCCTACGCCAGTATGAACTGGATCAGGTTCACGGGTGATTTCTCAGCCGGCCTGATATAAAGTTCAGACGGCACCCCGATGAGACTTGTGCAGTTTAATAAATGATGATGCGTTAGGCCATGGTAGATCAAAGATTTAAGCAGGTTGAAGAGTATTTAAAACGAAAAATAAGATGGCAAGCACTACCGGTTAAAAACACCACTAACCGGATTTATGTCTCGAATGATGAACTGATATTACGACTAAATGCACCAGCTAATCGTAGTTTTGGGGTTGATAGGCAACTTGAGGATCAAGTCTTGATGTCTATTCAACCTTTTTCCTGGGCTCCCACCGTCATTTTAAACAAGCCAGAGTCAGGCTGGTGCTTGATGGAATTTCATGGCGGTAACTTGTCTGGTAGTGAATGGCAAGGATGCTATGAAGATCAGTTGTTTGATTTAATGCAAGACATGCACGCAATCAGAAATGTGCCTGAATTTAATTATCAGCAGTTATTTAAAAGCTATGAATCATTGCTTCGGGGTACACCGAATTATCATAAATTTGAGGCGATGATAGATGCTTTCAATGACGTGCCTAAAATGCAAGCTGTGCTAACCCACCATGATATTCATAAAGGTAATTTGTGCCTCATACATAGATGTATCGTCCTGATTGATTGGGAGTATGCAGGATCGGGTAATCCCTTGTTTGACTTGGCATATCTGTTTGACCAGAGGTTACTGTCACTGGACAAAATATCTCAATTGCCTCTCATTAAAAGCTCATATTTGCCGTGTATTAAAGACGCTTTGACAGTTGCCAGCGAATTTAACTCTTACCTTGAAGAGCTCTGGTATCTTGTTCGCAGCTAAACAACTTAGTTTACATCTTTCGTTTCATTGAGTTGTCTTTTAACATTTTGTCACCCTATCTATTCCGTTGATCGAAGCTTAGTTTCAACCGGGAACTTGTAAATCTACTCAGCTAAACGTGTGAGCAATTCCCCATAGGCTATGCTTGTTAGATGTTCTCCGCCAACTCTGCGATTGAGTCTATGGATTTAAACTCTATTCTTTTTGCTCGACAGCCAATTTTCGATTTAGGTATGAAAGTGATGGGCTATGAGTTGCTATTTAGAAACAGCGATGAAAACCAAGCGACTTTCTCGGATGGCAATAGTGCCTCGTTAGAGGTTATCTCCAATGCATTTACAGAATTGGACGTAAAGGCGTCTTTAAACATGAAGAAGGGGTTTGTAAATTATACCCTTGGCTTAATTGATCATCTTCCTGGGTTTGCTAAAGAAAGCCTGGTGATTGAGCTATTGGAGCATTTTCATGACAAGCCCGAAGCGTTCGACGAGGTAAAAAAGCTTAGCGAACGAGGTTATGTAGTAGCCCTAGACGATTTTGTATGGAATGACAGAGTTAAAAAAATTATTCCCTATTGCGACATTATTAAGATTGATGTCATTGCTTTGGATAGAGATCAGATCAAACAACAAGTAGAACACCTTAAGCCATATGAGGTGACGCTGTTGGCGGAGAAAGTTGAAGACAGTGAGATGAGAGATTACTGCATTGATTTGGGTTTTGAACTATTCCAAGGCTACTTTTTTGCTAAACCTCAAATAGTAAAGGGCGCAAAGTTGCCTAACTCTAAGGTAGCTGTTTTGAAACTGGTGACTCAGCTTTATCATCCAGACACATCCCTAGATTCTGTTTATCGAACCATTCACACCGACCCTGTGCTAAGTGTTAAGTTGCTTCGATTGGTGAATTCTTCACTGTTTAGAAGGGTTAATCCAATCGAGTCTCTTCGGCAAGCCTGTACATTATTGGGCCTCGAAAGAATCAGAAGTTGGGTGTCAATTATTGCGTTAGGGCAAATGTCTGAAAAGTCTGATGAATTGCAACGTGAAGCCCTATACAGAGGTTACATGTGTGAGAAGCTAGGCCAGTTTATCGTGCCAAGTCGACTGGATTCGCTATTCACTATGGGGGTTTTATCCTGTTTAGATGCCTTTTTTGATCGGCCAATGACTGACTTGATCATAGACCTACCCTTGGATTCGGACATATTAGATGCGATTACTGAGTTTAAAGGTGATTGTGGGTTCACGTTGAAAGTTGCTATTGATTATGGACATGGTAATTGGGATGAGATTGATTTCGCCGCGTTAGCATCTATGAACCTAGATTTGAAGCAGTTAAAGTACTGCTATGATCAGGCCATGGAGAGCTGCGAAATTGTCGTTCAAGAAGTACGTTCGTCTTAGTATCTTAACTAGTATCATTCTGTTGCTTACAGGCTGTGATACTGGAGGTTCTTCTCCCGCTCCATCACCCAGATATGATCGTAGCGACTATGAGTCTTGCAGTGTAGAAGACAAAACTCTTAATCTTTGGGAGTATCTTAACGAATGGTATCTTTGGTACGACGATCTTCCTAACATTCAGCCATTAAATTACTCATCTTCTGACGAACTGATGCGTGCAATGCGCAAACTACCTGAAGATCGGTTCAGTCACGTTATCTCTGGCACTGAATTCGGCAATTTCATCACAGGCAGTTATTACGGTTATGGCTTCCGTTGGAATGAAAATTCCATCTCAAACCATATGGTTATGGAAGCTGTATACAAGGGAGCATTTAGCAGTAATACCAACACCTATTCCGGTACCCCTGCTTATGATATCGGACTCCGCCGAGGGGATATTATTCTGGGAATTACCTCAAATAATATCGTATACGACGCTGCAGATGTTGTTTCCATCATGTCTGGTGAAGATCCGTTAGGGCGCACAGTTGAAGACTTACTGGGGCCAAATGAGCAGGGTTATGAAATTTTTATCGAGTGGGAGTCTTTAGATGGTGAGTATGAATCCGGCACCATGGCTCGCTCAACAGTAATTGCCAATGGTGTTCACGAAGCTGCAAGCTTAGAGCACAGCAGCAAGACCATAGGCTATTTGTCTTACCAAAGTTTTGGCTCTCACACTCAGAACGAGTTGTATTCAGCTTTAGAATGGCTAGGCACCCAAAACATTGAAGAATTAGTAGTTGACCTTAGATATAACCCCGGAGGTAGCGTAAGCCTGTCACGGGACCTAGGCAGCTACATACATCAACCAAATGAAACCGGTGAAACCTTTTCTGCACTTAAATACAACGATAATTCTGATAGAACGCCCATCTCAGAATTTCAAGACAAAGCATATTTGTTTAATAACGTTCCCGACGCGTTTAATCTCGATCGAGTTTTTGTGCTAACCAGTGTAGAAACTTGCTCTGCTAGTGAAATGCTCATCAATTCTCTTACTCCCTATATGGATGTTGTGGTTATTGGAGATTCGACCTGTGGTAAGCCAATTGGATTCTCATTAATTTCCTATTGCTCTGAACAAGGGCCAGATATTGAAGAGGTGTATTTTGCCGTTAATTTTAGGGCAGAAAATGCACAGGGTTTTTACGATTATTTTGATGGTCTTGAACCCACAACTAACTGTTACGTGGAAGAAGAATCCAAGGCTGATTGGGGGAGTACCCAAGACCCCTTAATGGCTGAAGTCATTAGTTATTTGGATGTTGGCTTCTGCTCTGGTGATAACGCTACTGCCTCTCAAAGAGTTAAATCATCTGCCAGTGATGCGGCGAACGATACTTGGGTGAATAATCTCATGCGGAAAAACCTTTATTAACTGCAAAGCAGCTTTTATGTTTTCAAGCCGTTTTTTAAACTTAAACAAAACGGCTATGAATCGGCTCAACAGGTTACAAATGGACACACACTCTGAAGCATCTAATCATGGGGTTACCCAGATGCATGTCTACTATGAAGTAATAGACAACTGTTTAAATTGGGTGGGTCAAAATGGCAAAGTACACCATTGGTGTAATGATGAGCCAACTGGAGGGTGGCTACCAAGGTAGTTTATGGCCTGGCTTTGCGGAGGCAGCTGAAAAGTACGGAGTCAATCTTTTACTACTCACGGGTAAAGTACCCGGCCAATTTGATGAAAACTATTACCAGCATGAAATCATTTACCACTTTGCAAAAAATCAATTAATTGATGGACTTATTGTTCTCTCTGCTACGTTATCGTCTTCTTTAGCGGAAGAATTTGAAGACTTCATTTCGCAGTTTTCCCATTTGCCCATGGTGTGTATCGGCAAACCAGTAAAAGGAGCGACTCTGTTAGATGTTGACCATCAAGCGGGCATTTATAAAGCTGTTCGTCACCTATATGAAGTGCATTCAAGAACTAAGATTGCCTTTATGAAAGGCATGGTTGGTCATCCAGATAGTGAAAGCCGGTATGAAGCTTATTTAGATACTCTCTCAGAATTAAATTTAGATTTTGACCCGGACCGAGTGGTTGAAGGGGGCTTTACCCAGGAAGGCGGAGTTAAGGCAATGGAAACCTTGCTGGCCCGAAACATAGAATTTGATGCCATTGTCTGTGCCAATGATGAAATGGCCATAGGTGCCTCAGCCCGCTTAAAAGACACTAGATTTTTTGTTCCAGATGATATTTCCATTGTTGGGTTTGACAATATTTTTGATTGCCAACTAGTAAACCCCGCGATTGCTACTGTAGAGCAACCTATATATGAAATGGGTGTGAGATGTATTGAAGTCATGATTGAAAAGCTGGATGGCGAGTTGGTTGAAGAACTGGAAACCATTGATACTAAATTTTTGCCTAGAGCCTCCTGCGGATGTTTAACCACAATTACCAGCGACATTTTAAATAATTATAGAGCCAGTGATGCCGATGATTTTTCAGACCGTGAAAAGTTTAAAACCAAAGTCTATGAGATATTAGCCAGCTCAAACTTCACCCCGGAATCTAAGGATTCTTTTATTAAATGTGCCTTAGATATTGCTGATGCTCCAGAAGATAGACAAAGGTATAGCGAGTTCATGGGATGTTTATACGCCGTGTTAGATGACCTAGAAGTTAGGTTGAATGACATAGAGAAAACTCATTTAATGATTACCCAGCTCAGAAACCTAGTGTCTTTAGAACACTCAGAGTTGAGTGATGACAAAATTGAAAAATACTTTAATTATCTCCGTGCTTCAGTAAGTGAAGTGAACTCTACAAAAAATAGTATTATTACCCATCACTTCATTGTGAACCTATATCGCTTGCGAAGTCTGACAGCCGATCTACTCAGTGTTGTAGATTACAATGACCTAGTTAAAGTTCTCACCCAGAGATATAGCAAAGAGTTATCCGATGAATATTATGTGGTGCTCTATGATGGTGAAATGATTCATCGGGCTGGGCAGGCTTGGAAGTTTCCAAAACAGTCTAGGTTGCTATTTGGATTTGACCATGGTGCCATTCTTAACGCTGAAAAGACTCCTGTGTTTAATACTTCAGAACTATTACCTGAAGAAATAAAAAATAGAACTCGGTTTAGCTATGTAGTCATGCCGTTGTTTTATGGTAACCATCATTTTGGTTATGTTTGTCAGTCAGTGCGAACCTATGAAAATGACTCACTCTATGAGTCACTACGAGAATTAATTTCTGGTGTTTTGTGGAGTGCATTGCTGCATGAAAAACTTAATAAATCTCAAGACGCCTTAAAAAGTTCTAATGCCAGATTAAAGCGACTATCCATTACAGATGAATTAACTGGGTTGAAAAATCGGAGAGGTCTATTAACTACTGCTGAACACCATGCAAAAATATGCATACGCCGAAAAGATCAATATGCCGTAGCCTTTATTGATTTAGATGGCCTAAAAACTATTAACGATACCCATGGTCATGAACAAGGGGATAATGCGATTAAGGGTACTGCTAGAGTTCTAAAAAGCACTTTTCGAGAAAGTGATGTGATCAGTCGTCAAGGTGGCGATGAGTTTGTTGTGTTGCTAACCGGTAATGTCACTAAAGTGGAACTGAATGCGATTGAACAACGTTTAAACAATAACTTGGAACAGTTTAACCAGGCTCATGATTATCCTTTTACGCTTAGCGCGAGTATTGGGTTCTCTGTTTTTGATCCCATAGATAATAGTGTCAGCTTAGATGAACTAATGAAGCAGGCAGATGCCAAGTTGTATGATCAAAAAGTGGCCAAAAAATCTTCTAAAACTCATTAACTTCTGACGTCACTTTAAGTGTTAATGACGAGCCTGACGTGTGTGCAGTGTTTCGAATACTGCCGCAGATACGATTAAAATCCCCCCTAATACAACAGACCAGCTAGGTATTTCCCCAAGTGCAAATGCTCCGAGCATGGAGCCGTACACCGGCAGTAAACAAGAAATCAAACTCACAGATGTGGCTTTTATATGGTTGAGTGCAAAAGCTAAAAGACTATGAGGCAATGCGGTAAAGCCCACGCCTAAGGCAACAATTAACCAAAAATCCCACTGATTTTCTGTAGCTGTAAAAAGTCCCATGGGTTGGTTTAAGAAAGGCATGAAAAAGGCAAAAATAACAAGTACCTGCCATGCCAAAGATTTTGGGGCGCTGTAATGACTAAAATGATACCTCTGGGTCAGGTTGCGAAGGGTGAATAAGATTGCTGACAATATTCCCCAAAGAACTCCCTGAAACAAATTTGAATTGAGGTTTACCTCTGGCACGATCAACACAACGCCCACAAGCACCAAGACAGAACTAATTAAATTGGTGCGATCAAGACTCGTATCTTCAAAAAATGGTTCAATTAGAGCGGTCATAACAGGGTAGGTATAGAGTGCAATCATACCCACAGCAATAGATGACACCTGCATGGAGTGAAAATAGGTTACCCAGTGTCCACCTAAAGCTAAACCCAATAGTAATGCGGTCATGTAATCTCTGGGGCGGTTTAGCAATAGTCTCTCTTTTTTTACTATCACAATCATTGCAAGCACCAAGAACGCTATCCAAGACCGGTGTACTGTAATATCAAAGGCTGGAAGGGTAATGGTTTTCGAAAACAAGCCATTGAAGGCGAGTAAAATAACACCGCAATGGAGCGCGGTTAACGGGCCGAAAGACAAGTTGTTAGATTTCAAAAATATATATCTATAAATCCAATGTGGCTACAGATACTATCAATAGATGTGGAAGTTGCAATCAAGGGCTGTCAGTAATAATTAGAAGGGCACTGGTATTAGGTGACCCGTTCTAATGTATCTATTGGGGGTTGGTCAAAGAAGTTTTTGTAATCTCTATTAAAACGGCTAGAGTTGATGATCCCGAATTTTTTGTAAATAGAACTAAGGGATTGAGTTTGAGGATCTGCAGCCAGCAGTTCACGGTAAATAGTGTTGAGCCTGAGTCCAATAATAACTTGTTTAACCGATGACTGAAGAATGTTTCTGAATGAGTACTCCAGTGTTCTAACTGAGCAGTGGCATTCAATGGCAATTTGATGGGTATTCCACTGCTTTAACGGATCTTCGGTAATCATCTCTATGGCTTGAACAATAATGCGATTACGATTCTTAGGATTAACATTACGACCATCAAATTCATACTCGGTGCTTAACGAGGCAACCGTTTCGCAAAGGGTGTTTTCTAACTCACTCCACTTGCTGTTGGTTTCTTCAATATTATCTACCTGTTCCAACTCAAGAGCCGATTGAAATAACTTCTGAATTTGGTTGTGGTATTTGGATTTGCTGTCTTCAGTGAGTGACTGGCGTCTAAGCTCTTTTACTTTTTCTGCCCAAATTTCAAAATTTGATTCTGTAATGAAGTTAGCCAGCTTATCAACTTTAATATTGATCAGGTAAACATCAATAGCTTGATTAAACGACGAAATCTTTTCACCGGGGAAGTAGACGTTAATGGCCTCATGCCTTACTGGCATGCCGCCAACGACCGACTGACTACCAGACAATGGAAAAACTAATAGGACATTGTTTTCACCAACTTCAAAGTCTGCATGAAAGCCTAGTATAGACTTTCTTTTTGTTAGCCAAGACTTATCAAAAACAAACTCAATGTGTTCACTGATGAATTTGCCTTTGTGCAGTTGTTTGATGGTTGTGGGATGAACGATCAATCTATTTTCAAAATCTTCGATCGTCTCGCCTTGAAATTTATTAACTATCATGAACGCTTATTGAAGTTTATTAAGTTATCTTACATTGGTTGAGTCTACAAAAAGCGCAATTGTAATCAATCGAAAATGACATAAATTTCTACCAAATATTTTTAATTCGGCTGAAAACTGAATTTAGAATTTCATAAATATATTTTTTGACGGTATTTGGTTTGAAATTGATAAAAGTTCCTGAGTCAGATTGGTTCTTAATCCAAACTTATTGAACTTAAATTTGGCTATGAAATTGATCAAAGAATTAATAATCGATACTACAAGTTCAGCTGTTCTTCGTTTTAAAAACCCTAGTATATGTGCTTATCTCACTACTCATCAGTTGTGAGTATTTGAGTCTCCATTCATCAGTCATATCATTCGGAAATCTTTCGAATATGAATTGCGCTTACTTTTACTAATGTCAATTGGTTGACTTCTTTATTAAAACTTATAAAGCAAAGAATCATTTTACTTTCTATCTAATCAGTCTTAAGTTTAATTGATAGGTCTTAATAATCTCGTGTTTCGGATATCGAAGGCCCGTCTTTAGACAGCTATTCGAATAATTACAGTCTTACATTGCACCAAATATCATCGTATTTCGCAGTGTTGAGTCTGGAATAATTTATTAAAAATAGTAAGACGGTTCATTCTTGAATGTAGGTTGACTAAAGAGGGGCTTGGAGTGAACGCAGAATATGTTGCGGTCTTGGTAACAGGATGACTCATATTCAAGTTTGAACCCGAAATGAAAAGAGTTGAGTTATTACAAGAAATAACAAACCTTCATAAACTTTAAACCTATCCCGATGTGGAAATTCTAACCTTATTAAAACTGGAGACAGAATTAAGTATGCGTATAAGTGTTGGTGGCAAGCTGTTGATAATGATTATTTTGCCTATTTTATTAGCGTCACTGCTTTGCTTCGTGGCTGCAAACCAACTATCACAGGTGAGTGTTGCTGCTTTGAATGTGGCAGACAATCGTTTGGGGCCACTTTGGCGGCTAGACAGGATAGCTAGGTTGTATACGCAAGGGGTTGTCGACATTGCTCACAAAGCAAGAGCCCAAATGGTGTTTTGGGATGAATCCCATACATTTATTATGGATAGTTCTCAAAAAATTCAGGATGAATGGCAGCTGTATTTAAATAATGATTTGTCTGATGAAGAACGAGCCCTAATTTCAGAATCGAAAGAGGCCTTTGATAAGGCTGGCTATGCAACAGACAGATTGATTGGACTAATCGAAGAAAAATCGACTTACGGCATAGGAAATTTTGTAGATCTTGAGTTGTACCCAAACATAGAGCCTATTCTCGAGGTACTTGATCAACTGATTGCCATACAAGATAAACTAGCCCATGAGGAAGGGGAGCATGCGAAAGAACTCGCTTCCTCTGCAAATCAGATTCTGTTCACCTTCCTATTTGTTTTGATTGCGATCTTGGTTGGAGCGGGTAACTGGATTTATCAGGGTATTCGAAACCGTTTGAACAAGGTACTCAATACCATCACTGATATCGAAAAAAACAAAGACCTTTCATTGAGAGTTGATCTGCCAGAAGGCGATGAGTTTGGTTTGATGGGTAGACGTTTTGATCGAATGCTTGAGGAGCTCAATTCTTTAATAGGTAATTTACAGAAAGTAGGTTCAAAGTTAGATCTGTCGGCAAACGAATTACTAGCGGTGAATCAAAATACCGGCTCACGAGTAGACGAACAAAAGGGAGAGTTGACTTCACTTGAAGAGGCAATCTATCAAGTAAACGAATCAGCCGCTACTGTGTTGAATCATGTTCGAGTATCAAATTCTGAAACACAAAACGCGAATCATATGACTGAGCAAGGAGCTGCCCTGGTGTTAAAAACAGTAGAGGCAATAAAACAGTTATCTGAACAGGTGAAGAAGTCTGCTGAGGGCATGACAGATCTAAAAGCCGGTAGTGAAGACATTGGTAGCATGATGGAAGTGATTAAAAGTATCGCAGAGCAAACGAATTTGTTGGCGTTAAATGCAGCGATCGAGGCCGCCCGTGCTGGCGAGCAAGGGCGTGGGTTTGCGGTGGTCGCTGATGAGGTTCGTACTCTAGCGAGTCGTACCGGTGATTCTACTGAAGAAATACATGCAATTGTTGACTCTCTACAAGAAGGAACTCTCAAAGCGTCAGAGCAAATGCGATGGGGAGATGAACTGGCTCAAAATACAGTTGAGCAGGCTAATCATTCAGGTGAAATGCTAAAAAGCATTGAAGCCGCCTTCAGTGCGATTGAAAAGAGTAGTCAAGACATCGCCGTTGCGGCTGAAAGCCAGCAAGTTATTGCGGAGCAAGTGAAATCTAAAGTAACAGCTCTGGGTAAAATTTCAGATCAAACCGTCGAATTATCCGAAATGTCGTCTAGCATAAGCGGGCAGGTTGTCAATTTGTCTCAACAGTTAAAACGCTCACTATCCGTATTCAAAACGACTTTAAAATGATAGTGCTGCCAAGCACTAGTAGTAGCAATTGAGTAAGGCGTTTATGCTGTAGAGTATCCAGTTTATTTTGAACAATACTTCCAAAGTGTACGCCAATAAATACTAATGCAATTCCAGGGATGGAAATGAGCAGGTATTGATAATCAAAAATATTCAGCTGAGAAAAAAGAAATAAAACAACCAAGCTCGAAAAGGTGAATGAAATATTCACCGCTTGTACCAGTTCTTGTTTTGATAAACCTGAACTCAGCAGGTAAGGTAGCAC
>JANQHX010000034.1 GCA_028282465.1 Gynuella sp.
CAGCTCTTGTGCGAGCACTCGGCAAGTGACAAGTACCACAGCCAACTTCATTGAATACTACATCACCACGAGCAACCATTGGATCATCATAAGACGCAGCCTGACGATTCGGAACAGTAAGCACTTCTACGTAAGTAGTAATTGCACTCAGTACTTCTGGTGGTAAGTGTGATGCATCAACACCATGATCTTCACGGAATGCATTCACAATTTGCTCCGCAACTGTGTCTGCGCCGCCATCCCAACGGAAACCAACTTCTCTACCTTCCATCCACTCTAATAACTTCACACCATAGATTGGTGGTGGTAGGCGCTTGCCTCTAGGAGTATCAATAATCTCTGAACCACGACCATCACGGAAGTGACAGTCACCACAGCTACGAGTACCAATTTTCACTTGGTCATGAGCACCCAAACGAACATTAGGGTCAATACCATGGAACAGGTGGTGGCCTACGATGAAATCATCAATCATTTTCTCATCGTGGATAGTAACCATCGGCTGTGTGAATACAGCATCATATTCATTGTATACACCAGCATCGGGTGTACCCGCAAACACCATAGTGGTACCCGCACGGCCAGCCATGGTTAGACGTGGGTCACCATAGTTACCCCAACCCAAACCAACTGTGTAGTAAGAGAAGTCGTTATATACCTGAGAACCTGCCAACGCAGTAATCTCAAATTGAATAACCTGACCATAGCTGAACTCGTTGCCGAACCCTGTGCCTTGGTTATAGGTGAACTGCTGCTGACCATTGCTGTTACCGGCATGGTGACGAGCAGCCTCTACACGAAGGATACCGCCATCCGCATTGGTGTTAAGCTCTACATTGCCTGGAGAATCGTTAAACCAGATTACGTAGCGATCTAACACTCTCAACAATGAGTTGTTGTGACAAGCATCGGATACAGCAGCTGTACAACCATCGTGTGCAACGGGGTGTCTCCAGCGCATCCAGTTGGCAGAGCCATCGGTAAACGGCGTGTAGTTGTTAACATCCACACGGCTGTCAATAGTGAACAGCGCAGTGTAAATCCAATCACTACCCGGCAAGCTGTTCAACGGCAGCGGGTGCTTGTAACGGAAGAAGTAGACATAGCTGCCCGAACAAGGAATGGTCAATGTTGAGTTGTTCAGATAAGCCGAGGTAAAGGTTTTACCACCGTCTTCAGAACAGTGCATTTCCAACCCAGAATCGCCAGCAGTACGAGTGAAGCCTACGTCACCTGGAGTTCCTTCAGGCACATTCTGTGGGCCCCAACGCCAAGTCAGAGTATCGCCTGTAATATCAAAGGCGAAACCTTTAACAGTAGGTGTTGCTCCATTAATTGGAGTAGGTAGCGCATCTGGACGATCAGCACGGGGCTCAGGCCCTAATCTGTCGCCTGGGTGAGCATTGGTTGTCCAGTCCAAATAACTAAAGTCTGGGCGGGCTGTTTCACCAGTGGTGGCGTTAGACCACGCAGACCAGTTACCGGAATCGTCACGAGCTCTCACTGCATAGCTGTAAGCGGTCGCCATTTCCAGGCCTTCATCCAAGTAGCTGGTTTCACTGGTTGCGGTGATGACAATGCCGTCACGAGCCAGTTCATATAAATCCACTACGCCGTCGGCGTCTGTGGTAGCACTCCAGAATATGCTGATAGAGTTTTCACCTGCGGTTTCAGTTAATGGCGCGGAAGGAACCACTGGCGGTGTTGTGTCTGGAACATAGTTACCCGTTGACACTGAAATAGTTGCGGATCTTGGCGCGCAGTTTCCTGCCGCATCACAAGCTTCAACCTGGTATTCATAAGTGCTGTTTTCAGTTAACCCAGAATCGTTATAAGAAGTTGACCCAGTGCTGTTAACCCAGAAACCGTCACGGTAGATCGCGTAAGAAGCAACACCACGATCATCAGTAGCAGCGGTCCAGCTCAAAGCTACGGCACGGCCATTACGATCTTCACCCTGCAAGCCAGTTACTTGAGTTGGCGCTTCTACATCTGGTGGTAAACAAGAACTAGCTCTGTAGTCACCATCAGCTTGGAAAGTAACGGTTACATTGATTGAGCACTGACCAATGTCATTATCCTGGATCTGGGTACCGATTTGATACTCAGAACCCTCAGTCAAACCATCAACCTGACGCTCCCAATAGCCGTCTACTAATTGCGCGGGTGCACAGGCCCCGTTCAAACATAGGTTGGCAAAGTTAGCTGTGAATGGCTTGTCTAAATGACGGATGATTCCGGAGCTTGCCGTTACAAACTCGAGGCCGAAGTCACCGGCAGAAGCAGGCGGTGGTGGCGGCGGAGTGATACCCGTTCCAGTGCCTGTATCGGTTGCAGATCCTGTGTCTGTTTCCGTGGCAGACCCGGTGTCGGTCTCGGTGGCTGTGCCGGTATCGGTTTCAGTTGCCGAACCAGTATCCGTGTCTGTTGCTGAGCCCGTGTCAGTATCTGTAGCTGAATCCGTGTCGGTGGCAGAGCCTGTGTCTGTATCAGTTGCGGAGTCTGTATCCGTAGCAGATCCAGTGTCGGTTTCAGTTGCTGTACCCGTGTCTGTAATGATGCCCGTTCCGGTATTGGTTCCGCTGTAGCTGAACGTAATTGAGTCTACATTCATTGCAGCATCACCGCTGTCGTACTGAACTGTTACTGTATCGCCTGCTTTAACCGCAACATCCAAAGTAACTTCTGAGTAACTGCCTACCCAAGCACCCGTACTTCCAAAGGACACATTGTTATCTGTGCCATTTACATATACTGAGATTGTGCCTGAATTTTGAGATGCGTAACGGATAGTCAAACTGTCTGCTGCTGGAGCACCAGAAAGTGTGAATCCTGAGCCTGGTGTATAGATGTATGCCACACCTGACCCGCCGATAGCCGCACCGTCGTTGTAGTACTGAGCTTCCCCAGAGAGTGAACCTGTTTCAGCTTCCACAACTGTAACTGATGGTTCATTTGAACCACTATCTGTTGCAGTGCCTGTGTCAGAGCCGGAATCAGAACCAGTGTCTACATCTGAACCAGTATCAGACCCGGTGTCTGTTGCTGTACCTGTGTTTGATCCACCCTGAACTGAACCTCCAGTGGTCACGGCAGAGTCAAAAGTCATTGCTAATGTGTCGTTAAATTGGCCAGTCTCATTGTCTTGAATTTGAGCCTGAACCGACATGCTTTGCCCATTAGACAGACCGCTTACATCTCTTTCCCAATAGCCATCAACCAGTGTTGCTTGATAACAACCATTGAAACAGATGTAGGCGAATCCGCCCTCATAATCGTTGTCTTGTATGTATATAACCCCAGAGTCAGCACCAGTTGCACGAACGCCAAAATCGGCGCTTGCGGCAATGGACCACCCGGATGCGGCTAAGCCCGCTAGCAGAAGGGTAGAAAGTTTATTGCGAATCATCATTCTTACACCATTTATTGTTTTTATTGAGGCGGCTGTATCAACCGTACCTATCGCGATGATGAGGCTACCAGAGTCAATAAAAGGTGCACTTTCAATATTTATCTCACAATTTAGTTATGGGTTAATTGGTTTCGCGTAATGTTTCTTTTTAATTAGTTGAAAGTATTAAGCACATGAAACCTGCATAAAGCTTTTCTGCACCCCTCATTATATTTGACCTACAGGTAAAACTGACTCAGCCTTTACGAAGGCTCTAGCACGCGATATTCACGGCACCAACCAGGCATAACACCCTGTTAATGCAGAGTGAAAGTTATGGACAAAAATTGAGCATTTAAATATTTACTCATTTACGCTGATTTTTACTGAAACCGATTTCAGAAACCCATTTCATTCAGTAACAGGTTTTGTTACCTAAGGTATCAAGTTAGGCTAGGAAACTTAAACCCTACAGCCAATATGGAAAACACCAAGTACGTGCTTAAAATCAGTTATTTAGGAATATGTTAGTGACGAAAAAAGGGAGCACATTGGCTCCCTAAAATCCTTTAAAAGTTCTGACTCAGCCAATTGTTAATCAACTGGGCTAAGAGCGCCGGATTTTCTTCCTGAAGATAATGATTACCAGGCCCAAAAGGCTCGATAGTAATATTCCTGAAAGTGCTGGCTAATTCAGGTGAACCGGCTTTCAACACTGATGCAAAGCCAGGTGTTGGATAGATGTAGAGCTTAGGAATGGCTGAGTACTGCATAAACTGCACTGCTTTCTTAGCGGCTTTGAATTCCGTGAAAGGCCTAGATTCTACTGGCAAATCCTGGAAAGGATTGTAAATCGCGAACAGATCCAATGGGCTCGAAAATGGCTGATAGTACTCCTCGATATTTACGTTGGTGCCCTGAGTTGCTTGGGTAACCAGATCCCTGAATATATTGTTTCTGACAATCAAATCATAACCCTGACCACCAGGCCCGATTATCCCTGGCCCTGGCTTGCGGTCTCTTAAAGAGACTTGAAAATCGTTTAATTCTGCTAACTTGTCTACAGGGCCCAACAAGGTTTCAAAAGCAGCAACCCCAGAAAACAATTCAGGTCGCTCCGCTAACAATGGCAAGGCCACCGGGCCACCTAGGTCATGCACCACCAAACGAATATTTGAGAGTGCTAGCTCATCAATAAAACCTTCAAGATAATCACGCAAGTCTGCCAATCGATATTGAATATTCGGCTTATCAGACTTGCCATATCCAATAAGATCCACAGCTATTACTCGGCCATTAGCGGATAAAGGTTCAATTAGGTCACGCCACAGGTATGACCAAGTCGGAATACCATGAACCAACAGAATGGGGTCGCCCTGCCCATGCTCCACATAGTGAATGTTCGAACCCTGTACCTCTACAAATCGGGATTCGAATTGCCCTTCTGGCCAACTGGCCCAAGACACGGATGAAAGAAACAAAACAAGTAAGGTTGCTAAGAATTTGGTCATTTTTTTCTCCTTTGTTGAAATGACTGATTAGCAACTGTTTAGACAAAACCATTCAGAATTAACCTGGAGTGTTTTTGCAGACTGATTTAGCAAAAATAACGCTGATTAATTCTTGGTGTTTGAACTATATAAGGCCTAGGTAAAGGGTAGATAGTTAGGATTTGAACCCTTAAAAGACCTAAAAAAACCCTTAAGGGAAGACTTTAGGCCAACCCTTAAAGCCCAGTATTACGGGCTTTAAGACTATTTAAGGTTATTTAAGACGACCAGATAGAAAATCCATTTCATAGTGTTGATGTCTCTTACGAAACCACTCATTCAATACAAAGGAACGGATTATGAACAATATCAAGACACTAGCATTAGCCACCACATTCACTGTACTAACTGGTTGTCAGCAAACAGTCGTCACAGATTCGAATAATACAATCGTTGGCTCGGGCATCCTCTCAGAACAAGCACGCAGTATAGATACCTTCACGGGCGTAAATCTCTCAGGTGCATTTAACGCCACCATAGATTCCTGCTCTGACGGCATCAGACTTTCGGGCGACGACAACATCCTGCCACTGATTCAAACTGAAGTGAGCGACCAAATACTATATGTGTTTTCAGACTCCAACTATGAATCTGAGGAGCTTATTAATGTTGATATCTGCGCTGGTAGCCTCACCTCTGTGGCCGCGGCTGGAGCTAATCAGGTAACCGTAAATGTTGAACTGGCAGATGCTGACTTAGACATCAGTGGCGCTAGTGACCTCACAGCAGCCGACATTACTGGCGAAAATCTCGACATTGAACTTTCTGGTGCATCCAGTGCTACGATTTCTGGTGCCTCAACCTCTATGAATGCAGATCTTAGCGGGAGCAGCGCACTAGACGCTCGACAATTGCAGAATGATACGACAGTTTTGGTAGCCACAGGGGCAAGTGTGGCCAGAATCAGTGCAAATCAGATTTCAGGTTCCCTTTCCGGTGCTTCTCAGCTTTTTATCAATCAAGATGCTTCGATCTCTGTATTAACCAATGGTGCGAGCTCAATTACATTGACCGAATAAAAACAGCGATAAAACTACCCACCAAGATTTAGCAGCATACCTATAAAGTTTTAGGGAGTTTAAAAATTTCATTTAACTCCCTAAATTTTTTCTATCAAATTCTTAATTATTGAGTGACTAAAAACCAAATAAGCCTTTTTAAAAAAACAATCTACACGTACCGCAGTATTGGCACCTTTCTTTCTTAGTAGACACCCCATTAAGACCACTACTTTCGAAATATCCAGATAATATTTATGACAACTCAGTATTCTCAATCTGTATTAACCACAACATGCCCCTACTGCGGTGTGGGTTGCGGTGTATTAGCCAAGGTTGAAAACGACAAGTTAATTGCTGTTGAAGGCAATAAAGCGCATCCAGCAAACGAGGGCCGTCTTTGTGTAAAAGGATCGGCACTGCATGAGACTACCTCGTTAGACAATCGCCTACTCACGCCCATGATTCATGGTCAATCAAGTTCTTGGGATGAAGCACTGGATTTAGTTGCGGCAAAATTCAAAGAAGCTATTGAAACCCATGGCCCAGACTCAGTTGCATTTTATCTGTCCGGTCAATTACTCACCGAGGACTACTATGTCGCCAACAAACTAGCCAAAGGATTTGTAGGCACCGCAAACATAGACACAAACTCTCGTCTCTGTATGGCTTCTGCTGTAGTAGCACATAAGCGTGCTTTCGGTGCCGATGTGGTGTCAGGCTGCTATGAAGATTTAGAGTCCACCGATGTTTTATTAATCGTTGGTTCAAACACCGCCTATGCTCATCCAATCGTTTTTCAAAGAATTAAGGCTGCAAAGAAAAAACGAGACTTCAAAGTCATTGTTATTGACCCACGCCGAACAGCAACCTGTGAAATTGCAGATCTTCATTTAGCTATTCAACCGGGCAGTGATGCCTATTTCTTTAACGGCTTATTAAGCTATTTATCAGCCCATGAATATCTAAATTCAGATTTTATTAAACAGCACACTCAAAACTTTGATGCAGCTTTGGCACAGGCCAATGAACAAACTCCAGATTTAACTACAGTAGCGAAATACTGCGATGTGAATGAATCTGATTTAGAACAGGCTTTCCAATGGTTTGCTAAGCATGAAAAAGTCGTTACGGTTTTTTCTCAAGGCATTAACCAATCATCTTCAGGAGTTGATAAGGGTAATGCCATTATTAACTGCCACCTAGCAACAGGAAAAATAGGCAAAGAAGGCGCAACACCCTTTTCGATTACCGGGCAGCCGAATGCCATGGGTGGAAGAGAAGTGGGTGGGCTAGCCAATCAACTTGCAGCTCACATGACTTTTGATGAAGAAGACGTTGCTGTTGTAGAAGAGTTTTGGAACGCTCCAAACATGGCTCGTAAAGAAGGCCTAAAAGCAGTGGATATGTTTGAAGCCGTGCATCAAGGAAAAATAAAAGCTATTTGGATTATGGCAACCAACCCTGTTGTTTCCATGCCAGATGCTGACCGAGTTAAAGAAGCGCTCGATAAATGTGACTTCGTTGCAGTAAGTGATTGCATGGCCAACTCAGATACAGGGGCCATGGCTGACGTCTTACTTCCAGCATCGACTTGGGGTGAAAAAAGTGGAACAGTCACAAACTCTGAGCGCTGCATCAGTTACCAATCCGCTGTGTTGCCGATACCTGGTGAAGCCAAAAATGATTGGCAAATCATGTGTGAATTTGCCAAACGTATGGGTTGGGAAAAAGACTTCAACTTTGAACATCAGTACCAAGTATTTTCAGAACATGCCAAGCTTTCTGGCTTTAAAGGAAAGAACGCAAGACGCAGCAAACGAGCTTTCGATATTTCTGCCATGGCAGATCTCGAACAACATCAATACTTGAGACTTAAACCTATTCATTGGCCAATTACCGAAATAGCCCCTGAAGGTACCAAAAGGCTGTTTTCAGATGGTAAGTTTTTTACACCATCAGGGAAGGCAAACTTCGTTGCCATCAATGCCAAACCACCTATCACAGCACCCAGCATTGGTGAATTTGTGATGAACACAGGTCGAATCCGTGACCAATGGCATACCATGACTCGCACAGGGAAAGCAGCTAAATTATTGTCACACGTTTCTGAGCCCTTTGTTCAAATTCATCCTAAAGACGCGGAAAATCTAGCCATTCAAGAAAACAGTCTTGTAGAACTCAGAAATAGAGACGCGAGATATTTAGGCCGTGCAAGAATTACAGAAGATCAAAGAATCGGTGAAATTTTTACTCCGATGCACTGGACACAAAATTACGCGTCGTTCGGACGAGCGGATGCATTGGTCAACCCAGCCATTGATCCACTGAGTGGTCAGCCGGAATTTAAACAAAGCCCGGTTGAGTTATCGTCATATAAAACAGAGTGGCAAGGGCTGTTAATTTGCCAAGAAGAATTCAAACCTGCCTTTGACTACTGGGCCAAAATTACCCTGGACAATGGTTATGGGTTTGCTATTGCAGATCAATCCTCGCCTAATAACTGGATTCAATGGCTGCCCAATCATTTTCCAGAAATAGATAACTGGACTAGCTTTAAGCACGATAATTCTGATCGTGAAAGATATGCCGGTTATCAAGGTGGCGTGCTAAAAGTCATGCTTTTTATTACCAGAAACAGTTCGACTTCGCATCAATGGCTTGCAAGCCAACTGGGATCTCTTGTAGACACATCAAACCGATTTGAATTATTTGAATACGATGAAGCCAAATCAACCGGCGCAATTATTTGTTCGTGTTTTCAAGTGGGAGAGAAACAAATTCAGCAAGCGATTAATGAAGGCTGTGACTCATCAGATGCGCTAGGTAAAAAACTAAAATGTGGAACCAATTGTGGATCTTGCATTCCAGAATTAAACAGCATGATTGAAGCCAGCTAGAATTTTAATCAACCACAAAAAAACCAGCGCGAATTGCGCTGGTTTTTTTATTTTTAAAAATGGATTTTAAATAAGGTTTACTTTGATATGTTTCGCTTGCCCGTCACGAACTTTAACCGCTATATCTCCCTCTAATGCTTTGCCTTCATAGGACTCTGAAGTCCCATCTTGCCATACCAACTCATAGCCTGCTGTTTGAAGAGGGTTTTCACCAAAGGTTGCGGCCTTGCGACTTGCTAAATAGGTTACGAGTGTCGTTCCTAAAAATACACAGCTATAACTATTAGCTGGCATTTCAAACTCTGCAGTCCCACCAGATAAGAAATCAATTTTTTGTGAAATTGAAGACTCGCTAAACGCCCACGCAGGTAGGATGGGGTTCAAAGCCAAACTCAGTTTTTCGTTATTGACAGTAAAAGGATTTTTACCAAAGCTCATCATCAACACCATGTGAATGATTTCAGCAGTGGTACCGGACGATTTTGGTAGCATTCCTCTACCATGAAACTTAGGCCTAGGGTGTCGAGAACTCACGATAAACGAAACATTTTCTAATGGACTGCGCCCATAAACTTCTGGGTTCTGGAACGGCACCCAACCGTTTTGCATCTCTTCAAAAAACTCATCATATAGGCCAGCACTTAGTAAACCGAGATAGTATTTATGAGATGCGTGCATGAAAATATTTTCGTTTTCAAACCAACCTGCAGGCCAAGCCCAAATCCGACCAATCTCTCGATAGGCTGTGACATCGTCTCCTAGTACATATTTCTTCTGAGCTTTGTCATAGAGACCGGTATTTTTTAGCGCCAAGTATCGTTCGCGGGCTTTACTAGCATCTTCTTGGTATCGCATTGTATGAGAAGCCGCTTCAAGAAATAGCGGCATCGCTTCCATTTCAAACTTTGTCACTTTGACACAAGCCTGACCGCGACTATTAACTTTTGGGAGGCCATCCGCTTCTGTGAGCAATTCAAAAGTTGAAGCCTTATGGGCAACATAGGTTAATGGTACCCCGGCATGATCCTGTTCAGCTTTCAACATAGAGGCTTCGGCTTTTTGCAAGATTAGTTTTAAATAGCTCTCTAGCTTTTCGAACTCTAAATTAGCCATTTCACCACTGATGCCCATCATGGTTTTCAACCGGAACAATTCTTTTGCATCACCGGTTTTATCCCAGTATTCAAAATCTGTTGAAGAGCCCGACAAGCTTAATTCAAGCTGTGCGTATACCGATTCAATATATTCGAGCAATTCTTCTGGCAAAGACATCGACTGATTTTTTAGCCAAGGCAAAACCATTTTGACCGCTCGAACTAAGTTGGCCACTTCACTGGTTGACGCTCCAAACATGGAAGGCAAACCATTAATAGAGTCATGCCATCCTGGGCGGCCGCCGTCCATATCCATACCAATACCAGAAGGAGATAAAGTGGCAATTTTAGTGGTAAACAAGCAAACTATTTTTTCGAGTAAGGATGTTTGATAAATCTCCCCAGCACCAAAGCTCGTGCGCATATGGTGAGGACGATAGCTACGCTCTGCAATCATTTCCGCCTTTGACGGATTGGTTTCTGTCGACAGCAAGTGTCTAACTTCACCTTCATCATTCAGTACGAACTTTTCGTCACGAGGTTTGACAACCACAGCTTCATCCCAATAGGTAAAGCTTTTTTTGTCGTGCATTAGGTCGCTGATTTTGTCTGGATAAATTGAAATATAACTTTCCAGTAAGTCAAAGTTGTAATACCAATGATCACTCCAATAACCGGCATCGTGTTCAGCATCTTCAAACTTTTCACTGATATCTATAACCCTTTCTAATAGGGCTTTTGCCTCGATATCGCCAAGAACATTTTGCTCTTCTAATCGGCCAAATAGTTTCCCTGGAGTAAAGGGTGATGACAAAAACTCTAGAACCGATTCATGAGCTGTTTTAGGTACAAAATCATTTAGTAGTGCTTGTTTGGCAGCTTGGTCGTTAATTGCAAATCGACTACCCATACAAACCAATGGGTTGTATCCATCTAACTGACTGAGGTTAAAGAAGTACTCTAGATTGGCAGAGCCGACGTGAGTATTGAAATATAGGTCATTACGTCGATTCTGATTTACATCTCTGTAGTTACCATTGCCTTCAGAGAAATAGGTAGGATCCAGTTTGAAAAAGTTATAATCTCGTTCGAGGTCACCGTGTTTTCGAGAATAAACATAAAACACGGATTGCTTTTCTTTACCCTTCAAGGTTATTGGCAATCCACCTCTCAATGCGTTATCAAGAAATGTTTGACCCGCATATTGATTAAATATTTTATTACCTGAATTTACGTACAAACCCTGTTTCAGTTTTTCAACTTCCACTTTGTTGTCGATACGCTTGGCATCAATATATTCTGGCTCTAAAAGCTTTTCACTGATCAGCTGAGTAGCCGCAATTGACTTAGCCATACCAGCCATAGCTTTAATTGATACTGTTTCACCTTGTTTTAATTCCACTTTAGGGTGGTAAGCAAAAGCACAAGCTGTAGTGCAGTAGGGAGACTGTAGTTCGTCGGCATCAAAACTGTCTGACATGAATTGATATGGCAAGATGAAATCCAGACTGTCTCCAAAGACTAATTCTGGGTCTGCAATCATTTTTAATAAGTTAGATTGCCCAGCTTGACTGCTGGCAGCCATATAAAAATTACCGGCTTCAACAAACTCGGTTTCAGAGGTATCAGATGGTTTGGCTTTTAGGTTATAAAAAGGTAGGTTGCTTTCTAAATTTTGAACATGCAGATAACCTTCGGTAATAAATGGCATCGCCCAAAGAAAATAAATCGCCTCACCATAGGGTTGCACCTTAGGGAAACCATCTAATATTTCAAACTCTATTGGGTCATTTGAATCAGATGTTCTGCTGATTTGAACCTGTCGACTTAAGGCACCAAAATTATCATTAGGTACGGTGTTGTACTTAACCTCAACTTTTATTCCTAACGTTTTGTTGATTTCCTCCAAGTAAAGGTCTGACGAAGTAATCTTTAAACGATTGTCTACCTCAAACTGCGCTTGTACCGCCTTAAAAGGCTCATAAAAAAAGGCCTTGCCATTATGAGTTCCTTTTATGAATGTGCGAAAGCCTTCGGTAGCGACTCTTCTTTGATGTAGGGACGCGGACTGAAATTCCATGATGCCGTGGTCTTTGTCTTGGGTACCAAAGCAGCTAACGATCTGACCTCTGTTAACATAATAGAGCCACACTGGTATGCCCCAAAGACCAGCCACACCTGGTAAAAAACTTGAGAAGGGTTTACTGCCATGATAGTTACGAATTTCGAAAGACCCATCGTCTTTAAATTGATAGCTGCTGGGTGCGAGAGCCATTGGCTGATTCCTTATTTTTAGGTGAGCTTGAGGTCATGAATGCTAAAAACTGAAAGTGGCGGGAATTTATCACAAATATTTGGATTCAACTATGACTTGAGATCAGACCTTTGAGTTGAATCGCCGATTACAAAATGCGCATTAACTAGGCACTTTAATTGTAAACTTAGAGCCTTTACCAAGCCTGGATTGAATATCGATTCTGCCTTTTAGTCTCTGTACGCAGATATTGTAGACAATGTGCATTCCCAGGCCTGTACCACCCTGCCCTCTGCGGGTAGTGAAGAATGGATCGAAGATTTTGTCACGGGTTTGATCACTCATGCCCTTGCCATTGTCTTCGATTGAGAGCACAACTTCGCGCACCTTCTTTCTTAGTACAAGTTTTATACGACCTTTGCTAGAGCCATCATCAAATCCATGGATCAAACTGTTTAAAAACACATTTGAAATGATCTGAGCCCAAGCGCCCGGATAGGTTTCTATCATCACATTTTGGTCGAAGTCTTTTTCTACTTTGACATTGGTGCCTTTCGCATGGAGCGACAGACTAGACAGCACACGTTCTAGATATTTACCCAGATTAAGCTCTCTTTTGTCTTCAACAGTCTGGTCAACGGCTACCTGCTTAAAATTGTTTATCAGTTCTGCTGCTCGATGGAGATTGTGTTCAACTATTTCAGTAGACAACCGACTCAGCGTGATAAATTCATCAAAATCTGTTTTGGTTAACACTTTATCCGCAATTTTTTTGTCAATTTTGACCAGTTCATTTTTCACATTAGTTGCCGCAAGCAAGCAGTTACCAATAGGGGTATTTACTTCATGAGCCACCCCACTCACCAAACCGCCTAATGAAGCCATTTTTTCATTCTGCAAAATTTGCTTATTAATTAATTCAGCTTGACGTTGCAATAATTCATTTGAAAACAATACCGCAAGCTGTTCTGCAAAAGATTCAGCAAACTCAATTTCTTTTAGGTCAGATTTTATGAGAACTAATCCAAACAGGTTTTTATCATCATGAAGTGGATAAGTTGCCCAATGTTCGTGCTCGTCTAATAGAAATAGGTCAAAGTGTTTTTTCTGGATATCGTCAATCGGTATACCTTTGTTTCTTTCAACAGGTAGGCCTTGATCAATTTCTAATTTGAGGGATAAAGCCCCATCGTCACTGAAGTGAAACAACAATAAATGTTTAACTCCAGAATCGACCAAACTGAGTTGTGATTTTTTTAAATTCGAAATGGGGTTTCCACGCTCCATCATTTGCCGAGTTAACTGTAGCCTGGCAAGTTGCATATCTCGCATTTGAATAAAAGGCCAATACCCTGCCTCTTCAACCTCTTCCTCTTCGTACAAATCGTAATTGGTGCTCACTCGAAAAACGGCTTTTGTCGGGAGATAGGTGCTTCGCTGAACAGGATCACCGGAAAGCATCGCCAAAATTTTTTTTGCTGCCTGTTTACCTTCATCAAACAATGGTTGATGCACAGTAGTCAGTGGCACTGGCATTGCGACGGCATACTCAAAATCATCAAACCCTGTAACATAGGTGTCTTCCGGCACCGTAAAACCCATTCCTTCTAGTGCTTCAATGGTTTCTTTCGCTGCCATGTCATTACAACAAACAAAGGCATCAGGCAGCCCAGCCACCTGCGGCAGCCAATCATTTAACATGTCGCGGGTAAAGTTAGGAGCAAAACTTCCTTGAAGCTCTATTTGATCTTGAGGATTTATTCCTTTTAATTTGAGCGCCTTAGCATAACTTTGGTACCTTTGTTCAGATTCTTCATTACCTTCTGGCCCTCTGATGTAAACAAAGTTTTGGCACCCTTTCTCTTCTAAAAGATGAACCATTAACTCATCCATTCCCTGATTATTTTCAATAGCAATATGAGGGTAATCGCCCAATGCCCCTCCAATATTTACTAGCGGAATATCCCCGTATTGTTCCGCTAGTTTGATCATGAATGCTTGGCTGCTCTGATAGCCCACGGTAGCACCGTGGAGGATAACCGCATCTACACCCATTTTTGCAACCCAATGGTGATATCGAATATACAGCTCTTCTTGTTTTTCGAGACTTCCCATGGGTGGAACCACAAGCCAGGAGACTCTGAAATCTCCATCAGGAAGAACTGACTTAATGCCTCGATATATAGCCTTTTCCATAAACAAGGCAATGCTATTTGATATCAGTAGAAGGTTTTTTTTCATGTACCGGCTGCTTCAACTTTTCTATGTTAAGAATAGCTAGAAGCCGGCAGACAGAATAGTTTTTTAGATAAGAAAGAAGTGTTATGAGGCAACAATCTCACACAGCCCAGAAATAAGCTGAGCGTCTTGATTTTGTTCTTTATTATCTAGAGGCAGAGGCTCGGGAAGTAAATTAAAGTGGCTTATTCGGTTGAAGTTCATGGTTTGAGTATTCACTGTAGTGATAACGAGTCCATTAAAGTTTTGATAAATATAAAAATCATCCGTATTCGTTAGTTTCTGCTCAGGATACAACAAAAAAATATCATCACTACCAGCAATTTGGCACTGCAATGTTTGCGCTATTAGAGTGGGAGCTATTAGCGCGAGAATCAAGCTCGAAATAAACAATTTCATTTTAGTCCCTCAGTTCAAACTGATGAGCAGCAAGTTTTTTATAAAGACTCGAGGATTCCAAGAGTTGTTGATGGTTACCGGTAGCGACCACTTTACCTTGATCCATTACAACAAGTCGATCTGCATTTTTTACGGTTGCCAATCGATGAGCAATCACCAGAGTTGTTCGATTTTCCATGGCTTTTTCAAGTGCCTTTTGTACCTGAAATTCGCTTTCTGCGTCTAACGCGGAAGTGGCTTCATCTAATAATAAAATCTCGGGGTCATTAAGAATTGCCCGAGCAATCGCAATCCTCTGTTTCTGACCTCCGCTCAACCGAACACCATTCTCTCCCAGATAACTGCCGTAGCCTTCTGGCAGAGCTTCGATAAAGTCATGGGCAAAAGCCGCCTTTGCCGCTGAAATAATTTCTTCATCGCTAGCATCAGGACGACCATATCGAATATTGTGCCAAACATTGCTACTAAACAAAGAGGGTTGTTGAGGCACTAGCGCTATTTTAGATCTCAATGTTTCCAGATTTAGGTCTTTTAAATTCGTTTCGTTGATACGAACCTCACCCTGCTGGGGATCATAAAATCTGAGCAGCAGTTCGAACAAAGTAGACTTGCCAGCGCCACTAGGACCAACCAGCGCAAGTGTTTCTCCAGGAATGACCTCAAGGTTTAAGTTTTCCAGTGCAGCGATATTTGGTCGGGACGGATAATGAAAAGTAACCTGATTCAGTTCGATGTGTTTTTCGGAGGTCAAAGCGGAAGTTGATGGTGTTTTAGGAGACTGAATCAAACTCTCCTCATTCATTAATTCCACTAACCTTTCCGTTGCACCAGCGGCCCTTTGTACTTCGCCCATCACTTCAGAAACGGAAGCCACACCACTGGCGACTAATAGGGCATAAAATACAAAGGCTGCAAGTTCACCCCCGGACATATTGCCGTTCATCACATCATAGCCACCCACCCACAACATGGCTCCTATCGCGGTAAAACTTAGAAATATGACAATTGCCAGCAACATGGATCTCTGTAATATCCTTTGCTTCGCAACCTTAAATGCTTTTTCAACCTCCCCTGAAAATGCTTTCTGCTCATAGGCTTCTCGGCTATAACTTTGTACTGTTTTAATTTGTTGAATCATCTCTCCGGCATAGGTACCAACATCGGCAACGGTATCCTGACTTTTGCGGGAAAGCTTTCGAACACGCTGACCAAAAACGAGTATTGGCACCAACACCAATGGCACTACGGCTAGAACCACTAGAGTCAATTTAATATTGGTGACAAATAGCATCACTAACCCGCCCAACATCATAATAAAACTACGCAATGCAAAGCTGAGACTAGAGCCGATGATGGATTGAAGAAGCGTGGTGTCTGTGGTCAACCGCGACATAATTTCGCCTGAGCGATTTTCTTCGAAATAACTTGGATGCAAGGTGATAATACGACTAAACACTTCGGATCTTAGGTCGGCAGTTACCCGTTCCCCCAACCAAGTCACTAAGTAAAAGCGGGCAAAGGTTCCAATAGCCATAAGCACAATAACAACGAACAGCACCATTAATGTCTGATTTAAGTGATCCATTGATTGGGCGATGAATCCCTGATCGATTAGAACCCTGACACCCTGACCTATTCCAAGGGTCAAGCTCGCCGTGAACAACAAGGCTACTAAAGCCGCTAGTAACTGGTTTCTATAAGGGAGAACAAATGGCCATATTTTAGCGAGCGCTTTTAGACCTTGAGGTTTGCTGGATTTTTCGGACACGGTAAGAATAGTCTCGTTGAAAGGTAATTAGAAAATGGGGTTAACCCAGACACAATCAAGACTTTGAAACTTGCCCCGGATAATTCGAGTTCTCAAACGCTCAGGAGCATATCGCAAATTCTGAAATTATTAAGCCATACTAGACGTATAAAGCTGATCAAAGGTTTCAATTCAGGAAACGAACGATAGAGAAAAAGCACAAGAGGGATATAGATAAAACTACCCAAAGGCAACAGGGATACCTTTGAGTAGTTAGAAAAGCTTCTAAGATAAGCTTTACATTGCAGGCTGAGAAGTCATATTGCTTGGGCTTGGAAATTTAGTATGAGCTCTCAGCAGCACCACAATCACCACACCAAAAATAGGTAGGTGACCTACCAACTCGGTAATGCCAGTCATGAACGCTGTGGTGGTGAATACAACTGTCAGTGTAATTAGTACCAGTCGAGTGGCTAAACCAAGTACTAGCATCAAGCCAGTAAGCAGTTCAAATATACCAATAAAGAAAACGAAGTCTGTGTTAGAGAAATTGAAACCGACTGCCGCCATGAAGTTGTAGAAAGGATTAGCTTCCATAAACAGCAATGAATAACCTGGAACCAAGAATTTATTGTGGATGGCTAATTCCATTAACTGAAGACCAAGACCAATTCTCAGAGCCAGCACAGCTAGATCTTTCCAACCATTCTCTTCAGGTGAAAAAGCCTTAAATAAAACTCTATCCAAACGGCTAACTGACGGCCCAATAAATAGGAAAGCAGCCCCAACAAAAGCTAATTCAAAGAAGTAATCCATTCCCAATCCAAAACTAAAAAGGAAGAGATTTAAAAAAGCTACGAGAATCATCGCGATTCCAACGACGGAAGGGGTGATAAGGACAAGAGACACCACAACCACTTGAATAATAATACCAACAATGGCAACCCAACCCAGGGCAACTAAATTAGGCGCAATATAATCACCTACCAGCAGGTTCACTACCAACATAATGATCAATAGCACAAAGAGTAAATACCAGTCTAAATTAGCTGGAAGTTCAATATTGGTGTTCATTATTTTGCTAAGCGCATTACCTTCGTTTTTGAAGTAGTTGGTTATGAAAACCGTAGCTGCAACAAAGGCTACTGCCATGACCAAGGTAATCACCATTGCAGAGTTAAATGCGTATGAAACATCAGGAACAGCTTCTGCATCAACAAACCAACGTACATGCGCGCTGGCACCACCAGTGAAAGTCGCCAATAAGGCTAAAAATAAGGGTTTTATATTCATTGTTTTACCTTTAATTAAACTGAGTCTGCCGAGTGTGGGTTGTCCAACCAACTCTTATCCACTGAAAGCGGCGCTGTAAGAGTTAGAAGAAACGCTTTAAGCTGCTTCAATTCATGAGGAAGCAATCTAAGTGGCATGATTTCCACATGACGCCCTGATACTGGAACAGCTTTATTGTAATAGGTTAAAACTTCATCTAAGTCTTTAAACTGACCTCGGTGCATATAAGGGGCAGTCTCTGAAATATTTCTTAGTGTTGGAACCTTCATAGCGCCCAAAATGATAAAATCATCAGCTCTGGCATAGGTTAATTCTGAACAATCTGCATCCTGATATTGGCTATAACAGTTAAATTCATCTGCCCTCGCCTGCAAAATACCTGACGCCCGGCCCTTATCCCAAAAAGTGAAAGATCGCGTAACATCTGGTACACCTGTGGATTGGAAGTCATGATTGGTAAAATTCGAACCATTGTGGCAGTTAATACACCCGGTTTTATCCGCATCAAGAAACAGTTTTAAGCCACCTTTTTCCGAAGAGTTATAAAGGTGATGGGTGTCTTCGCCTGCTACCAGTGCAGTTGCAAACTCATCGAACTTTGCAGGAGCGGGTTGCATCAGCTTTTCATATTCTGCAATGGCAAAACCCAGGTTCACGAACACTTGATTAACTTTATTTTTTTGTTCTTGAGACATGTCTTGCCAGTTTTTCTGCCACTCTTCATTGTTACCGGCAGGAGTCGCATGATCAGGCAAATCGACTAAATTCGGTATTGGCCCAAATAATTTTTGATAAGGGCTCGCATACTTTGAGATGAAGGTTTGTACATAGTGAGTTCTATTACTGCCATGCTCCACTGGGCTTTCTAATGGCCCTAATGCTTGAGACCACAGACTGTCTTTACGACCATCCCAAAATAACCATGGGCTTTCAGATATTCCAATAATTGTTGGAGTATGGCGATCGGGAGTGCCTACGCCAGAGCTGGAAATGGCTTCACCATCCGTAAAAAACTTATCAGGTTGGTGGCAAGATGCGCAGGAAACTTCACCATTGCTGCTGAAGTCTGTATCGAAAAAAACTAGCTGACCTAGTTTAGCGAGCTCATGGTTTACAGCGGGCATACTGGCTTGTTCGTTTATCGTCATAAGCTTCAGTGTTGCAAGCTCTTCTTCTGACCATTGCAACTCTGTATTTACAAAGCGCTGAGCCAATAACCCCACTGCAACGCCCAAAACGATTATTGAGCTTAAAAGAACGGCCAACCTTTTTTGGGAAATAGTCATGACTACCTCGCTAGACTACTGGTGATAAACAAAAAAATCGTATTTTATAATTTGCGTTTCCTTGCCTTGTTGAGAGATTTCAAACTCTACAAACCAATCTCCTGGCATTTGAAACTTCATACCCCTTACCCAATAATTACCTGGCATTTGTCCGGGCTCTACCACTGGAATGGTGGGTAAGCCATGACCATGTGCTTCCATTCCCCCGTTGGGTACAGTGATGGCGAGGTTATCGGCAGGCTCACCATCGCTGGTTTTAACCTGCAACCGCCAAGAATGAATGCGATTAAATTCAAACTCATTCTTATCGAGAAAGACTGTAAGGTGATAATCGTCATTTGACACCTGGGCTTTTTGAATACTGTAAGCGTCTGAAGCACTTGCTGACGCTGACAATAACCCTAAAGTTAATACAACTATTAACGACCATAGCTTTTCCATTAAGTCCCCTTAGATGTTTTTGTTTTGAGTCGGATTGTAATTCGATTGATAGGTCACTCACTGATCGGAGTCAGGTTGTGCACAAGATTTTCTAGCGGCGATTTAGTATTGAGCGATTACAAATTGAAAATTAGTCACTTACAGAAATGCAGCACGTAATAGAACACTTAAGTGATACGGCTAGATAAGATTAACCTGAGCATTAAAGGCAATGACGATCCTGTCGTTATCACCTTGATAAGGTAAGGCCGAATGTTTGAGATATGAAGGAAAAATCACTAATTGGCCCTCAACTGGTGCTACATCCCAGATACCTGTGGAGTTTAAATACTGTGAGCCTGCATCAAGGTAATGGTCTGAGCAGATTCTAGGATCATAAAACCTATTAATACCATTTCTAGATTCGAAATCTGCATCACCTATGTCTAAGTAATAGATTCCACACCAAGAACAATTGGGGTGGGAGTGTGCATCATGATAACCACCAGACTCTGTTATATGACACCAAGACTCAGTGATGATTGCTGAAGCGGTTGCTTCTTCCGGCCAGAAATGTTGATTAACATCTGTTGCCACAGTTGCAATCATTTCTTCAAAAAAAGCTCTGAGTTCTTGAACATGCTTATCAAGGTTATCCAACAAACTGAGATCGCTTTCATATAAAGATTTCTTCGCAGTGACAGCAACCTCACTCTCTATTTCGGCAGTTTTTTGGTCTCGTAATTGACAAAGAAAATCAATGAGTGGGTTTTTAACTCTATTATGAATAGGCACATTGCTAATGTATAAAGGGGTATCCCAAACGGACACCGCCTCTATTGTCAGTTCTGCATCTTCAATTTGCTGGCTCAGAATTATTTACCTAATTGTTTGGCAAGATTATCAGCATTGGTCTGGAGTGCAGTAATTTTAACTAAGGCATTTTCATATCGACGTTTTGTGTCTCGTTCCATTGCACTAGCCATCATGTCATGCGCCTTGTCGTAATCACCGTTCATGGCTAATGCCAAAGCATAATTGTACCAAACAGAAGAGTCGCCCATGTCGGTCTCAGTTGCCGCTTCAAAGTAAGGCAATGCTTCTATTAGTTGATTATCTAATAGCAGTTCAATGGCTTTTTCAGAGTTGCCATCTTTGTTTCTTTCAAACCTAAGCTTTTCACTAACTGTGTAAGGAGTAATTTCCTGAACCATTGAAGCCAATGATTCTTCCAGAACTTTACCTAACAACTCGTCCTTACTTTTAACCTTTGGCCGTCTATCTACACCACCGCCAGCGTCGGAAGCCGCCTCACTGACTCTCAAGCGATGTATACTCTTACCGGTTTCTAAATCAACGACTACAAGCTGACCTTTGGCATCAGCTTTCGCTGAGGTTCGGTATCTGGTCACGGTATCGCCATCAGCATTGGTTGACTTGGAACTTTCTTTTCTGATGTCGTAATCAGTGTCTAAATAGCCGATGAGAATTGCCTGTGCGGAAGTGACTTCTGATAATGCACTCAGGGTGTTTTTGGACAATACTGTGGTCTCTTTTGAAAAGCCTTCAAGTCTTAAATCTATGTCAGGCCCAGCGTCCACCTCATACCGACCGCCAGACTCAATGGCAGCTAACAGTTGGTCACTGATCTCATCACCATCTTTGCCTTTAAGGCTTGTTACCGCCAAAGTTTCAACCCCTGGTAAGTCTGTTTTGGCTGCATAAACCACATCGAAGTTCACAGGGATACCCGTGACCGCTGTGATAGGTGAGTTACTGCTACAACCTATGACTGCTAATGACAGAACAGTACTCAAAAGTGCTTTTTTCATGAAAATAATAACCTTGATTAAGTGGAAGCCTTGCTGTTTGAAGCAAATTGTTTGTGGGCGATAGTTAACCAAATTCCGATTCCAATTAGTATACCGCCCAATAAATGATAAGCCTGAAGTTTTTCACCTAAGAATAATATGGCGAGTGCAGCGCCGAAAAAAGGCATCAGATGGGTATATTGACCAGCCACATCAGCGCCTAAATGTTTAATGCCATAATTCCAACCCAGATACGCTAATAGGGATGGAAATAGCGCAACATAGCCTACTGACCAATAGGCTTTTGAATTCCAGCTGATGTTTTCTACCCCTGGCAAGAATAGAAATAAAGGCCAAAGAAACAGCATACCCAATGTAACTGTGCTGGCTAGAAATACTGGCGCGGATAGTTCGCTGGGCCGATACCTTAGAAAGATCGAATAAAACGACCAATCAATTACCGCGATTAACACCCATAAATCACCTTGGTTAAAAGACAAGTCTAATAAAACTTGAATATCCAGCTGCGTCAGAATCACTAAGACCCCAATAAATGACAATAAGACACCGATCAACTGACCAACACCAATCGAAGCCCCCCAGAACAGCTTCAATAGAATGATAATCATGATAGGAATAAGGGAATTCAACAGAGTGCCATTAGTTGCAGTAGTATGTTGCAACCCTATGTAGGCAAGGGTGTTGAATGCAGTAACACTGGTTAAGGCAAGCAAACTAAGAATGGGTAAATGCTTAAAAATAAGATGCCTCTGCTTCCAAACCGGACCAGCAACAAAGGGAACCATCAGCAACCAAGCTAGCTGCCATCGCCAAAATGAAAAGCTAATGGGGTCAAACTGTTGTACTACGTCTCGACCAACCACAAAGTTTCCAGCCCAGAACAAAGGTGGAAGAACAAGCACAAAATAGGCGGGGTGCATTAAAACTCTCTAGGGCCGGAAAAACTGAAGCATTCTACTTAAAAAAGCCTTCAATTCCGATGGTCATTTCGCCTCCACCATTGGTCTTTTTTCAAACAACAAAACAGTTCAAGCCGTTCTGTCACATGAACCCACTCACAAAAACCGGCCTAGTTTGAGAAATACAGTCTTCTGTTTAGGAAAACCATTGAGTTGACCAAATTACCCAATATGTTGATCAAAGTCTTGCTCAGGATTAGCAAGCATATGATTCCTTAAGGAGGAAATTATGTCGCTCATTAGTTCCACTCGAAAACTGCTTGCAGCCGCAGCCTTGTTAACGGTTGCGTTTAGCTCAGCAGCAGTCGATCTCGATAATGGCAATGCCGCCATTGAGACTGTAATCCCCACTGCCGTTATTGGCATTTTCGACACCTCACCCAACTCAGGGGATGCTACCCTAGTTCTTAGATTTACCACCATGATCACAAATGGATGGTTTGACGCGGTAGCCCCTTACCATGAAACCGCTATTGGTGTTTATTCAGACCTCGGTCGACGTCCGGCTGGTGAAGCCACCAATCGCAATCTCAACATCGCTATTCTTCATGCGTCGTATCATGTTTTGGATGGCTTATTCCCTAAGTTTAATTCGGTATGGCGAGACATGCTGATAAACGAGGGCTTAGACCCAGATAACCTCACTACCGACCTCACTACGCCAGAGGGTATAGGCAACATGGCTGGCAAAGCCGTGATATCGGCGAGGCTAAATGATGGTATGAATCAATTGGGGAATGAAAAAGGTGTTCAATATCATCAAGCACCCTATTCTGACTATACCGGCTTCAGACCTGCCAATGATGCATATGTTTTGAAGCATCCATCAAAATGGCAGCCTGCGATCATTACTCAGGGTAAGGGGCTGTTCCAAGTACAGCAGTTTGTGACACCACAATTGCGGCATGTTGAACCTTATTTCATCAAAAACATTCATCGCTTCAGATCACCAAAACCCATCCAAAGCCAGATTCAAAACTATGAGCTTTATAAAATGCAAGCAGATGAAGTGCTAGAGGCTTCGGCTAATTTAACTGAAGAACAAATGATGATCGCTGAGTTGTTCGATCATAAAATTTTTAGTCTTGGTTTCTCTGGAGTCTATGCCACTCAAGTGAAACAACTGGGCATCATGGAAACCGTACACTACGAATTTCTAACCAATGTTGCTGCCTTTGATACCTCGATTGTTATATGGAAAGAAAAACACAGACATAACGCAGTTCGCCCACACAGTGCCATTGAATACATTTATGGAGACTTACCAGTGACCGCATGGGGTGGTGCTGAAGAAGGTACAGTTTTTGATTTGCCCGCCAGCCAGTGGACAAGCTATTTACCCGTTGCTGACCACCCTGAATATCCTTCAGCTACGGCCAGTTTCTGTGCAGCCCATGCTCAAACCAGTAGGTTATTTTTGGGTACTGACGAGTTGAATTGGAGCAACATGTATCCTGCTGGAAGCTCTAGGTTTTATTCAGGAACCTTACCTAGCCAAGACATCATGGTAACGTTTGACACCTGGACTGATCTTGAAACCAGATGTGGTTTGAGCCGCTACTGGGGAGGGGTACATTTCTTGCCGTCTATACCTGCCGGGCAAGAACTCGGTCATAGAATTGCAAATAAAGCCTACAAATTTGTATCCAGAAAAATAAAAGGGAAAAGAAATAAACACTAAGTTGTTTTTAAATCACATAATGAAAAAAGTCACTTAATAAAAATTTGAAGGATAAACAGTGCGCGGCATTTTATGTCGCGCAGAATAGAATTCTTTTTTATAGAAACAGGTTTATTTGAGATAACGCATCTTTATGAAATACAATGAATGCTCGTTTTTAAGGTGAATTTGAAACCATGCAAAGAAAATGGATTGAACGTTTTTTTCAAATGGCTGAACTAGTGGCCTCTTGGAGTAAAGACCCAAGTACTCAAGTAGGTGCAGTGATTACTGAAAACAATCGTGTTGTTTCCTTAGGCTTTAATGGTTACCCCCATGGGGTTGGAGATTCTGCAGATCAAGATGATCGTGAGTTAAAACTATTAAAAACCATTCATGCAGAAGAAAATGCCATTCTTTACGCTAAAAGAGACCTGTCAGGCTGTGAGATTTTTGTAACGCATTTCCCTTGCCCAAACTGTGCAGCAAAAATTATACAAACCGGCTTAAGCGTGGTTCATTGCAAAGCACAGAATGAAGACTACATGAGCCGTTGGGGAGAAAAAATTAAAATCAGTGAAGACATGTTTAATGATGCAGGGGTGGAAGTGAATTGGGTTTAGAAACCCCGATAGCGTAAAATAAAGTGCTCATTAGCATGCACACGATTGCCCCTGTAAGTTTAACAAAGCCTGTTCCTTACTTCTTATCCCTACTTCGAGCAGGCTTTCAACAAAACTAGAATGAGAGTTACATTCGATACCACTGTTAAGTGGGCCAAAGTATTCCAGCCACCCCTTTTTATTGATAATAACTACCGCAGTCACACTAGGTATCAACTTCGCTTGTTTGGGCGTAAGGTTTTGGAATGACTGAAGCTGAATTGAATGCTCTGGAAACTTAGACACTAGTTGTTGTAAATGATCTTCTTGATAGCGATTACACCGACAACCAAGCTTTTGAATAACTATGGCGGTTTTGATTGAATTTTTGTCTACCAAGGGCGTGAACTCTGTCTCCAGTGCAGCAATCAATTCTTCTGAATTTTGAAATTCATTTTGTAGATTAAAGTTTTTATCAAAAACCCTTAGATCATTAGTATTTAGTACCCAGAATGAAGCCACTGCCCAAATGAATAGGCAGCAAATAAGAATGACCGGTACTTTCTGTTTCGGTTGTATTAGTTCTCTAAGTAAACTCAACAGCTAGCCCAACTGATTTAGGTATTCATTGAAAAAAAAGATAATTAGTAAATCCAGATAGTCGTTATGATACATCGCATCAAACAAAAAAATTAGTAGCCTTTATTAAAATCAACACATGGCGGAATCATGCCTGTTTGCCTATATTCACGGATGTTTTTTGCAACGACCTTACTGGCAGTGACAGGCTGAGTATGGGCCGATATATGAGGCAAAATACTCACTCTAGGGTGCCCCCAATAAACGTGATCATTAGGCAATGGCTCTTGGTGAAAGACATCCAATACCGCATGATTCACCTGTTTGGAATCTAACGCTTTCAACAAATCGGTATCGGAAATCAAACTACCTCGACCGAAGTTAATAACACTGACGCCAGTCTTACAATTGGCAAAGAATTTTGCATCCATTAAATGAAAGGTGTCTTGAGTCGATGGTAACAGGCCAACAATAATATCTGCTTCAGAGGTTGCTTGTTTTAATCCCTGAGCGCCCGAGTAACAACTTACACCCTCCACCTGCTTTTCGCTACGACTCCAGCCACTAACATTAAAACCATTATCCAACAGACGTTTTGCTGTCGCCTGACCTAATTGACCCAAACCTAGAATACAAATATTTGCCTCTCCAGCTGACTTATAAGGTAAGGGCTGCCAATCTTTTTTCTGCTGGAATGTTTGATAATCCAGAAAACGCCTGTGTATGAATAAGCTCCAGGTTAATACTGCTTCTGACATTGTATCTGTTAATGCCGGATCTATAAGCCTAACCAGTTTTAATTCAGAACCCGAGAATTTTTCAATGAGTTTTTCAACACCGGCCCAAACACTGTGCACCCAGATCAGGTTGGGTAACTGTGATAGATCTTGAGGATCTGGATTAGCAACTACAGCTATTTCAACTTGGTTTTTATCAGACTCATTTAAATGCTGTAGTGGCTGAAAATTTTCATCGGGTAGATGCTTACGCAGATGGAACAACCAATCCTGAAGTTCATCTTCATCTAATTGACCAATTACGGGTATGGGCCTAGTCATTTTGGTAAGTCCTTATGTTTGTTAGTAGCTTACCGGAATTTGAATAGGGATATTAATTGTTATTCAGAATAATCATTATATTCCAGCGAACAAAAATAAAATCTTCTGATTGAGGGCAATGACAATTTAAGGCTAGCGGCAATGTTGGGCTTTATACTAAATGACTTGAGTAGGTTTTGTTTAAAAAGGCCTCAGGCTAAATCCTGAGGCAAATTACAGAGGGAGTCTTGCGGGGTAATTATTAGTTTGCTCTTACAACAATCTTCGCTACCGGGCCTTGCCATTGATAGGCTTTCACGCTCAGATCTGCTTCGCCATGAATACCTGGTGCTGGGTAGACATAGCCTTCGCCAGCGTCTTCAGGTGAAAATGGTGAACCGCCACATTGAGGCCCAGGAATGGTCGCACAGGTTTCAGTATTGGTTTCGGTTCCCGCATCATATGCAGAAGCAAGATAAGTGATACCACCACGGAAAGGAAATCGCTTGCCTTGCAACGCAACAAATGTGTCATTAGTAGGCAAAAGCATGGCAGCAATACTGAGCACATCCCAACGACCGGCAGTTAATTGCAAATCAACTGTTTCACCAGGCCCAAGCAGCCCTGTTGATTGAGTGACGGTGTTGGCTAAACCAGATTGGTAAATTAACTCAGACAAAGGTGCAACATCACCACCTTCCGCCATTGCACCAATCTCATCTGAAGCTTCTTCACCTATAGTAAATGTTTTTAAGAATCGACTGTGGCTAGCAGCCAATACCGGCGTAAAATATACGCCTTTTGTGATGTTCGTAATAGAAACTGTGTAACTTCTTTCTTTTTGATAGAAGTCTGCATGTGCAAAGCTTCCAGAGAAAATAACGCTTACTGCTAAAAAATATTTTATAAGTTTCATAATATTGTCCTGAGAAAAATTGCTGAGGTCGCATCAATTTGCAAGAGCAAGATACGCCCTCAGGCAACGAAAAGTTTCACAGAACTATCACGAATGAATCATAATTTATTAGCGATTTAGTAAAGGGGTAGATGACCCGTTTTAACCCAGATAATAGTATCTTCAGTCACAAAAGGATGATGCTGACTTTGATGCGGGCTGCGAATCCAAGTCCCTGCGGGATAATCGCCATGTTCATCTTTAAAAGTACCAGATAACACAAATACTTCTTCGCCGCCAAAGTGCTTGTGGGGAAGAAAAACCTCCCCCGCCGGCCACTTTACTAAAGCAACGTGTTCACCCTGAAAACTGTGTAATGGCATCACTTTTAAATTACCTTGCCCTTGAACCCAATCGGTAGCAGTCATATCAATTCTCACCTGGGCTTTATCTTCAGGTTTTATCTGATGCAACTTAACAAAAATTTCACAGCCTTCTTGGCTGAAGGGTGAGTGTTTAAATCCAAGTGGATTTCGCAAATAACTCCCTGCCGGATAGTCGCCCGTGTGATCAGAAAATATTCCTTTTAATACTAATATTTCTTCTCCCCCTGGGTGGTCATGCTGTGAAAAACGTGCACCAGCTTCGTACTTCACTACGCTGGTAGCATGCCCTGACTCAAAGTTTTCTCGAGCAAGTTTTTTACGCCAAACCCCTTTTATAGGGCTGGGTTCCCATTTCATATGATTGGTGTTAATCGTTAGAGCTAGTGAAAAGTTCATATTCAACATAGGAAATCTCTCTGTTTTTGTATGACTTTCAGGTGATAGTGTCCTTATTTTTGTTTTCTTGGGCGTAGTTTGCTTTAGGCTAAGACAACCACATACCTTATTGAATAACCATATTTTTGGTCTTAACAAAGCTAATACGAAGAAATTCGATGTTTAGATATCATGACGTATTAATTTCTTCTAATATCCATCAATATAAAGTGGGTACTCCAAAATATACAGAGATTTGAATTTTAATCAGACGAACCACAGCTGTAACCATATGTAAAATAATGTTATTTTCATTCTGGCGAGGCTCCAAGCGACTCAAGCCACATTTATACCCAATGCAATCTTCTATACTCATATCAATAGATAATTTCCTACCAATATAGATGAACGACTCAAACAAACGACTATCCATCGGTATATTAGCCAGCCAAGTTAGTTACTACACCTATCCAATTTGTTATGGCGTTGCCAATGCTGCACAAAATGCTGGCTGCAATTGCTGCGTGTTTACGCTAGCACCTTCAAATGAGAAAACGAATACGTCCATAACTGACGCAGAAGTTTACGATATGGATATGAACTCTCTTACCAAGACCTTACAGCAAATTGATCACTTGAGTCTTGATGCACTTATTGTGAATTCTGATGTCGGTAACTTCGCTGACCTAAATATTCTCAATGATTATTTTAATAATCGCCCTGAATTAATTGCCATCACTATCGGTTTTAAATTGGCTAATGCCTGCATGATTACCACAGATAACTATCAATCCAGTTATGAGGCTGTAGAACATTTAATAGTGGAGCAAAACAAAAAACGCATCGCTTACATAAGAGCTCCCCTAGACAACATTGAGGGTAATGATCGTTTTCGCGCATACCAAGATGCGCTTGCTAACCATGGCATTGGCTATGACGAAGAATTGGTGACAGTTGGAGACTGGTTTGTTAAATCCGGCATAGAGTGTACCCATGAACTCATAGACAAACGAAAAGTTGAGTTTGATGCACTAGTTGGTGCAAATGACAACATGGTAAATGGCGCCTGTGAAGTTTTATCAAAATTGATGAGAGATCATGTAGTGACATTTGGTTTTGATAACAACATTTACTCTGAGAGCTTGGGATTTTCTTCTGTCGAACAATCTTATGCAGGCATTGCCCAGGCAAGTGTTAAAGAGATTCTTAATCAAAGCCAAGGCCAGCCGTCCAGCCAGCAGCTTCAAGTACCAGGCAAACTCATCATTCGAACCAATAACATTAGCAGTATCAACAGGGAATCCATTTATATTAACAGTGAATATCACCAGTTCACTCAGGGAAAAGAAAGACTAGCCCTAGCAGTTAATCACATCACATTCCACACCAAAGAAGCTAAAGAGAAATTTTCAACCGACCTAATATTCTTTTGGGAAACTCTTTGCAGCTGCCTAAGTTCAAAAGACCCTTTGTCTTTATCTCGCCCAGCCATATTAAAAGTATACAAGCACCTTTTAAGGACTGAGATACTTACCAACATTAATATAATCCCTTGGCAGGAATTCTTATTTCAATTCCATGAAGATTCAAAGAAGCTGGACAGACCAGACTCAGAAATTGATGATTTATTTTTCTCATTAGAACGACAAACCAACAGAGAAATAGAAAGGTCATTCGGTCAGTATAAAAAAGAAGACGAGTCCATTAACTATGATGTAACCATGTTGGGCCAAAAGTTGATGGCCTGTCATGACTATCAAAGTACGGCCAAAATTTATCGACGATTCATGGAAATCATCGGGGCTAAAACCGCGTTTTTCGTGGTCATCGACGAAGATATGGTTCAGTTTTATCATCTAGATAACCCATCTGACTCAGAACATTTCAGTGTCAAAAGAACTGATATCCACAAAAAGTATTTAAAAGTTATATTATCTCATGAACTCAAAAGTTCGGATAAACCCTGTACTCAGCAGTTGATTACACCCATAGGCGTGAGCACGGAATTATTCGGGTTTAGCATAGTGTCCTTAACTCACGATTCACGATTTTGGCCGGTATATAGAGCTATTCAGCTGCATTTATCCCAAGCATTTATCAATGTTAAACAAAGCGAAATTACTAGAACTTCTGAAGCAAAAGCGCTGGAGGCAAACAAGGCGAAAAGTGAATTCTTATCACGCGTTACACATGAATTAAGAACACCAATGAATGGAGTCATTGGCATGACCAGTCTGCTACTGGATACAGACCTGTCTGACGAACAGCAAGACTTTGTAAATACCATCCGAGGTAGTGGTGACACGCTACTATCGCTCATCAATGAAATTCTAGACTTATCAAAAATAGAGGCAAATAAACTTACGTTAGAGCAAGTGGACTTTAATGTGATCACTTGCGTTGAAGAAGCCTTGGATTTGGTTGCACCCACGGCGGCTAAAAAAGGATTATCCTTATCCTATGTTATAGAGAAGAATGTGCCACTTTGGGTAAGACAAGATGTAACCAGAGTGCGCCAAGTCATCAGTAATTTACTGAGTAATGCTGTTAAATTTACTAGTGAAGGCAGCGTAACTGTTCTAGTTAAACTAATGGATAGAAATTCCCTGCAGCTGTCTGTTATTGATACAGGGATTGGCCTGACTGAAGAGCAGATTAAAAAGCTATTTGAACCTTTCTCTCAAGCCAACGAATCCATCCATCGGCAATTTGGCGGCACAGGGCTTGGCCTGGTGATCAGCAAAAACATTGCCCTCTTATTGGGTGGTGATTTGGCCGTGAGCTTATGGGGTAAAGACAATGGAGCCACATTTGATTTCACATTCAAGTTTGAAGCGGTATCTGGCGATCAAAAATTGGAAAAATGGGAGACACCACTTTATTTGGGATCTCAGAAACCATTGTTGCATCATGTCAATCTAACGGAAAATCATTGCAAAGAAATAGAACGCATGAGCACTACGTGGGGCATGGAAACTATCGAAGCTTCTATTGAGACGTTGACATACAAGCTTTCACAATCCACTTTACCTAATCCATCTAACGAAGCGTTTCTTATTGAAATTAATGGGAATAATCGTGAAAAAATTGTGTCGTATTTGAATCATTCAAATATAGCAAATAGAAACATTATCTTACTGGTGAATTTGGATGAAAAATTCACTATTCCAGAACATCTAAACGATATAAAAATAATTAGAAAGCCACTCAAGGTTTCTTCCCTCTACTTAGTTTTAGAAGATATTTGGCCTAAAAAAGATAAAGCTCTTAAGGCTAAAAAGGCTTCTGTCATCCGCCCGAATTTTGCGAAAGAACATCCGCTTAGAATTCTTTTAGCAGAAGATAACCCAGTGAATCAAAAAGTGGCAAACTCGGTACTAGGCCGCTGTGGCTATCGCTTAGATATTGTGGGCAATGGAAAAGAGGCCTTGGAAAGCTGTAGGCGCCAACACTATGAGGTCGTTCTAATGGACATTTTTATGCCCGAAATGGATGGCACAGAAGCCACACAATTAATAAGAAAGCAAATTTCTACCCAACACCAGCCATACATTATTGCGGTTACGGCTAACGCTCAACAAGGGGAAAAGGAAAGGCTGCTGTCTCTAGGGATGAACGGCTACATTCGAAAACCCATTGTGATTGATGAATTATTGGATGCCCTTTCAAAGGCCTATGAAAGCATTAAGCGTAATTCATAAAGCAATTTAGAAGCCTCTAAGCGAATTAAAGCTTAACCTTTCTTAGTAATCTGACAATTCTGTATTCTAGTTCTTTTGGACGGAAGGGCTTAGCAAGATAGCTGTCTACGCCATTTGACACAGCTTCAACAACGCTCTTTTTATCTTGTGCTGCAGTCAGCATCAAAAACGGAATGTGTTGATACTCACTGGACTCTTTCACCAGTTTTAACAGTTCAATGCCGGTTAGTTCCGGCATATCCCAATCACAAATAATCATATGTATGCTGGTAGATTGAATGGTTTTCCATGCACTACTGCCATTAGTTGCTGAGTGGTAGTTACGAATACCAAGCTCCTTCAAACAACTGGCAACCATACCCCTTATGGCTTCCATGTCATCAACAATTAGCACGGTAAGTTTTTCACAAATCTGTTCGATTTTTTCCATAGACTTCATCAAACATTGGTGTAGATTGTTAAAGCTTAGCTGATATTTTTTACCACTATGTGGTTTTACAATCTGAGTAACATTATGGCTAATACAAAATCTGTCTTGACCACTTATTACACCTTGACACTACTGACCACCCTGTCAGCTTCGTTTATTTGGGGTGTTAACACTTTGTTTTTGCTGGATGCAGGACTGACCAATACTCAAGCCTTTGCCGCTAACGCATTTTACACCTTAGGCATGATGCTGTTTGAAGTGCCTACCGGTGTTGTCGCTGATACTCGGGGTCGCCGGCTGAGCTTTTTGATTGGTACCATTACTTTGCTGTTATCCACACTGCTGTATCTTTGGTTATGGAAATATCAGTCGCCTTTTATTCTATGGGCACTGGCATCAATGATTTTGGGTCTTGGCTTTACATTTTTTTCAGGGGCTGTTGAAGCTTGGATAGTGGATGCATTAAAGGCAGTAAACTATGCCGGAAGTCTAGACTCAGTGTTTGCGCGAAACCAAATGGTAAACGGATTCGCCATGTTATCTGGGTCTGTAGCGGGTGGAGTCATTGCCCAATATACGGATTTAGGTATGCCATATATCGTTAGGGCGGTACTGTTGATATTGACCTTTGTATTTGCTTTTTTTGCGATGAAAGATCTTGGTTTTAACTCATCTTCAGGCTCTGGAGCAGTTAATGAGATGAGACGCATTTTGAGAGAATCATTGGAGCATGGTTGGAGACAGCCAACGGTTCAAAAACTAATGTTAGCATCACCCTTTACCATGGGTGTTCTGCTATATTCTTTTTATGCAATGCAACCATATTTACTGGAACTCTATGGTGACAGCCAAGCCTACTCTGTCGCTGGACTAGCGGCCGCAATTGTTGCTGGCGCCCAAATGCTGGGTGGCTTACTGGTACCTAAACTGCTAACACTCTTTGATCGAAGAACCAGCATATTATTGCTGGGCAGTATTCTCAGTTCCATCCTATTGCTTCTTATTGGTTTATCAAATGGATTTTACATTGCCATTGGTTTGTTGATTTGCTGGGCTATGATCCTAACGGCGACCATGCCCATTCGACAGTCATTGATGAACAGCCTCATTCCGTCAGAACAACGAGCGACAGTTCTCTCTTTTGATTCACTCATGTCGTCCAGCGGCGGAGTGATTTGGCAGCCAACTTTGGGTAAATCTGCTGATGTCTGGTCTTACAGTTTGAGCTATATGATAAGCGCAATCATTCAGTTAATTGCGCTACCATTTATTGTGAGCAGCCGAAGAAGTTGCAGTAAAGAAGATAAAATAGATCATTAGTCAATGACGAAAGAAAAGCTCAATAGACCGCATAGCATCTATTTTATACGAACATGAGGTACTGTAATTATCTTGTTAGTCGTTCCACTTTTTACATTGGCGTAGATAACGAACCTATCTAAGCTTTCTTTTACAAAAGTGAAGTCATGAAAGTACAACGCATTTTCTGTTTTTTTGATCAATGGCCTAACTATGGGTTGATATTGTGGCTCCCAGCCCTTCAACTCTTTCCCAAAGTGTTTAAGCCGCCATTCAATTCCACCATCAAATTCCTTAAATATTTGGATTTCATTGAAGAATAAGCTGTACCTTGAATAGCCATGAGCTAAAGCCGGCATTTGCCCCTGCTCTCCCATTCGAATAATGTATTCACCATGTTTTTGACCAAAAACATCGCCCTCCCATCGCCAATCACCTATCAGCCAAACTAAATCCTCTAGAGAGGCTTCAGCAATTGGATCGCCCGATGTGTAAGTTAATATATCCGGCACTGCTTCATCAGCGAATGACACACTAATGCTGGAGAGCATCAACGAAAGAATCAGTAATCTTGTATAACTTATTAATTGCTTCATTGTATTCACCTTTTATGTCTTTGCTTTTTTATTTTTGTTTTAGATAACTGTAACAGTGAATAGAAAGGAAATATTTTTTTTAGAATGGCAATCTGTTAAACGATGAAGAGAATCAAATTAAGTTACTAGCAACTGTAAAGATGTAAATATTTTTTTATTTCGTTAAAGATAGCTTATTGGAACTGTATGTATATTAGTAAATTATTTTACAGATATCAGCATTAGTAGGACTTACTAATAAGTTGTGTAACCCCAGAAGACTTAAAGAAATATTTTTAGATTATGGTTGAGTTAATAGCAACTATGCGAATTATGCAAAATTCAAAGGGAGCATATTAAATATGCTCCTTGTTAGAAAGACATTAATATTTTCTACGAACCAATGATAAGGCCGACATCAATACTAATAGCCATCCTGCTAGCGTTCCGCCTGCAGAGTTACTTGGATTATCAGGAAATGTGTCTATCTTCGTTGAGAGCGCAAGAGATATTTCATTATTAGATTCATTCGTGTCGATTTGAGCCTGAGTCAATTCAGCACTTAGCACAGCAATTGTACCCTGTTCTTGGGCAGTAAAATTGACGCTGATAATTTTTACTATTTCTTCTTCTAGGTCTGAAATATTGCATGTAATGATGTCTTCATTAGAGGTGCACTCTGAGCTTTCACCGTCTACATCTACACTTGTGTAGGTTAAACCCAGGGTATCAATGGTCACAATCAAATTATGAGCCGTTGCAGGGCCATTGTTAGTCACATTAATCTGCCAGATATAGGGCTCATTATCGTCTAATCGAGCGGAACTTGACTCAGCACTTAAAGCTGACTCGGCTTGAAGGTTAATAACACTAATACCATCCAGAACACTAGCGTAAGCAAAGCCTGGGTCATTGGCTAATTCAAAATTATTAACGTCCTCGAATTGATCGCTGTCAAAACCCTGTGTGCCACCTTGAACAGTGCCTAACAGCTCTAAACCGCCTGTTGATTCATCTCTACCCCAGACTTGAAAGCTTTTATCGTCGGTGTCCATAGAATAGAGCAATTTATTATTTTCACTTAAAAGCAATCCTTCAATTGCATTTTCCCCATTCAATACCTCACTTCGATCTACTGCTCTTTTTGAATCATCTGTAAACCGAAACTGAACCAATGAATTTGTGCTGACAACAGCATAAATATCTAGTCCATTTTCGGCTAGTACAAAAGAATTAATAACACCTCCCACACCAGTATCAGTGATAATAGAATTCAGCCCAATTTCACCGACTTCGTTCAGTGTGAAGACGGCTAAAGTCCCACTACTAAATGCTATGTATAAATATTCTTCATCTGGCCCGATCGCAATATGGTTAATATTGCCAGAAGAGGCTAAATCCGTGAAAATAGCGGACAGGTCATAACCTATCTGGTTTGCCAACTGCCCATTCACACCGCGGCTCAATATGGCTAGATCACCAGAAGCAGACGCGACGTATAATTGAAGTCCATCGTTGGAAAATAAGAAGGTATCTGAATCATCATTACCGGTGTATTCAGAAAAAAACTGCTCAAACTCTAGTGCTCCAGTTTCACTGTCTATTTCAAATACAAATATTCCCGATGGGCTTTGGTCAGTATTAAGAGTACTTCCATAAACGTAAAGGTGATTGCCATCTGGCGACACTTCAATTGCATCTGCTGGATTTGAAGGCACCTGAGGGTCTGAGTCATCGGAGACCAATGTGTCTACTAGCGTTAGAGTATTGTCTTCATTGATAGAAAAAATATTAATGGTTTTATCACAGGTCGCTAAGGCGTATAGCCACTTTCCATCTGCCGTGGTGGTTACATCGTCTATGCACGAGAAAGAGTCTTCGGGCTCTTCTGAGTTTTCGATCCATTGATGGGAATCGACTAATGCTGTAAAACCTTGGGTAGAAATCAAAACACCTAGACTGAAAACTACACCTAAGGTTAATTGTTTAATCACAGATTCTCTCCTTTCCATGATACTTTCATTGAAGTTCGGGTAATATTACCAGCTTCATCTACGCAATGCTTGCTGGCTATTTAAACACAAGACAATATTCGAATAGGTTTTTACGAACAAATTGATTTGGATGTAGATATTAGAAGTTAACCCTAAATAATAAACACTTTGTGCCACGGGGAGACTTGGCGACTAATTGCCATGAGCTGGCAGATCGTTGAAATACTATAATTTCTTTGTAAGCAGGTTTTCTTGAACAGTTTTAAGGGCTGTCGTCTTTATATATTCACTATTTTCACTTATGTAAAAATGGCCCCCATTTGGAGGCGATTCTGAATATTTAGTTTCTAATCTCTTTCTTTCATCAGCTCTTGATATAGGTAGTAACTAGACTTAGGAGTGCGCTCTTGGGTTTCGTAGTCTACATAGGTCATGCCGAATCGTTTTGAATAACCCGCCGCCCATTCAAAGTTATCCAACAAACTCCAACCGAAATAGCCACGAACATTAACCCCATCTTTGATTGCCCCGTCAACGGCGTTTAGGTGGCTGTTGTAGTACCGACAACGCTGATCATCATGACATTTTCCTGACTCATCAATACTATCAGCACAGGCGGCACCATTTTCAGTAATAATAATTGGAGGAAGGTTAGGGTAGGTGTTGTTTAGGTCGTTCAATAAATAACGTAACGAGTCTGGATAAATTTCCCAATCAAAATCTGTAAATTCCGCATCTTCTGGGAAAACATTAAAGTCATCTGGCTTATTAGCTTTCAAAATGGTTCGGTTATAGAAATTAATTCCCAAATAATCAATTGGTCGAGAAATTATTTCCATATCGCCCTCTTCAGGTTGAATCATTTCGCTCTCGTAGCGTTGATACAATCCTTCTGGATACTGACCTTCCAAAATGGGTTTTATGTAGCCGTGTGTGTGCTCTTCATCATGCTCTTTAGCAGCATTAACATCCTCGGCATCGTTTGCGTCGTAGGCGTAACCTGGAGAAAAATTCAGCACAATGCCATGACTGGCGCCTGGCGCATTTTCTCTCATTGCCGGTAGAGCAAGTCCTGATGCCAGTAAAATGTGATGAATGGCTTTGAAGCCTCCAGCAACCGTTTGATGACCTGGTGCATGCATGCCAGTTCGATACCCAAGGTATGCCGCACACCAAGGTTCGTTAAAGGTCGCATAAGACGCAACACGATCTCCTAATACTTGGGTTACCCGATCAGCGTATTCAGCAAAACGATGGGCAGTATCTCTGTTTAGCCATCCACCATTGTCCTCTAAGTACTGAGGTAGATCCCAGTGGTACAGAGTACAATAAGGCTTAATACCACGATCCAGCATTCCATCCACTAAACGCTCGTAAAAGTCGAATCCCTTTTTATTCCAAGAACCTGAAGTCGGCTCTATTCTCGGCCATGCAATAGAGAAACGATAAGCGTCTACACCCAATGCTGCAATTAAGTCTAGATCCTCTTGCCACCGGTGATAATGATCACAAGCTTGAGTACCGTCGTCGCCATTCAACACTTTCCCGGGAGTTGCACAAAAGCGATCCCAAATGGATTCACAACGTCCATCCTTTGTGTTTGCACCTTCAATCTGGAAAGCGGCGGTGGCTACTCCAAAAGTAAACTCTTTCTTGGACAGCATTTTTGAATCTTGCGGTAATTGGTACTTCATTTAACAGTCTTCTTTTTAGCGGTAACGGTTTTATAGTTATAGACGCTTCTTATCAGAGGCTTCTATAGTTTAATGGTTATGGGTTTCATTAAACTCATTGAATGATGTTGATCATAGTATGCGGCTTCGTTAATAAATGAAGGCACTAGACCGGGCTCACCCTGGTAATAAACAGTTTCACCGGTTTCCAACAAATACATAGGGTCGCCAGGGTTTAGCGGTTGATAGTCTTTGTCTTGCAATTCAGGGTGAATCATTCCAATCAATTGGCCATTTTCATCTTCAGGAAACTTAATTTTTTCTACAAACTGAAAACCAGGTAATTGCTCGGGCACCTCAGGTGCTTCGTTGGCTAGGTGCATTTCAAGATAATCTAAACCGGCCATTACCGCTAATCGAGTCTGTTCAAAAACTTCTGCTCTAAGCAGTCCTTGGGCAATGGGCCCAACCTCAATTAATAATCCGCCCTTGCCAGCTAATGACATCAGAAAGTTATCTGAGTTCCTATCACTGTCCTGGTAAAACAGAGTCACGTCTGGCAGTTTCTGAGCAATGTAAAAGGCCGCTTTTTTTACCAAAGGGTCGAGGGAGTTGATGATAACGCTCAACCCCATGTTGGCCGTCGTTGTATGCAGGTCAAAAATGAAATCTACCTTTGGCGATTCTTTTGTACCCAATATCTGATTAATTTCTTTCGCCCGTAATTCTTCAACAGACTGTAAGCTAGGATCATTTAAATCTTTAAGGCTGAATCTGCGATTCAAATCATTGTCAACATAGCGCCTATTTTGCTGATAAGCCGCAGGGTTAGCGATGAGCGTACTCAGTTCTAAACCATTACGCTGAATCTCAGACGGAGTTTTCTGCCACCGCCTGACTAAGTGAATGCCAGTGAGCTCATTGCCATGGGTACCACCACATATGGCTACCTTCATAAAAACACCCTGTTGATTAAAAATCGAGCCCGGCATTCTACAGCCTTAGGCCTAGTTGAAAAGAACCTCTACGAATTTCTGACCAGATTCTGGTTAAAAGCTGATTCCGCTTAGACAAAGGATCACAAACTTAGGATCAATATTACACCACACCAGCTAACACCATGTTAACCCACATAGATACTATCAAACATTTCATTGACCAACCTTATAACACCAAGATACTCGCTAAAAATGTAAGGACTTAATATTTGATCAAACCAGCCTAGGGCTTAGACCTTCTGATGAAAAAACAACCATTGGGTATTATCTTGCAGATTTTGGAATGTAATGGACATTGGAGGAAACACTAGCTTGATACATTATGAAGTCGGTGGCCGGCCTCGTCCTATAGGTTCCTTTGCCCACAACGTTTCCCATAATCATTGAGGACATTAAACATTTAACGCATAGACAATTAGTGACTTAACCTATGTTTTTAATCGAATAAAACTCAGCCACATTTTTTCATATTGCTTTCATGAAGGTGAGGAAGACATGTTTGTTTCCTTCAGCTCTTGTGCTTCTTTACCATGCATCTTTCAGTCGAAAGTTATCAAAACTTTTAATTAGGATTTTCTAAATTTTTTTATAAAATTCGATTTAACTAATTTAATTAATCCATTAAAAATATAATTAAGATAATTTAATTGGCAGAAATTTTTATATCCTCATACACTAAACTCCAAACAGTGTTTGAGCCCGCCGAGGAGTGGGTTCAAACTGAAAAATTGGAGAACGACATTGACGCAAACCCTGCATTCCCATGATCAAACATTAAGAAAAAATATTAGCCAGTTGTTAGCTTGGGTATTCGCAGCCAGCATTCCTTTTATTAGTTATTTCTTATTGATAAATATTAATTCAGAAACCTACAGCTTAAATCATCAACAAGCCTTGTTTTTATCCATGGTATCCAGTGCTGTCGTCATGTGGGCATTAAGATTAGTCCCAGATTTTGTACCTGGGTTAAGTTTACTGATTATGGTGACACTATTAGATTTAGTACCACAATCAATTGCCTTCTCAGGATTTGTCTCTGAAATTTTTTTCCTCGTCTTGGGAGTCTTCGTATTAGCAGGATTACTTGCAGAAAGTAATTGGCTACCTTTTTTAGAATCAGTCGCATTTAACAAAGGCAGTTCGTTACTGGTAAGAGGTGTAGCTATTATTGGCTTAGGAATTACCCTAACCCTAATTGTGCCATCACCCCTTGGCCGTTCTTCCATGGTATACCCACTGCTTAATCGATTCTTAGGACCAACCACAAAAAAAACCAACACCTTACTTTCGTTAATCCACATTCATGCAGCCACTTTATTTTCAACCGTATTCTTAACCGGGAATCCCCTAAATTTTGTACTGCTTAGTATGCTCGAACAACAAACACAAAACCGTTTCCAATGGTTAGGTTGGCTCAAAGCGGGGTCTGTAACTTGTTTAGTTTTAGCCATAGGCATCATGGTATTTTTCTTTTTAGGTTCCCGTTTGGCTTCCACCGAAGTTTCCTATGAATCGGAAAGCAAAGAACAAGATGTCAACTTAAAATCGAAAGATTGGGGAGCAGCAATACTTTATGGATTTATGTTTTTGGCGGTTCTGACAAGATCTGTCCATCAGTTGCCACTGGTTTGGTTAATTATGGCATTGGCATTAACTGTCTTTTATTTTTCAGGAATGACTCTAGTTAGTTTAAGACAGCGAGTTGATTGGCCTACCTTGATTTTCATAGCGACTGTTGTGGCTTGGGGCCCAATTTTAGATTTTCTAGAGCTAAACCAATGGCTAGCTAAACTTGCCGTGTTTTTGGTTCCACTTTTTGAATCTGGTATTGCTTTGGGAATATTGGGTACTGCAGCACTTATATTTGTAGTCAGGTTATTTATCCCCGGAGCACCGGCTTTCTTATTGTTGGCTTCAACACTTATTCCATTTGCTATGAACCAACAGGGCATCACCATCTCACCCTGGTTAATCGGTTTTATAATTGTGACCCTTTCGGAAGGGTTTATTTTTTCTTATCAGCATGGCGTGCCGTCACAGGTTCTTTCAGATTTAGATAGCGACAAAATTCCTTTTAATTTGCGTACGTTTTTAGCAAGCAATTTGTTCTTTTGGCTTGTCAGGCTAACTGCCATATTGGCAAGCATTCCACTCTGGCACTCGATGAAACTGGTATAGGCTTTTTACATGAATAAAATATTAATAGCAGCGAAATATCTAGTCATCGCCGGAATCATCGGATTCGCAGCCTTTCAGATTACTATGCACAAATCCGATCAAAGAAAAATTATGATTGTGCATTCTTATTACAATGATATGCCATGGGTTAACGAAATTGATGAGGGTGTTGCAAGAGCCTTAGATAATCACAGGGGCGAATCCTCTAAAATACAAATTAGAACCCACTACATGAACCTAAAGAATCACCCTGATTGTGATTATTACAGTAATCAAGCTCACGATGCCTATTTAAATATAAAAAATTGGCAACCAGATGCCATTGTTATTTTCGACGATTTGGCCCAAGCATTGGTCGGCTTTAACTTTACCCATTTCCAAGTAAATGCTGATGAAACTACCAGAAGAAAAACTGCAGAAGAGATGCTTCCTTGGTTAATGAATTCAGGGCAGTGTACAGATAAGAAAAAAGCGAATGGTGAAAGCTTAACACTGGAAGATTTTTCACTTCATGTGACCAGAGAAACTATGGCGATGGGCGAATACAAGCCTACCATTATTTTCGCTGGGGTAAATGGCACCATTACCCGTTATGGTTACGACCATGCCAATCATGTATTTGGAATATTCGAACACAAAAACTACGAAGCCATACTGGACACTCTAGTGACCTTGAAACAGTCACTTAATTCAGAGGCAACTGTGGTTCGACAGCTCAATGACACATCTGCAACGGCACAGGTACTGGTAGATTTGAATGACAATGGCAACCAAAAAACTAGTGTTGAAAACATTTGGCACTCTAAAGGTTTGGTCGAGTCAGAAAAAATTTCAGCTAATGATTTTTACGAGTGGCGAGACTCAGTTATTCAAGCGGATCAAAATAATGAAATGTTACTCATATCGAACTACCAAAACCTAACTGTCGATATTTGTGATAACCAACAGATTACTATGTTTTCAAATGCGCTCACTGACAGTCATTGCCTAGTTAATCTAAATGACATACCTGATGAAGCGCCAAATACAAATCAATGCACTCGATTCGATATTTGTGCCGATGCCCTGATTCAATGGACTGACTTAAATTCCACTCAATTTCCGCCCCTAGGTACTAACACAAATTTTGTCAGCGATGGTGGGATGATGACTCTGGTTGTATCTGGAATAGAACAAGGCGAAGTGGCCATGGAAAAAGCATTAACTGCTTTATTCGATACGACACAAACCATTGAAAACTCAAAAGCCAATCGTTTCGCAATAGGCTTAAATCAAAGCCTTTTGGAATACAGAAATATATCGCTTCCAGCTATTTACCCTTCCTACAGCAAAGAGCTGGGTCGCTTTATCAATTTTTCTGAGACTCAATATTTCAGCCGAGAGTTAAACACTAACAATGAACAATAAATCCATAAAAGCAGTTTTGTTCGACTTTGATGGCGTCATCATAAACAGCCTTCCCGTGATGCGCCTTTCTTTAGAAGCGGCATTAAGAGAAGTGTATCCGAATCAAGACATGGATTTTGAGTTTATATTCTCCCAGTATCGTCTGCATTTAGGTAAAGGCTTTAAACAAATTATGTCTGCCTTAAACCTATCAGAAACAACCTATGAACCGTTTCGAAAACACAGCACTTATTTAGCGCCTTACATCAATTTAGTGCCTGGTATGATGGACGTGTTGAAGTGGTGCCAAGATAACCAAATAAATATGGCTATTGCGACCGGCAAAGACTTCCAACGAACTCAACAACTACTGATTAGACTTCATATTAATCATTTTTTTCAAGAGGTGTATGCAGCCGACACCGTCAAGAACTGTAAGCCGGCGCCTGACATGGCAATTATGTTTTGTGAAAAACAAAAAATTTCACCACAGGAACTGCTGATGATTGGGGACGCAGAGGCTGACATAAAATGCGGCAAAAGTGCAGGCAGCCACACAGCATTTGTAAACTGGGGATATGGAGAAATGGTTTCATTGGCAGACGCCGTGCTACAGACACCGAAAGACATTCCTGAACTTATTGAATCCATGAATAATTCTTCCAGAGCGGTATCATGAAACATCTAGCTACTATTTCTTTACTACTCGTTAGTTTATTTGCGTCGTCACTATCAAGCGGAGATGCCCTCGACGGATGCAAGAAAATAGAACTGACTGACGACTTAGTCATTGGCTATAAATACTCGCCCCCCTTTGTCATGGTGGCCAATGGCGACCCCGTTGGCATTAGCATCAAACTGTGGGAAGAGGTCGCTGACTGTTTAGGAATACCTGAAAAAAAAACAAGTAATGAAAACGTCTATGGCTATCGCTGGCAATGGGCTAAAAATATTGATGAGTTATTAAACACCGTTTCTGATTGCGAGGTAGATGATACAAGTCTACCCAATACTAAAGCTTGCGGAGCAGACATTGCGCTAGCAGCCATCAGCATTAATGCCGATAGAGAGCAGCAATATGATTTTAGTCATCGCTATTACGAAGGATCACTGGGTGTTCTAGTACCGGATCAACAGGGTAGTCAGAAATATCTTCTGTTACTGAAACGAATTTTTAGTTCTGAATTACTAATCATCATTTTAGGGTTATTTGCGTTTATGCTCATCGTCGCGTTTGGATATTGGTATGGAGAACGGAAAAAAAACAATGAGTTTTTTCGGGAAGGTTTTTTCAAAGTCATTATCTGGTCAATCCTTTTGGTGTTTCAGGGCAAAGGCGACCCTTACTCCCTTAAAACTCGGTTTGGACAGCTATTCTTCTTATTTTTGATGTTTTTTGGAGTCACAATTGTTTCCAGTTTCACAGCCATTATCACATCGAGCCTAACCCTCCAAGGGCTAGAAGAAGAGATAACGGAGCTCTCAGATTTAAAAAATAAAAAAATTGGTGTCATATCCAATAGTGGAACTCTTGAAGTCATAGACTCTGAAAAGTATGGGCTGTCACCAGTATTTATCGAAAACCTTAAACTGGTTCAGGGGCAGTTTGATAATCGTAACATTCATGCATTCATTCATGACCGTGACATTCTGAGTTACTTAGTTAGTAAACAGCTATTAATGGATGTGAAACTAGCTCCTCTGAGTATTAATCCTCAGGACTATGGAATCGCCTTTCCAAATGGTAGTAATTTAATTCAACCCATTAATGAAGCTATTTTGCGAGTATTAGAAAGCTCGGAATGGCGTGCTAACCTTTATGAAAATCTAGAGAAAGATGCCGACATTTAAGAACCTTTGTATAGCCTATGCTCTAGCGCTAATCTTGTGTATACCTATTGGTTTGTTATTGGGAAACCTCGCAATAGGTATCGCCATGGCCTGTGGAGCAGGGTATGGTATCGCACTGGCCTTGCAGCAAGCTGGCGATAAAAATGATAAACAGTGATTCCAGCCGAGCATAGCTAGCAGATAAGATGCTTTAAATAGTTTTAAAGAGCATCTATATCTTTTTTCAGTTGATCTTTGCCGTCTGTAGCGATGGTTTCCAAAACTTCTACTCGAGGGCCTGTTCACGTTAATTATTTCACGCTGCCGTCGGCTATTTTTTGAGCCAAACAAGGCGCAGCGAGAGTGGTGTAACTCGTTACATAAACGAGATGCAACAAAGTTTGGACGAAAAATAGTCCCGGCCCGAAGGGTTGAGCTTACAAAGCCCACACTCTTCGTTGTTCTTCGTTCATTTAGCTAGCTAGACGTCTCTCATCACGCCTCGATTGAGAGCTTTGTAAGCTCAACAGCAAAGAAATAATTAACGTGAACAGGCCCTAGCCTTCAATTCAGAATTGGATTCTTCTAGTTCGGATAATTTGTCTTCTAAAGCTTTGATCCGTAGAGCCCTTTTTCCATGATTTCCACTTTGAAGAACTTCTCTTACAATGAGAACACCGGCAGACATGACCGCTAATACGATAAAAAAACACGTACTTCATGACATCCGTTATTCATGTCCAGTACAAAGATGGTAGCAACTGACAAAAGGTTTAAACAGTGGCTAATTCTTACAATGGTTTAATAAGATGTTGTTACCGAATAATTTACCCGATCTATATTCGCTTGCGTTATTTGTTTATCTCAAGCAGTGAAGGCACTCAAATAGCGCTTTGGAGCCAAGACAAACTATTGGTGATTCGAAACAGCTATCGCTCTGGCTTGCATCTACCCGGGGGTCACGTTAAAAGCGGTGAAGACATAGCTCTAAATGCATTGAAAGAGTTAGATCAAGAATGCGGAATTAGGCTCAAAGTTGAGAATCTTTCTTCACCAACACAAGTTTGCCAATCTAAATTCAGAGTAGACATTACTGACTTTGTTTTCTGTGCATACTCTCTAGACCAGCTTGCACCCCAAATAGACAACCGAGAAGTTATTTTTGCCGAATTTATGACTCCGCACCAAATTCACCAACACCCGGAATCCCTTGATGCCTGTCTGATCTGGGCCCTGAAAAATCCACCTGACGAAGTAAGCAAACAATCCTGAACCACGCCCTATAATTTTCTATTATCATAAAAATTTATAAAAACCGACCTTGCAGTCGGTTCAATCTAGGTATAGTCTAAATAGGTGCCGACCAAATGGTCGGTTTCGTTATTATATGCCCTTTTACCACCTCACAAGGAGGCTGTAGTGAAGTCGGTTTTGTTATCTTTAAATAGTTATTTTGCCAGCGTGCCAAACCAGATCAGGCCCTATCGTTGGCCAATTCTGTTGTTTGCCATCTTAGGTAGCCTGTTCTGCTTGTATGGCACGGTCAATAAACTTCAGTTCGATATGACTATGGACTCGTGGTTCGACCAAGAAGATACTGCTATGAAAGCATTGAATGAATTCCGTAGTCAGTTCGGCAGTGATGATGGCGTTTACTTAGTGTTTGAAGCAAAAGACGGTGACGTATTTTCAGCAACATCCCTTGAGCTTATTCAAGAAATGACTCATCGAATGAAAAACTGGCAGGAATTAGAGCGCCCTGAACAAATAACAGAAGAAGAATGGCAAAGCCTTAACCGAATTCAACGAGTTCAGTCAGCGACCAATGCAAAGGTTCAGGTCAACTTAGGCGAAACCCTAAGGTCTGACACCTTAGTGCCTGACCCTATACCAAACTCAGAAGAAAGCCTTCAACAAATTATAGCAATTGCTGACAACCAAGCAGCGTTCCCACTGTTTATGTACTCAATAGATAAAAAATATGGTGGCATCAACATCAAAACAGACTTCGGTGCGGTACCTGTTGATGCGGAAACCTATGACGAAGGCGAAGTTGACTTTAGCAGTGACGATTTAGATTTAGCCTTTGATGATTTTGAAATTGTGGTTGATGAGAGTTTGGATTCTGAAGAGATAAAATATCAAGAAACGGAATTCAACGACTATATCTCTTTTCAACGAGCGCTTCAGTCAATCTACACTCACCCAGATTTTTCAGAGCATTTTAATTTCTACCCCATTGGTAATGCGCCCACAATGGAAATAGTGTTGGAAACAAATGCTCAAGCATTCACGCTAGTGTTATTGATGATGTTGGTAATGGTGTTTCTGTTATGGATTTTGCTACATAGCTTTAGTGCTGTTATTTGGCCAATGCTCGCCATTGCTTTAAGTGCACTATGGGTGGTTGGCATTACTGCATGGCTAGATGTCGCAATGTCGACACTGGTTTCACTAACTGTCATGTTGATATTAGCAGTCGGTGTTGCAGATTGCATCCATGTTATGAGTACCTATTTACTTTATCGACGCCAAGGTTTAAATCATGAGAATGCCTTAACCGAAACCTATTCTAAAACTGGCCTACCGATTTTACTTACAACCATTACCACTATGGCTGGCATGCTTGCGATAACGGTTAACGGCATGCAGCAATTTGTGGTCTTTGGTGTTACGTCTGCAGCGGGTGTATTTATGGCATTGATTTTTACCATATACCTTTTACCTATACTTTTAGACATTTGGCACCCACTCCAGGTAAGAAAGCCACCGACAAACTTAATAGGAAAATTATTTTCTGGCATAGGATATGTGTTCAGTCTGCTGCCTATGGTTTTTTCCAAACTGTTTGAAATCACTCGGTTAAACAAGTTAAACCCTTCAGTTTGGATTCAATCCGTATTAAATCACGTGCCAGGGTTCGTACAGCGGGCACCCTACACCATTGCTAGTGCTTTCATTTTAATATTCGTATTTTGTGTTTATGGCACTTTCCAAGTTCGCATTGATACAAACTTTATTGAGTTATACAAAGAAGGCACCAAACTTAGAACCACTTATGAAGTGGTTGACAAACATATGATGGGCACTGCCAACATGGAAGTAATGCTCAACATGAATGCCAGCGATGCGTTTATGGATCCAATGGTATTAAAGAGCCTAGAAAAACTACAGCGTACCATTGAAGAAAAATATGCATCACATGTTGTACGCACCCATTCATTAGCAGATCTAGTTAAAGACACCAATAAAGTGATGAACGACGGCACAGTAAATTTTGAATTTATTCCAGAAGAAGAACTAGCGGTCAGCCAATTATTATTCTTGTTCAACAGCGCCAACCCTGAAGACCGTCGAGCTTTAGTGAGCGATGACTACAGTCGCTCGCATATTGCCATTTCATTACGCAACGCAGGCTCTCAAGAGTACAGTGAGTTCTTTGACTTAATGAAATTAGATATCAATCAAGCATTTGAACCAGTGAAAGACAAATACCCAGAAATGGAAATCACTGTCACAGGCACTCTCGCGTTAATGATGCAACTCATGGATGAAATCAGTACCAGTCAATTTAAGAGTTTAAGCCTCGCCTTAATTGTTATTAGCAGCATACTCATTTTAACCTTGGGATCTTTCCAAGCTGGCATATTGGGTATTATTCCAAACATGATTCCAGCGGTACTTAGCTTTGGTTTAATGGGCTGGCTTGGCATACCACTGGATACAGATACATTAATGGTGGCACCTTTAATCATAGGAATTGCAGTGGATGACACCATTCACTTTATTACTCATTATCGAATGGCTTTGGCACGTCACAACGACATCCAAAAGGCATTAATCAGTGCCATCAAAGAAGTCGGTCAAGCGGTTACCTTTACCACTCTGGTTTTAGCTTGTGGCTTTTATCTACTGACATTTAGCGACTATTTAGGGCTAGCAAAAATGGGTGGATTTGGATCTATCGCCATCTTAATGGCACTACTTTGTGACATTTTATTTTTACCAGCCTTAATTATGATATTTAAACCTACATTTGGGCAAAAAGGTGTTAACAGACATATTAATTTTTCAGGTAAACCGACAAAGGGGGAAACCGCATGATGCATTTTATTAAGTTATTCGTTGCACTAATTCTTAGTGTGAATGTGCCCGCTCAGAGTGCTAGAGAAATAATGGAGATTGTAGATGAAAATTCTAGAGCGACTACAGACAATGCGTTTAGCCGCTTTCAGCTTGCTACCTGCAAATACGGTATAAACGATAAAAAACTAAGGTGTTCTGAAAAACCCAGAATCAAAGAAGTGGAAAGCGCTCAGATTAACACTGGAGATGAAGGAAAAGACACTCAATCCATAGCTGTTATCTTAAAGCCTTCTTCCGAAAAAGGCATCGGGATGTTGACCTATGATTATGACGATACTGAAAAAGATAATGAAACCTGGCTATACCTTTCTGCTTTAGGAAAAGTAAAGAGAATTGCTTCAGGTAATAGTGACGACGAAGCAGAACCCGCCAGCCTCTTTGGTTCCGAAATCACAACTGAAGACATGGAAACAGGCAAACTTGATGACTATACCTTCAAACTACTCAAACAAGGGCAATTCAAGGATAGAGAAGTATTCATTATTGAAACCACACCCACAGAAGAACGCTTAAAAAAGACTCGCTACTCTAAAACCATCAATTGGGTAGATGCCGAACGCCATATAGTTTTGAAATCTCAAATGTATGATAAACGTGGTAATGCTGTTAAACGAATCCAGGTGAATCAAGTTGAAAAAATTAATGACATTTGGATGTCCAGATCCATGACTGTTATGAATTTAGTGAGTAAGCGATTGACCAACTTCAAACTAGACGCTGTTAACTTTGGGGTAGATATTGACCCTGAATTTCTTACTCAGAGAGCACTGAACGATCAGGCATTCAGAGAAAAGCATTTGAATTCTTTACGAGCACAAACTCAGTAGGCAGCTGTAATGTTTGAAAAAAAATTGAGGTTAATGGCTGCAGCAGTATTCGTCATTTCGACTGCCTATGCAGAAGAGGAATTTGACTTTGATGACAGCCTTTTTGACGAGGTGGAGTTTGAAGAAGTCGAGCAAGAATCAAGCTTTTTAGATATTTTCAAAATTGAGCTAGGCCAGGAATTCGGCACAAGCAAACTCGCAGATTGGAAGCTCATTAGCAATGAAACTTGGCTACTAGTAGGCTGGCAAGATTCGTTATCGACATGGCTCTATGGCGAGTTTGAAGCCCAAAGCACCATCAATTGGCCGGTAGGAGAATCTATCTATGGCACCAATGACGAAACCGATTTTGATTCGGAACTAAATCTAGGTTATCTACAAGCGAGTGCTGGCCCGCTCAGTGCAAAAGCCGGTAAATACACCATTGGTTGGGGCGAGATAGAACGAGGTGGCATACTGGATATTATTTCACCCCCAGAGGCTATTACCTCAGGCGATTTAAGCTCAGATGGTACAGGGCAATTTCTTATAAGTTCAGACCTCTACATTAGTCAATGGACACTATCTGCTTTTTATAGCCCTAAAGCTGAGTACTCTCCTGGCCTACCAGAACCGAATGAAAATCACGATGAAGTTGGCTTTAAAGCGGCCACAAGTATTTCTAACGCAGATTTTGGTTTCTACTTAGGGTCTTTTGTTAACAACACACCTATGCCAGATCCAGAATCTTTTTTTTCCGAAACAAGAGGAGACGAATTTAATCTAGTAGGCATGAGTGCGAATTATGCAATGGGAAAAACCCTGTTAAAATTGGATATTGCCTATAAAGAAGGCATAGATTATTTAACAGCAAACAGTAACATGTTTCCTGAAATTATTGAGAAGAACCGATTAGACATTGGCGTTGGTTTAGAACATACCAGAAGCGATGATTTACAACTCGTTTTAATGCTTATCAGCCAGCACATAATTGACTATGAAGATAACTTAATTTTCTTCGGTGCAGAAAGTACGGAACTTCAACAACCAGAGTACACAAGTCAGTTAATGGCAAGCCTCTCCAATAGCTATTTAAATGAAGACCTTAATTTAGAAGTGCTAACTCTACTAGCTGCCAACGGCGACCTAGGGTTAGTGGCTACAAATATTGATTATACATTTAATGATAATTGGAGAATGGAGTGGGTCGCACTCACCGCAAGAACGGATGATGAAAGCATCTACTCATTTTTTGATGAAGAAGTTCTATTATCTGCAAGCTTAATATATCGTCACTGAGTCTTGAACATGACTACCTCGGAAGATAAGAAACAAATCATTCTAGAAGCCGCCATTTCGGTTATTACAGAAAAAGGTGTGCTAGAAGCCAGTATGAATGACATTATAAAAGCCTCGGGATTCAGTAAGGGTGGGGTCTACCATTACTTCTCAAGCAAAGAAGAAATCATATTATCCATATTAAATAGCCAGCTATCCGAACATCACCTCAACGTATTGAGTGCATTAAACTATGAGCATCCAATTATTCCCCAGTTAGAAATGAAAGTAGATGCAATGGCTGAAGGTTTTCAACACCTCTATCAATATATGGCAATATTTGCTGAGTTTTTTGTGCATTCAGCTCGAAATGAAAAATCTCAAGCCATGTTATTGGATAGCTATATCAATTCTAAAGAAGCATTGGTTAAACCACTTAAGCTCGCACAAAAAAATGGTGAAATCAAACCTGAAGTAAATGTAGATAGGCTCGTGACTGGAATGATGGCAATGGTAGATGGTTTAGCAATTACAAAACTATTTGCTCAGGATCAAATACATATTGGTAATGAATTTAAGGAAGCAATTACGGCCATTCTCAATGGCATTAGAAGCTAAAGAACTGAGTATAAACACACACTTGGTCAGGACAACGAGGAATTATAATGCTGTGACAGCAGCTCAACCGATTTCGTAAAATTCGAGAGTCGAATAAATTATTTAGCTCAATACCAAAGTAACAAATTGTTTATTACCTTCATTTATTTATTAAATACCTGACTATTTTTTCATCGCCTTCTATTATTTATTAACCTCAAATTATTCGGGTAAGGCATGATGAAGTGGTTAATAACAGGTATCACAGACGCTGGGGTTTTAGCTGCTGCGCTGTTGTTATATAACCCTTCTGTCAATATTGAAGTAAACCTAGATCACGTCTATTCCAAGGTTGAGAAGCCCTATCAGGTAGATAGCGATCTTGTATTGACTTCTATTTCTGTCGACAAAATTACTAATGAAGATACCACAGACCAAATTGTTACGGCTTCAACCGAATTAGAAAACCCATCAGAGCCTCGTAACATACCAGAAGAAATAAATAACTTAGTGGCTCAACTAAACCATCATGATGCGAATAAAGACGACATATTAAATGCCATTGTTCGGCTATCCAAACCTGAACATATGGATCTTCTGCTTTACCACTTCGAAGTGGACAGCAGAATCTTACAGGTATTGATGCATAAAGGATGGATAAAGCACCAGGTGGTTGCCGATGCGGTTATTGAAAAATTTCAATATCTTAAAGCTTCGGGTCACTGCAATGTTCCCATCGAAATACTAAAAGCTGTGCGTGCTACCATGGCCTATTTTAATAACCTAAATGTCGATAGGAGTTTGCTCCGGCAGTATTTTTTAAACGGCTGTCAACTTGAAGAGTTATACGACATTTCTTTCAAACACCTGAGTTTAACTTGGGGTAGAGATCTTGCTAAAGAACTGTACCCACTGAGCTTCCAAGCAAGTGAACAAGACAAAGCATTTATCTATTTCTACGCTGCTAGATATGGTGATCAAAATGCACTTAGGCAGTTAAATTATATGGCTAATGTTGAAGGCAGCTCAGTCGCTGCGGAGTGGTTGACCAAGGTAGTCGACCGTCAGGGCTTATCCATACCCATGACCGAATTTATGGTCAGCTATGGTGACGATCTTGATTTCGTTAGCTACTTGCTGAGGTATCGAATAAAAACTGGATAGATAAATTCAAGTAACTTAGTTTCGAATAATAAAAGCGATTTTTAGTAACAGTGAATTGCGCCAGCTTTGAACTGCAACCACAGTATCTGTCCTTCATCAATATTTAGCTTTTGATAGGATTTGTAGGTTATCCATGACTTTAATAACAAAGAAGAGTTGACCCTAAGCTCTACCAACATGCCATCATGGCCTTTCGATGGTTTCCAGTTGATGACTTCCCCTTGGATTTGGTTGGCCACAGAACACTGGGGATGCTGAGTTTGAGATAAAATAACATCATGACTATCAATGGCTATAGTAACGGTTTCTAAATCATTAGTTATGGGCAAAGTGTATAAAACGGCATCCCCCACTTCTAATTCACAAAGACCATCTATATTTTTTCTCTTATGAACAGTAGCCGTTGAATGGCAGACATCTGAGTTTTTATTTAATTCAGATATGGCTGACCCAACTGATGTAATCTCTCCGTTTTCCACCCTAATTATCTGTTTAGATACTTTTCTGTGATGATCTAAGCTATGGGAAACCATCAACACTCTTAATTGATATTTTTGACAAAAAAATGATATAGCACTGAGCAAGTCAGCAGCGTTTTCTTTATCAAGAGCTGAAAGAGGTTCGTCTAATAATAACAGTTTAGCCCCGTTTAAAAGCCCTCTCACTAACGCAACTCTCTGACGTTGACCTCCAGACAAGCTTGAAACCGATTGATGCAGCAAGTCATAGATTCCGAACACTTTATAAATTGTATTCAAATTGTTTACTTGATAACTACCTTTATTTCTTTTAACACTGAACAACAGGTTTTTTTCTACATTCATGTGAGGAAATAAAAAACTGTCTTGCATTACCAAGGTGATGTCACGCTGATCTGGAGCTAGGCTAGATATCTGTTGATCGTCTAAATGTAATTTACCCAATACGTTGAGACTCAAGCCGGCAAGCCATCTTAGAAAACTTGTCTTGCCTGACCCTGAATCACCTAAAATGCCAGTCACACCAACGGGAAGTGTCAGTGTGTTTTTAAAACTAAGTGTTACCTCTGGCGAAAAACTTTCCTGATAGTCAAACTCCAACTTCATTTCTTAACCCATAAAGACTGTTTTTGGGTGCTGTAGAGCAGAACTAACATGGTGAAAGATAATATTAATGCTACAGCCGATAACCAATGTGCTCTTTCATATTCAAAAGCTTCAACATGCTCGAAAATTGCAATGGATAAAACTCGTGTTTCTCCAGGGAGATTTCCGCCTATCATCAGCACCACGCCAAACTCGCCAAGGGTATGTGCAAACCCTAATCCTGCGCCAATTAGCAGACCCTTCCATACCATGGGCAACACCAGTGTAAAAAACCGATCAATCTTATTCGCACCTAGTGAACCGGCTGCCTCCCAATAGCCTTGTTGCATTTGCTCCATCGCGCTTTGAATGGGTTGAACCACAAAGGGCAAAGAGTAAATAACTGAACCCAGTACAATACCAGTAAAGCTGAAGGCTAATGTTGAGCCTGTAATAGACACCCAAGCGGAGCCAACTGCAGAGTTTGGAGAAAACATAATCAATAGATAAAACCCTAGCACCGTGGGTGGCAATACAATTGGCAACGCAATAATGGATTCCAACACTACCTTAAAGCGGCTTTGCATTCGACTGATCCACCAAGCCATGGGAATGCCGATCACCAATAGAATGCCGGTGCTGATGGCGGCAAGCTGAAGTGTTAAAAAAACCGCCTGCCAGTCTGATCCTGTCATGAAATTTTTGAATCCAGTGCTAATGAATGTAGGGGCTGGTAGTTAGGTTACAAATCCTATGCCATTGTACTGGTATTGAGAACCAATTTGGACGAGGGAATTCGTCTCGAATTCAATTGGGTTTTGACCAGCGCTGCAACTGCTGTTCATCGGACTCTTTGGCTTCTATCCATTTTTCACCATCTGGCGAGGTTTCTTTTTTCCAAAATGGTGCTCGGGTTTTTAGGTAATCCATCATAAATTCAGTAGCTTCAAAAGCGGCACCCCTATGAGCAGAAGTAGCAGCAACAAGTACAATTTGATCGCTAGGATTGAGTTGACCCACTCGATGGATAATTCGCACTTTGTTTAATGGCCAGCGTTCTTTGGCTTGTTCGGCAATTGAGTGTAGGCTTTTTTCGGTCATGCCTGGGTAGTGTTCGAGAAATAGGCCTGATACAGTTTTGCCCAGATTTATATCTCTAACCTGGCCGCAGAAGAAGACTATGGCACCGTCATCGGAGTTGTCTTTTCTGAGCAGTTCGTATTCTTCGGAGACGTTGAAGTCTTCGGTTTGGACATTGATTTTTATCATATCTTCAGTCTGTTAAAACGTATTCTTTCCTTTACCGGAAAGTTGGGCCGCCTTGTCCCGGCGGGGGAGTTACTTCTTTTAAAAGAAGTAACCAAGAAACAGCTCCGATCAAAGGCCTTCGGCTTGCCGCTGGCAACTTCTGTCAAATAACTTGCTGTTATGAGGGCCGTCCAGACAATACGTCCATGTATTCTCTGGACTAAACGCGACATCCATGTCGCTATTACCCTCATGCAAGCTATTCGCCAGAAGCTTTTCTCAAGTCGCAATCTGTAGGCACAAGCAGCTTGGGGAGCCAAACGACACACACCTTTTTTTCATAGGTGCTTGCGATTTCCAGTTGCCGTTTGAATTGCTTGTGGCGGTGAATTTGCTGAGGGCAATAGGGCCATGGATGGCCCGTTTAGCGAAGCGCTACAGGGACGTAGCGTCTGAGCGGCCCTCAACAAGCGAATTCAGCGACACAAGTTGGCGAAGCCAAGCCGAAGGCCAATTTATCCGGCCGTGCTTTCTTTGGTTACTTTCTTTGCACGAGCAAAGAAAGTGACTGCCCCGCCGGCATAAGGCGAAACAATTTTCCAGTTAGGGAAATTGTTAATCCACACAAGACTACCCTCCAGTCACTGGAGGAAAAAACGCCACCTCATCTCCAGCAACCACAGCTTTATCTAACTGAACCATCTCCTGATTCACCGCCATCATCAAAGGCTTCTTAAAATAAACCTTCCAATCATCATTCTTGGCCTTCAACTCTTCAATCACATCATACAAAGTCGAAATACCATCACTATCTACCTCTAATTCAGATATACCAAGGTCATCTCTCAAGCGAGCAAAAAACTTCACCTGAATCATTTTGATTCTCCATCAACTTGCCAGTGTCCGGTCTTGCCACCCTGTTTCTCTAAAACCCGAATACCGTCAATCACCATACCTGGGTCTACCGCTTTACACATATCGAATAACGTTAGTGCGGCAACAGAAACCGCGGTTAGCGCTTCCATTTCTACACCGGTTTGACCGGCCAACTTGCAAAGGCTTTCAATGCGCACACGATTGTTTTCAGATTCGGCTTCAAATTCGACTTTTACTTTACTCAGCATTAACGGATGACACAGAGGAATTAAATTAGAAGTTTGTTTTGCAGCTTGAATACCGGCAATACGCGCAACACCAAAAACATCACCCTTGTGATGATTGCCTTCTAAAACTAACTTCAGAGTTTCTTCTGACATATTGACGTAGGCTTCAGCGCGAGCCTCTCGAGCGGTTATCTGCTTCTCACTAACATCCACCATGTTGGCTTCACCAGCAGCATTCACATGACTGAACTGCTTTTGTTCGCTCACAGTATTAGCCTCGAGTTGGGCACAGTGGCACTTCAACATCCACAGTTTTCAACTGTGCAACAAAGTTACAAGGTTTATGGGTCGAGATTAGCTGCTCCCCGATGATGCCATTCCATCCAGTTCGACAAGCACCAGTTGAGCCGGGCAAACAAAACACCATAGTACCGTTAGCCAAACCGGCAATGGCACGAGATTGAATGGTCGATGTGCCAATTTCTGAAAAGGATATTTGACGAAATAACTCACCAAAACCTTCCACTTCTTTATCAAATAACGGCGTTAATGCTTCAGGGGTCGAGTCACGACCTGTTAGTCCAGTACCGCCTGTGGTTACCACAACTTGCACAGTTTCCGAGGCGATCCATTTAGAAACAATTTCACGCAGTTTATAAACATCGTCTATTACGATTTCACGCTCAACCACCCTGTGTCCAGCTTTGCTTGCCAAGTCATGTAAGGCATCTCCTGAAGTATCATTCTCAAAAGTGCGAGTATCCGAAACCGTCAGCACAGCAATGTTTAATGGAACAAATTCGTCATATTTTTTATGCACCATGGTTTTTCTCCAATTCAGCCCAGTCTTCGGGACTGTTCACATTCATTAATTTTTTTGACACAGAATCAGTTTGCTCTAATTCTGTCGCTTTTAATTGCTTTAAAAGACTCTTTACTGAGCGAGCTTTGGGTTCAGGGTTATTCAGTAACTGCTTTAAAACTTCTTTGGTATTCGGCGTGTTTTTTATTTTGCAGGGTAAAGGGAAATACGGATAAAAAGCACTTTGTTCGTTTTGAATCAGGGGCAATAAAACATCTTTATCCAACAACGGCATATCAACAGGAAGAATCAGCCACCAATCGGCCGCTGTTTGATTAACCACAGAAGAAATTCCTGCCAAAGGGCCTGCAAAATCGGGAATTTCATCAGCTATTTGTTCTGGAGAATTAACAACAGATTCCAGCTCAAGTTCTGCTAAAACATCTTGAGCTCGGTTCAGTAAACTACGACCTTTAAATTCCATGTGGGCTTTGTTTTGGCCCATACGGGATGAACGGCCACCCGCCAATACCACACCTAACCCGCTCATGAGTTAACCACCCAACATAGACAGGTTTGTGGTAATGCCGGTTTCTCCTTGCTGTAGAAAATGCGTCGCCTTTTTATTGCTCAGACAATTCTGCAAGTGAGCCACTAGCTCTTGTCGTTGGTCTTCGCTCTGTAATAAATGGCGAATATCAAACCCTTGGTCACCGAAAAGACACAAATGCAATTTACCCATGGCACTGACGCGCAAACGGTTACAGCTGTCACAGAAGTCTTTGCTGTAAGGCATAATTAAACCAATACGCCCTGCATAGTCTGGATGCCAGAATTCCTGCGCCGGGCCGGCAGTCTTATCACGTAAAACTTGTTGCCAACCTTGTTCCAGTAGCTGAGCTTTAATCAAGCCGCCGGAAAGATGGTTTTGGCGGAAGAACACTTCATTGTCATTGGTTTGCATAACTTCAATAAAACGAAGTGTGTATGCATTTGTTTTTAGCCAATCTAAAAACTGTGGAAACTCATGGGCATTTTCGGATTTCATCAAAACCGAATTGATTTTGATATTTGTCATCCCTAGCTGTCGAGCTTTTTCCAAACCGGCAAAGATCTCATTTAAACGATCATGGCCCGTAATGCGTTCGAAATTGTTTTTATCTAAGCTATCAATGCTAACATTGAGTTGGGTTAAACCTGCATTCACCCAGCTGTCTATTCGCTGATCCAACTTATAGCCGTTAGTGGTTAAAGCAATTTGCTTAACATCATTTAAAGCTGAAATATCAGAAATGATTTCAGGAAGATCTTTACGCAAACTAGGCTCGCCACCAGTAATTCGAATTTTACTGGTGCCACAGGTCGCGAAGGCAGATGCCACCAAACGAATTTCTTCGCGGGTCAGAAAAGACGGTGAGCCATCTTTTTTATAACCTTCCGGCAAACAATAATTGCAACGAAAGTTACATACATCTGTTATAGAGAGCCGCAGATAATGAAACTGACGGCCAAAAGTATCTTGTAACATCTTATATACACGCCTTTCCAAAATGTCGGGAGGCTAAAAAATTTCTTCTTTAACCCTGTCAGCTTTATGCTGAGGCCTGTACACCCTATCTAGAATCTTAGACTTAGGTAGAACAGGCTTCGGTGTGTGAATCAAGGCATTCGCCTTAATTCGTGAATTCTAACTGATTCCATTGCTATTTCAAAAACGTTTTCAAGGCTGTAGATGCAAGCCTTGCCCCCCAGCCATAAGTAAACAGCTATTTGTAAATATTGGGTTTACAGGGAGTTTTCCCTTAGGAACTTATCCTTCGACCCGATTTCTTTTCAAAGGTTTCCAAGTAATCAAGTGTAGCCTCGGTTATGTAACCTACCATAGACTACTGAAACACCACCTTACGCAAATACTTAAGTACCTTGTGATTGAGTAAAAAACTCCACTGTATTAAAGGCTAGTTCAGTTTAGTTACTTTAATTCTACGTACTACCTCTAAAGAGCTAATACCAAAGGTATCCATACCAAGGAACTGGTACAAAGTGAAGCTAGTACCCCTACTGCAGTAAAGGAAATCTTTTGCCCAATCAACCACAGTGTTTCCATCTAATTTGCTGGTTCAATTTTCTTTAAAATTTCATCCAAAATTTAATTAAATGGCATCAGAAACTTTTATGCATAAGGATCATTTCTGTTCCGCTTTTTATGTTTCATGCCACTTACCTTTGGTGGATTTTAATCAGGATTAATTCTGAATAGCTGCTCATTTTTTTAATCAACCATTACCCAATGGAGGCTTTATTGATCTGGAGCAAGCCAGTTATTCCCTTATGGGTACTAAGGCTGAGCGAATTGAAATCTACAATGATCTACACATCAAACGAATAGATACTTCATTGTTCTCTTTAGCTTTATATTTAGGAAAAACACATGTCCGAAACTTCTGAAACACAGGATCGAAGTAAAAAAGAATTGCTGGTTTTTCTTTTTCTAACAGTGGTATTGGCGCCCGTGGTTTCCATTGCATTTATGGGTAGCTACGGTTTTATCGTCTGGATGTATCAACTGTTAGTGGGTCCGCCGGTACTTTAATCCATGAGTCTAGTTAACCATTCACGCCGGAGCCTGTTACGTGGTCAGCTGAACTCGTTGTTACCGCAACGGCCACCCTGGGTAGACAATGAATCACAATTCATTGACAACTGTACCCAGTGCAACAACTGCATTGAAAGCTGCGAAGAGCAGGTACTTCTGAACGGTTCTGCAGGATTCCCTGAAATAAATTTTGACAACAGCGGCTGTACTTTTTGTGGAGTCTGCTCTGATGTCTGCGAGACCAACGCAATTAATAAAGCATTGTTTACACGGCCATCAACCGGGAAAGGCGCTTTTTCTTCAACCGCCAACATTAAAACTAATTGCTTAGCTCATTCGCAAGTGGCTTGCCAAAGCTGTAAGGAAATCTGCGAAGTAAGAGCCATTAGTTTCGATTGGGTAAATCGCACACCATTACCCAAGGTAAATTCTGACCTGTGCAATGGCTGCGGCTTTTGCGTCGGTGTTTGCCCAACTCAATCCATAGAGGTGACACAAGCATGAATAAAGAGATCCATATTTCCAGTCTAATCATTCAGTGCATGGCAGAGTCTTTCGACAGTGTTCAGGCTGTACTGCAATTGTTTCCTCAAGTGGAAATTCACGCTGAAGAAAAAATTGGAAAATTCATTGTCACTCTGGAAACGGAAGGTTCAAAAAAAATGATGTCGGTAATTGAAGACATCAACAAGATTCCAGGGGTGTTGAACGCAGCAATGGTTTACCACGAAATTTCTTCTGAAGATGAACTGGAAGAAAAACAGGATTTGGAAAGCCTACCCACCATGGCGCAGGTCAACAAAGAATCAATCACATTAAATAAATAAAAATATAAAACGAATCGGATCGTCTCCCGGAGGCTTAGTATGAAATTAACCCGCCGCGACGTAATCAAAGCACAAGCAGCAACCACCGCAGCAGCGGTGGCTGGCGTAAGCATGCCAGGTGCAGCAAGTAACCTGATTACTTCTAGCAAAGAAACCGAACTGCAGTGGAATAAAGCACCCTGCCGTTTTTGTGGAACAGGTTGCAGCGTTAGTGTTGCCACCAAAGAAGGTAAAGTAGTCGCCACACATGGCGATACCCTGGCTCCTGTAAACAAGGGTTTGAACTGTGTGAAAGGTTACTTTCTTGCCAAAATCATGTACGGCAAGGATCGTGTCACCCAGCCATTACTACGTAAAACAAATGGCAAATACGATAAGAATGGTGAGTTCACTCCAGTGAGCTGGGATGAAGCTTTCGACATTATGGCGGAAAAGTGGAAGACCACTTTAAAAGCTAAAGGCCCAGAAGCCATTGGTATGTTTGGTTCAGGTCAGTGGACGGTTTGGGAAGGCTATGCTGCTGCCAAACTGATGAAGGCGGGTTTCCGTTCTAACAATATTGATCCAAACGCCCGCCACTGCATGGCGTCAGCCGTTGGTGGTTTCATGCGCACCTTTGGTATTGATGAACCCATGGGTTGCTATGACGATTTTGAACACGCAGACGCTTTTGTTCTGTGGGGTTCCAATATGGCAGAGATGCACCCGATTCTATGGACTCGCCTGACCGACCGTCGTTTAAGTCATCCTCACGTCAAGGTTGCGGTGCTGTCTACTTTCGAACATCGCAGTTTTGATTTGGCGGACATTCCTGCGATCTTTGAACCTCATACCGATCTGGTTCTGTTAAACGCCATTGCCAACTACATCATCAAATCGGGCAAGGTAAATAAAGACTTCGTTAACAAACACGTTAACTTCCGCAAGGGCAACACAGACATAGGTTACGGTCTGCGTCCAGATCACCCTCTGCAAAAAGCTGCTAAAAATGCAGACAAAGCCGGCGGTTCTGTTCCTTATACTTTTGAAGAGTATGCCAACTTTGTTTCGGAATACACGTTGGAATATGCAGAGAAAATGTCTGGCGTACCCGCTCGTACTATTGAACAAATTGCCAAGCTGTATGCAGATCCAAAAACCAAAGTGATGTCTCTTTGGACCATGGGCACTAATCAGCACACCCGCGGTGTTTGGGTGAACAACATGCTGTACAACATTCACCTGTTAACCGGAAAAATTTCCGAGCCAGGTAACAGTCCGTTCTCATTAACAGGCCAGCCATCTGCCTGCGGTACCGCCCGTGAAGTGGGTACCTTCTCTCACCGTTTGCCCGCAGACATGGTGGTTAAAAATCCTAAGCACAGAGAGTTTGCTGAAAAAGTTTGGAAACTACCTGCCGGTACCATTCCAGGAAAGCCCGGAGCTCATGCGGTATTACACAACCGTAAATTAAAAGACAGCGAAATTAACTGCTATTGGGTTCAGGTGAACAACAATATGCAGGCGGCTCCAAACATTAACGAAGAAGGTTTGCCGGGTTATCGTAATCCAGACAACTTTATTGTGGTTTCCGAAGCTTACCCAACGGTCACTGCCGAAGCCGCTGACTTAATTCTACCAACGGCCATGTGGGTAGAAAAAGAAGGCGCTTATGGTAACGCTGAACGTCGTACTCAGTTCTGGCACCAACTGGTGAATGCACCTGGGGTTGCCAAGTCAGACATGTGGCAGGTAGTGGAGTTCTCGAAACGTTTTAAAACAGAAGATGTTTGGCCTACTGAGCTGTTAGATGCCAACCCATCTTTCAAAGGCAAAACATTATTCGACGTTCTTTATGCCAATGGTCAGGTCAATCAATTCCCGAGCTCTGATATTAAAGAAGGCTATGAAAACCACGAGGCAGAAGATTTTGGTTTTTATATTCAAAAAGGTTTGTTCGAAGAATACGCCACCTTTGGCCGTGGTAAAGCACACGACTTGGCCAACTTCGATACCTACCATGAAACTCGCGGCCTACGCTGGCCGGTGGTAGACGGTAAAGAAACTCAGTGGCGTTACCGTGAAGGTTATGACCCATATGTAGAAGAAGGCAAAGGCGTTCAGTTCTACGGCAAGCCGGACGGCAAAGCCATTATTTTCGCCCTGCCATATGAGCCGCCAGCAGAATCACCAGATGAAGAATACGATCTATGGTTAAGCACGGGCCGTGTATTAGAACACTGGCACTCCGGTTCCATGACTCAGCGTGTGCCCGAACTCTATAAAGCAGTTCCCGATGCTGTTTGTTATGTGCATCCGGACGATGCAAAGAAACGCGGCATGCGCCGTGGCGACGAAATTAAAGTCATTTCCCGTCGTGGTGAAATTCGTACTCGTGTTGAAACTCGCGGCCGCAACAAACCACCTCTAGGTTTGATCTTCGTGCCATGGTTCGACGCCAGTCAACTCATTAACAAGTGCACTTTGGATGCCACGGACCCATTGTCCAAGCAGACCGACTTTAAGAAGTGCGCTGTGAAAATTGAAAAAGTTTAAGGAGTGTCCGAGATGAAAAAACTAATAACTGCTCTATTCACTCCTTTTGCCTTCGGCACAGCGATTTTACTCGCAGCCGCCATAGCAGTTGCTGAACCTAAAATCAGCACGTTACGTGGCTCAGCGAATTTGGATGCTGAAGAGCAAGCACCCCGTATGGGAAAAATAGAAAACCATGATCAGAAACGTCAGCGTGCTTATCCACAACAGCCGCCCACAATTCCTCATGATATTACTGGCTACCAAGTCGATAAAAATTTTAACAAATGTCTAGATTGCCATGCTCGAACCAAGGCGGATGAATCACAGGCTCCAATGGTTAGCATCACTCACTTCATGAATTCTGAGGGTCAGTTTCTTGCAGATGTGACACCGGCGCGATATTTCTGCAACCAGTGTCACGTGCCTCAAATGGACGTGAAACCCATGGTTGAAAATCAGTTTGTTGATATGGACAACCTGATCAATACAGACAAATAAGCCGAGGTGATGCGTGAGTAAAATTATTCATTTATGGAAATCATACTGGCGGATACTTACACGCCCAAGCGTGCACTATTCACTAGGATTTCTAACCATTGGTGGCTTTTTAATGGGGATCGTATTTTGGGGTGGTTTTAACACCGCCATGGAATACACCAACACCGAAGAGTTTTGTGTGGGTTGTCATGAAATGCGTGAAAATGTTTTCGCAGAACTGAAAACAACCATTCACTATTCTAATCGCTCAGGTGTTCGGGCCGTGTGTTCGGATTGTCATGTGCCTCATGATTGGACCAACAAAATGGCGAGGAAAATGGCGGCTTCGAAAGAAGTTTGGGGCAAGCTATTTGGCACTATCAACACCAAAGAGAAGTTTGAAGCCAAGCGCCGTGAACTGGCCGAACATGAGTGGGCACGTTTAAAAGCAAACGATTCTCTGGAATGTCGTAACTGTCATAACTTTGATTCAATGGATTTCACTCGTCAAAGCGAGCGTGCGTCAGATCAACATTCCTCGGCATTGGCCAATGGCGACAAGACCTGCATTGACTGTCATAAGGGTATCGCCCACAAGCTGCCAGACATGGCAGGCATCCATTAGCTTCTTTTGTCTTCTAGCAGTTAATTCTTAAGACAATGCTTCAGCCACGCTTTTTAGTGTGGCTTTTTTATTTCTCTTTTTTAAGGAATAGGGCCTAAACAGATCGTTACTTTTCTTTGGCGCAAAAAAAAGACCGGAACCTTCAGGCCCCGGCCTCACCATCGTAACAGCACAATCCGTGTGCCAGAGGAGGAGAACAATGGAACACTCTCCCGTAGCGGGTCAGGAGATGTGTTGCTGATGCAGTATACCCATAACGATTACCGAGTCAGTCCCATTCGGCAGTGTTGTTGATGTGCATCAAGCATCAGAAAAAAATGGCGTCAGTCTGTTGCATTTGCAATTTCTGATGACCTTAATCAATAACTAGATTGTGTGCTTCCTTATGCTGCAGCCTTAGGAGGAGTTCACCTATGACAAATCATATTCAAGAAGCGATTTGGGATCAGGATCTGATTTTAAAGTACAATGTTACTGGCCCACGCTACACCTCATACCCTACTGCTGTGCAGTTTGAAGATTGCAGTGCAGAAGATTTCATGGCTCATATCACTGAGTCTGCGCGACAGTCCAAAGCCACAGCTCCTTTATCTTTGTACGTACATGTTCCTTTTTGCCAGCATGTTTGTTTTTATTGTGGCTGCAACAAAATAGCGACTAAAGATCAAAGCAGAGCCGACCAATATCTGAATGCACTAGAAGAGGAAATGAAGACTTTAGCGCCTTATTTCCGTGGCAGACCCGTTCAACAATTACATTGGGGCGGCGGCACACCAACATTTCTGAGTGGCGAGCAAACTAAACGGCTCATCAAAATGTTGCGTCAGAATTTTGATATTCTCGCGGATGATCTTGGTGAATACTCAATCGAAATAGACCCTAGGGTCACCACTCCAGATCGTTTAATGTTATTAAGAGAGCTTGGATTTAATCGAATTAGTTTAGGCGTTCAAGACTTTAATGAGCCTACGCAAATTGCGATTAACCGAACTCAAAGTTATGAGCTGGTAGAAGAAAGTGTCACCGCTGCAAAAGAGTATGGCTTCTTTTCTATTAGTTTCGATCTGATTTACGGCTTACCGCATCAAACTCAAGAATCATTTGATCAAACTCTGGATCGGGTTATTGAACTGAATCCCGATAGAATTGCTGTTTACAATTACGCTCACCTTCCTGAGCGCTTTATGCCTCAACGCAGAATTAATGAAAGTGATCTTCCATCACCGAGCGAGAAGCTAGACATATTGGGCCATGCCATCAGTAAGCTACAAAAGGCTGGTTATGTTTATATTGGTATGGATCACTTTGCCAAGCCTGATGATGATCTTGTAAAAGCCCAAGAAGAGGGTACGCTGCAAAGAAACTTTCAAGGCTATTCAACCAATGGCGATACCGACCTTTTGGGCCTTGGTGTTTCTTCCATCAGCCACATCAGTAATGCTTTTTTACAGAATTTTCGCGAGCTTGATAAGTACGAAGAAGCAGCATTGAATGGCGTTCCGAGCACCTTTAAAGGGTACAGTTTGAACAACGATGACATTGTTCGTCAGCAAGTCATTAAAGATTTAAGCTGTAACGGTTGGGTAGACTATGAAAAGCTGGATGAACAATTTGATATTGATTCCAGAGCTTATTTTTCTCATGAGTTGGTTCGCTTAGCTTCCCTTGAAGAAGACGGTCTCGTCAAATTAGAGGAGAACGGAATTAAGGTAACCATGCAAGGTCGATTATTACTGCGCCCTATATGCATGGTTTTTGATGCGTATTTGCAGCGGGATGCCCATAAGGCGAGCTTTTCTAAGGTGGTGTAATCTTTCTCGGAGAAGTCCAACAAACCCCTGAATCCCGGCATAGGCCGGGATTTTTATTTTCATCCCTTTTTGATTCAATAAGACCTACCTACAAACACAGCGAATCATCATGGTCATCAATTTTGCAATAAAGGAAGATGCTTCTGACATAAGGCTATTTTGCCAATCGGTTTGGGTTCAAACCTATGCACTTGACGGATTGCTTAAATCGTTCACTGAGTTTCTAGATGAGCAATTCAGCATCGACAAACTCCATCGAGAAATCGAGCAACAACAAATCTTGCTTGCAAGAACCCCTGAAAATGGCATTGCAGCAATAGCAATATTCAATAAAGCCTCTAAGGAAGTGGAAACATTTTATGTGTTATCTCACTTTCAAAATCAGGGCCTTGGTAAGCGAATGATGCAAGCACTCATTGGGCAAGGCATGCCTGACATGTGGCTGACTTGCTGGGAACACAATACTAAAGCCATCGTGTTTTATGAGCGGCTAGGCTTTAAGCCTGTATCTGAAACCTTTTTTGAGCTAAATGAGCAACATCATCGCAACATTATTTTTGAGCTCAGCTCTGAAAACCACTTGGCTCAACTTCATAAATAGCTAACATAGGCCTAACGTTTAAGGAAATTCCTGTTGTGGACTTTGTTAGTTTCTTTCGGAGCACTGCTCCATACATACATGCACATAAAGATAAAACCCTGGTTTTATTAATTACGGGTGAGGCCCTGGCCAGTGAAAACTGGAAGACGCTTCTGCATGACCTGGCATTGTTAAATAGCTTAGGTCAGAAGGTCATCATGGTTTATGGAGCTCGCCCTCAAATTAATAAAGCACTAGAAAGCCGTGAGTTAATTATCGAGTTTCATAAACATTTAAGAGTCACCAGCCATGAAGTTATCGATGTCATTTCCCAGGTTCATGGTCAACTGAGAAGCCAAATTGAATCTCAATTAAGTCTGGGCTTGATTAATTCCCCTATGCATAACTCTAGAGTTCAATGCGTGAGCGGGAACTTTGTGATCGCGAAACCCAAAGGCATATTAGAAGGTGTCGATTTGCAATTCACCGGCACTGTTCGACGTATTGATAGCAAAGGGATTCAACAGCAAATGGAGTTAGGGAATGTAGTGTTAGTGAATCACCTTGGCTACTCACCCACGGGAGAGCTGTTTAATTTAGCTGCTGAAGAAGTCGCTGTTGCGATCGCGTCCGCGATTAAAGCCGATAAAATGGTGGTGGTGGGTGACAACGGTTTGGTCACGTCCGACCAAAACACCCTAACTGCACTTGTGCCTAGCCAATGCCAACACATACTAAGCCAACATCAAGCCGGCGATTCTGGTTATGCTGAGCTAGAAGCAACCATGCTGGCATGTAAACAAGGGGTTAATCGCTGCCATTTGGTGCCTTTTGATAAGGATGGCTCTTTACTGACTGAACTGTATACAAGAGATGGTTGCGGCACACTGGTAACACAAGATGCCTACGACAGCTTGAGAGAAGCAACTATTGATGATGTAGCCGGTATTTTGGAATTGCTCAGGCCACTGGAAAACCAAGGTATGTTGGTACGGCGTTCAAGAGAACTACTGGAAAATGAGATAGACCATTTTTTGGTAAACGAGAGAGATGGCAAGATCATAGGATGCGCGGCCCTCTACCCCTTTAAAGATAGCTCCTACCAAGTTGCTGAGCTTGCTTGCGTGGCGGTGCATCCAGATTATCGCCATGAAGCACGGGGCGAGAAACTGTTGTCAGCTGCAGAAGAACGAGCTAGGCAGTCTGGCCTGAACAAGCTGTTTGTGTTAACCACCCACACCGCTCACTGGTTTATCGAAAGGGGTTTTGAATCCGCTGGTGTAGATGCTTTACCACAGTCAAAAAAATCCCTGTACAACTATCAACGAAACTCCAAAGTTTTTACCAAGAGTCTTTAAAAATGGATTTAGATTTAAAAAACAAAGTCATCATGGTCGCAGCAGCCAGTAAAGGTATGGGCCGAGCAATCGCATTACAATGTGCCTATGAAGGCGCAAAAGTTTCCATCGCCAGCCGCACTCAGGAAGACATTTCAGAAACCGCCGATTTTATACGCAAAGAAACCGGTGCAGAGGTGCTGGCCAATTATTTTGATGCTAGCAATGGTGACAGCATTAATGCCTGGACCCAAAACACATTAGATGAATTTGGACGTATAGACGGTTTGCTGGTCAATGCAGGTGGGCCACCTCCAGGCTTTTTCGAAGATTTTGATGACAGGCATTGGCAAGAAGCCTTTGATTTAACACTCATGAGTGCAGTGCGAATGGTTCGTGCGGTTTTACCGACTATGAAACAACAGGGCGGTGGCAGCATTTTAACGATCACTTCCAGTTCAGTGAAAGAGCCTATTGATGTACTGCTGTTGTCCAATGTTATGCGTTCAGGCGTTACCAGTTTAATGAAAAGTCTTTCCCAGCAATACGCTGCAGATAATGTCCGGTTCAATAATATAATCCCAGGATTAATTGATACCGATCGCTTAACCGCGTTAGATTCAAATGCTGCAGAGAAACTTGGTGTCACAAGAGAAGAAAGGCGGGCTCAAGTAGAAGCAACCATTCCTGCAAAGCGCTATGGTCGTCCTGAAGAGTTTGCCAATGCGGCAACATTTTTACTCAGCGATGCGGCTAGTTACATCACAGGTGCGTCGTTACAAGTTGATGGCGGTAAGATCAAGACAGTTTGGTAAGACTTGCTAACCTAACCCTTACTCACAAATTCCTACTTACTATGGCTATCAGGCTGCCGCCTGATAGTGCTCTTACCGCTATGCAGGGCAATTCAAATTTAACCTCTATTCTGCTATCTTCCCGCCAACATCTGACAGCTCCTGAGGTTAGCCTTGAAGTTCACTGATTTATTAAAAAAACGCTGGATTGAACATGAAACTCTGGTTTGCGTAGGCTTAGATCCTTATCCAGAAAAATTTCCTAGTAATATCGGTCGTCGCTCTGAAGACATCTTTGAATTTAACAAGGCAATCATTGATGCAACCCAGGATTTAGTATGCGCTTACAAACCCCAGTTTGCCCATTTCGCAGCCGTTGCAGCAGAAGATCAGCTTAAGCGCACAATAGGTTATATAAAAACCAAGTACCCTGAGATTCCGGTGATTCTTGATTCAAAGCGGGGCGACATCGGATCAACCGCTGCGATGTATGCTAAAGAAGCGTTTGAGCATTATCAGGCCGATTCTGTAACTGTGAACCCCTATATGGGGGTTGATACGGTTAAGCCGTTTACCGATCATGCCAATAAAGGCACGGTTCTTTTATGCAGAACATCAAATCCAGGTGCGTCTGAACTTCAAAATCTTGAGACTAGGGATGGCTTAAAACTTTATGAGCAGGTAGCCAAGCTAGCAGCCAATACCTGGAATGAACACCAAAACATTATGTTAGTAGTAGGTGCCACTGCCCCAGACGAAATGGCCAATATCCGCAAACTCACCGGAGATATGCCTTTTTTGGTTCCAGGAATTGGCGCTCAAGGTGGAGACATAGAAGCAGTGGTTGCCGCAGGGAAAACAGCGGATGGCACTGGTTTGGTTATTAACTCTTCAAGAGCCATTCTCTACGCGTCAGATAGCAGTGATTTTGCCGACGCAGCCCGAGCTGAAACATTAAAACTAAAAGTTGCTATTAACGCCTATCGATAAATGTTCAGAACCATTAAATACTGTTTACTGAGTGTTCTTTTAAGTACAGCGTCTTTTTGTATCGCTGACGTAATTGAAGTGACTGATTCAATTGGCAGCTTAACTCAGTTAGAGAAGCCAGCGAAACGAATTATCTCGCTCATTCCACACGCAACGGAAATGTTGTTCGACATAGAAGCGGGCGACTCTGTTGTGGGAACAGTCAAACACAGTGAATATCCAGAAGCGGCAACTTTGATTCCACGGGTAGGGGACTATTACAGCATTAACATTGAGTTGATTTTAGAAATAAAGCCCGACTTAATTATCGCTTGGCCAGGAGGCCCAACGGGCCCACAGTTACAGCAGCTTGAAGAGCTTGGTTTTAAAGTCTTCTACAGCAAACCGGAGTCTTTAGAGCAAATCGCTATTGCTTTTGAGCAGTTTGGAAAGCTTACAGGTAAAGAAAAAACGGCGAAAGCCAAAAAGAATTTATTTGAAAATGAAATCAGTCATCTTAGAGATCAATACCTAGAGTCGAAACCAATGATTAGTTATTTTCAAATATGGCATGACCCCATCATCACCATCAGCAGGCACAGCTTTATCCATGAAATCATTGAACTCTGTGGTGGCGTAAACCCATTCGCGGAGCTTTTTCAAGCTGCACCGCAAATCGGTTTAGAATCAGTACTCAGCGCTGATCCAGATGTTATTTTTGTTCACTCGAACAGTTTAGAACAAGCCGACATCTGGAAACCTTTTCCTCAAATTAAAGCCATCAAAAACAACCATGTTTACGCCATCAGTCCTGATATTGTAGCAAGGCCAGGTTTTTCCTTATTGAAAGGGGCAGCTTCAATTTGTAGCCGACTTGAGCAAGCAAGACACTAATTAAGTCTTTATTGGTAACACCCTAAGACCTTGCTGACAATTCAGAGTATGGGTCTACACTTTTATGAAACTCTTCAAATAAGTGTTTGACTGTGACTATAAAGCGCTCAATAGCTTTTGTACTGCTGTCCGCTATGGCAGTTGTTGGAAATATACTTAGCCTACCTCTATTCTTCGGTGTTGATCTGTTATTTGGAAGCATTTTTGCCATCCTAGCTATACGCTATCTACCCTTATTACCCGCCATAGCTGTTGGACTAATTGCCAGTGCCTATACATTTCATATTTGGGGCCACCCCTGGGCCATTATTATTTTTACAGCAGAAATATGGGTCACTGGTTATTTATTTAAACGATTTAAATTACACCTGATCATTGCTAACTTGTTTTACTGGACGGTGATAGGAATACCACTGGTGTGGATTTTTTATCGCGTAGTGATGGACATCCCTCCCACTCCAACACTAACGATTTTATTTAAACAGCCTATCAATGGTTTTTTCAATGTTGTTATCGCTTCGTTAATTTCGCTTATCCCTATTGTAAGGCAATGGTTCGAATTAGAAGAAGATAAAGAAAGCTTCTCCATAAAAGAGATTCTGCTGTCAACTCTAGTAAGTGCAGTGGTGATCCCAATGGTGATGGTATTCGGATACTTCAGTCAGCAAAAAATTCAAGGAGACATTGAAGATAAAAAGAATCAGTTGATTCAACTAACAGAGATTGCCCGCAATCAAACCCTATATCTGTTTAATCATTATGAAAAAACCGGATTAACACTGGCTACCAAAATCAATGAAGAATCTATTTCATCCAAAAAGCAATTAGAACAGGAAGTTTCAAATCTTTTAAATGAATACCAGGAAATTCAATCACTAGAAATCGAAAACTTTGATGGCAGCATTTCTTTGTCTTTCGAACGACCAAACAAGAAAAAAGACTTCCACTTTTTGATATCTGAACAATGGATTAGCCAGCCCAATCAAGACTGGAAAAAACTTCGCATTAAATTCTTACCTACCGAACTTTATGAAAACGATTATGGTGAAAATGGTTATCCGTCCATTAGCTGGTTTACCGAGCGAAATGAGTTAGTGTTTACTACAGATCCAAACATCAACCATGTTGAAAGCAACATTTTAACTGAAGGTACTTTACTGGCTTCAGAGCACCCTGGTTTTTTTCAATGGTTTCCAGATCGTGGCGACATGCCACTACTGCTTTGGTGGCGAAATTCTTTTTTCGTCAATCGAGTACCTATAGACCAACACAAACCTAGGGGTGAACTGGTGAGTAGTTTAGCGGTAGCCCCGGTGGTCAATAGAATTCAAACATTACAATACACTTCTCTTTTTTATTTATTAATCATTGTTTATTTGGCATCTGGTTTATCTTTATTAGTGGTTCGAGTCGTTGGGCGGCCTATGGTTTCGATTGCCACTACCACACAAAACATTCCCGACAAACTTAATGAGTTGTCAGAACTACACTGGCCTGATACTAGTGTGGCTGAACTTCAACACCTCTGCCACAGCAGCAATAACACTGCGGGAACACTTAAGTTTTTAATCGACCAGTTGGAAAGCGCAAACAGAGAATTAGAAGAAAAAGTAGCTAGTCGCACAGCACAGTTTGAACAAGAAATGCATGACAGATTGCGTGCACGAGAACAACTATCCATTTTATCCGTAAGACTAAAAGAAATTCATCGTTTGAGTACCGACAGATTCGATAGCTATCAAGAAAACCTAGAGTCTTACTTGCGAACAGGTTGTTCGTTACTGGGATTTAAATTTGGGATCATCAGTCAAATAAACTTGAACGATTATGTCATTCTAGCCTGTGAACCGGTTACAGATAGTATGCAGCCAGGCACACATTTTGATCTGTCCAATACTTACTGCGCAGCAGTATATCGTTCGGGTCAAAGCATTAAATATGATCAAGTTGGTTTATTACCGAGCATGAGCGGGCACCCAGCTTACAAAGATTTAAAGCTTGAATCATACATATCGGCTCCCATTAAAATTCAGGGAAAAATTTATGGCACTATAAATTTTTCTGATTTGGAACCGAAAGATAATATTACCAATGACGAGATAGAGTTCATCGAACTGATGGCAGCTTCATTAAGCGTTGTTATTGAAAACGAACTAAAAGAGCAAGCTCAAATCGGCAAAGAATTACAGTTAATTGAACAAAGCCTAACGGACGAACTAACTAAGATTCCAAATAGGCGGGCATTGGAAAACTACCTAAGTAGAACATTCACAGAATATAGATTATTTCCCAAATTACTTACAGTCATCATGATAGATGTTGATGATTTCAAATCTCTGAATGATAAGTTTGGGCATGTTGCCGGCGATGAAGTCTTATCCAGAGTTGCTGACACTCTTTCATTAACTCTGAGAGACAACGACTTTCTGGCCCGATTTGGCGGAGAAGAGTTTTCTGTCGTTATTAAAAACCGAGAACGTATTGCCGTAGCACATATTGCGGAACGCATGAGAGCGGCAGTAGAAGCCATGGAGAACCCTTATCGACCTGTTACCATTAGCCTGGGTATTTGCTGCATTAATTCAAGTACCATTTCACAGTACCAGTCGTTAATAGAATTTGCTGACAAAGCTCTATATTCGGCTAAAGAAGCAGGTAAGAATTGTTTTAAATTTCATACAGACTAATATTTTCCTGGGCGAAAGGTTTGAGCGTCTTATATCTAACAGAAAAGATTGAGTTATCTAACGCTATTTAAGTAAAACAGCACTTTGTTTCTGTCATCTTTCCCAAGACTGTCCTGATTCATAGAGTGTTCGAGCAGATCCTCTAAGTCTCCAAAGAAATCATGTTCCGAACCATCGAAGTCGTGTTCGAGCCAATGGTTTTCTAATAAATAGATTTGCGGAATGATATAACCTAGATTAAAAAGGTCATGATCTTCTACCCTTTTCTCTAGCTGTTGCAACTTCTCCACTAGTTGCGTGGCATATTGACTTATTGAGTTCAAAAACAATCCTTAAACACAAGTCACCCCAGTTCCTTTTAAGCCGCAATATCCATTTGGGTTCTTGGCTAGATACTGTTGGTGATATATTTCGGCAAAGTAAAACATTTGGCCAGTTTTTATTTCTGTTGTAATTTCAGGAAAACCTTTGGCAGACAAGAGTGTTTGGTAATGATCAAGGGATGTTTTCGCAGCCTCAAGATCATCTTCTGAAACATATATAGCTGACCGATATTGAGTACCCTTATCATTCCCTTGTCGCATTCCTTGAGTGGGATCATGAGCTTCCCAAAACACTTTAAGTAGCTCATCAAAGGTTATTTCACTTGGGTCATAGTCTAACCAAACCACCTCTGTATGGCCGGTCATACCTGAACATACCTCTTCATAAGTTGGGTAAGGGGTATAACCACCCGCATAGCCGACGGCGGTTCTCACAACACCATCCAGTTGCCAAAACAAACGTTCTGCCCCCCAAAAGCACCCAAGCCCCAATATTAAAATCTTATGGCCTGCTTGAGTCGGTGAGGTTAAGTCTTGTTGATTAACATAGTGAGTATCTGGTAATTGAAAACCATAGTAGCCTCTGCCGGGAAGAGCAGCATTTTTTTCCACCATGGATACCTTCTTGAAAATATTCAATTGTTTGTCCTCCGACTCCAGTCTAAACCCCGACTGATCATGGATCTGACCTCTGGCACGTCCAGATCTATTGGATGATGACCAAGGGAACAGTAAAAAACCCTGCCATGGCCATGGTTTTTGGTCCAGGCGATTGGCAACGTAACCTTAGAATACCACCAAGCCTCGGGCTCTTCGTCACCCTTAAGTGTTGACGTGGCTAGAATATTAATTGATGGATCAATATGTACGAAATACTGCTCTGAGTGAATCGAAAAATTTTGAATTCCTCTAGTAATTTCATGATCAACGTTTGAAATTTGTACACTGAAATTTTTGACACCACCTGGATGGGCTACGAATTGACCACCCAACATCCATTGGTAGTCTATATTTTCCCTAAAACCGTCTGCAGACCCGTGTATGCCTAATAATCCACAGCCACTTTCGATGGCCGTTACTAGGTTTTTAGACTGTGATTCAGATAGAGTTCCCATGGTCCACAATGGAATAACCAAATCGAAGGATGCCAAGGTTTCTGGAGTTTCTAGCACAGATAAATCGGTATGTATAAATGCCGCTATATTCTTTTCTGCTTCAATGTCTTTAATAATTTTAGCAATTTCCAGTGGGAAGTGACCCTCCCACCCCCCGGCAAGAATTAATGTTTTACTGGACACAGAGTTTTCACCTATAAAAATCTTGGGGCATGGTAAACAAGAACAGTTGTATATATCTGCTTATTTTCGCCTTTTTCTACTCGCTACTTCTAATAATTCCGACAATGCCCATGTAAGAGGGAAAACCTCCTGTTGGCTGCTAAACTTAAAATAATATAAATTTTTAAGGTAGAAACCATGGAAGACGGAGATAAGCGACGATTTGCAAGAGTCGTTTTTGATTCAAGCGCAGAACTTAATGTGAGTGGGCATCGTATCACCGGACAAGTTCACGATGTGAGTTTAAAAGGAGCCTTGTTAATAACAGAGGACAACTTTGACAACATTCAGTTAGAGGACAGTGGCAACTTTGAATTTACCATCTCAGGATCAGAAATAACCATTAATATGGAAATAAAGGTTGCTCATTTAGAGCCGCATCGAATTGGAGTGGAATGTACATCTATAGATTTAGACAGTGCCAGTCATTTGAGGAGACTTGTGGAAATGAACCTTGGTGATGAAACTCTGTTGCAAAGGGAACTTCACGCATTACTCATATCCTCGAAAGAAAGTTAGGGCCTTTTAAATAGCCAATGAATCACATCACGACATATTTTTGATTTCAGACTCAGGTTTCTTCATGATAATTAGTCAATAGTAAACAAAGAGACTGTTTCATGAAAGCAGCCATAATACTGCCTGTTTTATTGTTGTTTTGTTTCATCTCAGGCTGTCAGACACACTCAACTAAACCTGAGGAAAATAAGGCTGTAGGCTCATTAGAAGACACACCTTCATTAAAGTCATTAGCCAGTTTTAATATTGGCATGGCTGTTCAAGCGAGACAATTTGACACTCACCCAGAAAGCGATAAATACCTGACCATTTTAAATCAATCTTTTAATCAGGTTACCGCCGAATATGAAATGAAGATGCATCCGATTGTGGCAAACTCATTATCTAACGGACAACTGGTTTTTAACTGGGATGCCCCAGATCGAATCGCTAATTACGCTAGAGAAAACAATTTAAAAATACATGGCCATGCTTTGGTATGGCATAACGAATACGCCACCCCAGACTTTCTGGAAAACTGGTCGGGCAGTGACGAAGAATTCACTCAACTCGTCCTGCAATGGGTGGCAGAAATGGTCACTCGATATAAAGATGTTGTGGCGAGCTGGGATGTTGCGAATGAAGCATTCAGAGATGGCTGCACTCGCGCAGATGACTGTTATCGAGATTCAGTGTTTTATAAACATATGGGCCCAGACTATATCGCCACTGTTTTTCAAGCAGCCCACGATTCAGACCCAGAAGCACTGCTGTTCTATAACGACTACGGACTCACCTATGACAACATAAAACGGAAAGCTGCCATGAATATGGTGGATGATCTGGTAGGCAGAGGTATTTCTATTGATGGAGTCGGTTTACAGATGCACATAGATATTAACTTCCCGTCAAAGTCGCAAATAAAAAAAGCTATGGACGACATCGCGAAGCGCGATTTATTGGTTCATGTTTCCGAATTAGATGTAAGAGCCAACCCTGAAACACGTCAAAACTTCACATTCACAAAGTCTCATGCCAATAAACAAAAACAGCGGGTATATGATGTTGTTAAAACCTTCAGAAACCTTCCGAAAGCCAACCAGTTTGCCATTACTGTCTGGGGATTTAGAGATGCAGATAGCTGGCTAAATTCTTTCTGGCAAAGCCCACAATATGGATTGTTGTTTGATAATCAGTTTAATCCTAAGCCGGCATATGATGGGTTTGTGGAGTCTTTAAAGTAGAAACTATGTTGTATGGTTTTAAATCAATACCATTAGAATCTAACATTGTTAGATCAAAACCATCCATTGACTCAATCATTGTATAGAGTATAAATTTCGTCCACTTTTACCATGGATGGAAAACCATGAATATTCTATACAAACTCTTTTTAACTATTTTCTTTGCTGTTGCAGTCAGCGCGTGTACAGGTGGTAATGGCTCTGGTGGCGATGATCCTGCACCAGGGACTGATACAGGCTCTGATACTAGTTCGAATACCGATACAGGTTCCGACACGGACTCTGGTATTGATACTGGGTCAAGCACTGACACCGGCTCTGACACAGATACTGGCTCCGGTACTGATACTGGGTCAAGCACTAACACAGACACCGACTCCGGTACTGGTTCAAGTACTGATACAGACACTGGTATTGAAAAAGTGACTGATATTAAAGATTTCATTGGGCTACTAAGAACTACCGAAGAAAACCAATATGTAAGCTTTAAAAATGCTGAACTAAATACGTTTTATAGATTTATGGAAGGCTATGATTGCTACATAAGCTGGTCACAACCTTGGCCACTAGAACACATTACTGATGACGTTTTTTACTTCAACTGGGGTGAACATACAAAAAATATAGTCTTCACTGCATCCAAAGACCATACTGGTTTAACACTTACTTATGATTCCGATGGTGATTTTTTCTACGCATATGCAAGCGTCACAGAGGCTGAAATTGAATCAAATATATGTCAGAGCAGAGTTGGAAATCCTGTTACAGACTTGTCAGCAATGACAGCTACAGTTTGGGAATGGACTTTTTCGCCTTATTGGTTTGATGACGATTATTCTACTATTGATCAAGTTGTGGATCACTACATGACCTTTAACCAAAACGGGCTGATCGAATATTCACAAGGTAGAGAGTTTTCTGACGTACCTCCGACCTGTTTCAATAAGCAAGTGTTCCCTGCGGTATCCGGTGATCAAGATAGCCTGTCTTTTGACTATTTTGGTAGCTCTTTTGAGTATACCTATGATGACTCTAACTTATATCGCTGGAGGCCAGATTCAGAGAATCAATTGTTGGGAGTATTTCCCATTGCTAATCGTCAAGTTACGGAACTTGAAAACACTATCTGTAACCCGAGTCAGTTTGTTGAGTTCATCGAGCCAGACCCAAATCCAGAAATCAGTACAACAGTGTCTGAGTTAGTTGGCGTCTATGGTTGGGATGGTTTTTACACAGTAATTGAGTCAGATGGTAACGTTTTAGACTTCAACTATATTGATTCAGCAAACTGTTATTATCCCCAGTCAGATCAGAATTACTATTTAATTGAAACGCCAGAAATCTATTTCTACTGGGGATGGGATACTTCTCAATCAGTCCCCACAGTATTCAAACAAACATCTGTCGGAGTGGCTGTTGACTATGACATGGATGGCACCCATGAGCTTGTGAATATCGATGCTGACATAGGGCTAACAGAATTGCAGGAAAACATTTGTACAGTTGTTCCAGGTACGCCACTTTTAAATGCTCAAAACGTTGCCGATATTATTTGGGAAGGAAGAAGATTCCAGGGTGTTCACTTCGAGTATGCCTACATGAATATGGATGGTATCAACTGGAGATTTTACAGTTGGAATGAAACAGAGGCTTGCTATACAAAAAATGAAAGTAGCTTTGCTCAACTGAATGAAAACAATTTTGAACACCAGTTCCGTGATGGCGTAACAGTAACCACAGATACAAACAATTTATACATTAAATATGAGCCTGATCCAGGACTTGGTTCTTGGATTGAGCAATATAGAATAACTGACGAGACTCTAACTAACTTAGAAAACCAACTTTGCCAGTAATTACATATGAAGCCGGACAAACCGGCTTCATTCCCCTCCCCACAACACAACCTTGCAAAAAACTCACTTTCCAGCCTCTTGGACTGTTAGCTAAAATCCTTAAACTTTTAGCATAAGATAAAGCCTTCAGTCGTTAGTCTATTCGCGGCTGCTCAAGAGACACTACAAGAGAATAACAACATGCCTGATTATCGTTCCAAAACCACTACCCATGGCCGAAATATGGCCGGTGCCCGAGCGCTTTGGCGAGCAACGGGAATGAAAGATGAAGACTTCCACAAGCCTATTATTGCAGTGGTGAATAGTTTTACTCAGTTCGTGCCAGGCCATGTACATCTAAAAGATCTTGGGCAATTGGTGGCTCGTGAAATCGAAAAGGCAGGCGGGGTAGCGAAAGAATTCAACACTATCGCTGTGGATGATGGTATTGCAATGGGCCACGACGGCATGCTTTACAGCTTGCCTTCTAGAGACATCATTGCTGACTCAGTGGAATACATGGTGAATGCCCACTGTGCAGACGCCATCGTATGTATTTCTAACTGTGACAAAATTACACCGGGAATGCTAATGGCCGCCATGCGCTTGAATGTGCCAGCTATTTTCGTATCCGGTGGCCCTATGGAAGCAGGTAAAACCAAACTGGCTGAACACAAGTTAGACCTTGTGGATGCCATGGTTATTGCCGCTGACGATAACGCCAGCGACGAACAAGTGGCAGAGTATGAGCGCAGCGCTTGTCCTACCTGTGGTTCATGTTCGGGAATGTTTACCGCCAACTCAATGAACTGTTTGACTGAAGCCATTGGTTTATCACTGCCTGGCAACGGAACAACCTTAGCCACACATGCGGATCGCAGACGTTTGTTTGAGGAAGCTGGTAAGCGTATTGTAGAAATCACTAATCAATACTATCTGGAAGATGACGAGTCAGTTTTGCCTCGTTCCATTGGCTCTTTTAAAGCGTTCGAAAATGCCATGACACTGGATATCGCAATGGGCGGCTCAACCAATACCATTTTGCATTTGTTGGCCATCGCGCGGGAAGCCGAACTGGATTACAACCTTGATCACATGAACGAGCTGTCTAAGAAAGTACCTCAGCTTTGCAAGGTTGCACCGAACACACAAAAATACCATATTGAAGATGTCCACAGAGCCGGTGGTATTTTCGGCTTATTGGGTGAGTTGAATCGTGCTGGTTTGCTTCACACAGATGTACCTACTGTTCATAGCAAAACGATGAAAGAAGCTCTCGATAAGTGGGATATCATGACTGCCACCGAAGAGAGTGTTAAAGAGTTTTATAAAGCAGGGCCAGCGGGGATTCCTACTCAGGTCGCATTCAGCCAAAGCACGCGCTGGCCAACTCTGGATGGCGATCGCGCTGATGGATGCATCCGTTCTTACGAACGTGCGTTTTCTAAAGATGGCGGTCTAGCCGTATTAAAAGGCAACATTGCAGAAGATGGCTGCGTTGTTAAAACGGCTGGGGTGGATGAAAGCATTCACGTGTTTGAAGGCAAGGCAAAAATATTTGAAAGCCAGGACTCAGCGGTAAAAGGCATTCTAGGGGATGAAGTTCAGGCCGGTGATGTGGTTATTATTCGTTACGAAGGCCCTATTGGCGGCCCTGGCATGCAAGAGATGCTCTACCCCACCTCTTATCTAAAATCTAAAGGACTTGGAAAAGCCTGTGCGCTGTTAACAGATGGACGTTTTTCTGGTGGTACATCCGGCTTGTCTATCGGCCATGCATCGCCTGAAGCAGCAGACAAAGGAGCCATTGCTTTAGTAAAGGATGGTGACATAGTTAAAATTGATATCCCTAATCGAACAATTAATGTTGATCTTTCGGATGAGGAATTAGTCGATCGTCGAGCAACCATGGAAGCCAAGGGTAAAGATGCGTGGAAACCAGTTGAAAACAGACCACGTAAAGTGACTCCGGCACTAAAAGCTTATGCCAAGTTGACCACGAGTGCTGATAAAGGTGCGGTTAGAGATCTATCCCAACTGGATTAATTAATTCGTTACGATACGAGGCCGCAAGACGCGGCCTTTTTTTTGCCAAACTGTTTTTAATAATGTCATACCCTAAGGGGATTCTATTGAGACAAAGCTTTTCGGAAAAACTATTAGCCTGGTGGGACCACCACGGTCGCAAAGATCTACCCTGGCAACAGAATAAAACCTCATATCGGGTTTGGGTTTCAGAAATAATGCTGCAACAGACACAAGTCACTACGGTTATTCCCTACTTCGAGAGATTTATGGCAACTTTTCCTAGTGTGCAAGACTTAGCAAACGCGCAAGAAGACAAAGTACTGCATCTTTGGACTGGCTTAGGCTACTACTCAAGAGCTCGCAATCTTCATAAAGCCGCAAGGTTGGTTGCAGAAAAATTTGAGGGTAACTTTCCAACTGACTTAGATACCATGCAAGAACTGCCAGGGGTTGGCAGATCTACTGCAGGGGCGGTATTAAGCATTTCCCAAGACCAACAGACTGCTATTATGGATGGTAATGTAAAACGTGTACTCAGCCGGTACCTGGCCATAAAAGACTGGCCGGGCACGCCGTCTGTTACTAAACAACTATGGTCAGTTGCCGAACGATATACCCCAAAAACTCGAAATGCCGATTACACCCAAGCCATAATGGATTTAGGGGCAACTGTGTGTAAGCGCAGCAAACCCATCTGCTCTATATGCCCGTTTCAAACAGACTGCAAAGCTAATTTGGAAGGCTTAACTCAAATTATTCCAGCTTCCAAACCTAAAAAAGATAAACCTAGCAAACAAACCTGGATGCTAATGATTCAGTTAGCAGATGGCAGAACCGAACTTCAAAAAAGGCCAGCAACCGGCATTTGGGCGAGCTTATATAGCTTCCCTGAATTCGACAGCGAAGAGTCTCTAAGAGATTTTGTTGCTACGAGATATGGCGACCAAACACTTCAGGTCTGGCAAAGCTTTCGACATACCTTCAGTCACTACCACCTTGATATCACACCAGTTCTACTGCGCCTCGATCATGAAACAATTTCAGAAGCAAATGCCATTTGGTACAACCCGACTCTGGCCGATGAAGAAGTGGGCTTAGCCGCTCCGGTTAAAAAACTTATTTCAAAATTAAAATTTTAAACAGGATTTAAACATGACTCGCATAGTTCAATGCAGAAAATATAAAACGGGATTAGAGGGTCTGGCAAAAGCACCCTTCCCTGGCCCAAAAGGCCAAGACATTTTCGATAACATCAGCGCCAAAGCCTGGCAAGAATGGCAAGAACACCAGACTCGATTAATTAATGAGAAACATTTAAATATGATGGATATGACGGCAAGAAAATATATTCAAGAGCAGATGGAGAAGTTTTTAAGTGGCGATGACTACGACAAGATTGAAGGTTATATGCCCGCAGAAGATAATAAATAAACTAACTCATTATTTTTACTCAAGCCTTAATTTTCAACGCGATCTTTAACCGTAAATTATTTAAAGAACAGCAGTAAACTCGCAGCATTCGATGTGTAACGTTGACAAACTATTCTGTGAGGTTAGGCCCTGAAATAGTAATTCTTATACCGTTCCAGGGCTGGTTTATTTCATAACTTCATATGCTTTAGAGGAAATACTCTACAGGTGCTCCCCCATCCACAACAACTTGAACCACGCCTTCAGCAACTAATTCAAATTCTATCGTCATATTTGATGTGACAATAACCCATTCACCGATTGCAGGGTTTTCACTTTCTGGGAACTCAATAATATCGGCGGTCGTATAGACTCTTAAGCTGCCTTCACCATAATTATTTAAATCTTCGATTAGCCAGTCAAAGTGAACAACGCTCGCATGATTAGTATTTTTCAGGCTTAAATTAGAGTAGCCGTTATAAAAAACTCTTGAAGTTAACTCACCACCAGCATCTTCAGTACTATTTAGGTAACCAATGGCCTGGGTTACCCACTGAAGTTCTGCGAAGCCAATCGATGCGCTATCTAGCCCGACACTTGTCAAGGTCTGAAATTTTGACTCTCCGTCGACAATAACAGTTAATGTGGAAAACGAAGATTCACAATTTTCTGCATCCAGTTCTAATAATACATAACCTGTGGCGACGGTATCGTCACTATAGTCTTGTTCAGTTTCCGTCAGGGTTGCTGAACCTTGTACGCAATCGTAAGCCTTAACTGTAACTGTTTCAGTTTCAGAAACCACCTCTGGTGCTGGCAAGCCCAAAACGCCAAATGCAGCTCCATAAAACAATCCGCCACTATCACCAGTGTCTAAACCCAACTCGATTAGGTCATCAAGGTTGCCGTCTGTGGCAACCAAAGAAACTAAAGCCCCAGCGTTAGAAATAGTTCCTAAGGCTTCAGGAATAGGACTGGATGGACTACTTCCAGAGCCATCACTACCACCAGAACCACTGCCTCCGCTGCTAGCTCCACCGTCACCTCCGCCATTTGTATCATCCTGATCTGAACCTCCACTAGACCCCCCAGAGCCTCCGCAGGCTACTAAAACAAATGACAGCACAACTGGAAATAAACTCTTAATATTAATATTCATCCTTAACATCCTTGTAGGTTGGGCAAAATTACTTCTAAATCTCTTAAATAAAACAACAGAGCTAAATAAGTCTCTTAAACAACGTTACCCTAATACGACTTAGCCTCTATTAGCTAATGCAAGAACAGGGACATTTTGGGATGAAAAGATAAAAGCTGCGTACGCTTAAATACTTGGCGTTGAATGATTTTGAAAAAATACCTAAGGGCGGAATATGGGAAATAAGATAGTTAAGGTCGTTTGGGTTACAAATCGGAAATTGATTTAACTTTCTGTAGACGAAAAAAAACCGCTCGAATAAAGCGGTTTTTTAATAATTCGGTGATGGTGCCCGCTGAGGGAGCCAAATCGAACCCAGAAGGCACTGTTTCCAAGGCATTGAATAGGGTTAATCAAGTGCCCCTAGAAGCACTTGAACAGATTCGCTCAGACCAAGAAGTGGAGCAGCTTTTTGAGACATTAGCAGACTGGAACACCTACCTTGAGAAGCACGTCCCTACGCTAAAGGGGCCACGCTTATGAGTATTTCAGTCAAGCCCGTTGATGTTACGGGAGCTTTTGAACAGGTCTCAGCAGCGAATGATAACGATCCTGACCGCAAGCCCAAGCCCTTTTCCCTTCGTTTGACAGTAGAAGAACGTGCCTATCTCCAAGAACAGGCAGGCCATCGAGCATTGGGAGCTTATATTCGGGAAGCTCTGCTAGAGGGCAAAGCAAAAAAGCGACGGGTATTGCGCAAACCCCAAGTCAATGAGCAGCAATTGGCGTTACTGCTATCAGCTCTGGGGGACTCCCGTTTGGCATCCAATCTGAACCAGCTTGCTCATCATGCCAATAC
>JANQHX010000036.1 GCA_028282465.1 Gynuella sp.
GTTAAATCCATCTGTTCACGGTAGACCTGAGTTCGATGAAGGGTATCCATTAAGATGTTGTAAGTAGGTGGATGAGTCATGCGGTGAATAATTATCTTCGCAAGCTCTTCGCTAAGACCCTCTTCACTTTGATCATTGCCTATTCTGATCACGGGTACGGCTGAATCCCAGCCATAAATATCCGCAATCACTTTACCTAAACCTGGATTGCAGTAGCCTACAAATACTGCAACCACTTCGTCAGTGGTAGGAAAGGTTGCTTTAACCTTGTCAGTCCAACCCTCGGTGCCGGTGACACAACACTCTTCACCAAGGAATTCGAAAATAACCTCCAGCTCTCGTCTTCGCTGGTCTTCATCATCAATAATTAATACTTTTAATTCGCGCCACATAACTCTAAATCCCTAATACACCTGAATGTCTGCCCACATTCTTTTTTTAACTACTGAAGTCACATTCAGTTTTTGAGCTAGCTATCCCTTGGAATAATAACTTGACCCATTTTTTCTGTGACCTTGTCAGCAATTTGACTGGTAAGCACAAGTAAAGTCGGCGATGTCAGAGTAGTCAAATATTCGGCAGGAAAAAATTTGACCATGGCTGACGTAGAACAGGCTTTTTTTTTGGCGAACTTAAAGAAAATGCCTTAACTATTAGATTTTATTGGGGTTTTTGCGTTACAAACTGACACATACGGTCACACTTTTATATAAAAACCCTGATTTATTTCCTCGTATTTTGGACGCGAAGTGCCTGAACTTTGGCAGCAATTTCTTTGGCGGTTCTTTAATTAACAAAGCGACGAAAAAAACTTTTCTTACGAATTTTAAGCTAACTAATGATTGAAAATTGATTGAGTAACTGCCTGTCTCAGTTGAGTATCTAACTGAAAAAGCTGTTCTCTGAAAGAGGATTTGTCGGGCTCAAGAGTGACCTCTTGATCCCTGGAATGTAGATTTTTTAGTTTGACTTCCAAGCTTGCGATCTCTTTCCACTCACCCGTATGCAAAATTTTCTCGGCCTGTTTGGATACCGATTCCATATCAGCCACCAAAGGATTTTGATTTGAAGTTATGCGTTGTGAATCAGAGATCGCCATATTATTCTCCTGAAGGTTTTTGCTGTAGAGCCTCTTCCCTAATGCCATCCCAACCCGATTTTATTTCTGCCAGCAGCCGTGCAACTTCGTCCAAGCCAGCGAGATCGTTTCTTATATTAGCTTCAAACAACCGATTTTCCATGTAGTCGTATAGCCGTTCTAAATTTAAGGCCAGCTCCCCTGCATCTAAATTCAAACTGTCCTTAAGACCACCAATAATTGAGATAGCCGAATTGATGGTGTTATTTCTTTGTTCAATTTCACCACGCTCAATGTGGCCTTTAGCTCTCGCAATCCTCGCTAACGCACCTTCAAACAATAGCTGAATTAAGCGATGAGGATCAGCATCCATGATTCCCGTTTCCACGTCTAAAGATTGGTACTTCTGGGCACCCAAGTTATACATACGTTCCCCCACAACAGGTAACTAAGGATAAACAATACAAACATAGTCAAGACATTTACTAATAGCGGCTCAGGTTCACAATTCTTGAGTAAGAAATTGTGAATCTTTCAGAAACAGCGTGGCATCAGGGTTGCAAATACTACACAGCAAGGGATGAACTGGTACTTCAATCAAAGCCTATCGCTTTGATAAATAAGCATTTTTTATAAACCAGCGAATCCAAACCCTGGCATTACAAGCAAACTGAACCGGCAAAGCGTTACCGGACAGGAGGAAAAAATGGGCCGTCATAACCAGCTCGCGATTAAGACTGAACAATCGGTTGATCCAGTATTATTTGCACCAGATCAGCAATTAGCTCTGGCTTTAGAAAAGTATGAAAAAAGCTGCAACCCAAGACTAAAGTCAGAGCATTGCAGTCAAAACAGACTACAGGCCAAACTCATTGCTGGGAAGTTGCTGGAAGCTGACTTTGACCCCATCACCAAAAAGTTTATTAGTGCACAAGCGCTGAATATATTGGGTCGTATTGCATTAGATGAAGGTTTCTACAGTCAAGCTGAAAACTATTTAGACCAAGCGTTATCACTTTCACCTAAGATTGCAGGCCTTTGGTTTAGTAGAGGCCATGTGCATCTGGCAAAACAAGAATTGAACAAAGCCTGTGTCGCTTTTGAAAAAGCCATTGTGCTTGGCCCTAAAGAAACAAAAGCCGCAAGTTCATTAGCTTACACAAAAGCCAGACAAGGCCGCATCGAAGAAGCATTTCAAGATTATCGTCTTCTGGTGAGGGAATTTCCTGAAGATGACCACATCATTGCCAAGTTATTTGAAACCCTTTCAAGTATTAAGGCAAATAATTATGACCCGGATCTAGAAGCGGATGTTAAGTTTTACTTGTCATTAAATGGCGCCAACTATTCCGCACTCGCTAACATTACTGAGTCAATCATTCGGCATAAGTACAACATTGGTACTAAAGAGTTTGAAATTAGTCTCGATGAAATCTCAAACGATGAATTCTTGATTGATTGCATTTCAAAAATCAATTTCAAGTCAGCCGATTTAGAAATGTTTGTCTCTAACATCCGTAAACAAGTATTTGTTGAGAGTTTAACCAATGGCGACATACCCAATGAGTTAGTGTCGCTCATCAGCTCTCTTTCAATATACGCCAGCACCACAGAATATGTGATGTATATTGATGAAGATGAGAAGACTTTACTATTTGAACTCAAAAAACTGATCAGCCTGGTCACTCAAGATTATCAATGGAAACCAGCAGACATCTGTGGCGCAGTATTAATGTACAGTATGTATCTGCCACTTTCTGATTTGCCCGATCAACTGGCTATGACTCAATTCCCGATTAATCGCTGGCCAAATTATGCGCGACGTGCAATTAAGCACGCGCTGTATGAGTTTGAAGAAGAAAAAGAAATTGCCAAAACAATAGAATGTATTAGCCCAATTGTTGACAAGGCTTCGTTAAAAGTACAAAACCAATACGAAATAAACCCTTATCCCAGATGGTTAAACCTGACCTACAGTACGCCCACTAATTATGGCCGCGCATTAGAAGAGAAATTCAAAGGGTTTAGGGCGCCATCATTCTTTAATACTGGCGAAATAGAAGTTTTAGTAGCAGGAGCAGGCACCTGCAGGCATGCCCTACAAGTGGCAAAGTATTTTCGAAACGTAAATGTAACAGCCATTGATTTAAGTAAAAGAAGCCTTGCTTATGGCAAGCGCATGGCTGACAAACACTGTATTCGAAATATTGAATTTTACCAAGCTGATATTTTGGATCTATCTGCTCTGAAGAAGAAGTTTCATATTATTGAGTGTTCCGGTGTATTGCATCATATGGGCGCCCCAGAGAAAGGATGGAAAAGCCTCACTGAGGTTTTGCTACCCAATGGCTTAATGAAAATAGGACTTTATTCTAGGCAAGCAAGAAAAATAATCAGTCATTCTCGAGAGTTGATTGCGCGGAATAATATCACTAGTAGCCCAGAAGATATGCGCCGATTTCGTATGGCAATCATGACAGGAAAAAATAATGGCTTTTATAAAGCGGTGCTTGAGAGTCCAGATTTTTACAACGCCAGTGGTTGTAGAGACCTGCTTTTCCATGAGCATGAAATTCAGTTTTCACCCATGCAACTTGAAACCTTGATGGATAGCATGAATCTTAGATTTATTGGTTTCTTATTAAATAGAACCCAAGTACAGCAACATAATGATATGTTTGGTTTAGATACCAGCATTACTGATTTAAAGAGTTGGGAAGTTTTTGAACACACTTATCCAGATTCTTTTGGGGGTATGTATCAGTTTTACTGTCAGGGTTAGTTTTTTGAAGCAGGTGCAACGGGTTAGTGCTATTGATTACTGGGACTATTAGTTAAAGAGCTCGAGCGAATGAATGTAAGCACAATTTAAATAGTGACCTATAGATACTTGTACCTTGGCACTTTTGTTTGCCATATTGTATTTGCCATGGAGTGTTTGCAATGTTGAATTCGAGACGGATCGAAATGCCCTACCTCTAATGCCTTTGAAAAAAAATATCTTCGTATTGTCAGTAGAAAATGCTTATGTGTAGTAATTCAGTCCTTTTTAATCATCATTACTACCACTTAATGCTTTAAATTGCTGAACCAGATAATCCTCTGTTGTGTTCATGGTACTAATAATTCTGTCGTAATAAGCGAATTGAGCAGCCATTTGTGCTCTGCGAGTTTCTAATCGAGTTTCAACTGTGGTTCTTTCAGTTTCAATTTCTTCTGCTTGATCTTCCAAGGCTTCGATGCGGTTGTAGATGGATCCACCGGCATCTAAATAATTGTCCAGAAGATCAGACAGAGTAGTCGCGATACCTTCAACATAACTGATGGTGCCCCTGTCACCAGTGGAGCCACCCGTTACTTTTATTTGCACGCCTTTGGCTGCGTCCAGTTGACCACTAAGGTCTTTACCATCGACACCCTGGGTGGATGAAGATAGGCCAAATATCGTAGAGCCATCATTCGTAATTTCTTTAATGTCTACGGTTGAATTGGAACCTTTGGAGACAGAAAAAATACCAAATATTGCAGTGTCAGCGTCGTACTGGACATCAACTGAAACACCTTCGGCTGTTAGGTTGGAATCAGCGTTAATTTTGTTTTCAAGTTCATTGGCGAGGGCTTCACCGGTATTGTAAGCACCATTGGTTAAGGTAATGGTTCCAGACTCAATACCATCAACCTCAATGGTTAAGGTGTTATTGGTGGCATCAATGGTTACCGCAGACGTGAAGTCCGCACCTGGTCCACCTAAAATATAACCATTGGTGGCAGCATTACTCCCGTCTCCAGCCCTTAAAATTTGCCCTGTTCCACTGGCCTGAACACCATTAATAGTGCCGGCTACGTCTGATCCTTCAATGGGTGATTCTGTTGTATTATCTGTATTAACACCTAGCTGGACAGCGGCTACTAAACTGGCGCTATCAACAGTGATGGTGGTGTCGGCACCGAAGGAAATAGAAAAGCGCCCATAGTCGTCTTCATCCTGCTGATACTCTACCGTGGCTTGCGAGTCGAAACCGTAAAAAATACCTGTATCCAAACCGGCCGCGTTATAACCGTTTTGATGAACACCATCAGTTAGCAGACCAAGATCTCCACCCACTGTGTCAGTAAAACTTGCAATTTCGATTGATGCCAAAGCACCAAAGGTTGCGTTAGTTGCAACCCCATCTTTTGAAACCGTTTCAAAATAGAGTTGGTTGCTGGAATCTAACTTAGCCACTACATCACCAGCTGCAAACTCACCACCCCCATTGTAGGCAGCCAATGCGGTATCTAATGCATTTTGAATAACACCGACTGTGGCTTCAACACTGGTGCTACCATCACCATCTATGGTGAAGTTAATGGTTTCGCCATCAACAATTAAACCCACTGTGGCGTTGTCACTGCTGAAATCAATACCCGCCGCAAGTACCTGGGTGCCAGAGGTTGTATAGGCACCTCGGCCATCACTGGTTAGGTCTATGGATTGTGCTGAACCGGTATTGGCGGTGGTTAAAAATAAATTACCTGAAGAGTTATTGGCGATAACAGAATTTGCCGCTTCACCACCAGCAAGAAGAGCAATATTAATTGCATCTTGAATGGCGTCCATATTGTCAGTGTTACCGTCACCATTGGTATCTCCTGCTGGGGTAGTATTAGCAACCACTTCAAAAGAAGTTCCATTAAAATCAAATGCAAAACCAAATTCTTCAGAGGTAAAGTCTTCACCGGATAGATCAACAGAACCTGTTGTAGTGGTGGCGGGTTGAGCACCGGCAAGCACAGCAGCGTCAGCGTTAATGGCAGTTTGAATAGCGGTAGCTAAGTCTTCTCCAGTTTCATACACAGTATCTGGAACCGCTATTGTTCCTGTAGTGACTGAGCCCAGGCGATTAGTATATGTCAGCTCAAATTCTGCGCCTGGATCGACTGTTACCCCAGATGATTGCACCCCAGCGGAATCATCCAACCCTAATACATCAGTTGCGGCGACAACATAATTAGTCAATTCAATGGTCTGTGTAGAGCCAGAGGTTGGGTTAGTTCTAAAAACTAAACGATTGGCAGAATTCAATTCAGCTGTAACCACTCCGGTTGCACCGATTGCAGTGTCCACTTCAGACTGAATATAGGTAAGCACTTCGTCTATAGTTCTGTCGTTTGTGATGACACCATCAGTATCAGTAACATCTGCCCAATTTTCGTCTAAGGTAATGTTGTAAGTACCATCATTGGTGGTGTTGGTAATCTCTAAGTCGAATGAGATGTTATTGGTGTCAAAGTTAATACCTGAATCGGTAATTTCAATTGAGCCTGGAGAAGTTGAGGCGGCAAAAGACTGCTCACTTAAGCTTGAAAAATAATTACCTGAAATAGCGCCCTGACCTGCGGTACCCAACCCTGTTAACGTTGCCAAAGTCGTATCTACAGAGTTAATACTTAAGCTTGAACTTGAGCCATAGGTACTTGAAGTCAGTTCTAATCTTTTATCAGTATCGTTATAAAAAACAGAAACCGATTTACCTTTGTTGGCAAAGGTGTCATCTCCATTAATTGAGCTTTGAATCATTTCAGCCAATTCAGAGCCCGTAGCATAACTACCATGGGTTAACTCAACGGTTGCCGTGGTGCCATCGATGGTTAAATTCAATGAGTCGGCGGAATCACCAATACTTACGGGCACGGTAAAGTCGAAACCCGCACCAGTCTGACCAAATAATTTAGCCTGACTAGCTAGTTGGGTAATTTCAATCGCATAGTCACCGGGCTCGGTATCACTGGTAGTATAAAAAAATTCAACAAATGGATCAGACGATTCTTTACCCGAAGCAAATAGTTTAGTAACAACTTCAGCTTCATCATTGAGTGCAGCAGTCAGTTTTTCTGAATTAATTTTATAAAAGAAATCATCATTTTGATCGGTATAAATACCAATATCTGCAAGTGACCGATATTTTTCTCCACTGATGCCTTCAACAATTCCCACCAAGGTAGATCTAATTTGTGAGTTAACTGTTCTTAGGGTGGAATCACCCAGTAATACACCGCCAATTTCTTCAGTGGCATTAAAGTCCGACGCCGCTTTATATATGGTTCGGTATTCGTTGTATGCTTCTAGCATGGTTTCAACCTTACTCACCACACCTTCTGTATCTCGTGTGATGTTTAAGGTTCTAATGGCTCCACCTGTGTCACCAGTAATATTGACACTCACACCCTTAATGACTTCATCAATACTGTTGTCTTTACTGGTAATGGCTAGCCCGTTTATTTCTAACTCGGCATTTTGACCTTTTTGAGTCATTTCCATGTTGGCAGTTGGATCTTGCTGCGCTTGGTTGTAAGCAAGATTTTGTAGAGCGGCATCACCTGAAGCTGAAATTTCCATCTGATATTCAGCACCACTTTCTTCGCTGGTAAACAATAATCTAAATGCTGTGCCATCGTTTACCACTGAAGCAGTAACACCTGCATCTAGATTATTAATAGCGTCCCTTAGTCCTGCCAAGGTGTTGTTGCTGGAATCAACTGTGATGCTGAAAGCGGTTGTATCTTCGTTTTCAGAAAACGCGGTGATATTGTCACTGCCATCAAAGGTAAACTCACCAAATTTAAAACTCAGGGTGCCTGTGCCTATGGTGTCATTCACACTGGCATACTGTTTGGTTGCTAGCGAATGAGATGTGGCAATTTGATCGACTTTAACAGTATAGGAACCAGTGCTGGCTGTGGAATTAGTTGATGCAGTGAAAGAATCTTCATCACTGGATTTTGCATCTACGTTGTTAATTGCAGACTCTAAACTTAACGCGCTGACACTGGAAGCCAGTTTATCCACTGCACTCTTAATTTCACCATAGGCGGAAATCTGTGCTTCTACTCGCTCTTGTTCAAAGTCTAAGCGTAGATTAGATGCTGCACCTTCGGCCTCGATAATATCGTCAAGAAATTCTGAGGTCAGAATACCTGAACCTATTCCAAGGGATTGAATGCTGGCCATAAAACCTCCGCCATAAACGAGTAAAGGACATAAAGTTTATCGGCAACAGTTGCCGAAGCTTTATGTCCAACATGTAACTCGTTGTTCAAAAGCGTCAAAAACTGAATAACAATTTTCTGGCACTTTTGCTTGGCTATCACACCTGAGCTGAAAACAACGACAACGGCTCTTCTTTATTCAACTTCTGAGCCAGAGTCAGCATCTCCTCATTAGGGATTTGCCTTATTAACTCCTGTGTTTTGGAGTCGAAAACCCTTATTACTGTAACCCCTGCTTCCTCATCTATTTGGAAATCCAAATTTCGTGAATCGGACTGCAAATAATCATTGATTTGTGCAATGGCTTCTTCCAGTTCTTTGGGTTCCTCCTGCTCATTTTTCTGTTGACTAATAGTTGTCGCTTTGGCGTTCTCTGCTGGTTCTGACAGCGGGCTAACTTTCGCCTCTTCTGTTACCTGATCCGGCAGTTTTTTGCCGGCTTTAGTGACAGAGCTTTCTCCTTGCTGACGCAAGGACTGGGCATTAACCTGCTGGTTATTGGCTGCTCTCAAGTCACTCATAAACACCTCGCTCACTATTCGAATAAATCAATAACTCTGAGTTGAAGCGGCTAAGCCGCTTCAACTGTTAAGTTATTATCCGAGCAGTGAAAGTACCTGCTGTGGACGCTGGTTAGCCTGAGCCAGAATGGAAATACCGGCCTGTTGCAATACCTGCGTACGGGCAAGTTCAGCGGTTTCGGCAGCGAAGTCCGCATCACGGATTCGAGAGTTTGCAGCTGCTAGGTTTTCAGAAGTAATCTGAAGGTTGGAGCTGGTAGACTCGAAACGGTTTTGCAATGCACCTAACTCTGCACGCTGGCTAGCTACCGTCTGTAAGGCATTGTCAATTGCGGCAATCGCATCCTGAGCACCATCGAAGGTAGAAACGTCAATGTCTTTCAAGAAGGTACCATCTTCAGCGCCACCGTATGAACCTTCAGAGAAACCTAGGGCTTCAAGCTCATCAACACCATTGGAGCCCATGGCGATAGTGAAGTTACCAGCAGATTCTAGAGTCACTGTACCGTAAGTTGTTTGGTAAGTAGCACTTTCAGCGCTGATACCATTGTTGGAATCGGCCGGAGCCTCACCAAAGGTAGATTCACCAATGCCAGCAACATTATCAGCGTCCATTCCGAACATAGCGCCAATTGATGCATTGGCACCAGATTGGTCGTCAATAGCAATGGATACGTTGCGGCCATCCTCAGCGGTCATGGTTAATGAAACGCCGTTATCAACTGCAGTTACACCGGTCTTACCAGCCACACCATTGATTAAGTTCAGGGCGTCAGCCTTGGCACGGTCAGTATCAATTGCACCTGCGCCATCATCCTGGAGTGTAACCACACCAGCACTGTAGCCGTTGATGTAGATCTCAGCAGTATCGCCAATAGCGAACTGACCAGTTGTTGGGCTAGCACCAGTAATAGCGCTGCCGTCACCACCTACTACTTCTGTGGCATTCACTACTGCGCTTACACCGGTTTCACCAGATACCTCGTTAATTGAGGCTGCGATAGCGATGGCTGATTTTTCCTTACTTGACGACAAGATCTTAGTATTGTCAGACGCGTATTCGGCGGAGGCCGTATCAGCACCGGTTTTTGCTTGCCCGATCGTCACACCGTTGATTAGAACGTCACCGTTACCCAGGCCATTTACGCCCTCATAACTCTTACTAACGGAGGCACCGGTATAGAAATCACCTTTGGATTCGGCATCCGAAATAGTGAGATCAACCTGCTGGTTGCCGGTTGCAGCGTAATTCAAAGAACCGGATAACTGCTGTTCCACACCACCTATCAGATCTCCACCGGAAACTTCCATGGAACGACCTTCGGCATCCGTTCTAGCAATCACTTCTTCAGATGAGAAGTTTCTAATGGTTAGAACCATGTCACCAGAGGCATCTAATTCAGCTGACACATCCATATTCTGACCACTGAAGTCAGTACCATTGATGTCGTTAACCAAGTCTTCA
>JANQHX010000066.1 GCA_028282465.1 Gynuella sp.
AGCATAAATCAATAAAATACGAATGGATGCTTGAAGAAAACCGATAATCTGGCAGTCTAGTTGGAAACAAATTGAGAAGAATGTTAAACACTTGCTGAGGGCTTTTAGGCGGGTTTTTCTAAAGTCTCGTTAGCTGTCTTTCGAGTTTGAGGACATGAACAGATATTTAGCATCTTCAGAATACATAGACTGGGAAAAGCCAGAGGTATTCGCACAGGCAAAAGATCTTGCAAGTGGGGCTTCTGAGGCTAAAGAAATTACTCGTAGATGTTTTGAATTTGTGCGTGACGAGTAAGGCATAGTTGGGATTACGAACAAAACCCAGTAACTTGTAAGGCATCAGATGTCCTCAAACATCGTACAGGTTATTGCTATGCCAAAAGTCATTTGTTGGCCGCACTGTTACGCGCAAATGAAATTCCAGCAGGTTTATGCTATCAGCGTTTAACTATTACAGACGTTCCTCCGTTTTGTCTTCATGGTCTAAACGCCATATATTCAAAACGCTATGGCTGGTATCGCATAGATGCACGGGGTAACAAACAAGGAGTTTCAGCCGAATTCTGTCCACCAGTGGAAAAATTGGCTTTTCCTATAGTAATGCAAGGTGAAGCCGACTTACCTGAAATTTGGGCAGAGCCATTGCCAGTTATCACTGAGGTTCTTATCAATAGTAAAACCTATCAAGAAGTCGCTGATAATTTACCAGACATCGAGCTAGTCACGGCTAACAAGTCAATGTTGCCGGACTCGCTAACGCTCGCCGCAAATTGAGGCGTTATGTGAGTAAGAATGGTATTTAATGCTTCAAAGATTCCCGAATTTCAGGGAAAAGACAAAGAATACATAGATAGCTGTATGAGTTACTGTATAAAGAGAAGTTACATGGCGATCCCTTTTTTTATGGTGTTTATTGGATTTGCTCTAAGTTCATACCTTTGGGACTTTGCTCTTGTTTCATATTTTTATGGCATTATTGGTAATCACGCAAAATACCTTCCCATGTTGGTAACGTTTCTAGGTTTGCACTTAATAATTATGTTTTTTATTAATATTCCATTTAGGTGGTCAGTTAGAAAGTACGAGCCAGAGTTTCAAAAAACACATAACAAAAAGTTATAGTAAAGTGGTTTTGCTACGGAACACCTAAAATCGTTGCTGCGCTACTCGGCGCCCCTAACCAAGAACCTTATGCAAAAGGAGACTACATGTCGAAAGTAACTGGATGCTTTTTATTTATTATAGTTATTGGAGTGTTTTCTAATGCTTCAGCTACAGAGATTGAGCCATCGACCATTAGTAGTGATTCTCAATTCATTTGCGACAGTACAAATAGCTATGTGCAAAGGCAAATCAAAGAGATTGAATCATACAAATCTGATATTGCTCCAACTGTCGTTTCATGGGTTAGTAACTCTACAGAGGTTGTATCTGTGGTTCATTCGTCAATGTGTGGTAATTTGGGCTGCTCAGCTTTAGTTAGTTTCAAAAAAGATGGTGATTCTTGTATTTCTAAATCTATCGCGATGGTGCAGCCTCATATTTCTTTGTATTTGGATCTTAATGTTGTAAACGTGCCAAATATCACTGGTTGCGTAAGCTGGTTACTCCATAATGGTAAAGTATCTAAAAGTAGCTGTGAATAATTGCATACAAAGGCATTATGACCTCACAACTATGTTTTACTGGTTAAGAAAACGAAGGCTAATCTCCTTTATTGAGGAGCTGGCAACGTACAACAACAAGGGTATATCTTGGCGTAAACATGACGAGGATAGAATTGAGCAAGAACGAAATCGTCTTATCAATCTTATCCAAAATCAGGTATCCGCAATCGGGGTTAGCTAAGTACCATTAGAACTACTTCAGGTATTAGAAAATGGCAGTCTTAGAGTTGGTTGTACCGGTAGGTATGTAGGTGTCGCTAAGGCAAAGTCATAACAAACGCTTCTAGCACGTGCCTTCGGCGCTAAAGCGCCCATTCTTGAGGTGTTATGTGACTAGGCATCGAAAAATCGTACTAAAAATTAAATTAAGGAGTCTTAGTGAGTAAAATATCAGCTATTTTAATATTCGTTTTAATGATGGCTTTTTCAAGTCTCTCTATCGCAGGGGGCGACATAGAAGGAAAAATAAGAACTATCATTACTGACTCTAGAAGTGCTCATACTCCAAATCACGGAGTAATATTCATTGTGTTCGAGGGGAGTACAGATCGATACTATTTGCCCAAAGATGACCCGTCGTTCACATTTAATCAATCGGCTTTGTTAGCAGCTTTCGCTTCGAAGCAAAATGTATATATTCAATGGGAAATCGATGCTATCTCTAGCAGCTTCGATAAGAAAATTATATTCGTATTGGTTGGCGAAAAGCCTTGGGGATAAATTTCTGTCCAGCACATAAAAAATCGCCAAGGCAGGGCCAGTTTTTCCGTCGCTCTTTTTGTGCTTCATAGCACAAAAGAATTAACTCCACCACTGGCCCTTACCGGGGCGTTAAAAACTATGATTGAATTAGTTTTTGGTTATAGGTTCCGGTGAGCTAGGCCTCTAGAATCATATATGAACATTCGAAAAATACTAAAAGACGACATAAACCAATTGTCCGAGCTTTATATTAAGGTCTCCAAAGAACCACCTTGGAATGAGTATTGGAAAAAAGAATGGGCAATCGAAAGGTTATCGATTTTGTTTAATTGCCCGGGATTCTATGGTTACTTGTGTGAAGCAGAAGGTGTCTTTCTGGGTGCTATTTTCTCTCGGAAAAATAGCTACTTAGGTAATTTAGAGCTAGAAGTTGAAGAACTCTTTGTATCTCCTGATCACCAAGGTAGAGGTTTAGGAAGCCAACTAATGTCAAAATTAAGTTCTAGCGCTAAAAAGGATGGTATTTCTGTGCTTGTATTACTAACAGAAAAAGATTCTCCAGCAGAAAAATTCTATTTAAATAAAGAGTTTAAAACTAAAGACGAAATTGTATTCATGTATCAGCAAATATAATGCTAGCAAATAGCTCAAAGGGACGTTTTTTACGTCGCTTTGCAAAATATTATAACTTGAGAGAAAACTATGAAATTTTTTGTCACTATTTTAGTCATATTAACTTCTAGCTTAAGCTACTCAGAAGTGGTTAGAAAAGAAAATTTGAATACTGCACCCAGTTTCAAATAATCGACCTAGCGATGCGGCAAGCCAATTGCTAACACGAGTTTACTTTACAGAAAAATCGGCATGGGGTGGCACATCATGTCGTAATGATGCCGCAGATATTCAAGAAGGAGATCAGCATATTCTATCTGCAATTATGATGGCTTTTGCATCTTCCAAGGAAGTGTCAATTGAGATTAATGATTCCTTACCCACGGTCCATAGTGTTTGTAAAATCACTGCAGCATTCATATACAACTAAAGTTATAACAAACTAATCAAAGCCATGCACTTCTTACACTGGATGGCCTAAACGCTGTTCCGCAGTAGGCCATCCTTTATTAAGAGCGCTATATCTTTTAGAAAAACTTAACTAATTATTTTTTCTGACTTAAATCAGACTGAAGTTGCCTTCTGGGTCTACACTAAGTGTGACTATTGACGGAGGGACTTGCTATGAGATTTCACACCGTTCACGATGTTATAGATCAATCCCGATCTATTCATGTCGCTTTATCCCACAAATACCAGGAACTAGAGCAACTTGTTTCTTCTGAGCGTGCTCAGTGGCTATTGGAATACCTCAATCGCCATGAAAATCGGATGGCAGAAGCGTTGCGAAAATATGATGATGACCTGTCAGCCAGCATTAAGGAAACCTGGCTGCAGCAGGATCCACATTGGGTATCAGAAGATATCTTGAATTCGCTGGAAGATATTGATGCAAACGATACCCAAGCTCTAATGTCGGCGGCTTTGAGCGTGGATACTGCCATTGTGGATGGTTATCGCGCTTTAGCCAGAACAGCTGACACAGATGAAATACGAGCTGTGTTGGGCAGTATTCTGGATATGGAAGATCAGGAGCAACATCGCATCGCCACCGGTTTGATGAGAGGGTTGGATAGCTAATCCAATTCCTTTCCTAGAATATCATTTCATGGGCCGTCCTGGCCCAAGACTCCGTTTCGGCTTCCCAAACTGATGACAAATGTCATGATTCTAGATGCCAAAGTGCACTGGGATATTTTTCTGGCTTATTTAGCCTTAAGTCATTAGAAATTTTCCGGAGAGTTTGATGAAAACCATGCCCGTATTGAAAAAAGTCGGTGTAATTCTGGGGGGTCTGGTATCTGGCATTGCTGCCTTAATGTTAATGGCTGCCTCCAAGCCTGCGCCGAAGTCGGTGGATGTGTCGAAAGCTGGAGTCACCGCAGTGGTCACTGAGCTATCTGAGGTCAGCTTTATTCCATCCATTATTGGTTATGGCGAGCTGCAGCCAGCAGATGTGATCACGGTTGCCAGTGAAGTTAGCGGCCGTGTTCAATGGATTCACCCCGATCTGGCCAAGGGTGTGGCGTTTGATCAGGACACCATGGTTCTCAGGTTGGATAAAACTGATTTAGAGCTGAGTTTAATTCAAGCTCAGTCCAGCCTAGCGGCAGCGGAATTGCAAAAACAACAAATGTTATTGGAGCAGGAAAACACTAAATCCAATTATCAATACACCAAGGAACGCTTCGACATTGTTAAATCCGAATTAGAACGCCGTGAACAACTGTTTGCCCAGGGCAGTATTTCCAGTGTCGACTTGGACCAGCAACGTCAAAGTTTTTTAAGCATTCAAACCGAACTTCAGGGTCAGGAGCTGGCCCTGTCGTTATTGCCTACAAATCTTCAACGTCAGGAAACAGAAATTCGTCGCCTTCAATCCACTGTTGCCCAAAGCCAACGTAATTTAAACCGGGCCGAAATTTTTGTTACCGCAAAAGGCCGAGTGGGAGATGTGCAGGTTTCCGAAGGCAGTTTTGTTGCCATTGGCTCACCGTTATTCAGTTACAGCAGCCGTGACAGTTACGAAGTGGAAGTGAAGGTAACGCCACCCATTTTCTTTTCCATGTTTGGCCCAGAGGTGTCATTGGATAACGCCATCGCGCGAGTCAAACCGGCCCGAGTGAAAAACTTTGAAGGTTGGGCAGCAAAGCCTTTGCGTTTGAGTGAAGGCTTCGACAGCACCACTCGAATGCTCTCCATAGTGGTGGCCATGGAAGCGGAATTACCGGCCTCTGCCCGTGGCCTTTATGTGGAGGCTGACATCTATCGTCAGCCGACTTCGGCCTGGGTTGTACCTCGCAGCGCCATTCACAATGGCAACATTTATTTGTTGGATGACCAAAATCGGCTGGTGATTGAATCCGTTGATGTAAGTTTTTATCAGCAAGATTTCGCGGTGCTGGCAAACCAACCCAGCCACAAAACCCTGATAACCAGCCGTTTATTTCCTGCGGTTTCAGGCATGACAGTCGCACCAACCTTGGATACGGATGTGATGGCTTGGGTTAGCGACAGCCTGCCGACCAGCTTGCCTGCAATATTGAAATAAGCGGAGGCATTTGCCATGTTGAAATATTTAATCAAACATCCCACCTTGCCCAATTTGCTGATGGTACTGGCTATGCTGGTGGGGTATCTGTCGCTGAATACTCTGACTCGTGAAACTTTTCCCGAAATTAAATCCTACACCATGCGAGTAAGTGTGGTTTATCCTGGGGCCACTGCCGAAGAAGTGGAAAGCAGTATTTGCGAACCCTTGGAAGCGGCTACTAATGGCTTGGAAAATCTGAAAGAAAAAATCTGTATCGCTCAGGAAAGTGCAGCATCCATGACATTGGAAATGTTTGAGCGTGGCGATTTTCAGGCTTTTAAAGACGATATCAAACAAGAAGTCGATGCCATTAGTAATTTCCCTGAAGATGCAGAAGACCCTCTGATAACAGAAACCGGTGATAACGACACCGTCGTTTCTCTGGCAGTGACCGGTGTCTCTGATCGTCTGCAATTGCACGAATTAACCGAGCAACTGGAAGCCGATTTGTTGCGCGTTCCCGGTGTTGCAGAAGTTTCTCTATCTGGCTTTGGAACCCGGCAACTTATTATTGAAGTGGCACCCGAGCAGCTTAGGTCTTTAGGATTAAGCGTCAGTGATTTAGCCAACGCAATAAAAAGTCAGAGTCTTAATTTACCCATCGGTTCATTAGAAACTGCGGATCAACAGGTGACCCTACGCTACTCTGATCGTCGTACCTCGGTTACCGACTTGATGGACTTAATCATCATCGCCTCTCCCACAGGTGGAGAAATTCGTCTGGGTGATATTGCTCATATCTATGAAGGTTTTGACAGCGACCAAAACCGTCTACTGTTCAATGGTCAGGAAGCCGGTCTGCTTACCATTTTTAAATCCAAGGCTGATGATGGACCTAAGTTGGTGGAAAGCATTCAGGCATTTGCAGATGCTAAACAAAAACAACTGCCCGAAGGTATTGAGCTGACTTTAACTCAGGATTGGGCGTCCATTGTGATGGACCGTTTGGGGCTGATTGTGAAAAACGGTTGGCAGGGGCTGATTCTGGTATTCCTGGTGTTGTGGTTATTTTTCTCCATGCGTTATTCCTTTTGGGTGGCTATGGGATTACCCATCTCGTTTTTTGCCGGTTTCTTCGTGATGTCGTGGTTGGGCATTTCTTTGAACATGATTTCCCTGGTGGCATTATTAATCGCACTGGGGATATTGGTGGATGATGCCATTGTATTAGCGGAATCCATTGCCACTAACATTCAGGAAGCCAAAGAAAAACACGGTGAAAACCTCAGCCATGATCAACTCTATGAAGCTGTTTACTCCGGCGTAAAAAAAGTTCTCCGGGGTGTGTTGTCATCCTTTGCTACCACCGCTTTGATCTTCAGTGGCACCCTGGCTATGACTGGAGTTATGGGTCAGATTTTAAAAGTTATGCCCATTGTTTTATTAATTGTGGTTAGCGTGAGTTTAATTGAAGCCTTCTGGATTCTGCCTAATCACCTAGCCCACAGCAGCGGTAAAATTGGTGCTAAGCGCACTGGGGTTAAACTCTGGTTTGATAACCATTTTGCCAAGCTCACTCACTGGGTTGGCAAAGGCGCAGACTTCGCTGTTGCTCATCCCTATGGTGTTGTGGCCAGTGCGTTGGCAGCATTGTTAATGGCAGTTGGGTTGCCGCTCAGTGGTCAAGTGAAGTTTGTTGGCTTTCCCAGTGCCGAAGGCGACATAGTGGTGAACCGAATTCACATGCCTTCAGGTACTCCGGCCGATCGAACCGAAGAAATCGTCATGCAGAATCTGGCTGCACTTTATAAAATCGAAACTGAGTTTCCAGAAGCGGAGGGCCAACAGCTTATTGAATCTGTCACCGTTGAGTTTGGGACCAATGCCGATGTGGGAGAAAACGGTGATCATCTGGCAACCATTGCGGTGGTGTTATTAGGCGCTGAAAATCGGGACACTTCTGTTAATGATTTTATGAAAGCTTGGCGAGATGCTTCACCTGTCGCAGCGGATGCCGTTTCCATTAACTACAAAGAACCCGCCTTTGGGCCTTCCGGTCGTCCAGTTCATTTGAGATTGTCAGGCTATGACCTTGAACAGTTAAGTGAAGCATCTGAAGCCTTTCAAAAAGCACTGACTGAATTTGCTGGTGTGTATAACATTCAAGACGACCTGAATCAGGGTAAACGTGAATTGAATTTTTCCATGAAGCCTGGTGCGCTGTCCTTGGGGTTAACCAGTTCCAGTATTTCCAGTCAGTTAAGGACTGCTTTTGTAGGGCAAACCGTTGATGAAGTTCAGCAGAATGGTCGTACAACAGAAGTGGTGGTGAAGTACACGGAAGATGCACGTAACAGCTTGGCAGATATTGATAACCTGGTGCTATTTAATTCCAGTACTGGTGTTGTGATTCCAGCAGATCAGGTGGTTGAAATAGACAATAACGTCAGCTGGTCCACCATTACTCGGGTGAATAATCGTCGGGTGATAAATGTCTATGCTGATATCGATTTATCCGTGACCACTTCCCGAGATATTCTGGCCCAAGTCAAAAACAATCTTCAGCCTGAAATTTTGGCGAAATTTTCTGGTGTGGAAGTTAGCTATGAAGGTGAAGACGCCAATATTCAGGAAGGCCAGAGTTCATTGGCTCAAGGTTTTTTGATTGCCTTATTTGGTGTGTACCTGTTGTTGAGTGCGCAGTTTAGAAACTATTCTGAGCCTTTGTTAGTGATGTCGGTGATTCCACTGGCATTAATTGGTTCCATTACCGGTCACTGGATTATGGGCAAGCCATTTTCCATGCCAAGCATGATGGGCTATGTGGCGTTAGGAGGTATTGTCGTCAATAACTCGATTCTGTTAGCGGAATTTGTGCGCTACCGAATGAGTCAGGGTATGGCATTAAAAGCTGCCGCCGCTCAGGCGTCTCGAGATAGATTCCGAGCTATCTTTATGACCACATTAACCACAGTTGCAGGCATGGGGCCTATGCTGTTTGAAACCAGTATGCAGGCGGTGACCTTGGTACCTTTAGTAACCAGTATGTTATTTGGATTACTCAGTGCTGGGATTATGGTGTTGTTTGTAGTGCCAGCTTTATACAGTATTCTGGCCGATATAAAGGGTGAACAATCAAATCTATTTACCGAATAACTTGAGTGAATAAGTCATGAGCCAAGAGTCACTGAATAAAATTCCAAAACCTCAAAATATCGAATGGCGTGACGATATTTTTATTGCCATTCGTAACAGTGCCGGGATTTGGATTGCTGTTCAGTTTGCTTTTGTTGGCATGTTAGTGCATCTGTGGAAGTTAGACGAAACCTCAGCAGATCACTTTATCATACCGTCTTTTATGATGCTGTTGTTCAGCTATATGCTGGTGCCCTGGTTTAAGAATCACATGGGTAAATTCTTTTTGCCCCTGTTGATTATTCTTATGTTGCTAGGACCATCATTGGCGGCTTATATCATTCTTTTTGAAAATCGAGCAGAGGCTCGGTTTTTAGAATTTGCTCGGGTCAGTCGAGCAATGCCCTTGCTGTTAGCTTCAGTAGTGTTGATCGCCTGGTACTATCGTTTTGTATGGGTGTTGGTTTTTGCCTTGGCTTTATTTGTTTTGGATTACTTAGCTTATTGGGTTTTTAATATTCCGCTTTTTACCAATAAACATAACTTTGTCGTGTTAATGGAAGTCAGAATTGGCTCCTTAATCGTTGTGGGTTATATGATTTCCAGGATCAGTGGTTATGTAAGACAGCAAGCTGAGCAATTAGTTGAAGCTCATCGACAGGTGATGAATTACAGCGACACATTAGAAGAGTTATCTGTCAATAAGGAACGTAACCGAATGGCAAGGGAGTTACATGATACGCTTGCTCACTCTCTCACAGCATTAACGGTTCAACTGGAAGCCACCAAGGCCTATTTAGATGTAAACACTGAACAGGCGAAAGACAACTTACAGAAATGTTTGGATACCGCGCGTTCCGGCTTAAAAGAAACTCGATTCGCGCTCCAGTCATTGCGTTCAAATCAAATCATTGAACAAGGTTTATTGGGTAGCATTCGACAGGCTTTAGATAATATCCAAGATTACGAATTTCAGTTACGACTTCCTGATACCAGTACTTTGATTCCAGATGCCTTACAACACATTTTGTATAGGATTTTTCTAGAGTCTCTGCACAATATTCAGAAGCATTCGCAAGCCAGCCAAATAAAAGTCAAATTAATATCTGATGCTGACTTTGTTCAGCTGGAAGTTCACGACAATGGTATTGGTTTTAATCCAAATCAAAAAACTCAGGCAGGTCAGCTGGGTTTACTAGGAATGAAAGAGCGCGTGGCTTTGGCTGGAGGTACACTGCTTATTAAAAGTAAAGAGGGGCAAGGCACCACAATAGTCAGCAAGTTTAAATTGGAGAATACAAAATCATGATTCGCTTAGTACTGGCTGATGATCAAGCATTAGTGCGCGATGGTTTAAAGCTTTTGTTGGAGTTGGAGCCAGATATCATGGTTGCCGGTATTGCTGAAAATGGTTTGCAAGCACTTAACATGGCAAAGCAGCACAAACCTGACATCGTATTAATGGATTTAAACATGCCAGAAATGAATGGTGCAGAAGCCACTCGGGCAATATTAAAAGAATTACCAAATACCAAAATCCTGGTGTTGACCACCTACACAACCGACCAATGGATAAATGATGCACTGAACGCCGGTGCTCAGGGTTTTCTATTAAAAGATACCCCAAGAGAGGATTTGATTCGTGCGGTTAAGGGAACGGTGGAGGGTAAAAATTTTCTAGATCCTCAGATTGCTGGTAGCTTGCTTAAAAATCGTGAACAATTTTCTAACGAAGCTCCATCTTGGCTAAATGAATTAAATGATCGGGAGCTAGCGGTTTTAAAGTGTCTGGCTCAAGGTCTAAATAACCAACAAATAGCAGCGTCACTTTTTCTTTCTGAAGGTACCGTCAGAAACTATGTCAGTAGTTTGTTGGCAAAGCTGGAAGTACAAGACAGAACCCAGGCCGCGATTCTCGGGGTTAAGTCTGGGTTGGGAAATTCCAAATAAATTAAGAAACGGATGGAAAACAAAAGAAGTCACATATCTTTCAAGACAATTACATGGCATGAGAGTGACTCGTTAAGAGAGATTAAGTAAAACAGGCGTTCGTGAACTATTCACCTTTAATATGCTACACCACCCTATCAAAAAGGAGAGCCATGAACATTGAATACAAAAGACTAGTCTATTCAGATTTAGACCTGATGAATGATTTGCTCGACTGTTTTGGCACAGCATTTGAGCAACCAGAGACCTACGGCGACGCTAGGCCAGATTCTGAATATATTGAGAGCCTACTAAAGGGAGACACCTTTATAGCGTTAGTTGCCTTAGATGACAGCAAAGTCGTCGGCGGGCTCGCAGCGTATGAACTGAAGAAGTTTGAACAGAAACGAAGTGAAATCTATATTTATGATCTTGCCGTTGATGAAAACTACAGGCGCAATGGAATAGCAACTGGTCTAATAGAAAACTTAAAGCCTATTGCACGGGAAAAAGGCGCTTGGGTTATTTATGTTCAGGCCGACTATGGTGATGCCCCAGCTGTAAGCCTATACACTAAGCTTGGAGAACGAGAAGATGTGTTGCACTTTGACATACCTGTAACTTAAGGTGATAGTGCAAAATTCACAGGAAATTTCTAATGGCTTTATTTATGCAAAAACCTAGTTTTAGTTAGACCTTGGATTTGGAATTTTCATCTCTATAATGACAATTCTGTACCGATTTTTTCATATTCTTTTTGTTATCGAGGCAAGCCTGACATGACTGATTCTATCATCCCTAAAACTTATGAAGATTGGAAACATTGCATTACGGTTGAATGCGGCCTTGAACTAACCCCTGAGTACATTTCAAAACGAATCTCATCGTTGAATGATGGAAAAGATCACTACACTCAGCAATTCGTTAAAATCTATGGCCAACAATATCTTGATCAAGTAATTGCATGGTTTACTCAAGCACAAAAACAAGCATAGGCTGCTCATAACCATCCATGCCTGATGTCGACCGTGCGTAGCATTATTGTTGTAGTGGTTTACTTTAAGAATTGAGTAATGCTACCTCAGCACTATTTGCTGATTAACTATTTCCCACTTAATAGTATTCTTAAATAAGGATGTACATTCTCTCAAGGAACTCAATATGGGTTATATCTACCTAGCTGTTGCAATCGTTGCAGAAGTCATTGCCACCACTGCCTTAAAGCCGTCAGAGGGGTTTACTAAGCCTCTACCCACTGTCATCGTAGTTGTTGGTTACGCAACAGCATTCTATTTCTTATCCTTAGTTCTAAAATCAATACCTGTAGGCATGGCCTATGCTATTTGGTCTGGTGTCGGTGTGGCTTTAATATCCGTTGCAGGCTTAGTTCTATTCGGCCAAAAGCTCGATTTAGCAGCAATCATAGGCATTTTACTCATAGTGAGTGGCGTGGCGGTCATTAACCTTTTTTCTAGTACGGGCGGTCACTAATGAAGGGTACATCATAGGACAGTCGGTGTGGCTAAGCTTATTGAGAAAATAAAAACCTCAGCAGATACAGTAGTTAAAAAGATGCTATCGACAGAGTATCCTAGGTGGAAAAACATACTGTCGACAGCGTTTTTAGTGCTAGCCTGCTTGGGGATGGTTGGTGCTTTTTCGTATACCGTTTTAAATTATCACCAACTAAATTGCTATAGCGGGCTTCTTATTGCATCAATCATTTGGTGCTTGGGGGAACTGGCCCTCATTGCGTATCTCTATTTTTGGTCAAATATCCCAAGATTTGCTAGGGATGCAATAGGCTTTAATATTGGGTTTGCAAATATTTGGTTTGGGCTGTTTGTATTCGGATTGGAAGCCTGTTAACTAATCCGGGTGGTCGTCAGCGGCTCTATAAACCAAAGTATTACTAGGTGATAAACAGTGGATCTCATATGACATCATTATTACAACTGCGAAAAGTACAAGCGGGCAGAGATTATATTGCTTCAAATATAAATGAGCCTTTTAGCTTGGCCGGTGCAGCCGTATGCGCAAATATGTCTCCTTACCACTTCTGCCGCACTTTCAAAAAAGCCTATGGTGAAACACCAAATGAATTTCTGGTTAAATTAAGAATTAATAAAGCAAAGCAATTATTGGTTACCGAGAACTATAGTATTTCGGACATTTGTGATCAGGTTGGATATCAAAGCTTAGGCAGTTTTTCCTCTCTATTTCAAAAACACGTTGGTATTGCACCCACTCAGTTCCGAAAGAAAATTTGGGCTTTATCCTCTCAAGCCTTCCATTACCCCATTCACGTAATCCCCTCTTGCTACAGCTTCAGGTTGACACAGTGTCTCAGCAATTGAGCAATATTGGAGAAAACACTCAGTAGACTTAGTTATAGAATAGCGAACTGATATTGAACAACAGAGAGTATTTACAATGATTAAATCAATTGCGCATGTAACCGCTTATGTTATCAACCAAGATGAAGCGCTGGATTTCTACACCAATAAGTTAGGTTTTGAAATAGGTGACGACATGGTGGTTGAAGGAGGTTTCAGATGGTTAACTGTTTACCCTGCTTCGCAACCTCAACTTCAACTAGTGTTAGCCGAGTTAAAAGAAGGCCCAATGTTTTCTGAGGACACCGCAGCTAGAATTAAAAGTCTGGTTGAAGAGGGAGCATTGGGTGTTGGAGTTTTTGAAACAGAAGACTGTCATAAAACCTATGAAGAACTGCTGGCGAAAGGCGTTGAGTTTATACAGCCACCGACTGAGCAACTTTATGGTATTGAAGCCATGGGTAAGGATAATTCTGGAAACTGGTTCAGTTTAACGCAACCAAAGAAATAATCGCGCTAACTGCTCTTCCCAACAATCGCGAAGGTGCAGCCTTTCAGTTTGACCACTGATGTACCTTCTCTTTGAGTATTTCCACATGTCACAGAAGCCAATTAGCTCCCTCTTTGTTTACGGCACTCTTATGAAAGGTACGGGTAGCGGGATGCATCAACTATTGGCTAGCCATTCGGAGTTTGTGTCTTCAGGTAGAATTCAGGCGAAACTGTATGAAGTGAATAGATATCCTGGCGCGGTGGAGTCAGACTCAAAAGAACATCAAGTTTTTGGTGAAGTTTATAAGTTCAATATTGAAAGTGATTTGCTAGAAAAACTAGATGACTACGAAGAGTGTTCTAATAAATTTCCAACTCCTCATGAATATTTAAGAAGACCAACCCGTATTAGGTTACCAAGTGGCGAGAGCGTTTTGGCATGGGTTTACCTTTATAATTTAGACACATCCAATCTAAAAGAAATTAGAGATGGAGATTTTCTAAGTTATTTAGGATATTAAAACCTTAACGTTCCTCAACTACAGGCTCAATACGGCTTGTCCATATAAACCAAAATTTTGGTCTCAAACCCGACAATGTCACCTATCTACGGCTGCATAACTCTTCTGGCCCACTAACTGATAGGCTTGTTTCGCGCCTCTTAGATGGATTAATTATTGCTGGAGCAATTTTATTTGATGACGGTGACAAACCATGATGTCCTTCTATATGACTCCTGGATCCTGTTCTACAGGTATTCATATTTTACTCGAAGAGCTTGAGTTGGTATTCCACGCCCATGTAATCAGCCTTCCAGCTGGAGATAACCAAACACCAGAATTTCTTGCGATTAACCCCAAAGGAACCATTCCGGTATTGGTATTAGAGGATGGAAGATCTCTCACTGACTTTGTTGCTATCGCCTGGTGGCTTGCCATGAAGCACCCCAGATATGAACTTCTCCCTCAATCAATTGAAGACCAAGCTGAGTTATTGGGAGTTATGAACGATATCGTTGGCAATATTCACCAACAAGGTTTTACTCGAATTTTTACCACAGAGCGGTACTGCCAAAATGAATCGGAATTGGACGAGATAAAACGCCATGGAGAGTCACTGGTAAAAATAGGCTTGGATAGAATAGCAAGCAAATTAGAAGAAACAGATGGGTACTTATTTAATAACTTTTCTATAGCCGATGCAGCATTGTTCTATGTTGAATTTTGGGCAACTCGTTCCAACATCCCTCTTCCCTCCGCATGCCAACATCACTATAAACTCATGTTAAGTCGGCCTGTAGTAAAGCAAGTACTTTCAGAAGAGGGTTACCACTTGCGCTAACGAGTTGGTTATCTGATTCTTATTCAATAAGTAGATTTAGAGCACCATTAAGCGGAGTCAAGGAAGAATTATAAATTTATAAGTTCCTTAAGCAATGTGTAAGTCTTTTTACAAAATGTGCAGAAGAACAAAACAAAGAAAGCTTTTCTTCAAAATCTACTTTACTCTGGCTTCGTTTATCAGTATCAAACTGATTAATTAGTCCATAAATTACAAAAATAAAAATGACAGAAATAACCATTTCTCTTTATGCAAGCGCTGCATTTATCTTATTAGTATTCTTGCTAATTCTGGGAAAAAGCAGCCAGATTAACCATTTCTTTGTCTTGGTATTTTTTATACTAATGTCCATTCGGTTTATTTCTGAATGGCTAATGCTAAACCCCGACCTGCCGTTAAAGGCTCTCTGGTTAGCCATAACCATGGCAACCAGTTTGTTTATTGCCCCCATTGTTTGGCTTTATTCTAGAGAGATAACTGAAGCAAGTTTGCCAGCATTATCACGACTTCACCCAAGCCACTACCTCATATTAATTTTAGCTTTAGGTTTACTCTGGCCCCTAGCCAGTAGTGCACACTGGGGAAACGATTGGGCTGCGGATCACATAGAAGACAGACTGTGGGCTGAGGAAGTTTTTATCGTTCATGCCTGCATGCTCGCCGCTATTTTGATATTTGCCATTCAAGCTCCGCTATATTTAATAATGACTATACTAAACCTTCGAAAGCGCAAGTTTCGTAGCAAGCATTTGTTTTCAAATATTAGTGACGGCGCACTTAATACTGCTAGAGCTTTAATAGTAATTCTCTCTATTAATTGGCTGTTGGCAATCACCAAAACGGCTAATATTTTTACTGCACCTGCTGACCGTGGGCTCACCCCATTATTCGCTCTTGTAGAAGTATCGGCCATGTGCTGGGCAGTTTATTCCGTCATAAAAGGAAAATTTCTGTTTTCGGAAAAAGAGAAAGAGCTAGGAAAAACCTTAGAGGATAATGAGAAAAAACAATATGCTAAGTCTTCCATCACACAGGCTCAAAGAACACGGATTTTAAATAAACTAACTCAAGCCTTTGCAGACCCTGAATTTTACACAGATAATCAGCTTGATTTATCAACACTGTGCCAACAGATTTCAGAAGCACCACATTATGTGAGCCAGGTTATCACTCAGGATCTTAAAACCAGTTTTTATGATTTGATCAATTCCCACAGAGTTAAAATTGCTAAACAGCTGCTGGTTAGCAAGGGGCAATCCACCATTTTAGAAGTACTTACAGAATCAGGCTTCAACTCTAAGTCAACTTTTAATACTGCGTTCAAAAAGCAAACCGGAATGACACCTAGCCAATTCCGGTCTCAACAATTGAACTAATAAAAAACGCCTTAAGGGCTATAACTTGCTAAAGAATTTCACGATGGATTTTGATGCATTCACATCTCGGTTGATCGGCGACAATCCATCAACTTCAAACATGGCATTAGGCCAAGCATGACCGGCGCCTTCCAAGGCAATAAATTCTAATTTATTGCCATCAGCGCATCTCTTATACCTTGTGCGTATAGCTGAAGATTGGTCATCTATTTTTGATTCTTTAACGTTTTTAACTTTAACTCTACCCACGCACTCATTTCTGACCACCCAAGCTTCTATAGACTCTTCAACAGGATAGGTAAACTCAGGATAGCCTTGCCAAGGCACTATCGGATCATCTTTCGATTGTATATGCAGTAATGGCATTTTCCCGTAATAAGCACAATCAGGCTGGTTAGCCAAGAATTGCATTTGGCTGGCGACCGTCGCAATTCCTGCTAAACGCTGACCAGATTCACAGAGCATACGATACGTCATCGAAGCACCATTGGAATAGCCAGTCATAAACACTTTAGTCTCATCTGCATGGTAGTTTTCAATAACTAAATCAATGGCTTGATTAATAAATGCTATATCGTTTTCACCGGTGCCAGACCCGAACCAGGCATCCCATTGGGTACCCGTGCCCCATTCATAAGCATGCACCAATCCTTGAGGGTAAATAACAATATAACCCTCTTTATCGGCGTAGTGATTAAAGTTGGTATATTCCATGGTGCCCGTTGATGTGGCATTGAAGCCATGTAGAAATACAATAATAGGCGCAGGCTTTTTGGATTTGGCTAACTTGGGGCTGAAGTGAACCACCATTTCCCTGTTCATGCCCTGAATTTCAATATCAATTTTAAGGTTGTTCTGGTCGTCTAAACCCAATGGCATGTCTGCAAGAGCATGACCTCCCCAGATCACCACACTCAACAACCAAATCATTAACCCGCCCATTTGCACTATTTTATTCGTCATGATGTTCTCCTAATTGATCAAATGACAAAGAGCAATTTAGGAAAACTGGATTGCAAAGGCGTCCGAGCCAATTGGCGAACACTTATTTATTGGTTAATGGCTTCTAATAGGGATACTTTCATGAAGGGGCTCAGTTAAAAAGTGATATTTCTCACAGTTTAATGCTCTTTATTGGAAACAAATCATCAATGGCATGCAAATAGCCTTTATTACGCCAAAACTTAAATCTATTTGGTTTAATATCATTTAGATATAATCCACACTACCCGTCAACTAGCTTGCTCTGCAGCAAGCCTACTTTACACCAAGTGAGAATATGAGCACTGCATTAATTGTAGATTCCAACTGTGATTTGCCGGAATCCATTATCAATCGATATGAGATCGTAGTTATTCCAACTGAAGTAACTATTTCAGGAAATAAGTTTTTAGATTACCGCAAACCAATCCAAAGCAATCTTTTGTATTCGGGCAATCAGCTAGACAAAAAGAATGTGGCCCGAAGTCAGGCTTCTGAGGAAAGTATCATTGAAAACGTGCTGGAAGAATCGGTCTTAGGAAAATATGAAACCGCAATTATTCAAACCATGTCTCGAAAGCGTTCACTGTTTTTTGAACGCGCCGGTGCGGTGATGGCAAGGCTAAACAACAAGACTTCTACCAGCATTAGAGTTCAAGACACCAAATCAGTTTTCGCAGGGCAAGGTGTAATTGCCGCTCACAGTGCAGCTTTGATAAAACAAGGCGTGCAAGGTGCCGAATTAAGAAGGCGCATCGACAATATTACCAACCAATTACACACCTTTGCCGTTCCTCAAGATATTTTTTATTTAAGAGAGCGTGCAGCTCAGCGCGGTGAAAAAAGCGTGTCAATCGCCAAAGCGTTGGTCGGAAAAGCCCTGGGCATGGTTCCTATTCTTCGGACTTACCGAGACAACATTGAGCCCTTAAAAAATGTTAGAGGCTGGGGTAACGCGGTAGAGCAATTGTTTGTAAATGCAGCTAGAGCCTTTGAGTCAGGCTTGGCTTCACCAATCGTCTGTATCAGTTATGCTGGCAAACCAGAGGAAATTGATTTTCTACCTGGCTTTACCAAATTGAGTCAAGCCGCCGAAGCCAATGGCGCCAAGATCTTAAAATCACAAATGTCGATTGGCGGCGGTGTGAATATGGGGCCTGGCACTGTGAGTATTGCTTTCGCTGCTGAGAATTTTGAGTTTAAGTCCTGAAAAACCTCTGATTAACTAAAATCAAGACCTGTGGATTTCACGATATCGTCGATAGAGATCCACTTACTTCCATCATCATTTTTTACCAAACCCCTCAGTTAAATGATCTATCAACAGCCTAACCTTATTACTTAGATGTCGACGGCTTTGATAGATGATGTATACCGAAAAGTTAGGCTCTACAAACTCTTGTAATACTATCTGCAAATTTTTTTTTTCAACTTCTTTATCAATAATAAAGCTAGGCAACATAGTTAGGCCGCAACCTGCTAATGCTGCCTGACAAAGTAGATCGCCATTGTCTGAGTAAAACCGACTCTGAACCGGCTGAAATACTGTTTTATTATCAATCACGAACGGCCAGCTTTTTCCTTCTGCAACATTAGAGTAACTTAAACAATGATGATTCATTAACTGATTAGGATGAGTTGGAAGACCATGTTGAGCCAAATAATCTGGTGATGCACAGACTAAGCGCTGGCAACTCATAATCTTTTTAGATATCAATGAAGAGTCATTGAGCTTTCCAATGCGAATCGCCAAGTCATAGCCTTCGTCCACCAAATCAATTTTTCGATCAGACAAATAGGTTTTTACGCTAACCTCGGGGTAAAGGTTTAAGAACGATGATATCAACGGGCCAAGTGCTCTAACACCAAAGCTTAAGGGCGCTGCCAGTTTTATCTCGCCCACAGGTTTCTGACTTTGGAAACGAATACCCTCTTCAATTTCCTCAAGCTCATCCAAAATACGTTGGCATTGTTCTAAATAGTAATAACCAGACTCTGTTAGATTTAGTTTGCGAGTGGTTCGGTGAATAAGACGAGTGCCTAAATACTCCTCTAAGTCCTTGACTCGTTTACTGACTACAGAGGTAGCTATGCCTAATTGCCGACCTGACTCAGCAAAGCTACCGGTCTGTGCGACCCACCGAAAAGCCTTCATATTCGCTAGTCTATCCATTTTTATTCCAATTATTAGAACAATAATTTCGATAATACAGCTATTATTCTTTTATTAGAAGGCAGTTAAAGTACAGCCATCAACCATGAGATGAGGAGCGATCAAATGATTACCAAAAGACCTGCTAATGAACGCGGCCCTATGGATGCCGGTTGGCTTAAGAGTATGCACACCTTTTCTTTCGGGCATTACTACGACTCTCATTACATGGGCTATGGCCCCTTGAGAGTGATTAATGACGACCATGTTGTGCCAGGCGCTGGCTTTGAAACTCACCCCCACAAAAACATGGAAATCATCTCTTATGTTCTTGAAGGCGAACTTGCCCATAAAGACAGCATGGGAAATGGCTCAACCATTCGAAAGGGTGAAGTGCAAATTATGAGTGCTGGATCTGGGCTCACCCATAGTGAGTTCAATGCCTCTAATTCAGAGGGTGTTAACTTTTTGCAAATGTGGATTTTGCCAGACGTTCAAAATACTGAACCTAGGTATCAGCAACACATGTTTGCGTCTGATGAAATGCAAAACCAATTTAGGGTGGTGATTTCACCCGATGAGGAAAATGGCTCCCTGCACGTGAAACAAGACGCAAGATTACTCATAGGCCGATTTGATAATGGCCAAAGCAATCAGGTTGCGTTGAAATCCGGTAGAAAATACTGGGTGCATGTCGCAACTGGAGAGGTCAGTCTAAATGGCCACAAAGCTTCTGGTGGTGATGCATTTGCACTAGAGGGCGAGAAAACAATTGATTTAGAAGTGGTTAACCAAGCCGAAGTATTAGTGTTTGACTTGCCAGCTTAATTTGTCTGATAGAGTTGTTGATCTTTTTACGGTTAATATGGAATGTAGTAGTTCAGCAACTCTCTTCTTTCGCTTATTTATTTTACGCTGGAACGCGTTAACTCGTTCCAGCTTGCGGTTCTATTTGCCTAGTTTATTAAATATTTAGTTAGATACTAGATAGTGGCGATTTTTATGTGGTCTGAGCCGCCAGAGTAGGAAATACGCAATTGTTCTTCAGCATCTTTTAATAGTTGCCAAGGCGATTGAAACTCAGCCCAAATAGACACTGAAACAGCTCCCAAAGCAATGGAAATGAGTTTGGTGGAATCAGGAAACTCCTCTGCGATACGACCGACCCGTTCACGGATGTTCTTTGCAACTACCACGGCACCAAGGCTATCGGTGTAGGGCAAAATAATTGCGAATCGACATTCGTCGATACGAGCAGTCAAATCTGTCGCTCTTTTACCTGTTTGACCAAGATTGTTGCCGATGGCTGCAATAATACTTTGAGCATAGGCTTTGCCTTGCTGCTCAACTATGTATTCATACTGATCCAGTTCAATCAGCAATAAGGATAACGAGTCGTTGTAACGCTTTGCCCTATTGCATTCAAGCTCTAGGGTCTCTTCAAAAAAGCGCCTGTTGGGAAGCTGTGTCAGTTGATCAATGCGATTAATACGATTGAGTTGATCCGACACTACCTCTAACTCTTGCGTCTGCACACGAATTAAATCTTGAAGCTGATCTCGTTCATCGTTCAACTCACCGATTACTGAGCCTTTTCGCTGGCTTCTACCGTTCATAACAATTAGAAACATGGATTGTAGGATCAATAACCCCACTACTCCTATCACTAACCAAAAGTTTTGTACGCCCAGAAACACAGACGTATTGGACGTTGAAATGGCGTCTTCAGCGATTGCTGAAGAGCTAAATAACAAAGCGAAACTGTAGAATATTAAGAGCCCATAATTAGCCATATTTATCAATCCGTAATACCGGCGTTATAGCTAGAGCCTAGGAGAAAAACCTGTTTTTCACCAAGTTACAAGATAGATAAATTGTAAATGCGCTACCCGTTAACATTTACAATCCACAATTTAGAAAAGAGCTAAGAATTCATTAATAGAACCATTCTTCCAGTGCCCAAGGCTTGAGACCATAATTCATAGTCTACTCTTTGGGTTTTACGCTGGTTCATGATGCTTTCGAGCTTATTGATGTTGGAATTCACCACACTGAGCTGCTTCAATTCCAAAGGGTTTTCAGAATCCGCCTCCCCTATCAACATACTCACCATTTGCATGGCTTTTTCGCACTGATTCGCAACTGGCTCAGATAACACTTTCTCTGACTTGGCTTGGGCGATATTTAATAAACCCTGTTCACTCACGCCTGACCCAAGAATGAATGCACCACCAATGTCTAAAACTATTACGGAGCTGATGATTCTTGAATGGCCATAAGAAAATAGTCCAACTAAGCATGGCAGCCAATCTTCACTAAAATGTTCCGATTCACCATCACCGACCCGAACTTCATGTACTGATAATAAGTTAAAAGCTCTTTCTAGAGAGTCTTTGCTCGGCACCACTAGCCCTTGAGAGTTACTGAGCTCGTCTTCAATCTGCTGTTCTTTTCTTTGTTCTAGATCTTTAGTCTTTTCAAAAATGGGTTCAAGCTCTTCATGTAATGCAGCTGTTTTAAAAGGTTTGTTGATAACGAAGCTTGCCCCTGCTTCTATCGCCGCTTCAAGACGCTCTTTTTTGGTTTCGGTCGTAATAAAACCAAACTCAATATCCGCCATTAACATGGCAAGGTCTGACATTAATTCGAGGCCATTACGCTCTGGCATATGCCAATCTAGCAACGCCACTTCTGGCATCCAAGTTTGTGTAATTTCCATGGCTTCTTTAGCACTGGAAGCCAGTCGAATATCTAAATCATTACGGCCCATTTTTAAAATGGATCGTCGGATGATTTGCTGCATAGCTCGGCTATCATCAACTACTAAAACTCTCATTCCGATAAACGATCCTTTGGCTTTAATACAGCAATATAGAATTTTCTGTTTTCGGCTGCAGACATCACTTCAGCCATCACTTGTAATTCGTGAAGCAACCGCACAACATCCAATGCTCGCATTAGTTTTGGCTGACTCACCTCTAATTCATCCGCAATTTCATGGCTTATATAAGCACTGACACAATGTGCCAATTCGCCGAAGGCATCTCGTTCATCATCAACACTCAATGTTTGCACAGGTCTTTCAAACATATCTGATGCGAGTCCATATGCCGCTTTTGGATCTAACCCTACTAGTACCTTTTCACTACTGTTGGTTTCAATCAAAAGCCACTGCAACCCAAATACCTGATGATCATCTAATGCCTCTTCTGACTGTTCTAAATCATGGTGGCTAAATGAATCCCAAATACTTTTGGTCAGCTCAAATAGCTGTTTTTGGTCCATATTTATGCCTCAATCGTGGCGTTATCAAACCGCACATGGTCTATTAATTACCTCTATTTTTAAGTCTAGACCAGTTTTCCTGCCTATACTCAACAGAAGGTATTGCTTCTCGGAAACTCAATGAACCCAACGATTCTTCTAGTGATCATCATTAATTTGATCCTGGTATTGGTGATCAGCTGGGGTTATATGTTCTATAAAATGGATAGTTATCTGCGTAGGGAGCGACTTCTTAGAAAAAATCTCGGTCGTCTGAAGGAACGACTGGATATGCTAAGAGAAAGCCAGTTAAAAACTCGAAAAGCGAAACTTAGCGAAGATAGTAAGAAAGAGGTATCAGAGCAACAGCACACTATTTCGCAGTTGAATGTATTAAACCAACGCAATAAAAAAATAATTGAAAGCTTAGATGAAGCAACCATTCCCCATGAAATTGAGAAAACACTTAAGGCTCAAATAGCTAGTTTAAAAACACAATCCAGCAAATATGAACAGGCCGTTGATAGACTCACTAAGCAAAATGAATCCAGTAGCTATCGAATGGAGTTTTTAGAGGACAAACTGCAAAGGGCTCAAAAAGAGTTATCCGAACTCCATGGTATGGAGAGCAAGGAGTATTTAACCAGCCTTAAAAACGAAAGCTTACAGAGACAACTCAAGAATGCAAAAGATCATACAAGCGATGGTAAACCCGCAGACAAAGCCGAATTGCTTATTCAGAAGCGTCAAAATGAAAAACTGGTGGATGAAGTATCCCGTTATCAGGATCAGTTAACTCGACAAACAGCTGAACTGGAACAACTGATGAAAGAATACGAACGAATGGAAAAAGAAGTGGCAGATAGTCAGCGCGTTTCAGCCCAGGAGGAATTGAAAGACAATCAAGAGATTGAGCAGATTTACTCTGAAATTGCTGAGATTCAAGATGAACTTGATCGTACTTTAAAGGAGAAAGATTTTATTGAAAGCCAGTTTATTGAAGTTGTAGACAGCTTAGACAAAAAGGTCGAAATCGAAGATGAATTGGTTCGAACCAAAACAGAATACAACATGCTTGAAGATCATTTTCTAGAAGCGACCAATAAACCTAAAACTAAGCGTGCTGCAAAAAACTGATTCTAAACAACGACACCATCCTTGGCCAATATTCACAACAAGTACCAAAAGTCTTCACAAGTACCAAAAAACTGAACAATCGAAATAGGTTCGATTATTTAGTTTAAGTCCGCCGCAAACTTCTGTAGTAATTCCATAGGTATAATTTCAAGCGCCTTCTTATGAGTTCTGGTTAGGTGAACTCTGGGAGCCATACCGGCCTCATAGGCTTCTAACCACCTTGCAGCACAGAGGCACCAACGGTCACCTTCACTTAACCCTGGGAAATTAAAGTCAGGATTAGGAGTCGATAGGTCATTGCCGCGAAACCTTGAATATTCTAAAAACACTTGACTAGTTTCAATACAAACTGTGTGGGAACCCATATCGTCATCACTGGTATTGCAGCAACCATCCCTAAAAAAGCCCGTCATTGGGTCTTCACTGCAGGCAATAAGGGGTTCACCAAAAACATTGACTGAAGGATCTTTTTGATAATTTTGTGTCATGGTTATATCTACCAATTGTTATTTTATGTTTCACTTTATTAACAAACCTGAATTCGAAATTCTAATTCACTGGAAAATCCATTAATAAATTCAACCAACTTGTCTTAAAAACACTCTGTAAACTGTAGTAATTTGGTATTTTTGCTCGCCTTCGTTTACTTATGCACAGAATTTTCAATTAAAGCTCAACGTTATGCAAAATTATTAATATCTAAACCTTGCAGCTGTTCTATCACTTTGTTGAAATGCAAGAGAACAAAAAATAAGAATAAAAAATTAATCAAGCGAGTCGACACTCGCGGTTATGGAAGACGGTGATAACATGCTAAAACACTTTCTGATACTGCTATTAACCCTCTGTGTAATAGCGTGTTCGAAGGAATCAACAGACACTGAAGCCGCAACACCTGTGGAAGAACAACAACAAGTTGTCGTTGAAACCCAGAACAGCACTATTATCAATAATTTAAAAGACAGGAATTACGTAAAGCAATGGCAAGAACCCGTTATTATAGAAACTGACTTTACAGGAAATTCCAGTGACCCCAAAGTAGCTGCCGATGGCAATGGTAATGCATTCGCCGTTTGGTCTCAGGTGGACAGCACCCATAGAAATATAGTGGTCAGCCGGTATGAATTAGGAAAAGGCTGGGGAACACCTATCACTTTACACACCAATGCTTCATATCCCGAAGTTACAGCAAACAGTTCAGGCCAAGCCGTTGTATTGGTCAGCAATGCCAATGACCTTTTGTCTTTTCATTTCGACCCAGCTACTGGTTGGGGACAGGAAAAACGAATTTCCTTAAATTTAGCCAGAGATCCAAGGGCTAAAATTGAAATGGATAACAATGGTAATGCCATTGCTGTTTGGAAAAGTAAGGAAGGCGCTTTCACAGCAATTTGGTCTAATCGCTATGAACCCACTAAAGGATGGGGTCAGGCTCAGATTATTTCTGGCGCCGATGAAGGTAATGCTAAGCAAGCTGAAATAGCGATTTCAGAATCCGGCAATGCCATGGCGATTTGGTCAAAAGGTACCTTTACCCAATCCGATATTTGGGCCAGTGAGTACAGAGTCGGCTCAGGCTGGGCAACACCGGCTTTAGTCGAAAAAGACAATCAAGCGAACAGCATTAAACCCAAACTAACCTTGGATTTAGCTGGTAACGCCACTGCGGTTTGGCTAAACAGTGGTGAAGGTGCTGAATTAAATGTGTTTGCCAATCTGTACGACTCTAGCACCGGCTGGCAGCAACCTGCGGCAATTGAATCCTTGGAAGGGCGAGCGCAATTTCTAAGCCTAGCGGGTCACACAAATGGCAATGCCATCGCCATCTGGACTCAAATTCAAGGCGGCAGCAGTAGCATCTACAGCAGTCGCTATACTAACGGTCGCTGGATCATGAACGAGCCTGTGGTAAACAATGTTCCCAAAGCCAACTTGCCAAAAATTGCGTTCGATAACTTCGGCAACGCACAAGCGGTATGGCAACAATACAATGGAAGAACCTTTCATATTTGGTCAAGCTATTTCACCCCTGGACGAGGTTGGGCTGAACCTGAGCTGATTGAAGAAAATACCACCGTGGGTGTCGCTAGAAACCCGCAAATCTCGATTAGTGGATTAGGGAATGCTATTGCTGTTTGGCAAAAAAGCGATGGCTCACGAAATAATATCAGCGCAAATAAACTTGAGTAAGCACTTTAACGATCAACTAAAACAAAGCGACTCAGCTCGCTTTGTTTTACATTTTCTCTAACTGGTATTTTCCCCAACCAAAGTCTCCTTTAAGTTTCTCCTCAGTCAGAGATGACACCATTAAAAACTCAGTTGCGCCAGAGCCAGCAAATTTCAATTCAACTCCAGCCGGTACTACCTCCCAGTTCCCCTCCACTGACTTTTTCGATCCCGAGCTAGTAAAGGTATGCACAAAGGTATTGTCGGAATTAAATTGATAGGAAATTTTTTTATCAGAGGACTGCCATGCGCCAGGCAAATAGCCTTGTAAAATCAAATCATCTGGAATGATTTTAGACGCCAGTTCTTCTTGTGCGGACAGCTGATTTAACATCATGTCCTGATCTGCACTGCAGTTTTGAATCAGAAAATCAAAAATAGAATTCACTTGCAGCTGCGCCAGAGATAATTCAGTAGTGACACCACCTGCCGAGAGCATTGGCATTAAATCATGGGTTTGACAAAGATCTGCCATAATATTGAGATCTTTTTGTGTTTTCGGAGTCGGATTAAAACCCATGGCAACTAAATAATAGCCTGCATCAAAATTATCATTAATAACTTGATAAAAAGACTTACCCGCAATGAATCGTTCTGCTTTTACTTTGGCATAACGATTTAAAATTAAAGCAATTTCGAAATTCTGAGGAGTAAGCAAATTGGGGTTAATTTTGATTCTGTGTTTGCCCTTGGTGGCTAATAGTAAATACCTTAAGGCCCTCGAATCCCGAGCGTTGGCAGCCAATTGTGTTGCTGTCAAATATTCGGATTGACTAGCAGCTGGTCTATTCAATCTGCTAAGTAAGTTTTGCCCTGTCGCGCTTCCCAGTAAAACACTTTTATAAGTAAGTCCATTATTGTCTTTTATTGACTCACGGGTTTGATTATTGATGGCGAGTAATAAACCTTGATTACTTCTTATCCGAGCAAAGACATGCAGAATTGTTCGTCCGGAACCATCCAAAGTATTTGGCTTGGCACCCTGTTTTAGCAACTCGTGTACAACACTCACACGATTTAAATTAGCTGCAAAATGCAGCAATGGCACATTATTAACTTGATCTTGCAAAGACCCGCCGTTACTAAGAGCAAACTTAACACCCGCCGGAGACACCAATGAATTTACCCAGTTAATTTCAATTTTTTGTTCAATGGCACCACGACTAATTAAAAACTCAGCTGCATCTTTTTTACCATTTTCTTGTGCAAAATTAAGGAGGGCTTTTCCCTTATATCTCACAGCATTAATGTCATCCACTTGTCTTAACAGCACGTTAATGCGAACAATATTTTCATCTAATATGGCTTGAGCTAATTTTTCTTCAGTGGAATTGGCAAAGCTGGTAGAACACCAAAACATTAATAAAACTACGACAAAGGAACCCAAGATTTTGTGCATAGCCACCACATGTTGTTATTGTTTCCATTAGCAACGCATAACATGGGCCAGCACGAGAAATCATTTAAATTTCAATGACTTATTCTCACAAATACAAATTTTCGAACTTCATCACAAATCATTGCGACAGATTTCTGACAATAAACATCACTTTTAACTAATTTTGGAAATATTTTTTTTAGTGCGAATTAATTCCAGGAGAAGCCAGACATAGGCATTCCCATTAAATTTTCATCGTAAATTAATTCAGGTGCTAAATTCAATTCAGAAGCAAAACCAGCACAAACCATGAGTGGTAAGAGATGTTCTTCTCTTGGATGACAAAACTTAGCATGGGGAGCATCTGCCCAATTTACTAATTCATCAAGATTTGAATTCATGACTGCTTGCTGTAACCAATGGTTAAACAATTTAGCTTTTTCAACCAGTGAATTATCTTTGGTCATTAAATATTTCAGGTTATGAAAAGACGACCCTGAACCCAATATCAACACATCTTCAAGAGACACTTTTGCGAGCGCTCGGCCTAATTCAATGTGCTGTTCAGGATTCAAATCCTTTTGGAGGGATATTTGAATGACAGGGATATCCGCTTCTGGATAGACCAATTTCAAGGGAACAAACATGCCATGATCAAACCCCCGTGCAGAATCCAACAAAACGGTTTTTGCATTTTGCTTTAGCCCATTTTGAATCAAGGTAGCCAGCTCAGGATTTCCAGCAGCTGGATATTTGATGTCGTAGGATTCTTGAGGGAAACCATAGTAGTCATATATGAGCTCTGGCTTGGCACCCGATGTAATGGTTGGAACGGGTTCTTCCCAATGAGCGGAGATTACGATTACTGCCTTGGGTCTGGGTATGGATTTTCCTAGGTTGCTAAGGAAATGAATTAAATGTAGGTGGTTTTCGTCACCGAGGATAGGTAATGGGCCACCACCGTGAAGAATGAATACAACTGAGTTGGCCATTAATTATCTCCGATCAAATACTAGGGAGGCTTATGGAACCTATAGCATTGTGTGCTTGTAGGGATCTTCTTTAAACCAATCTGACAAAAAGTTCATAAATGTTCTAAATCGAATATTGGTTTGGACATCTTGATGGCAGACTAACCATAGCGGCATGGATGGCAATGGTATTGCCTGTAGCACAGGCACAATATCTGGAAACTTTTCTGCTAAGCCACAATGAGTTGCTAAAATTCCAGCACCTGAACGCATCAAGGCTAAACCTGCTAATAAACTATCTGTTCGAATATCAAAGTCGTGAACATCTAAGCTCCACCCCATTCGACCGGCCTCTTCGATAAAAGTTCTGTCTCGATCAAAGCCAATGGTGACATGGCTAAAGAAGTCTTCAGGAGATTCAGGAAATCCATGCTCATCAATGTAGGACTGATGAGCGTAAAAGCCCAAACTCAGATCAGATATTTTTTTTGCCACCAAGTCGGGCTGAGTGGGATCAAACATTCTTAATGCCATGTCAGCATCTCTGCGACTTAAGCTGGAAACCTGATTAGTAATCACTAGCTCTATTTGAACTTCCGGGTGATGTTTTCGAAATTCGGTAACCGCTGGAGGCAACAAATAAATACCGACAACTTCATTGACACTGACTCGTATGTCACCGGCTAATGAATACTCTTGCCCTGTGATACTTAACGCCAGCTTTTGTGCAGCCGCTTGCATTTTCTTTGCGTCATTTAGCAGCCGAGTGCCAGTATCGGTTAACTGAAGCCCTTGGTTAGACCTTTGAAATAGATTGAGATGGGTGATCCCTTCTAATTCTTGAATATGACGGGTGAGTGTTGGTTGACTCAAACTCAGTTGACTCGCTGCTTTAGATAAGGAGCCAGTCTCTACAACTGCCAAAAAGCTTTTAATCAATTCCCAGTTTAGGTCAGAGCCTTTAATAACACTCATTTCAGTAAGCCGAACAATGCAAATGGACGGACAGGATAGCGGAATTAAGCACCAATACAATTAAGGTGGATAAACTTATCCACCTTAATTGTTGTTTTGCTAAAAAACTTCTTTATGGAATCCAAATCCATAATGTATGCACTGTTCGTTAATGTCTTTCGCCATTGAATCATTGCCACAAACAAACACATCAACATTGGTGTCGTGATGGGAATAAACTTCTGTAAAGAAGTCGCTCCATTCGGGGCGCCCCATGGTGGTTTGTGAAGCAAGACTCGTCACCAAGTCATGGCCATGGTTTTTATGATATAGACTTAGGCCCGCATTAAGCGCACTGGTGCTTAAGTCATATTTACCGGCGGTCATGTAAAACCGACTTTCGATAAAACCTGATTTATCGAATGTTTCAATCTCGTGAAGCAGCTGAGTAAACCATTCGAATGCCTGCTGATTCCGATTGATCCATACGAAATACACCTTTTTTAGGTTCCCTAACCCTGATTCGGCATTTTGTTGTTTGTGTAATAGATCTTTTAATACCGCAGCGAAGGGAGTCACTCCAATACCATTTGCGACTAACACGGCGGTTTCTGCCTTATAGATTTCGCTGCTTGGTGTACTAAATGGCCCATCTACCCTTGCCCGGTATAAATCTCTAGGCTCAAACGGATGTTCTTTAAAATACTTATATAGCCTTGATGACCAGTTCCCCACGCTGCGAATATGCACGGTTACATGCTCTTCATTGGGCGCACTTGTAATGGTAAATGGATGCCAATCAAACTGGCTGATAAACGGAAGTTTTAGAAACAGATAATCACCAATATGGTTATTGAATCCGTGTTCTTTTCTAATGGTCAGTTTTGTAACACCCGACTTTAATAGTTCAACATTTTCAATGGCTAATGTCTTACTGCCTTTCAAATGCCTGAAAACTCTTTCAATGATGAATAAGATAATGGGTACCAACACCCATGCCCATAAATCTGGCCCATGAAGTAAGGCGATAGCGAACCAAAGGATGTAACCGGTATGAACGATATAAAACGTCTCAAACGGAATGATTCTTTTTATTTGCTTGACTGCAACAATCCACATGGCAAAGAAAACCGCCAACAGCAGCACACCTGTTAGCCCTGCCTGGGTTTGCGTTAAATAGTGAGTCATTGAATTTGGCAACACTTGATAATTACCCAGATGGGCAAAGGTATGAACAATGGAAAGTACCATCATCCAATGCCCGACAATTCGGTGAAACGATAGACTTTGATTGACTGGAATAAATTTATTTAGCCAGTGCCCGCGAATCCAGGTGGTGAGGTAACGCACCATGGGTAATAAAATCAACATGGCGTTAAAATTCAAACAAGCACCGCAGCCTCGCGCAATCTGTATATAGATGTTTGCGCCTTGACTGGCATATTCATTTACCGCGCTTAAAAATAGCAAGATGTTCGCAAGTGAATAAACGCAAATAAAGGTGATGATGCCTCGGTTGTTATACAAGTAGTTTGTAAAATCTTTGAACCAAGAACCTTTCATGATCGATTTTTTTATGGGAGGCATTAGCCAGTCGGTAGAGGCCACTCTAGTTTTTGCTAATACCTCTGACGAATGAGACATGACTTTGCAATAGCAATCAAAACCTATATAGCCATGGTAACTTTTGCATTCGTCAAAAATGGTGCTGACTAACAAATCAATTTTTTCTGAATTCAGATCAATGCCGCATTCAACTGCACTTTCAACAAGGAATCTTTTCAACTCACTCGCACTGATTAATCGATCATCATTTAAGTCGATCAATGAGAACATGAATCGGAGTTTAGATTCTTCAGAACCCAGTAGCAGTTCTTCTACAACACCTAAAAATTCATCTTCGCCTAATAACCCATCTTGATCTTTATCCATGACACGAAATATTTGTCTAGCAATAAAATCACTCTTTAAACTGAAGCCTTGTTTAAGGTCTTCTAAGTTTAAATAGCCCTTGCCTTTGGATAAAAACAGAAACTTTTCTTGGATGGCTTTTAGATAATCAGCGTTATAGCTGGTTAGACGTATTTTTCGATTTAATAATGTTTCTAGAGAGTTAATCCGTTCTTTTAACTCCAGAATTTGAAGCTGGTCTGACTCTACAGACATTCTTGCATTGGCCATGGTGACGATACCTTTGACTGATCGCTAAACGTTTATCTGCTAGTTTTTATTTTTTACAGATATCATGTGCCCCTTATGGGGTGTTTAGTGAGCAGCTTGGCCGTCCCCACCACCTGCTTCTTTTTGTTTTCCCTCTAGCTCCAACTTAACAAACGAAAGTCAACACCCACAATTCAGAAAATTTTTAACACTTTAGTCTCATCTCTTATGTGATCTGCAAAGAATTATTCGCATGATACAAGTCACAATAAAGTTACTTTTCATAACACAATTAACAAATCGCATTCTTAAGATTTTTGTATGATTTACGAGACAAATGAACCATATAATGCATCACTAAATTAAGGTGTACCACTATGTATATGCTTTTATAGCTGACTGGTAATACCCAAAGTCCCATGGTGAATGCCTCTGCTAGTCTTAACCCAAGACAGTTAGTACTTACTATCAACAAACTACTTATTTTAGGAATATTAGTGCTATCAACCTGTTATAAATGAGGAGTCTAGAAACTTGTTTCTAGGAGCAAGATCTATATCATCCGAATCGACTGATTAATGGCTTAAGGGTTTCCCCATGACACTAACTGTAAAAGACTTTCAAAGTATGAAAGGTAGTAAACCTATCGCCATGCTGACTGCCTATAACTGCCCAGTAGCACGCAGTCTCGAAAAGGCGGGCATACCCATTATCCTAGTAGGCGACACTGTGGGTATGGTTGAAATGGGTTTTGATAGTACTAGAGAAGTGACGATCGAACATATGGAATACCATGTTGGTGCTGTTAAACGAGGTGCCCCCAATACCCATGTGATTGGTGATATGCCCTATGGTACCGACAATGATACTGAAACAGCTTTAACCAATGCCAAGCGATTAATAGTGGCGGGAGCGGATTGCGTTAAGTTGGAAGGCCCCAAACTCGATGTTATTGAACACTTGGTCAAAAATGGCATTGATGTTATTGGCCACACAGGCTTGACACCTCAGACTGCAGAAAACTTTAAAAAAGTGGGCAAAACCAGTGAAGACGCCATGCGCATTCGAGAGGAATCAAAGGCTATTCAGGCTGCTGGTGCATTCATGTTAGTACTTGAACACATACCTGAAGACCTGGGTAAAACAATTACCGAAGAAATTGATATTCCTACTATAGGAATTGGTGCAGGTTCAGACACCGATGGTCAAGTTCTGGTTATTAATGATGCATCAGGAATTGGTGACTACTGGCCGCCGTTCTCCAAGCAATATGCCCAGGTTAGCGAAACCATTGACCAGGTCGCTAAAGCTTTTTTAAGTGAAGTAGAATCTAAAGAATTTCCCAATAATATTCTGGAATTTAAACAGACTGGAAATTAAATTTTTGGGTTTAGTAAGAGCTACAAGGAGGAGCCAAGCACATTGTCACGGCTCCCTTCTTTAGACTTTGAATTTAGACACAAGTTTATCCAGCCTTCGGGCCTGTTCCCACATCTCTGAACTGTCTTCATCCGCCGACTGTACATATTCATCATTGCCATTTGCAATATCATTGACAGACTGAATCTGACTAGCCATATCCTGTGCAACAGAAGACTGCTGAATCGCAGAAGCTGCTACCATGCTGTTAATACTTTCAATGTCATCAATTTTGTTATTGATCGTCTGAAACGACGAGACTACCTCTTCTACGATTTCCATAGTTTGATTCACCATGTCGGCCGCGTCAGTCATCGAATTAACCGATTTTTTTGATCCCGTTTGAAGGTTTTCTATTAAGGTTTGAATTTCATCCGTAGACTGCTGAGTTTTTTGAGCCAAGGTTCTTACTTCATCGGCCACGACCGCAAAACCTCGCCCCTGTTCACCCGCCCGAGCAGCTTCTATCGCTGCATTAAGCGCGAGTAGATTTGTCTGTTCGGCAACACCTCTTATAACATCTAGAACGGAGGCAATGTCTTCAGAACGCTTTGCAACTTCTGAAACATTTTCTGAGGTAACCCCAATGACCTCATGCATTTTATGAGCAATACTTTGGTTCTTATTGATATTATTTTCGCCGACTTCAGCTTGGGCCACGGCTTCTTTACTGGCATCCTGAGATCGATTAGCTGACTCAGAAACTTCATTGGACGTTGCTGACATTTCTTCAATGGCAGCAGAAAGTTGATTGGACATATTTGTCAGGTTAGATGAGTCATCTCTGAGTTTCTGAAATTTAGTTTTCATAGATTTCACAGAATCGGCTAATTTATCGGAGGCCGATTTAGTGTCAATCATAGTGCTATGTATAGTGTCCATCATGCCATTCAATGCAATTGATGCCTCATGTATTTCATCATGATGAACCTTGCCTTTTCGATATGAAATACGACTGGATAGGTCCAAATTGTCAGCGGTACTTTTCATAAACGCTTTTAGCTTTATTACTGGATTTGCTAACTTGACACCCAGCCATCTTGCAGTGAAAGCGCTGATGATCAGAACAACCAGTATTACCATCCCAGACGTGCGCCAAATACTACTTTCAATTTCTGCCACGCTAGCAAAGGCCTCAGATGTTTCAATTTCGCTTAGTAATGCCCAATCCAAATTTCCGTATTTAATTGGCGCAAAGGAGGAAATAATTTCTTTACCCAAATACCCCTTAATAACCTCTGTTCCGGTTTGGCCAGCTAACGCTTTTTTACTGGTTTCAGATTCTATTGAAAACAAGCCCACAGTAGAGTCTGTGTTTTCTAATGAAGATAGGAGTGAACTCGATAAACCACTTTCGCTGATAATCTTTTCCATAAGATTTTTATTCTGCACCCAGTGCCGACTTTGACTGCGCATGACGCCATCGTTACTTACTAAATAGGTTTCACCACTAATCCCCATACCAGCAGACTGCCATTGGCCATCGTATGTCATGAGCTGGTTAATAATGTAGACCGGCACCTGAAAGATAAGGACACCAATGGTTTTTCCTTTTCGAAGAATAGGACTGGCAAGAAAAGCAGCCTGCTCCTCATAGGAAGGTAAGTAATTGGAGAAGTCAGTAATAACCGTTTCTCCTTGATCCAGCTCTAACGCCAACCGATAGGCCTCAGCGATTGAGGTATTGGAAAATGGCCCAGTTTTTAAGGAGGTTCCCAGGTCTATTTCCTTAGATACGGAATAGACCACATTGCCTTTTGATGCACTGACGAGAAAAATATCATAGTAACCAAATCTCTCGAGGTAGCGTTTATATACTGGGTGATAGATAACATGGGCAAGAGAATAGTTTGAGCCATCACCGGCGTCGACCAACTCTATTTTGGAACCCATGGGGTATTCATTTTTAATAAGATAGGTGTACTGAAGTGCTTTTTCTTTGCTATCCAATTGGTTCAGTATGGCTTGATAGTCCGCACTCATTGAAGGGTTTCGTTTTAGATACTCAACGCCAAATTCATTTTGATAAAAGGACAATAGTGCGGAGTCAATTTCTACAGCGTCTGGCAACACCGCTTGCGACTCTAGACTGCTGAATGCAACCATAAAGGCACGAAGCGCTTCTTCGGTCATTTTCGATTCAGCAAGGGTTGCAACCTGTTCTTGAATGTTTTGGAAGTATTCTTCGATTTGCCCTTTTTTAGCGTCACGAATAGCAATTAGTCTTTGCTCAACTTGGGTGTGAAGTGCATTAGAAATCCTTTCAGAGACCACCACTGTTAGAAGCAAATTTGAAACAATCAAGGAAGCTAAAACCAGCAAGACTGTGCTAAGGATTATTTTGAGCCGAATGCTCATAACTCGCGCCTACTCTAAAACTTATTCTAATTAGAATAGACGCGATATTGTGAATTTACCGATTATTGCGGCTGGTTTGCCTTAATGCCAAAGAACAGCATATAAAAGACTGGAACTGCGATTAAGGTCAACAGTGTAGCGAACCCTAAGCCAAAGCTAATAACGACTGCCATATCTTGAAAAAACGGGTCAGACAACAGAGGTAACAGACCTAAGATAGTGGTCACAGCGGCCATCAGTACCGGTCTTACCCGACTCACCGCCGAGTCGAACACGGCTTGGTATACAGGTTTTCCAGAGTGTACCTCCACATTTATTTGGTCGATCAATACAATGCCGTTTTTTACCACCATGCCAGACAGACTCAAGAACCCTAAAAAGCCCATAAAACCAAAAGCTACATCCAGCAGTAACAAACCGCTCACAACACCAATTAATGCAAGTGGCACACATAGCCAAACAACCAAAGACTCTCGCACCGAATTAAACAAAAGTATGGTAATGATAAACATGAACAGGTAACCCATTGGCACTGACGCAAACACATTGGCCTGAGCTTCCGTAGAGTTTTCATATTCACCTCCCCATTCGAGGTGATAACCGTCTGGAAGTGAGATGGCTTCTATTTGCGGCCTAACACGCTGGAATATAGCGTTAGCATTGTCGGGACTATCGAGCGTTGGAGACGCCATTACCGTGAGAGTTCTATGTCGATTTCGCTTATGAATAATTGGATCTTCCCATTCAATTTCATAGCCAAACATCAATTCACTTAACGCGACATATTGCCCGGTGGTTGATGCATATACCTGAATGTCTTCTAGTTGGTTAATACTGTTCCGCTCGTTTTCAGGAACGGTTATCACTATTGGTAACAGCTTGTTCTGATCTCTGTACACACCGACCTGATCACCGGTGTAATGGGTTAACAAAGCTTTGTCAAAATCTCTTTTACTAATGCCCAATTCTGCGGCTTTAAGATCATTAAACTGCGGGCGAATAACTTTTACCCGTTGTTTCCAATCGTCTCTTATTCCGGTCAACCATGGATCTTGTAATAGAATTTCTTTCGCTTGCTCAGAGAGGCGCCTAAGTACATTAGGGTCTGTACCATTAAACCGCACTTCAATAGGTGAACCTGTGCTTGGCCCAAGCGCCATACGTTTAAGCATGAACTCAGCATCAGGTTGATGTTCAGTGATGTAAGTTGAAAGCTTGCTAAGCAATGGATCAATATAGTCGCGGTCGTGAGTGCGCACCGCTAATTGGGCGTTATTAGAACCAAATTCAACGGCACCGTAAGTCAAAATGAATCGAGAAAACCCCTGGTTGATGGTCGAAGCAACAAACTCGACGCCATCATCTTCTGCTAAGTAGTTTTCTATTTGACTCACCTGTTCATGGGTATGGTTAATGGAGGTGCCTTCTGGATACCTTAATTCAACAAAGAACATGGGTGTCGCAGAGGGAGGAAAGAAGGCTTGCTTTACGAATGCGAAGGAATACATACCACCAACAAATGCTGCAACAAGACAGATGACGGTAAATATTCGATTACGCATTGCAAAACTCAAACTCCATTTATAAAGAACAAAAATAATTCCTTTGTATGGATCTGTTTCGTCTTCGGGATTGGGGTTTTGTATTTCTTCTTTAAATAACATTTCACAGAAAAATGGTGTCAGAGTGACTGCGGTAAACCAGCTCAGTAGCAATGAAATAAGCAACACATAGAATAGACTACCAACAAACTCGCCAACCGAATCAGGAGACAAGCCAATAGGAGCAAATGCAGTAATAGCAATAACTGTTGCACCTAATAACGGCCATCGAGTCTGAAAAACAATTTCTTGGGCAGCTTTAAGTTTGGTTTTACCTTTCTTTAAACCAATAAGAATCCCTTCGGTAATCACAATGGCATTATCCACTAACATGCCTAAAGCAATGATTAATCCTCCTAAGGAAATTCGTTGCAGCTCTATGGCCATCATATCCATCACAATAAATGTTCCAAAAATCGTGATGGTCAGAATTAACCCTATGATTAAGCCTGACTTAATTCCCATGAAAACTAATAACACAAGTATGACAATGGCAACGGCCTGGAACAGACTCATCAAGAAGCTGTTTACCGATTTTTCTACTTCTCTTGACTGCACATAAATGGGTTCAAGTGCCACTCCCGCAGGAATAATCTCTTGCAATTCTTCCAGCCTTGCTTCGACTGCTCTGCCAATTTCAACAACATTGACACCACTAGCAAATGAAACGCCAAGCGTTAGAGCGGAACTGCCGTTAAAACCCATTAGATGATTTGAGGGCTCTCTAAAACCACGTCTTATGTCGGCAATGTCTCTAAGTTTTATAGACTTACCTGTGACTGGGCTAATGACGGTTAGGCTCCCTAACTCTTCAACACTTTGAAACTCGCCAGTGGGCCTAAAGCGGATGTATTCAGTACCAAGAGTGATGTGGCCAGCATTGGCAACCACGTTTTGCTCGCTTAGCAGACTGGCGATTTGTCCAACCGGCATCCCTAACGCATTTAACTTACTCTTAGAGATTTCTATGAATACTTGCTCAATTTGCTGACCAGCCAGATTTACTTTCGATACCCCAGGTACTAAAGCTAATTCACGAGTCAGGCTATCGCCGATCAATTCTAAATCTCGATAGCTGTAGCCCTCTCCTGAAAGAGCCAACATAACGCCATAAACATCGCCAAAGTCATCCAATATGATGGGAGCCTGAACGCCCGGAGGAAAGTTTGTAGATCGGTCAGAGATTTTTTTTCTTACTTCATCCCAAACCTGCCCAAGCTCCGCTGAGTTCACAGAATGCTTCACATGCATTTCGACAATCGAAATACCTGTTTTGCTTTGAGAAAGAATTCGATCCACATAGGGTAGATTTTGTATTTCTTCCTCAATGGCATAGGTCACTTCATTCTCAACTTGAACAGGGGTTGCACCTGGGTATTGGGTAATAATGTTCACCTGCTTAATTGAAAACTCTGGATCTTCTAACCGACCCAACCCTAGAAAGGCAACCAGACCACCTAATAGTAAAACAACAGTGACTAACCAACTCGTTACTTTTTTCTCAATGAAATATTTTGCAGTATCCACCTAGTTGCCCCCGTTTGTAATCCAGGGTTTTACCTGCTGACCTTCATGAAGAGAGTGCACACCTGCTATGACAATTTGATCTCCAGGTTGCAAGCCGGATTCGATTTCAATGGTATTGCCTTCGATGACACCAGCCATTACATTCACCAGTTCAACTTGACCATCTGTAAATCGCCAAACCTGCTTCTCCGAGGATGCGACATCCGCCTGTCCTTGGCTAAAAACCGCTTCAATAGGCACGAACATGCCATCAATCCCATCGTTACGGATGGTGTTTAAGTCAAAATCCAAAGTGGCATTCATGCCGGGTAATACATTAATCACGCTACTATCGGGTTTAGGCATCGACAACAATACAGAGTAACTTCTGGTACCGGGATCAGCGCTGGCAATGAACCCTTTCACTTGTGCGTTATAGGAGGCCTCTGGCTGTGCATCAAAGCGAA
>JANQHX010000080.1 GCA_028282465.1 Gynuella sp.
GGTCGTGACTTGTTGTTCTTTCTTAGGGGTATTTTGAATTGGAGCGGGAAACGAGATTCGAACTCGCGACCCCAACCTTGGCAAGGTTGTGCTCTACCAACTGAGCTATTCCCGCGAAAACTCGTCCTGAGTTTAAATATTCATCCTGAAAAAGAAATGGCATCCCGTAGGGGACTCGAACCCCTGTTACCGCCGTGAAAGGGCGGTGTCCTAGGCCACTAGACGAACGGGACATAACCTAGATTTTCAGAGCCAATTTAGGCAACCGCTTTAGTTGACTTGGCCGTGAAAGTGGCGCGTATATTACCAGCGCATTTCATTAATGCAACACTTTAATTTCAAAAAATATCTATAAAAATCAACAACGTACAAAAAAGGCAGCTCATGGCTGCCTTTCTGATTTAAGCGCAAGAAATAACTCAGGGCTCTTTGTAAACATTTTCGAATACGTAGTTAGTTGCTTCAACAAAGCCGCCAACACTACCACAATCGAAACGGGTACCCTTGAGCTTATAAGCTAACACGCAACCGTCTTTGGCCTGCTTCAGCAGAGCGTCCGTTATCTGAACTTCATTGTTGATACCTGGTGGTGTATCCCGAAGGATATCGAAAATATCTGGCGTTAAAATGTAACGTCCAATAATAGCTAGGTTAGACGGTGCTTCTTCGTTTTTCGGCTTCTCAACCATGTCTTCTATTCGATAAAGGCCTTCTTTCATTTCTTCGCCTTTTATCACACCGTACTTGTGGATCTGGTCTTCAGGCACTTCCATCACAGCAACAACTGAACAACGGAATTGCTTGTAGATTTTAACCATTTGGGCCAAAACATTGTCTTCACCTGGTTCTGGAACACAAAGGTCGTCTGCTAGGACTACACCAAATGGTTCGTTACCGATCAAGGTTTCACCAGTCAGAATTGCATGACCCAAACCCTTCATTTCATTTTGACGAGTGAAAGAAAAGATCGCGTTGTCCATAACATCACGAATGGAGGTTAGATACTTTTCTTTGCTGGTACCCGCGATTTGACTCTCTAATTCGAAAGAAATATCGAAGTGGTCAGCTATGGCTCTTTTACCACGGCCAGTCACAAAACCTATATTGTCGAGCCCTGCTTCAAGGGCTTCTTCGACACCGTATTGAACCAGTGGTTTGTTAACGATTGGGAGCATTTCCTTTGCCATGGCTTTAGTCGCCGGAAGGAATCTTGTTCCGTAGCCACCTACGGGGAACAGGCACTTCTTAATCATTTATTCAAATTCCTATTTGTAATAGTTAAGTCTTCACTGACTTCTGCGGTTACAGATTATGTCATATCAGTTGCAAAATTATTAAACAAAATTATGAGTTATCTGCTTCAACTGCTGCGAAAATGTCTTCAAATATTGTAGGCATTGCCGCACGTACACGATTCCAGCTTGGCATAAATGGTGTTGCCATTGGCCTCGCCAAAAATTCTTCACCGGCCTTCATAATGTTGGAACCGAACAGCTCTACCGCTTGCTCTTCAGCATGCCGGTCAACATTTAAACCATTGATTAAAGCATCGTTATAGTACATCTCTATATAGTCTAGAGCCGTTCTATAGTAACTGGCTTTAATAGACCGAATCGTTTCTTCAGAAAATACTTGGCCTTTGGTAGCTAACTTTCTGAAGAACGCCAATGTAATGTCGGTACTCATCTTTGAAAGACCCGTTGCCGCGTCTTCTGCTGATAGTGGCTGGTGCTTATGATCGTAAATATCTGCGATATCAACCTGGCAGATACTTCGGGTGTTGTAGTTTCTATGCAACTCTGATAACACACCAATTTCAAGGCCCCAATCACTTGGGATTCTCAGGTGATTAAGCACATCCGTTTTCATAGCAAACTCGCCTGAAAGCGCATATCTAAAGCTGTCTAAATACTCTAGGTACTCAAATGCTTCATTGTCTTTGCAAACGGTTTTCAACGCACGAATAAGAGGGGAAACCAACAACCGGCAGGCCCGACCATTTAATTTGTTGTCTGCAATTCTAGAATAGTAACCCTTGCTAAATAGGTATCTGAACGACGGGTTAGTTACCGGGTAAATGAGCCTGGCCAACATACCTCGGTCATAGGTTTTAATATCACAGTCATGCAATGCAACTGATCTACCTTTGCCAGATGCCAAGATATATCCCATGCAATACCAAACGTTTCTGCCCTTACCCAGTTCTTTGGGCGCTAGATTCAGCTCAGCAAGCTTTTCATCAATAGCTTGAAGGCGAGGCCCATCATTCCAGAGGATTCGTACATGCTGAGGTAAACGACCGAAATATTCTTTGGCATGCTCGAATTGTTCTTCCGTAGCTCGGTCGAGCCCTATGACGACTTCTGATAAATATGGCACCTTGCACAATTGCTGAACAATTTCTTCTAACGCTGGCTGCTCAAGTTCAGAATAAAGGGAGGGTAAAAGCAAAGACATGGGAGTGTCTTTGGAGTATTCCATTAACTCGGCTTCTAAATCTTCTGTCTTCCTGTCTGTAAGGTTATGAAGATTAGCAATTACTCCGTTTTGAAAAAAATCACTCATGGCTTTTCCTTATTGTTCGAACCACTGGTTCATGAGTTTTGTCATTGCAGCGCCCCATCCTTCTGGACCGAGCTTGGGTTCATAAAAAACATTCTGATTTCGGGTTATTTTCAACGACTCACTGTGAGGGTTAGCAATGACTATGGAAATATCGGCGTGTTCTAACATGTCCAAATCATTTGGCGCATCCCCCAATGCCACAGACACTATTTCATTATCGGGATACAGCTTTTGATACATGCCAACAACCTGTGTCATTGCTGTCGCTTTGGTTACCTGCCCCTGCACGTGGATAAATCTACCGCCCATTTGAGTCTTGAATCCAGCGGCTAGCACCAACTCACAAAAAGTCTCTTTATTAGCTTCAGAATCCTTCCAAACAACAGGTTCAGCACTAAGACGTTGTAAGGATAACTCGGCGTCAGCAAGGTCTAATCCAGTATAGTCCGACATGTCCTGTGCTGACATTTCTGACAAGAGCACCATATTAAAGCCATATTGCTGACGAATTTTTTGAATAATTTCAATAACTTGCGATCTTTCCGCACCAAATGAGAGCAGATAGCCGCTATCGCCGACATCCTCAGCACCAAATTCAGACGCGTTTTTATTTAACAAAGAATATAGTTTCGCCTGTTTAGGGACATTCATCCCACCACCATTTTCAAAAACAGACTCATCAAAAAGGCCTATTTCCCTCTGAAGAACAGATATTTCTGCAGCGGTTTTACTGGTATTCGGAATAATGGGGATCTGGTGTTTTTGAAGTGCTTCAATGGCAGGTAATGCAGCGGCAAAGCTGTAAGTCTCATGGTCCAATAGGGTTCCATCAAGATCGGTAAACACAATGTATTTCTGTGGTCGCATCAGCCCTGGTTACTTTTTTAGTTATATACCAGTCATTTAGCAATTCCCCTGCCAGACTCAACTGGGGAACAACACACTGCTAAAGCAAGCATTTTAAATGGCATCCCGCGGGGGAAAAGGGCTTGGTACTAGGCCACTTAACGAACGGGACTTGTTGAAGCGGGCTGGATCATAGGGTTGGCAAAGAAAGCTGTCAAGACACCTCTAACTAAGCAAGACTTTTAGCTAACGAAATACTCATTTAACTTCTACACTGACAATATGTTACATAGATTTTGACCATATGCCGAAGAGACTAAACCATAATTGGCGTTTTCTGCACGCACATAAAAGTTATGCAGATATAGAGGTTTTATGGGTCTGACCACGATTCTTACAATTGGCTTTATCCTGTTCCTGGGTGCGTTGATACTGGTGATGCTCGTTATCCAAGCCAGACACAAAGCCTTTGCCGAACGACGTCAAAAGATTCTGCATCTAAACACACAAAATAAAAAACTAAAGCATATTCAACGTACCTTGTTGCCTCAGTTTAAATCAAATGAGATTGACGATTTCATCTATCAAAGCCTTATCCAGAATTATCAATTACTGATCAAGCTGAATCATGAAAATGCTGCTTACATAAAAAGCGATCTTGAAGCGGTAATACAGGAGCGAGAAGCGAGGAAAAAGCGAGAAAAAGCCCCCCCGGCCTCATTGACTTTAGAGGCGGCTAACATCAGTCGCTCAACTCTTAAAACTCTGTATGAAACGGTTAAGGACAGCTATGAAAAAAAGCGTATCGTGAAGTCTGAAGCTGAGAAACTGGTACAGCAAGTTGAAAACTTTATGATGATGGCCGCAATTCAGTTTTATAAACAACAAATTGAAGACTATCGAAAAAAGAGACAATTCAGAGAAGCCTCTCAGCTTAGCCAGAAGCTGTTAGACACCATGAAATCAAGTAAAAGACGAGAACAATATAATCAGGAAATCATCTCAGCGAAGGCCAATCTGAAAAAGATTCAAGAAGAATGGAAGTCTGCTAAGAACAAACAAAAAGAAGTATCTGGTGCAACACTCATGGACTCCATGGACAATTGGTTAGATGAAGAACATGAGTGGAAAAAAGATGCAGGCTACGACTGATCCTCTGAATCAGGGGAATCAAGATTCTGCTTTTCAAGTTTAATGGCTACCGAATTTATGCAGTATCTTAAACCTGTGGGTGCCGGGCCATCGGGAAAAACATGACCAAGATGAGCATCACAGTTAGCACAACGCACTTCCGTTCTTACCATGCCATGGCTACGATCTTCTACCGCTACAATTTTTTCGCTCTCTAATACTTGATTAAAACTGGGCCAACCACAACCCGCGTCAAACTTGGTTTCTGAATCAAACAAGCTCTCTCCACAACAAATGCAGTGGTAAATCCCTTCTTCGAAACAATTCCAGTATTCCCCGGTAAATGGACGCTCGGTTCCAGCATTGCGTGTGACCTGAAACGCTTCAGGCGACAGCTGTTCTTGCCATTGTTTTGTTGATTTTGTGACTTTTGCCATAGTCTAAGTTTCCACTCCTCATCGGCATGGGTATTATTGCCGGCTAACAGTTTTTTTATGACGTATTACCAATATGACAGTGTTTTCCAAATCAGAAAAGCTCGCCAGTGTACTTTACGATATACGAGGACCCGTCCTTGATGAGGCCAAACGTCTTGAAGACGAGGGGCATCGTATTCTTAAACTCAATATTGGCAACCCAGCTCCTTTTGGTTTCAACGCACCAGATGAAATCATTCAAGACGTGATACGCAATCTCCCCCTGTCTGAAGGCTACAGTGATTCAAAAGGTATATTTAGTGGTCGCAAGGCGGTAATGCAATATTGCCAACAAAAAAGAATTGCTGGTGTAGACGTGGAGGATATTTACTTAGGTAATGGGGTCAGCGAACTGATTGTCACTGCTACTCAAGCACTTTTAAATAATGGTGACGAAGTCTTGATACCTTCCCCAGATTACCCATTGTGGACGGGTGCGGTCACACTCGCTGGGGGCACTCCTGTTCACTATCACTGTGATGAACAGTCTAATTGGTTTCCAGATCTGAACGACATCAAATCAAAAATAAATTCGAAAACCAAAGCCATCGTTATTATTAATCCCAATAACCCTACCGGAGCAGTCTATTCAGATGCCTTATTGATGGATATTGTGGAATTGGCCAGACAACATAATTTAGTGATCATGGCCGATGAGATATACGACAAAATCTTATTCGACGGTGCTAGTCATACATCCATTGCATCATTGGCAGACGACCTGCTGTTTTTAACATTTAATGGCCTCTCCAAATCCTATCGCCTTGCAGGCTTTCGATCAGGATGGATGATTGTGTCTGGAGCAAAATATAAAGCCAGGGACTTAGTAGAAGGATTCACCATGCTAGCGTCCATGCGGCTGTGCTCAAATGTACCCGCACAATACGCCATTCAAACAGCGCTGGGAGGCTACCAAAGTATTAACGACTTAGTGCTACCCGGGGGGCGTATGCTTGAGCAGAGAAATATTGCTTATGAGCGGCTTAACGAGATACCCGGAATAAGCTGTGTCAAACCGGCTGGCGCCTTATATCTGTTTGCCAAAATAGACAGAAATAAAATTAAAATTGACGATGATGAGCGAATGGTTCTCGACCTACTTCGTCAAGAGAAATTGTTGATTGTCCATGGTAGAGCATTTAACTGGCCGGAACCGGACCATTTTAGAATCGTGTTTTTACCACCGAAAGATGTACTTGAAGATTCAGTAAATCGAATTGGACGATTTTTTAGGAGCTACTCACAGTAATGCTGGATATTCATATCACTGAATTTTATACAGACATTGGTAAGATTTTTTTCCGGCTGTATAAACAGTTTCCCCGTCAAATATCTTTGTGGGTTGATGAAATATGCGGTCCAGATACACCAGATGACTATGGTTTACACAGTGACAGATATATGGCTTGTTACAGTGCTTTCGTTTGGCTTAAAGACGAAGGCTATATTCGCTATGGTGATGTTGAAAGACAGGATGCCTTTAATCATTGTTGCTTAACGGAGAAAGGCTATGCGTTATTGGCGGGCATAGATGAATTATTACAAAGTGAAAGCAGAAGCATTGATAAAATTGCCCAAGCTTTAAAAGAAAAATCATCTACTCAAATGGAATCTGCCATTACACAGCTTATTCGAAAAAGTTATCTATTTAAGTATTAGGCTTGGGCATTAGGTCGTGAACGTAAACAAGGGTTTTTAAGCCCATGTTGGAATTCTTCTCTTGAATAACTTCTGGCAACGCAAGATGCTCTTCAAACTTTAGCCAAGGAGCATTTTGTTGAACCATTAATTGCAAGTCTTGCACCGACACATCAGGGTCATTATCAACCACCAGCAATTGAGCACTTTCAGATAAAAATTCCTGACTGCGCCTAAGAATTTTTGGGTAATCTTTTTTTGGGTTAAAGCTTTTAGGCTGACGACTGGGTGGATCAATAATCACTAAATCGAATGGGCCTAGATTATCAATCTTACCCAGAGACTTCATAATATTATGACTAAAAAATCTATGCTTAGTATTGCCTGGATTTTCCGCTAGATTTCTTTTTCCGCGACTCAGTGCTGCTTTACTTATATCAAAGTTGACCGTTTCCAGTGCGCCACCGGCCTGAGCTGAAACAGCAAATCCGCAGGTATAAGAAAACAGATTTAATACCCGCGATCCTTTTGAATGGTCTAACACCCATTGCCGACCATTTTTCATGTCTAAAAATAAACCTTGGTTTTGCCTATCAAAAGTCAGCAAATAACTCAGGTTATTTTCTTTAATCCAAAGGTCACTCTGTGGCTCCCCAATTACCCATTGCCACGGGGATTCCATGATATATCGACGCTGTACTACAAAACTGGAAAGTCGATCATTAGCGTCAACAAAGCCTTTCATCTGTTCAATAATAGTAGTCTCTGATTCTATAGGCTTATAAACAATCAGACTTAAAATATTTCCAAGAATTTCAATGTTTATTTGTTCTAAGCCTTGATAGCAACGACCCCGCCCATGAAAAATTCTTGCGGCTTCGCCAACTTCGGTAGCATTTAACCATTTTTTACAGGTTTCGATGAGAAATGACATAAAAATAAGACTATCTTTGAGAGCCAGCCAATTACCTTAACTATGAAAATGAAAGCCGACATTAACAATACTAAAAAACAAGTGTCGATTAAAAAGGTCACCCAATTTGACAATCGGCAACTAGACCAACATTTACATGGAGCAACTTTAATTGACAAAGATGGTACGGAAATTCCAATTACTGAAGAGATGATACAGGAAGCCTGTCTCAAACTTCTAAAACAAGGTTGAATCCGACAGCTGATAACAGCTGAGCCTGTTTATTGTTATAGACTTTGAGAGTTTGACTGGAAAACTCCCTTCTATTTGGATAATGCTTCCTAAGTAAATCAAACTCTCTTGCAACATTATCGCTAGCCTTAACTGCTGACCGAAAGTTTCTATCGTCGTCTTTAATGGAATAAACATTACATACAGATTTTCGGAGAGCTTCTATGGGGCTGAGTTCAGAATCGATTGTTAGCATTGAAACCTTTGATTGTATTTCTGGCAAACTATTTATTTGAGACTCACTTAACCAATTGCAGAACGCTTGGTACTGCATGAAAGTCCCTTTTAATTTCGCATCTAAACTATAGCCTGCAATATGAGGTGTAACCAGATCAAGTTGAGATAGAAGATGGGTATTAATATCAGGCTCTTCCTCCCAAACATCCATAACCACTTTTAAATCTTTAGTTTTCAAGGCCCTATTTAATGCGGCTTCATCGACTACTCCGCCACGACCAGCATTAATCATCAAAGTTCCTGGGCGTATTTCCTGAAACTCTTTATCCGATAACAATTTAAAAGTTGGATGATCGCCATCAAAAGTTAATGGTGTGTGCAAACAGATTACATCACAAGCTAAGGCTTCACTTAGCTCACTAAAACCGGTCTCTCCCGCATCTTGCCGAACAGGATCATTAAGCACAGTGCTTACCCCCATTGCAGATAGCCGTTCGTGAAGTTGACCTCCAACGTTACCAACCCCGATGATACCTACTGTGAGTTTCTGCCAGTCCTCATTAAGCAGAGGCGAAGCTTCTAGCATCGCTGCCACAACATAATCCACAACTGAGCCAGCATTGCAGCCAGGACTACTGGCAAAATAAATGCCCTGATGACTGAGATAATCGACATCAATGTGATCGGTTCCAATGGTCGCAGTACCCACAAATTTTATCCGGGTGTCATGCAGTAAGCCTTTATTCACTTGTGTAACACTTCTTACCAACAATGCATCAACATTTTTCAATTGATCGTTAGTTAGAGTTCTGCCGTTAGCAAACCTTATTTCATCTGCATGGGGAGAAAATAATTCAGACACCCAGGGCATGTTTTCATCAGCAAGAATGATCACTCTATCAGTGCCTTTAAATCGTTTTGCATGCGTTTTGGAATATTGTATTGGTCACAAAAGTCCCAGACCTGTTTCAGTTTTATTCTTTCAAATGACCACTTACCGGGTTGTCGGCCTATGGGTGCGTTATCGGCCAATCGAGTTAATAATAAATTATTCTCTACGAGTGATTTAAGATGACTCAAATTTGAAGTGATTGCTCGAAGGTTACGAATGCCTGTTTTTTTTAGATCATCTAAGTTTTCCAACAGCTCATCTAACGACGAAAAACTTTGTAATAATTTGGCAGCGGTTTTATTACCAATACCAGGTACACCAGAAATATTATCTGACACATCACCTGTGAGTGCGAGCAACTCACTTATTCTATGGCATTCAGTGCCCCAGTAATTAATCATTTGGGAGTAGGTCAGTACTTCAGGTTTCTTGCTATTCCACCAAATGTCTTCAAACCTCAGCATTTGGGCTAAGTCTTTATCGGCGGTCATCACTGTTACTGGCCTATCTTGAAACCATTTGGCCTGTGCACTATAGAGCAAATCATCAGCTTCATATTTATCACTGTATAGAGTCCTAATGCCCAGCAACTGGGTTAACAATTCACATGACTGTAATTGGTAGGCTAAAGCAGTATCGGGTAATGCTCGATTGGCTTTATAAGACGGGTCGATTTGATGTCGATAACCACTAAATAGAGAATGATCAAATGCACACACCCAATAATTAGGCTGTTGATATTCAAGCCATTTAATAATGGTTTGGAAGAAACCGACAACTGCGTTAACCGAGTTTCCTTCGTCATCATAAAATCTATCTGGCCAACCAAAATACGCTTGGAATATAAAAATACTGGTATCAGTCAACCAAACATCTGGCAGTTGAATTGAGTTTTCTGTGCTCATTTGCCTTAGGCATTATTGGAATCGGTCAGCCACTCAGAAGGAGGCTCTTCTAGATCGAGTTTATTACCAATGTATTCTTCTAAGGCTGGAATTTGAAAAGAGTCATCTTCACACGCAAAGCTCACAGACTTCCCTTTAGCCCCAGCTCTTCCTGTCCGACCAATCCGGTGCACATAATCCTCAGCATCCTCAGGTAACGTAAAATTCACCACATGACTGACGCCGTCAACATGAATCCCTCTACCTGCTACATCTGTGGCCACTAGAAATTTAACCTGACCAGATTTAAATCGTTCCAGAGTTTTTAGACGCTTTTGCTGTGGTACATCGCCAGACAACAAAGCACAATCGAATCCATCTTTCTTTAAACGTTCAGATAAATCTCTCACCAGATCTCTGCGGTTAGCAAATATCATAACCCGCTCTATTTCATCTTCTTCTAACACGTGACGCAGTAATGGATATTTTTCCTCGGCAGATACCAAATATATTTTCTGCTCAACCGCATCGGACGTTTTTATTTCTGGCTCAATTTCAATTTTTACTGGATCATTAGTCCAACGTTCAGACAGATTAATAATGTCCTGGCTAAAAGTGGCGCTGAACAACAGAGTTTGGCGTTCGTTTTTAAAGGGCGTGGCTCTTTCGATGGTTTTAACATCAGGTATGAAACCCATATCCATCATGCGATCCGCTTCGTCTATCACCAATATTTCTACTTGGTCTAGGAATATAGACTTGCGTCGCATAAAGTCGATTAGCCGTCCTGGCGTTGCGACCAAAATGTCCACTTTACCTTCAACCTGTTTGAGCTGCTTATCATAGTCCATACCGCCAACCAGAGTGGCGGTGGTTAAACCCGTGAACTTATTTAACCCTTTACTATCTTCACCAATTTGCAGAGCCAACTCTCTCGTGGGTGCTAGAATCAAGGATCTTGGCTCGGAGTCGAACTGCTTCTCCAAGGGGTTTTCCATTAAATCGGTAATAACGTTTATGAGGAATGCTGCTGTCTTGCCAGTGCCTGTTTGGGCTTTGCCAATAATGTCATAACCATCCAACGTATGAGGCAATGCCTGGGCTTGAATAGGACTACAGTATTCAAAGCCGAGTTGATGAATACCTCTCATCAGGCTCAAGGGCAGATCCAAATCGTGGAATCTCATCTTGCCTTCCTGAGGCTCTACCTTAAATTGGTCGATAGACCACTTACCAACACCGATATTTTTATTGGATTTTGGCTTCTTGGACTTAGATTTGTGAGGTTGTTGGTTAGTCATGAAACAAGTTACGCTGATTTTGAAGGCGGCAAGTTTAAAGTATTGCTTAAATAGATTCCAAATATACTGAATAAATTAAGCAACCATGCCCCATAACTGGGTTTCACGTTGATTCAATTCAATATAAAGCCATTCAAGTAAGCGCCGTTTCTGTCGAAACACTGGGTTTTTCCATCAATATCAGATATTGATTCAACCCATGAAATTTCAGCACAACACTAATTCAATGATTTCTAATATAAGCATTACCAGATTCCATTCCCGCTCATTCACCTACAACTTACCCATCGACATCGCCCACTAGAAAGCCGTTTTTTATATTCGTGCTAAGCTGGTTTTAATCATGGTTTTATAGAATTGTCATGCTTAGATTTTTCAAGTGGGTTGGCTTGCTGTTCACCCTAACCCACTCGCAATTCACGACAGCCTCGGTTCCCTTAACATTACAACAGGACTTTTCAAGCCGTTCCTTAGTATCGGAACTCGGTTATTTGGAAGACGCAAACAACCAACTTACACCGGATCGGGTGATTCAAGCCTATGAGGAAGGTAGTTTCATATTTCCTAGAAAAGAGAGTTTGAATTTTGGATACACCCATTCAACCTATTGGCTTTGGGCATCCATTTCAGTGTCATCTGAGCAAACCTCAGAAACACCGTTTATTATTGAGTATGAATACGCCCCCATTGATTTAGTCAGTCTATATTTAATTAGCGAAGGGACGATTGTTTCTGAGTTTCGAGACGGTGATCAAGAGCTAAATTCAACCGCTTCGCGAAGACTGCCCAAACCCACATTTCCTGTTTTACTGAAGCCGAACCAAGAATATAACTTCCTATTTCGAATCAGTGGCGAAGGTTCGTTGCAGGCTCCCATAAAGATTTGGACAGAAGAAGCATTCTTAAAGATGGCAACCAAAGAGCTGTTATTTTGGGGAGCATTTTTTGGAATTCTAGCCTGTATGTTGGTTTACAATTCGTTTATCTATTTTACCGTAAAAGACTCAAGCTACCTTCTGTACATATGCTATATATCCTGCTTTATCATCTTTGAGGCAGGCATAGGAGGACACTTATCACTTTTGTTAAGAGAGGAAGTTGTCGCTGTTGCAACGCGCCATATTCTTCTACCTGCCTTATTATTATTGGCTTCTATTAGCTTTTTCACTCGATCGTTCTTACAGCTTTTCAAGCACACAACCAGTGTTTCAATAATATTGTACTTCGTTGGATGCGTCGGGCTGCTACTCGCCTTGGTTAGCCCTTACCTTAACTACCAAGTAAACTCCTATATTACTAGTCTCTATTTATTAGCTGTGTCTTTTACCTGCACCCTAGTAGCGTTGATGGGAGCAGTGAGAGGATGGGCATTTTCGACCGTTTATTTAGTTGCCTGGTCACCTTTTTTAGCTTCACTCATTATTGAAATTGCCAGAAACTTCAACTTCTTACCCGTTAATTTCTTCACACAGCATGTGTTACAAATTGGTTCATTAGTCCAGATTGTACTGTTATCCTTGGCATTGGCTGAGCGCATAAAACTGGCAGAACATGAGAGAGAACAGGCTCTTCAAACCAAAGCTTCTATCGAACACTCCCTGAGATTAAAAGAAAAAGAACTCACCGATAGCGCACTTCATGACAGCATTACTGGTTTACCCAACAAAGCAGTCATCGCCAACTTTATCAACCAACACGCTCAGTTAGACAACACCCCATTTGCATTTATCATGATCCATTCTAGGGGGCATGCAGATGTTGCAAATACTCTTGGGCACATGAGAGCCGAAGCGCTGATTTGCGAAGCATGTAATCGTCTCAAACCCGTTGTTGATCTCGACATTGATATCATAGATCTTAATTTTTCAAAAAATCGTATCGAAAAAATTGCGGCAATCGAAAACTCAAACTTTATCGTTCTACTTAAGAGAGACAAATACAACGACAACATTCCTAGACTCTGCAAAGTCCTTAAAGAAAATTTGGACGCACCATTTGCGGTGGCCGGGCTAGACATAGATTTTAGAAGCACAATAGGTGTTTCGTTATTTCCAGAGCATGGTGTTCAACTTAACGACTTATTACAGAAAGCCAATGTGGCGCTTCACGAAAACATCGGCGATATAAAGCCTTATTCAATATATTCAAAAGATTTTGATCAGTTCACTGAACGTCGTCTTACCATGATGGTTGAGTTAAAGAATGCGCTCAGAACGGGTGGATTAGAGTTACATTATCAACCACAAATCAATTTAAAAACCAGCGAGATTTCTGGGTGTGAAGCGCTTCTACGCTGGAATCACAATGACCTCGGGTTCTTAAGCCCCGGAGAATTTATACCCATAGCTGAGCAAACTGGTTTGATTCATGAGCTAAGCGCTTGGGTCGCTTCAGAAACTGTTAAACTACTGCACCATACAGAAAACACTTACCCTGACTTGAAATTCTCCATTAACTTATCAGCAAAGGATGTATGCGAAGATGAAATTGCGGTTCACTTAAGAAACTTGCAACATCAATATCCGTTTACTTCTGCAAGGCTAACACTTGAGGTCACTGAATCAGCGGTTGCTAACAATATACAGAACCTGATTCTCACCTTAACAAACCTACAAGCCATGGGTTTCAGAACTTCACTAGACGACTTTGGTACCGGTTATTCATCACTGTATTATTTAAAACAACTACCCGTAAACGAGCTTAAAATTGACAGAAGTTTTGTTGTTGATTTAGCGAAAAAAAAAGACGACTTTATCATCCCCACCGTGATATCCATGGCGAAAAGACTAAAAATTGATGTTGTTGCTGAAGGTGTAGAATCGTTTGAAGTTATGAGGAGCTTGGCATCAATTGGATGTGATACTGCTCAAGGTTTTTATTACTCGAAACCATTACCAAGAGTAGATTTTTTTAATTGGGTTGAGTCGTATCAAACTAAGCTTCAAGAAACTATTCAAAGTTAATCAGAGATTCCTCAAAGATCTTCGATTCGAAAAGACGCGATATTGAGTTTCGCATTAGTCTTGTAGAAATCATGTAAGTGCCGTCGGAATACTTCTCCCCGTGGTGGCAACCCTTGTGACAGCATAGTCAACACCTCATTCCAAACCGACGATTTAAAATCAGAATTGTCGGTTTGTTCTCCAGACAAGTTATCAGCGCTCACCCTAAAAGGCTTTCCAGTAGCGAAGTGAAAAATCCATTCTAGAGCCTGAGGTCTTACTTCAACAGATTCAAATACTCTTTGTTGCTGAACCGTTCGTCCATCTGGCTGATACCAGTAACCAAAATCTATTTGATTCCTGCGCTGTTTACCTGCAATACACCAGTGGCTTATTTCATGAAGAGCGCTTGAAAAAAAACCATGGGCAAAAATTAATCTATTTGAAGTATTGTTTTGGTCGGCGGGTAAATAAATAGGCTCATCGTCCCCCCGCACTAGAATTGTGTTTTCACTTTCATAAAAAGCGTTGTTAAAAATTTCAATCAAATCCTGACTATTGTGCATGGTTTGAGTTAGAGTTGCCTGTCTTTTGAAACGGCAAGACTACCAGCACCTTCAAGGGCTGCAACTATTTTTCTCGTTGGAGTATTTGTGAACTTCCTTTCCAGTTTTACTTGGCCAAGATACAAGCTTGAAACATCCACTTTGGCTAAGCTTTCGGTACCTATAGTTATCAGCCATTTACTCCAAGCGGGAGTCACTGTGCTCGATACGGTTATGTCTGGGCATTACAGCACAGCGGATTTATCAGGTGTCGCTGTGGGCTCAAGCATTTGGTTTCCATTTTTCTTGTTTTTCTTGGGAACCCTCACTGCCCTCACCCCAACCGTTTCTCAATATCATGGTTCAGGAAACTATGATGCAATCGCTCCAGCGGTATTCCAGAGCTTTTGGATCGTTCTGTTGTTTTTTATTCCGGCAGCTGCTTTGATTTTTTACTTGGATGATCTGTTCATAGTAATGAACATTGATAAAGAAATCGCTCCGATTTCAGTTGCCTATCTGAAGGCAATGATGTGGGGCTTCCCTGCCGTTATGGCTTTTAATGTTCTCAGGTGTTTTAGCGACGGTCTTTCTCTCACCAAACCAGCGATGATTGCCGCGGTAATTGGCTTAGTAGTCAATGCCCCGCTCAACTATATTTTTATATTTGGTAAATTCGGTTTACCTGAAATGGGTGGCGAAGGCTGTGGTTGGGCAAGCGCCATTGCATATTGGGTTATGTTCTTATTTATGGCTGTCTATATTGCTGTAAAAAAAGTTTATAAACGGTTTCATATTTTTAAAACCTTTTACGCACCCAATGTAGCTCAAATGCTTAGGCTCTTAAAGCTTGGGTTTCCCATTGGCTTAACCATAGTCATGGAAGCCAGTTTATTTAGCTTGGCAGCATTGTTCTTGGCGCCTTATGGACCTGTAGTGGTGGCATCCCATCACATTGCTTTGAACGTTGCCTCCATGGTGTTCATGGTTCCCATGAGCCTGTCTCAAGCACTGACCATTCGGGTCGGTTTTATGGTGGGTCAGCGTAATCCTGAACATGCTAGATTCGTCGCAGTCACCGGTATTTCTCTGGGAGTAGGGTATGCACTTTGTTCCGCGACACTGTTGTCTCTATTCAGAGATTGGATTCCCATGGCATACAATTCAGACCCTCAGGTAATCTCTCTGGCTGCGAGCTTAATACTATTTGCTGCTGTGTTTCAGATAGTGGATGCATTACAAGCCAGTGCCATTGGCTCACTTCGTGGCTACAAAGATACCCAAATACCCATGGCAATTACATTTGTTGCCTACTGGTTGGTGGGATTCCCAGTGGCTTACTCACTTGGGCTAACAGATTTTTGGGGAACGAACTATCAAGCTCAAGGTTTTTGGACAGGGCTGGTGTTTGGACTACTTGTGGCGTCAATACTTTTAATCTTCAGACTGTATCTGGTGAGTCATAGAAAACTTAAGCAAGCGCAATAACTTGTACTAAAACCTATTGATACTCTAAGACCTATTAGTGCTCTAAAACCTTTAAGTATTAGGCCTTCTTAATCCAGTAGCAGTAGAGATGGCTAGCTTCATCATGGTCTTGCTTCAACAAGTCGTGGCCAAGAAAGTTACAAAATTTAGGGATATCTCTCTGGGTTGAAGGGTCTGTGGCTGTCACCTTAATCACCTCTCCAGATTCTATTTGCCTGATTTTGGTATGCAACATCATCACGGGTTCCGGGCAATAAAGACCCTGTGTGTCTAAATTATGATAATTTTCAGGCAAAGTCATAAATATGGTCTACGATTAAAGGAAAAGAGCGGGATTCTAGATTCTTATGCCTGGAAATCAACTTGCCGAAAGCAAAAAGTCATCGTCGATCAGCCGTGAACATTACCATTCTCTGTGCTGTCAGCCCAATGTATTCAGTCATGGTGCCCTAGAGCTAACATTCAAGGCGCTTAGATACAGTGCTCCGTCTCTGGCCTTGCAGATACAAAATGTTATGGCTGGAAATGCATTGCCATCACCTGAGCCCAGCATTCAGTCTAAGTTTGTGAACATTCAGAAAATTCAAAAACACTTTGTGGTTGATTGGCCTTCTGAAAAAGTGTCGAAGGTGATTCGAATTTTAGGGGATCAAACTCCACCGAAATTACCGGGCGACCAAATTATTCGACGAGCACTTTTACAAGACTGGATGTACCTCGGTCGCAGCCTGATGACTGACGAACACATATAAGTTTTAAGGCTTCAAGCAGCAAGCTTTTGTAGTTTTTCAATAATGGCTTTGGGCTCGTATACCCAATGGGTCTTTCCTTGTTCGTCTATATAATTCAAACACGGCACGTCAAGCTTGCCGCCACCTCGCACGAGTTCATTGCGATAACTCTCGAAACGACTAGCGTCTTTGAATTCAACTGAAAGGTTTTTGGATTTGAGGGTTCTTCTAATTCTTGAACAAGCGAAACAGGCGGGAATTTGATAAAGCACAGGTTTAGGGGCTTTTGGTTTAAGGTATCTATTTACTCTAGTAGTGCCTTGTTGATGATTTTTTTGTTCCCAGAGGTCTTCAAGCTTTTCGTATGACAGAGCCGCTAGGCCAACTATTGTACGTACTACTTTCACAGTGATACCTGTTCTGTTATTAATTTTTTCTTCAATCGCCCTACCCGACGAGTTGGTAGCTTGTGAAGTTTTGCGAGCTACCCTTTTGAAGTGTGGCGTATTGTAATCATCTAAAATTGGCTGACTACCATTTATTTAGCCAATACTTGTCGTTTTTAGATGAATAATTAATAAAAATTTTAAGAGTTATATCCCAGAATTCATTCGAAAGATCATTAGATAAAAAATAATCACTGCACATACCACAAATACTGAAGTCAGCCTGACTTGCTGACAGAACCGACACTTCTTTTTCTGCTTAGTCTGTTGATCCATTTTTTTACCTAACTAAATTGCATGCCTAGGTAAGAATCGATCACTGAGTGTGTCAAAAAACGCTTCCTTTAAGGTCTGTATTTCTCGTTTATTTTCTTCAAGAATACTTAGATCATCTCCCGAAAATCCATTTTTCTCGTGGCTGACCACCCGACGCAAAGACACTATCCTGGCACCATACACTCTCAAAGCTTTTTCTAACTTTTTTTCACCCAATAACAGAAGCGTACTTTGAGCTGTGTTGAGTTCTTTAAACACCGCCACCAATTCGTCGGTCAGTTTTCTTAGCTCCATTCTTCTGTGCTCCGGCCAGTGGCTACCCATTCGTGAGTATTCCACTACCAAAGATAAATACTGTTGATAAGTGAGATGAACTCTACCCACCTGCTCAGCTACCTGCTGAAGCATTTGACGACGCTTTTCCATCTCATCTCTTTCCCTTGGATCAAGGTTGGCTTGGTTTCGCTTTAAGAACCAATAAAAGAAAAGAGCACTGGCCAAAATACCTGTCGCAACTTTGACACTGGTATCAATCATTTCTATGGAAATCATAGGCACCTCTGACGATTTCTCGACGTTTATCCTTTTAAACCGGGTTAATTCAAATAACGTGCCCTTCTAATAGAATTCCAAGATCCCACTGCAATTTTGGTTTTTTTCTTTCAAAAACAATCAATTAGATGTTGACGCGCAGTGCGTCATGGGTAGAATACGCCCCCGTTGTTCCCCGATAGCTCAGTTGGTAGAGCAGTAGACTGTTAATCTATTGGTCACTGGTT
>JANQHX010000091.1 GCA_028282465.1 Gynuella sp.
ACAGCGTAAAACATCAAGGACCGGTAGTTCAGCTGGTTAGAATGCCGGCCTGTCACGCCGGAGGTCGCGGGTTCGAGTCCCGTCCGGTCCGCCATTTCCCTTAGAGCTCTTTGAATTTAACAGTGAGCTTTCTCAAAAAGCACTTCTATCGAATTAAGAGCAAAACCAGATTTTAGTGTGTAGTTTGATGCCCTAAAGTGCAGCTTCTAGAGTATCGCCCTTACAAGACTAGGGTTAACGGTTAGATCCAGTTCACACCCACCAAATTTGTCTTCGCGCTATGAACAGGCGCTGTTAGGTCAGAAGATCGCTGGGGACAGCGTAAAACATCAAGGACCGGTAGTTCAGCTGGTTAGAATGCCGGCCTGTCACGCCGGAGGTCGCGGGTTCGAGTCCCGTCCGGTCCGCCATTTCATACTTCCTTTCTATTTGTTTACTCTATAAAACACAAAACTTAACTAGTCTTTCATCTAAAGGACACAAACGAACCATATTCTTTGACGCCACAAAAAGGAGGCTAAACAGATGAATGATTATTTAGAAGATCTATATGAAGATGCTGAATTGGAAATGGACTTTGATGACGAAGTGGAAGATGCAGAAGAAATGTAGCCTTGTTCTAAGGCTGCATTAACAACCAGAAAACCCTTCTCATTTTAATTCTAAATTCAACATTATTGATAAATCCCTCTTCGGATGCTTGCATAGTTATTTAAAACAATAGTTTTGATAAAAATATTATGGCAAAGCATTTCCCAAAATCTCTCTCTCCAATCAATATCAAAAATACTAGCTTAATCAATAGGTATGTTATGGGGTCTATGCATACCGGACTAGAAGAGATTCCTAATGGATACGACCGTTTAGCTGAGTTTTATCGTCAGCGTGCCGAAGCAGGCGTCGGATTAATCATTACTGGTGGTATTGCACCGAATGAAGAAGGAGCCGCTTTTGCTAGTGCAGCCAAATTAGTGAATGACAATGAAGTGGATTTGCATAGAAAAATTACCAATGTAGTACATCAACACCCCACTAAAATCTGTCTTCAAATATTACATACTGGCCGTTACGCTTTTCATCCAAATGCTGTTTCAGCATCTAGTTTGCAAGCGCCAATTTCACCCTTCAGCCCTAAAGAGTTGAGTTCTGATGGAATAAAGAAACAAATTCTGGACTTCGCTCAATGTGCAGAGTTAGCAAAAAAGGCTGGCTACGATGGGGTGGAAATAATGGGCTCAGAAGGCTATTTCATCAATCAGTTTATCGCACTAAGAACCAATCAACGCAATGATGAATGGGGCGGCTGTTTTGAGAATCGAATTCGATTAGCGTTGGAAATCGTTAAGGCAGTTAGAGAGAAAACGGATAGTGACTTTTTAATCATTTTTAGAATTTCTCTTCTTGATTTGGTCGAAAACGGTAGCAACTGGAACGAAGTATTACATCTTGCAAAAGCATTAGAATCTGCGGGTGTTGATATCCTCAATTCAGGTATCGGGTGGCATGAAGCCAGAATTCCGACCATTGCGACCTCTGTTCCAAGAGCCGCCTTTACTGAGTTTACCCACAAATTGAAGTCTGAAGTCTCAGTACCCTTGATCGCTACAAATCGTATTAATACTCCAGAGATTGCTGAAAACATTATTGCATCAGGGCAAGCCGATTTAGTGTGCTTGGCCAGACCCTTTTTGGCGGATCCTAAGTTTGTGTCCAAGGCCCAAGAAGGAAAACCAGAACTAATAAACACCTGTATAGCTTGTAATCAAGCTTGTTTGGATCACACATTTGAATTGAAACTGACATCCTGTTTGGTTAATCCATCCGCTTGTCACGAAACATTATTCATTACCAAGCCAGCAACTGTTGCTAAAACCATAGCCGTTGTGGGAGCGGGGCCAGCAGGGATGGCGTGTGCAGTGACGCTCTCGGAAAGAGGGCATTCTGTAACTCTGTACGAGCAGCAATCTGAAATTGGTGGGCAGTTTAATTTAGCGAAAAAAATTCCGGGTAAAGAAGATTATCAAGAAACCGTTCGTTATTTTAAAACTCAGATCGCCCGGCTTAACGTAAACCTAAAACTGAATACAAAAGTGACTCACTCAGAATTAATTAACTTTGAATCTGTTGTTATCGCTACGGGCGTTACGCCCAGAAAAATTGATCTACCGGGTTTTGATCATTCTAACGTTGTATCTTACGTTGATGTTTTAAATGGATCAGTCGAGATAGGAAATAGAGTTGCGATTATCGGAGCCGGTGGAATCGGTTTTGATGTCGCGGAGTTTTTACTGCACAAGTCAGGCAGAGACATCAATGAATTCCAAAAATTTTGGGGAATTGATGCCAGTGGTGAAAACCCTGGCGGCGTTTCCATTCCAATCATTGAAGAGCCAGCCAGGGCTATTTCATTGTTGCAACGTAAGTCTGGCAAGTTAGGCAGTACCTTGGGTAAAACAACAGGTTGGATACATAGGGCTGAACTAAAGCTTCATAAAGTAAGAATGTTAAGTTCTGTAACTTATAAGAAATTCGATGAAGCAGGTCTGCATATTCTCATCGACAATAAACCAGAAATTCTAGATGTAGACCATGTAGTTGTCTGTGCTGGTCAAGTAGAATACGCACCCTTTTTTCAAGAACTGGTGGACCAAGGCATTCATGTCCATCTAATAGGTGGGGCTAAAAAAGCAGGTGAATTAGATGCTAAAACGGCTATCAAAGAAGGGACTGAGTTAGCTCTTAGATTATGAAATAGGGTTACCACATCACATTTATGTTTCAATCTGAGGGCCTGTGTCACAATTCGGCATAAACTGTCGAAATAAGTAATCGCAGTGATACATATTTCACATCCAAAAAGCCATCCGCAGTTACACTTCAATGAATGAAATCCGTTTGATCGGTTGAGAGTTATGAGAACAGACAAAAGCGAAGCGGTATTTTTCTTTGGCAAGAAAGGCCTTGCTAAAGAGATGTTATACACAGAGTTTGAAGCCGTACTAGATGGCGTTGTAGGTGTACCTGAGTTTGCCGGGCATGAAGTGCAGGGTGCTTATCTCACAATAGACACGGATTTGTCTGTTAAGGCCTGCGTGTTGTTTTTAATAGAGTTTGATGACAAGGGACACGCAGATAGAGACTGGAACATTCCGTTGAGACACTTAGCAGAAAACGCTGGACCTGGCCCGGATCTAGGAAATGGACCAATCCGCCTCGCGTGCCGGAGTCAGTGCTCTGTTGCTTGGTATCAGAGAGAGCTTTGGGAGCCGACCTCTCGAGATGGTATGAACCATTTCATTGCGATTCGCGAAGCTGTAAAAAGAAACCGTTTAGGAATTATCAAGCAGGCCACCAAACCACAAGTGGAAATTCCTGTGGTCACCTCAGAAGAGCCTCCGCTTTTGAACACTCAGATTGATATGGCTTCAACGGAAGAGATTGAAAATCTGAAAGCTCAACTCAAACAGAAAGACGATTTATTTAGGGATCAATTGACGGCGTTGGTGTCTCAGCACAAGCAGCAGATGGTGGCATCAGAAGAGCAACGTAAACAAGAAATTGATCAGATTAAGCGTGTCATGAGAAATGAATCTCAAGTACACAAAAATGAGGCGCAGAGTTTTCAGCAGAAGCTTGCTCAGCAAACAGTTCTGCATGAAAACCTTACCGAAAAGTTTATCAAGCTTACTGAAGATCACACTGGTTTATTGTCTAAGTACGAAAACCAGAAAGAGAAGCTTGATCAACTAAAAGACTCTCATCTTGAGCTGTTACAAAAACAAACAGAAAATGCCGGTAGCGAATCTGCTGAGATGGTCAGCCTGCGTCAGCAGGTCATTAAAATGCAGTCTGACTTAGACAAAGCTAAAGACACCGAATCGGATTTGAAACAAGAAATGCTGGAGTTAGAGCATAGGCTTCAAACTGAGTCAGGTGAACAAATAGATAAGTTTATTGAAAGATTGCACGATCAAGATCTCGTGTTTGTGGCCTATCATTTAGGCGCAGGGCACATGAGTTTGCCAGCAAAAATGCTCAAAGAGTATCTATCTGACCCCTATAGTTTTGCTGCTCAAAAGTGCAATGTGCCGGTATCTCAATATCAAGATTGGGTTCAACACTACGAGAATTCGGCCTGCCAAGAATGCGGTGTTCCGGTGAAGCGGATTGACAATCCTTCTGAATTCATTGATGGTCACCACAATTACTGTGTGAGACACAAGAAGGTAGCCGGTAACATAGCCCCCCTGCGTCGCTCTGTTTAAATAGGATAACTCATGAGCTGGGTCAGCGTTGATCCAGCTATTATCCCTGTAAAGTGCCTTTTTCTTCGCACAGCCTGTGCAAAATAAGAATTGAGGCATATCTTGAGTTTACCCTGCATTCAATCCATTCCTTGGAAGGCTTTTTACGACCAAGATATTAGCCTTAATCTATGGCGTGAAGACCTCAATCACCCCCTCATTTCTGGAAACAAACTTTATAAGCTAAGGCCTAATCTAAAAAAAGCTTTGTTACAGGGTTATACCCAAGTGCTTAGTTTTGGTGGCAGCTGGTCTAATCACTTGCATGCGCTAGCCTGGGCATGTCGCGAATATGGGTTAGAGTCTGTTGGGGTTGTGAGGGGTGAAGTTGGGCCGGTACTGACTCCAACCCTGGAGGACTGCAAAATGTGGGGTATGCAGTTGGTTCCCTGCGACAGGCAAACCTATCGACGAAAAGAAGACTCGGACTTTCAGGATCAGTTAATTAAACAGTACCCAAATGCCCTTATTATTCCTGAAGGTGGCAGCAATCTTGACTCCATTAATGCCCTTTCTGAATTGTGGCAAGTTATCAAAGAGAAGGCTGGCTCTTTCGATTGGATTTTTTGTGCAACTGGAACTGGATCAACCCTGGCAGGGTTGCAGTCAGCCGCGGACTACCCATGTCGACTTGTTGGTGTGCAAGCAGTTGCTGAAGGTGAAGCAACCCTAGAACGTATTCGTGGTTGGATAAATGGCCGGGCTAAGCATTTAGAGGTTTGGCAGGATGCGCACCTGGGTGGGTTTGCCAAAATTACTCCTGAATTGTCTGATCTTATCTATCAAATAGAACATAGATACGGCATTCCATTAGACCCTGTTTACAATGGTAAAACTCTACTAGCAATATATCGGGCACTCGAGCAAGGTCGTTTTAAATCAGGCGACAGGGTTTTGATGATTCATACCGGTGGTTTACAAGGTATTCGTGGTTTGACTAATAGCATGAAGGTAGCCAGACAAAAAATAACTTCTCCCATTAATTGGAATTTCGATTAAACTCCCCGCCGTTTCCTATCTGAGAAAAATAATGCAAATTCATTGGTTCCCTGGTCACATGAATAAGGCCCGCCGGCAGATTAAAGAAGTTATGCCGAAGATTGATGTGATGATCGAAGTGTTAGATGCGCGTCTGCCTCTCTCCAGTACAAACCAATTACTCGCTGAATTGAGAGAGGATAAACCCGTTCTAAAAGTGCTCAGTAAGAGCGACTTGGCAGACCCAGAAGTGACCCGTCAATGGCAGAGTTATTTGAATGAACAGCTGAATACAGACACCCTTGCCATTAGAACTGATCAACCTCATCTGGGTAAAACCATTCCAGCACGATGTAAAAAACTGGCGCCAACCAGAGGGTCTTTTGAAAAGCCGGTTCGTGCAATGATTTGTGGTATTCCCAATGTGGGTAAATCAACCCTAATTAATTTATTGGCTGGAAGGAAAATGGCCAACGTGGGTAACGAGCCTGCAGTAACCAAGCGACAGCAAAAAGTACTTATTGAGGAAGGATTTGAGCTAATGGATACTCCCGGGATTATGAATCCATCTCCTAAGGATGAGCTATCTGGTTATCGATTAGCGGCTTCAGGCGCCATTAGAGACACGGCAATGGAATATGAAGATGTTGCAATGTTTGCTGCGGACTATCTGCTGCAACGGTACCCGGAAAAGTTATCTGAGCGATTTAAAGTTACAGAGCTTCCTGAAACCAGTTATGACTTTCTAGAAGTTGTTGCTCGTAAACGGGGTTGCTTGAAGAAGGGTGGGTTTGACTTGCATCGAGTCAGTGAAATTTTTCTAAATGAATTAAGGGATGGAAAACTGGGTCTAATTAGCCTTGAACAACCCGACCGCGAATATCCATATCGAGATCTAGAGGCAGATTAAACCTCCTCTCCCATCAGTGCTTTAACATGTTTTTCAGCGCAAACCACTAATGACTTAAGATTGTAACCCCCTTCCAGCATGGAAATAACTCGGCCCTGGCAGTAGCGATCTGCTAATTCACAAATTCTTTTAGTTAACCAATAGTAATCATGGGACACCCAATTCATTTCACCGAGAGGATCGTCTCGATGAGCATCAAATCCAGCTGAAATAAAAATGAATTCTGGCTGATGCTTTTCAATGGCCGGTTGCCAATGCTTGTTCCAGATATCCATCAGTTCAGTTCCTGTGCTGTAAGCATTCAAAGGGCTGTTGATTATGTTTGGTCGATCAATATCTGTGTGCGTGTTTGGATAGAACGGGTGTTGGAATGAGGAGCAAAAAAGTACATCTGGAACATTTCTAAATATTTCTACAGTGCCATTTCCCTGATGAACATCAAAATCAATGATGGCTATTTTTTTCGCGTTATAAGTAGATCTAAAGTGCTGAGCAGCAACGGCAATATTATTAAAAAAACAGAATCCCATAGTGGTTGCGGGTTCGGCATGATGACCAGGGGGGCGAACTGCACAAAATGCTCTTGAGTATTTTCCTTCAACAATATCATCGACTGCTTTTATGCCCGATCCCGCTGCTAAGTAAGCCGCGTCATAAGTGTGGGGGCCCATCAAGGTGTCTGGATCAGCTTGGATTAGTCCTTTCGCAGGACTAATTAATTCAAGTTGTTCAACATACCTAGGGTGGTGAACTCTGAGTACCGATTCTTCGTAAGCCATCTCAGAATGAACTTGAATCATTTTTTCATTCAACTGAATATTTTCAAAATGCCGCTTGATGGCTGCAATTCGTGCAGGACTCTCTGGATGCTCCGGCCCCATGTCATGCTTCTCGCAGAATGGGTGATGTATGAATGCTGTTGCCGCCATTAGAAGTAATTATTGTGATTTTGTTAGCAGTATGGCTCAGAATTCATTAATTCTGAATAGGCGATTAGTCGTTGTACAGCTAGCGCTACCAATGTGTGATAGATCCAGCAGGATGTTGTAGATTTAATATGCCTTGTAATCTCTGATGATGAGTCTTACTGATGCCACAATTATCGAACTTCTTTGACCCTAAATCCGTTGCTGTTTTTGGCGCATCTGCAAGAGAAGGCAGCATGGGGGGGATTGTCTTAAGAAACTTGGTTGAAGGTGATTTCAAGGGACAATTGATTGCCGTGAATTTGAAGGGCTATGGAAGTGTCTTTGGAATTCCTTGTGTCACAGGGCTGGATAAGACCTCCGCAAAAGTTGATCTAGCCATTCTTTGCTTGCCTGCAGAGCAAATAAAAAAAGCGATTAAACACTGCGCAAAAAGTGGTGTAAAAGGAATCATGTTGCTCACCGGTGGGATTTCCCGCCGTAAAAGCCTGGGCCAAAAGGTTAATGCTGAGATTCATCGACTCGCGAGCCAGCTTGGGGTTCGTATACTAGGGCCAAATTCGATGGGAGTTCTAGTACCCGCCATCGGATTAAATGCCAGTTTCAGTCATGTGAATGCTTTAAAAGGAAACACCGCGTTTATAGGTCAATCTGCTGCTTTGGGCAGTGCTCTAATTGATTGGGCTACTGGCAAGGGCATCGGCTTTTCTCACTTTGCGACTATTGGAGCTGGTGCCGATTTAGATATTTCCGACTTAGTTGATTATTTGGCAGCCGACAGAAGAGTTAAATCCATTTTATTGCATGTTGAAACAATAAAAGATCCAAGACGGTTGATGACAGCGTTAAGAGCAGCTTCTCGAACAAAAAATGTATTAGCCATTCGATCTGGTTTGAATGATTCCACCCCACCAGGTTTAAAAAGTCGAGAACGAGTTGATTATCGTTTTTTTAGAAGAGCTGGTGTATTAGAAGTCAGCTCTTTTGACCAGCTATTTGCTGGGCTTGAAGTACTTTCTAGAATGAAGCCTCTTTATTTTGAAAGTCTTGCCATCATTTCAAATGGGTTAGGCCCGGCAATGTTGGCTAAAAATAAGCTAAAGCAGCTGAATGGTCATTTGGCCGACCTATCAAAAATCCACGAAGATGATCCTGATAATCTTTGGTATTCAGAAGAACTAGGCAGTAACCCTATTATTTTACCGCCAAATGCGGATGCAGCTGAAATTGGCACGCTAATAAAAAAGCTCGATAAATTACCAAACCTTGGAGCCATTTTATTTGTTCATACACCCAACCGGCGCTCCATCGCTGATGAGCTTGCAGAAGAACTAGCGACCTCAATTAAACCTTGCCATCACATGGTTCTCACTAATTTTGTTGGCAACACCTCAGTGCAAAAAGCCAGAGAACACTTTGATAACCTTGGGTTGCTCAATTTTGAAAGTCCAAGTGATGCAGTGGATGCATTTATGACCATGGTGCATCACGAGCGCAATCAGGAAAGCCTGCGGGAAACACCGCCCAACAAAGGAATTACCTACAGTCCAGATAAAACCACTATCTCTGGGATCATTGCCAAGGCTAAAACTCAAGGTCGAGATTACCTAAACTGGATGGAAGCTCGTGAAATTCTTAAAAGCTATGGTATGGAACTCGTACCTAGCTCATTTAATAAAAACCTACAGCAGTTAATTAAAGATCAACATTCGGTGGATCAACCAGTGTCACTAAGACTGGTACACGAAGCTTATTGCTATCCCTTTGCCTATGATTTAAACCCGCGGCTACGCTGGCGTGCTGTCAAAATTCAATTGAAAGGGAAAATGGCAATTGAACAAGCCGCAATGGAACTTGAGCAGGAAAAGAATAAGAGATTTCCAACAAGCAAGGTTCTGGGCTTTGGAATACAGCCGATGCTTCGCAAGATGGACTATTTGCAGTTCAGCATGGGTATTACCAGAGACAGTTTGGTTGGCCCCTTAATCGTTTTTGGAGAGGGTGGAACAGCCGCTGAAATTCTTGAAGATAGACGATTTGCATTACCCCCATTGAATGCCAACCATGCTCGAAAACTTATTTATCGTAGCTATGCCTATCAAGTGCTTAGTGAACGAAGTACAAACCTGGAAGTTGACACTGAGGTGTTGGCAAATGCAATTTTGGTAATGTCACAAATCACCATTGATTGGCCAGAAATAAATGGCTTAGAAGCAAATCTATTACTAATTCCAAATAAGAAACTTATTGTTCTTGGTGTTGCGGTCAGTATTGGTAACAGAGTGCTCACGGCAATTTCTCCCTATCCTGCTGAGCTAGAAAAGAGAATTAAGTTAACCAACGGTCAAAGTTTATTGCTCAGGCCTATTAAGGCAGAAGATGAGCAAGCACTTAAAAATTTTTTTAATGATATGGACTCAAAAGCCCTGCGATATCGGTTTTTTGGAAGTCGTTTAAGCTTTGAACACCGAGAGCTAGCAGCTATGTGCCAAATAGATTATGAAAGAGAAATGGCGTTTGTCGCGGTTGATAATGATGAACGAATTTTTGGTGAAATAAGAACTTGGCAAGACGTTAATAAAAAAGAAATTGAATTTGCGGTCATGGTTAGTGAATCAATGCAAGGAATAGGTTTTGGGTCACAGCTCATGCAGTTTATGATTTCTTATTGCCAACTTAAAGGTGCAAAAAAAATCGTCGCAGAAATTATGTCTGACAATAAACCAATGTTAGCCTTAGCAAAACGAAACGGATTTACCGCTTCACCACCAGATGATGGCTCTGTAGTGGTTGAGCTAACCTTGGGAAAACCTAAACATGTTACATAATCAGAACGAGCACCACTGGGACCTGTCGAAACAGGTACCAGAGGATGTTTCAGAAGCTAGAGTTCTAGCTTTTTATGAAGGTGAAATTCTGTCTGAATCTGAAGCTCACTGGACTTGGTTAAATAGTTATTGGCTTGGGCAATTCAATGAGGAGTTTCTTTTTCTTGGAACTACCGATGACATTCCTTGGTTCGCGATAGATTTAAAAGAGAAGCCAAAAAACCTCTTTAGTTTCTCTGTTCGGGAAGCTGGCCAGTTAAACGAATCTTGCTTCGCAATGATGAGCCGAGGCATGCAACTCATTTATTGGAAAAAGACCCATAAATTTTGTGGTCGATGTGGCGCTCCCACCCGAATGAGCGAAACAGAATACGCAGTACATTGTGATTCTTGTAACCATGTTTCATACCCTCGAATATCTCCATGCATTATCGTGTTAGT
>JANQHX010000086.1 GCA_028282465.1 Gynuella sp.
GGCAGTTCGGGGATGGGCCCAGGATTTCCACCTCCACCGGATGAACCTCCGCCACTACTGCCACCACATCCTACAATGATTATGGTTAAGCTAATTTGTATGATAAACAAAAAATTTTTCATTCACTTTTACCTTAACTAACCTTTGCCGAGTTTTGCTTTTGGCGCCATTTTTCCAATAATTTTTGCACCCTTTGAAGGTACACCTGTCATTTTGCCATTCGTAGCACTTGCCATGTTGGCCAGCACTGCCCCGCCTCGGAAACCAGCATAAGATAAAATACCGGTAAAAAACAATGGTAAAAATATGTGGAGAGAGGAAGTCAGAATATTTAATATCATTCGACTAATTGGATTTGCACCCTCTGTACTTATATAGTTTAAGCTGTATTCTCTGGCGTCTGGGTACATGGCAACAATTAAATTATTGTCGAGCCAAAAAGCAGCGAACCACAAAACTGACCAAAATTTAATGGTGAATATTAATGTACATCCTGTTGTTAACGTCGAGATTTTATAACCGTTCGCTAAAATAAATATAGGCAGCAACATATAAAGGCAAAATAGTAAAATAGCCTGTATCATGTACTCGGCTCTTATAATAAGATTAAGATATTGATCTAACTTAAAGCTTTCGGCTGCTAAACCATTTAAGTTATTTAATTGTTCGAAATAATAACCAGTTTCTCCTCCTAGGCCTTGTTTGTCGGTTTCGTAAGCATAGTCGTATCCTCTTGGCCTGAAGTACTCAGCACCTTTTTCCATAAGTATTCTAACGACACGGTCATCCGTATCTGTTACTGTGCCGAGCGTTTCATACCAAGCAACAAAATTGCGAAGTCTGCCTGCATAACTGGTAATTTTTTGTCTCAACCCATGAGAACTGTTTAAGTACCATTCATCACAGTAGGGCTTACCATAGGTGGAAATACCTAGACCATTCTGATCCATTAAATCGTAATCTCTATTGGGATCAAATAGAAACCCTTCCCTGATTTTTGATGATCGCCTCGAATCATAGAATCCGTGACCCGGAACTGATCTAAACACTCTTGAGCCTATCCAATCAACATCATCAAACCCATGAGCTGCAAAGAGTGTGTTGAATGGCGCAATAGTCATCGGCTTTGGATTCATTCTGTCCCAAGAGGCTCGCGCGGGGGCAAAACAGTCTCGTACAAAATCCTGTGTTTCCGCTCGCAACACCGGGTCTGTTATGGAAGTAGCGTTTAGTTCTTGAAAATAGGCTCTTAAATCGTTTAATGCAGGGACCCCTTGAATAATTGCCCTATTAAGCCCGCCAGTAAATTTGAGTACGCCATACCAAGCTGCTGGAACTTCAATTGAACTGGGAAACGAACTAAATGATATTGAACCAAAGGTTGACGTTGATGTATTTGCTGTAACCGTTGGCTGTGAAACACCGGCTATCGCTTTTGGCGTAAAACTTACTTCACTTGCCTGAAGGGGAAAATACGGTACTCCACAAAGAGTTATAATAAAAAATGCTACAACAAAATCGACTTCGAATGAGCGCATTGAAGATTGCATAAGTTCATCTGATTTTGCCTTACGTTTACCTTCAATAATTGTGTTAGCAATCATTAGAATAAACGGTATTAATAATAAACCTGTTTCAGCTAGCACATTCCATATAATGCCATAAAAGAGCCAACCAAATAAGGTAGTGTATAGCTCTAGGTAACTGTCAACTACCATGAAAATACCTCATAAATTGGGAAATAATATTCTGTGCAAACACAACTTCATAAATTATCAAAAAGAGAATTAAATCATTACGTCTGGACTTTAAATAAAGCACTTTTGTATAACTAACATTTGCCTTTTCTTTGGCAAACTCAAGGGCAGGATACCAAGAAAAATATATGGCCATATATAATGTGAATCGAAACAGTGTAAGCCCGATTGATGACCCTGGTTGAGAAAAACTTGATAAAGATTCTAGTTCCGAAGAGCTAGAAACATAAGCTATCACCACCCAGCCAATGCCAAATAGAATTGCCAGCGTTATGAGAAAAACCAGTACAGGCTTGATGGATCTCATTAAGGATCCACCTTGCCGTCTAAGAATGGTTGATCATTTACTTTTTCGTTAGTCGGTATCCCAAAAGTATTCACCATATTTGCATGATCATATCTTAATACTTCTTGAGCCGTGTTTGTTGCAATACGAAGCCTTATATCTTTCTCGAATAGAATGTCTTCTAGATATTTATCGAGTTCATTTATTCCTTTTTCAATTTCATCAACCGCTAACTTATTTGCAGATATATAGCCTTCTCTTTTGCCTGTTAGAAGTATTCTTCGAGCCATTACGGCCTCTTCTGCTATTTGAGCAATGGCAATGTCTTCAGCTAAACGGTTTCCAGCCCAGCCTACCATTTCCGGTCCAGCATTACCCATCGCACGTATCAATTGATAGGTTGTAGCAATGCCTGGAGCGGAAATTTCACTTAATACGGAAGGTGTCGGATCTACCACGCCAGTATAGATATCATTGAACGTGGCTATGATTTCTCTACGACGTTCATCAACTTTGGGTATTAAGCCTTTCCCCGGTACACCTGCCTTATTTCCTGTACTATGAGTGGTAATGATTGAGTCACCTAATACTTCAACGATCCAATCTATTGCATCATCCGGGTCATCCCAAATTCTTGAGATGCTGTTGTCTGAAGCAGTTATAGGGGCGGTGCTTGTGATACTAGCCGGGTCTCCTCTTCCAACTAGCATGTTAAATCCAACTAAACCTGTATCTTGAAAAATATTTATTTCCGGTTGGCCTGCACCACCCGACTGAATACCATTGATCCAACGAAGCCCTAAGTCACCATTGGTGCTAGCAACATTTTCAGCACTTACAATAGCATTGCCCCCTGTACCAATTTCAGCTTTCCAGCGTTCGCCTACTGAAATCTTGGCCCACTGTTCATAAGGATCAATACCGTTAGCTAATTCGGCACCAATTTGCTCGCAGGATTTAACAGACAGTTGGAATTCTTCTTGAATTTTAAATATAGAGTTTTGCAATAAGGCATAAAAACCTGGATTAGCCTTCTGTAACATATAACCAGGTAATGCTGTTACTGCTGCACCTGCAGCTGCTTGAATTTGATTTAAGGTGTCATCAATTCCAGATTGAATATCATTTAAGGTGTCTGCGATGGATATCTGAGGATCGAAATTGCCACAATTCATTCCAGGCGTGGACAGGCTTAGAGAAAAATTAATAGGAATAGTTACGCTAGTCATTGCCGCTGGTAAAGGGACTGTGTGAGCACCACCTATCTTGTAATAAATTAATGAATCCCCATTTTGTGGAGATTCATAAAAAGGTGCCGCCGCCATTATTGTAGGACTAATGAATAAAATTATTAATAATCGAATCATTTGAAATCTCGCTAAATAGGTAATGGCAAACATATTTCATCAATTTCAACCGCTGCAATAATTACACCTCTGTATTGGCAGCATTCTTGTTCCATCCAAAGGGAATAAGCCGAGGTTTGAAGCACTGTTGATTTGTCTTGCGTAGAATAGTTTTGATGATAAAGAACATCGGATTCACCAAAGCTATCGCAACTGCTGGAGTTATGTGGCGCAATGTGTTGCCAAACATATCGATCACTTCCAGGTTCATATTCTGAGTCGCCCCAATATCTAATTTGATAACTTCCTTCAGAACTCGGTGGATCGCCTATATAGTTATAAAAATGTGGTTGCCCTCTTCTGGATACAATATGTGCAGCTCGACCGGCGACAACCGCATTTGCTTTTTGGTCTTCCGCGTGTTGAATCCAACCAACTCTTGGGTAGGTGTGTCCCCATGTTGTTGGCATACTCACTGGCCAAATTGAACCGTCTCGACCTTCATCAACCATGTAAGGTATTCCGATAAAGTCTGGTGGCAATATATTGAGCGCGAGTACTTGTTCCCAGAAATTTAAGCGCCATTCCGGATCAAACTCTGATAAGAAATACGGCACCAAAGGTATCGCACGAGTTGGGCAAAGTGAACCGCCAAAATCTTCGCCACCTGCTGCTCTTATTGCGGCTTCAATTGCTGCCTTTTCAAGTTCGTATAAAGCTAATTTTGGATTCCCAAAAATTTCCACTTCTTTAAACCTAACGGGCGTAGTTGCTGCAGAGGCTTTTGATGCGGATGGTGTTTCTCCACCTCCTGTTTCCATCGAGTCTCCCCATAAGGAAAATGTGTTATTGGAAGCCGATGCTTTTAGATGGTCAAAAAATGGCGCACTGTAATCATCCCATGTCGACTCAGCCGTTTGCTGATATACATTGACAGCTAACTCCGGTATCCGATGTCTAATTCTAAGTGATGCACCAAATCTCCATTCGCAAACGAAGCCTGCACAACGTATATAGGTATAAACACAAGTACCAGTAATACAAACACCTGCACATGATTGATCGCCAATGGTAAATGCAAAGTCATCCGTTGCCACTGACCCATTATCTATTCCTGAGGGTGGTAAACCATTCGAAAAAACATTCATACTCAGAAATGCAACTAATAACAAGTAAACTATTTTTCTAACCATGCTTCATACCTCCTTAATACTTCGCTCATTGATGTAACGCCATAAATGACACAGCAATCTTCAATGATCACAGCTGGGTACCTATCGATTGTTCGAGTCATAATATAAGTTAAAGGAACCAACGCATTGGCCGAAGCAGACTTTATTGATGCTTCTTCTTTGGAAACCCGTTCGTTAAAATAATTAAACGCATCTTCTTCGGATTCAAATGAAAGATCCAAATCCCCAAACAGTGCTTTATTAACCTCATCAGATACGTTTATATTATAAATAGTAACTGAATGGCCTTTTCTCTCTATAACCTCTATATTTGTGAATGGCTGAATGTTTGACGTAAATCCTTTTAGTTCTATTGCAGAAGAGCAGGTTGACAATAGACTTAAAAAAAACAATAAATACCTAAACTTCATCGACTCCTCCTAATTTCTTCCGCAATACTTTCTGCCGCTTCAACTTCATCACAATTCAGTTCAGTCATAATCTTTTGACGATTGGCTTTTTCATCCTTATCCGTTTGTGCAAGAGCAAGTGATATAGGAACGGGTACATTTCTAAAGAGCTGTGCCTTTAATGCTGGAGAAATTACAACGCCTTCTGTGTATTTGCCTGGTTCTTTTCGAGCAGCGATCAGCATTTTAGTTTGGTCTTCAGTTAAATCTTTAAATCTTGCGATATTCTGAATCTCTTCTTTTGGGCAGACCATCAGTATCCAGAATTCAATCATATTGAGCATTTTCGCCGCATCATCAGGAAAGTCGCTTAAATTCTGTGTCGCAAGCCATAACCACGCCCCTAACTTCCGCCACATTTTTGCAATTTTTACTAGATACTTTGCCAACAAGGGGTTAGTTGTAATTAAATGAGCCTCATCAGTTACCACGATAGTGGGTCTCTCTAAATACTGGTCTCGTTCTACAATTGCATTAATCCGCGACATTAGGGACATATACGCAACTGTCATTTGATCCTCATAGCCTTCCTGAGAAAGAATGCCCATATCGAGCGTTGTTATGTCTGCCTCTTCCCAACTACTGCCTTCTCTATTAAAAAATTGACCCGCAATGCCAGTTGTAAATAGGCCAATTGACTTAGACATATCACTAATGCGTTGTTTATCCAGATCACTTAGCCCTTCCTCTTTTGAAAGAGCTGACATAGCGTTCGCGATGTCTTCAGTTTTAACAATCCTTTCTTTTCCAGTTCTTTTGTTCTCTTCGCGTACGTTACTCGCAGCGTCCATTATGGCTTTGCGAATGACGAATCGGTCAGAGCGTTTCATTTTAGATTCTTCTTTTTTATCGCCTCCAGTAATCATTACTCGAACGGTCAATTCTAACTCACCTAAAATGTCTCGTTCTTCATCATCTTCATCTGAATCATTGTCAGTGGATAAATCTTGTTCGTAGTCTTCACCCATTGAATCAGCGATGTGATTTAATTCCTGCTGCTTGGCTTCCTCTTGGTCGAGCATTTTTATTGCATCAACAAAAGGCGGGAGGGTGACATCCTTATGTTTTGTGTGCATCATTTTGTGGTTAACAGTTAACCCATATCTCTCTGCATGTTTGCCAACTAGGTCAAATGAATTACCTTTTTCGATAATGAAGATTCTTACTCGATATACTGCTATTAACATCATTAAGAACGCTACTAGCCAAGCGGATTTACCACTGCCTGGTGGGCCCAGCACTAGACCAAAAGCATTTTTTTCACGATCTTTTTTATTAAGTGGGTCAAACCAGAAAGGCTCCGCTCCTCTATTGAAATAGGTTAACCCTGGATTTCCGGTACCTCTAGCTCTGCCATAAAAGGGAAGCAGCCGAGCTAAATGTCTTGCAAAAAAGAATCTATGAATTCTCGCGTGCTTATCTCGCGCGGGTTCATAATTCATGGGTAGCTGACGGATATAAGTGTTATAGGGTAAGAGTGCGTTCTTTTCGTTAATGGCATGAAGCCCAGACGTTAGAAGTAGTGAGTTAACTTTTTGCTGGGTTTTTCTTAATGATTTCTCATTATCTGCACTAATAAATATTGTACAAACTGTTGGAAATAATTTGTTGCCTTGGCTCATTTGATACAAGGTTTCGCTGGCATCATTTGCTGTTATATCTGCATCTGCACTTTCGCCTTTAGACGCGTTTTTAATGTTGGTTACATGTAGCTCAACTTCATCTTGAGGCTTAATGACAACAGTAAATGAAAATATGGTGCCAACGGGAAACTTATCAAACGGAGCATATAATCGTTCGCCGATTGACCGTTCAGCAGTTAGGTGACCTATTTTAGGTTTGGTCCTTAGACGGTCGACAGTGATGGCTAAATGAGGTCGATCGTCAAAATACATATAACCATTTTTTACTTCAGGCTGAGTAAATAAAAGTAAATTGGAAAAGTCATTACCCTTAATGGCTTCCTCCTCTACAGGAAATTTGATCAACTCCGTTAATTCTTCCGATTCTTGGTTTTTTAAATAAGAATCAGGGTTAAACCAATTGACTAGCCACTTATATACATCTTTACCTGCCATTTGTGTAACTATAATACCGGCTTCTTCACACTCGTTGATAACTTGCCTAAATACTGCTTGTATTTCTTCAACTGCATCATAATCAGGATTACTACTTGAAGAGCCGCCTCTACGATATAAACAGCATCTTGTACGTCGAACTTTTCCAGACCACTCTGACCCACTCACTTGTTCATCAAAAAAGTAACCATCTTTTCTAACCACATCTTTGTAGTGTTGTCGAAATAAACGAAGATATTCTTGCGTATAAGCAGTCTCTCGTATTTCAGGCTTTATATAGGCTTCTAACTGGTCTGAATACTCTGTTAGTGAGTAATCGTCTTGAACATACACTTGAAGTACCCAAGGATCATCCTCTTCAGGTATTGAGTGGCATAGAATATTTGTAATCGCATCTTCTTTTTCCTTCATATATTTTTCTGATTTTGCTTCAGAAGGTATGGCAATTGCCTCAAAAAAGATTCCTAAGGATTCTCCATCCTCTAAAATAAATAAGCCTGTATCATAGCAGTACTCCTTGTATGGCAAGTATCCTGTAAATGATTTAGGGCGATCATAAAGTTCTTCTATGTCTTCTGTATTTATATCATCAACATCAGTTTCACTGATGTTTGTAAACTTGTTAATGAAAGACAACATAGCTTAATCCAAGTAAGGTATATATTGATGATCAGATTCAAACATTCTTATTTTGGTAATGTATCCCGGTACAGCTAGTCCGTCTGAGGTGACATGTGGGTAGATATATACATATAGATATGGGTTATCGAAGGACTGAAACAGATCTTCAAATTCATTATCAGAATTTCTAAAATAGTTTTTTGTTTCATCTGTGTCATTAACAGTGCTTCGACTCGCTGGATAAATCTTGGTTACGATAGTGTTGCTATTTTTATCGACATCTTCGATCTGCTCTTCTTCAATAAGTATCTGGTCACCACTCATGGCTTCGTAATACACATCTTTCATTGGCCTACCACCTTCAAGTATCTTCTTCGACGAACAGCCTGATATCATTATTGAGACGCTAATCAAGGTCAGCAGTAATTTCATTGAAATTCTCCGTGTGTCTAATTCTGTTTCCATCTTCCGAATAGAAAATTAGTAATTGTCTGTTAAGACGAATTATTCCTTTTTGCCCTGCACCCGTTACGATGGCGTCGAATGAATTCTGTTGGCGTTCAGTCAACCACTTCTTGATTTCAGCAACTGAATTAGTCGTGATGCTTCCCAGCGCATATGCACCTGCATTGTCAATGCTGGAAACAATGCCTTGGTCGGTAGCGAGTTGCTGTATTTCAGCATTAGCATAAGCATCGGCACCTGCTTGAAGAGCGGTTAGCCCCACCTGTTGAGATAAGTAGGCTGGAGCATTAGACACCCACTTTCCCGATACACATGGAAAACCGATTTCGTCGACTACATCGCCAAATACTCTACGATCATCCGGGTCACCACCCTCCTCCCATACCGTGCCGTCTTCAAATATAAATGTTGCGGAATCAAGTTCGACTTTGTTGCATTTGAGATTCCAGTCTCCCACAACATTTCCGCTCACCATCATCCCGTGCAGTTCCGGAATATCAAAACCATTTGCGGCCAGGTTTTCTTTATTGATGACATAGGTAGCTCGATAAGGCTCCCTCACAGCGCCATTAATTGGAATTCGACCCACCAAAGCCGATAGCGCTGTCACTTCGAAAAGGTTGGTATTAGAAGGGATCGTAAAATACGGGATTTCTTTAATTTCTTCTTCACTTGTATTGTCTGCAATAACACCATTACTGAAGGTAAAATCACTAGGCTGCTTAAACAGGCCTCCACGAGAATTTTTCTCTTCTTCAGAAGGTGGAACATAACCAACTGGGAAGATCTTTTTTGAAGATCTAAAAGCTGAATTTGTCGCGACTAAATTATCACCTGCATTAAAACCTAACGGCAATCTCTCATCACCGTTACTCGCTACTACCCAAGGATTGTCAATAATACTCTTTGATTCTTCCTGCCTAGCTCTCTTAAGTGCCTCAATTTCAGCCTTTAGGGCGTCATATTGTGAGGTTGTCACAATGTTCTCTGACTTGAGTTCAGTATTTTCTCTTACAAAGGCATTTAATGTTTCTTGTTGAGACTCAATTAGTTGAGTTAGTTTATTGATATCGACCTTGGCATCTTGATAGTCAGATGTTGCTTTACTAGCAGCATTAATTGCAGCCTCTGTTTGAGCTTGAAGTACAGCAATGGTATCGGAAGGTGTATCTTCTGGCTCAGGGTCACTGGTTCCAAGCGCAGGAAGTGTAGTCATAAGCTCATGTTTAGGTGTTTCCTTACCACCGGATATTGCCATTAAACCGAAAAAGGCAACCACCACAATTCCCGCGATGATTTTAATCGCTGGGTTAGTTTTTGCTTTCATATCAGAGCCTCCAGGAACGGAGAACTACTGAACATATAAACGGTTGTTAGATTTTTCCCTTTAACATTAGAGGCTTCAATGAAGGTATGTTGCGATGATCGGTATAACCAAGTTCCTCGATAATTCAATTCATGAACGTTAATTCTTTTAGGTTCTTTATTAACTATTTCTACTGCAGTTATATACAAGCCCCCAATCGACCAAGATTTTAGAGTATATGCGTCTACCAACCTGTCTTTGATTAATCCAACTTTCTGTTTTTGAATAAGTACAGGCCTTACACCTTGTTGTTTTTCTCGCCACTCTTCAGGAGCATATAGCTCTTGGGATGCCTCTCTTAATAGTTTAATGATGGCAGCAGATTTAGATAACGAGCTTTTGGCTTCTTCTTCTGCGATTTTCGTAATTTGATCCCGGGTATAAACCATGATTGTGTCACGATGGACAGCATCTGAAGCCGCAGAAAGATCTATAAAAAATACTTCCTGGGTATTAAGATCTTGAATAGTTATCCGCTCGGGATTGAATGCACCTCGAGCTCTAAAGTAAAGAACGCCTCCTGCATTATCTACAATGACTTTATTCGAAATTTCTGTGGGTAGCTCGACGGAAACCTGACGATCTTTGAATATCACCAACGTTTCTGAGTTAGGTGCTAAGGCTAACTTTAAAGGTCTATTCTCATAGACAAAGCGTTCTGAGGCGGACGTTACAAAGGCTATTAACAGTAAAGTTATAGTGATGAGATATTTCATAGTGGCTGACCTAATTCAATTTTTTCAGCAGGTGCATAATGACAGTCAATACCCAACCCCCAGGGGTTCAAGTTTTTATCAACATCGTATTCAGTAATATTCAACCAGTACCTTAGATTGATGTTTTTAACTTCTTTTCCAGAAATTTGTTCTTGTAGATTGTAATCCAGAGCAACAACCCATCGACCAGGGCCAATGGGTACAACACGATCGGGTAAATATCCATGCCCTTTCATGCTGTGCAGCTGCCGTGATCTGTTCAGTAGTTCACCTGAATCCATTTTCTTCGTTGCGACACTTTGTAAGTTATCTGAGCATGCAGGCGTGATAAACGCTTGATAGTTATAAATATTCAGTGGTGCTTCTTCATAGCCATCTTTAAGCCAATGATTGATGGCTGGCCAAATATGATCAGCAAAGGTATATAAAAACGATTCGGGAATTTCCCCCACCTTTAATGTGACACCTTGGGATAAATCTGGTGGAATGTATAACCGCTTTTCATCGAGTGCTGTTGTCCAGCCTTTAACAGTGAACACCAGAGCCATCACTGAAATTCCTAACATGACGTAAAGCATTTTTACTTGTGAGCTTAGGTGTCTTACTGCATCTCTACTTTGCATCTCTGGACCCTATATCGAATAGTTGATCATCAATGATGAATTTTGATTGGTTTATGCGACCAAGCTTTTGCAATATAATTCTGAGCCTTACTTGATAGTAACCAATACTTCTGCCCCGCTTAATTTTTGCCACGAGTTTAGTTCCCCAAAAAACCACGCCAATGGTAGAAATGATACTCATGCCAATTCCCATCATTGGCGAGCCAAATATCATCCAGCACAAAATGAGAAGTATGGGAATAGAAACCAACAATCCACTAACTGACAGAAAAACAAGTTCCGAAAGTGAAGCTCCCCTAAAAATTGCCGGCTCTTCATTCAGTCGGTGGGGCAACACCTCGTGTTGCCCTTTGTCTGAACCAGATGACATTAGATAACGCCTACTGCCTCGTTTAATAAGAAGGTTGATAGAAGCAACATAGCACCACATACAAAGGCATACAGGCCCACACTACCCCAATCTGGTTCTTTAGAGTTTCTAGCTTCATTAAATTTACTGAACGTAATCCAAGCTGCCCATAAGAACAAAGCCGTCGAAATAAATAGAGCAACCACTTCCGCATTATCACCAAATAAGCCGCGTAAAAATGCTAAGTAGTCACCAGAGCCCGCTGTGTATCCAGTGGGAGCTGTAGGGGTTGGTAAACCAACTGCAACAGCATTTTTTATTGAAGTGAACAATGCGAATGACGATACGAAAAGTACTCGCAGCATTGACATAGGTTTTTTAACAATTTTCATTTTTCTTTTCCCTTTCTAAGTTTTATCTAACGAAATACAGTCCGGCGGTGACTATCATCCCTACTCGAACAACACCCATAAGCAGATCGTGGAAGTCAATACCACCACCCGCCCAGGACCTAATATTCCCATACGCAGACCAGCCAGCCCACAACAGGAGAAATGATCCAAAAATCAATCCAAATGTCAGTCTCCACTCTCCAGGTAATGTGCCCGAAGCAGCGCCTCCAGTGGCTACTTGAAATGCTGTAATTTGATCGCCGTTCATATATTTTTTGCCCCAAAAGATTCAATTTTTTTTAGCGCATTTGCTTTTTGGTTTTCAAAGCTTTGATGAGCATTGATGATGTCTCTAACTGCTTCTAAATCCGAAATTAAGGCATCCCAATTAACCCATATTTCACCTTTTGGTTGAGCGGTTCCCTTTCCTTTATTTGCCATTTCTATAAGGACACCAATATCCTCATAAATTTTTTTAAGATATTGGTCTTCAATGGATTCAGGGCCACGTGACAAAGTGGTAACACTGACTAGTAGCAATGTAATAAATGTAAGAATAACTTTCATAGCTAACCCCTTTTTTAAGTATTATGTTCTTCAAAATGGGGTTGAATAAGTAGGTAATATATTTTGAATAAAAATATTAAAGATACTTTTTGAGTTTTTCGAAATAGGTTCTTAAAGCAAAGGCAACTGCTAATGAGAATGGTAGAATTATATATACAGGATTAATCTTCTCAGGCCATGCTAAGTAAACCATAAAAGTTAGAATAAGAAGCGGCTTAATACTTATTTTAGCAATATTGAATACCATAGAACTTTCTCGACCACCGCCTGCCTTCCGAAGGTCTCTCTCAACTAAACCATCGGTAACAGCGACCAAGCAAACAAGAATGAGTAGTGGTAAAGATAAGAATATCACAAGAATTCTAATAAAGAATATTTTAGTTACATTAGAACTTATACCGGATATAAGATAAAATTGGTTGTCTATTTTATCATTTATAAATGACCCAGATTTTATTATCGCAACACCCAAATATTCCAAGGTTAGTTTAGTGTATTTGTTTTCAAATGCTCTCGAGTATAGCCATGCTGGGTACTTCTTGATGCTGTCATTAGCAATAATAAATGCATGGCTATTTAGGTTTCTTTCGATATTACCATACTCATAATTCAAAACTTCTTGACTGTGAGCTATGCCCTGATCTTTCCAAATAGTTAATACGCCAATGTACTCGACAAAAATTGAAATAAGTAAGGAGAATATAAGAATAAAAAACCATGAAATTAATCCACCAACAAAAAAAGAGACTAAACTTTTTTTCTTAGTTCTAGCGTCTGTATTTTGAGTTGTCACCCTAATAACTCCATATGGTATTACTTTGGTATTTTTCTCTCATTAGTGACATCATTTCTCGAAGATCATTTGGAAGTTCATCGTCATCGCACTTTGAAGGTAATGGTATTCGTATTTTAGAAAGTCTATTTCCATTAGAAAGTACGAAGGCTTGTCCTATAGGTAGTGACACAATGTCACTAGGGCTTATCATATCTACTTTTTCAGTAGAAATACGGTCTTCGTTTCTAGATTGGAACCCTACAATGTCCTGACCAACTGAATCATTCACCCCTGATACTGCCATTATTGTATTCACATTAACTTTAGGAAGTTTAGAGGTGAGCACTCTAGCTGTGTCTTCATCTTGTACTCTAAGCATGATCGTCTGACCAATATTCCCTTTAATTTGACCAGCACCTCTATCGCTTCCCATTCCTATTGCAATATCAGAATCAGTTTGTGTATAAAGGGTTAACCAGTAGCCAGCGCCACCTGATTTATTCACCAAAGGTACAAACCTAGGACCTAACAAATCATTAAATTCATCACCATGTATGCAAACCGTTTTTCGTGGCGCTTCTTCGGGCATTCCCGTAAAAGTTCCATGTTTAAATATATGTCCAGCGTAGGATGTCAGGTCGGCGAAAGCTGCTTCACCGACGACTTTTGCAACCTCAGGTTCAGAGAGAGCATCTAAACCAAAATAGACAATACCACCTCTTCGAATGATTGAAGGCCAATCGAGAATTTTTCGTTTGTCATTTTTATTGGCAAAATCTGGCGATATCAGTTCACCGACTTTTCCGGTAACAAGCTTATCCAATAATGGCATAACCTGAATGGTTAGCTTACTGTAATATTCGTTACCGAAAGACATGGCGACTTGAAGTGACTTTACGATGTCATCAGACAAATGATTATCAGAAATATAAATAAGAAGAGAGTTTATATATTTTTTATTCGGTTTTTGACTATCAAAGCCAGAAGATAAGGACGCAAGTGCAGACTCATTACCGCTATCAATAATGACTTTTTCACAATATTTGAGAGTAATCTCCGGAAGATCAGATAGATTATCTCTAATGGATTTGTAGGTCACTTTATAACCCATTTTATAACACATAACTGCAATTAGATTTACAAATAACCATGCAAACTCTTTGAATGCAGCACTATCCCCCGAGTCCGGTAAACCTCCAGTTACTCTTGAGGGTATTTCTGTAATTCTTCCAAAGTTACCTATTGCTGAATATCGACATGAATTCTCAGGGTCACCTAAATTAAAAACATAAAAATCATCGATCTTATTATTCCTTTCTGCTTCTACATACATTCTTTTTAAAAGGTCGGCATCACCCTTAGGATCAAACACGATGACGCATTTTGAGCTGTCATATATGTCCTGAGTGATGAGCGTTTCCGCAAGCCTGCTCTTCCCTACCCTTGTTGTACCATAGACCACCATATGACCCGGCCTACCTGAAGAGGGAATAAACTGTGGTTTTTCATCTATAGCGCCGACTCCATGTAACAAAGGATTTCCGCCGACATCAGGTAGTTTTCTGTAAGGATTAAATGGTATATCCAAAGTTACTAATTGAATGAAGCGTCTTAAAACTGGATTCTCCGACCACTCAAACTCTTTTGATCTAATCCAATGCCAAAATTTACTATGCATAACATAGTCTTCTGCACCTGATTGAATTGCATGGTACAGCCGAGTTGTATGTTTTTCTGTCCATAAAAACCCCTTTCCTATGAATAACCCATGTTTAGATTTAGGTATTTTTGTTGACTTTAACGTATACTTTTTAAGGGTTTTAATATTCTTTTGATATCTCCAGACATAATAAGCTTGCCTTGACCTCGAAATAGATACGTAAGCAAATACAGCAATGAATGCCCATTTAGTTGTTCCAGACAGCATTAAGGTTTCTGGTAAATATATTGCGAAAAGAATAGCCGCACCACTGACAACCACAGTGTATATTTCAAACTTAGGACGAAGAAGGTTTTCTACTAAATATTCATTTGTCATGATTATTGTTCCATTCCCCATTTTGAAACTAACACCGGGTATCTTTTTATTTCAAATTCAGCAGCGATTGTGTCTATAGGAGATGGATACAACACTAGATCGCCAGCTATTTCTTGTAAAACTGACAACTCTTCTTTGCTTCCGACATTGTTCACGATTCCTATTGCATTAAGTTCTTTTAAGGCATTCTTGCGATGTTTTAACCATTTAATGGAATACTCATCATAACCAATTATAAATATTGGACTAACCGCCCACACCCGCCCTGTTTTATTGGTTTCCAGTGGTCCTAATGTCATGCCGTTAGTAACCACTGGAAAGACTGTAGGTGGTGAAAAACCACGAGCATTTCGTTTCGCTTCATTTATCGCTAGCATAATCGCGTCTTCTCCTGACATGGCATTAATAGCACCATTGATCACTGAGTGAGTGTTACCTGAATCATAAATTACAATTAGGTTGTCCGAAGCCATGCTTATGGATCCAAATAATGACAAGAGAAATATTGCGTTTAATTTTTTTACCCACATGTTTTTATAACCTGTTTCTGGTATTCCAAAGATCTGTGACCGCCAGCAGGATAATGATAATAGCCAGCGGCCTCTAACCATGATGAAGATTTCTTTGACTGCTCTTTCAAATACCTAGCCCCGTAATCTAAATTAAAATGAGGATCCAGTAACAGAAATGGATCTTTAACTATCGACTTATGTGATCGCCACAGTATTTGCATTAGGCCAATTGCAATTGTCTCGGTTTTATCCAGTGCTCTACTTAACTCGAGTTCGCACTCTTTCTTAGAATCACAAAAATGTGCCCTTCCATTAATGTTTAACACCCATGGCCAAGGTATTACTGAATAACCGACTGAACGTCTACTTTCAACCAAGGCTACGCAGTAGAGAATTTCTACGGGTATTGAATATTTTTTCCCATAGCTTAAGTAAACTGGAGGCATTTCATTAGCTAAGCAGCTACCGACCAGCAGTAAGATTGACAGACTTAATTGTGTTACCTTCTTGATAAAATATTTCACCCGTACCACCTACTTTCATAAACCTATTATGGGTACCATTGTCATGGTTTATCGTAATTTTTCCTGAACTGACCATTTCAACTGGAATCTCTTTGTCTGATGCCCATTGCATTAACCCTTGATCAGATTCGGCTTGTTTTACGTAAATATCAATACCATTCATATTTCCATTAGATAAAGATGCGACCATAGTATTTAATAGAGGTTTGCAACCTGCACAAGACACATTAAAGAACACAATAAATCGCCCGAAGAACATCTTTCCTGAATTGAAAACACCTTCCACACCTGAAGAAAACATTTCTATTTCTGTTTTTTTCTGTGTATAGCCTGGTAATAGGCTAGTATCAATCAACTGTTGGCCTTGATTTACTTTCAGAGCTTCATCTGTGAACATTCGAGCGAAAGCAGTTTCTCGATCTATGCGATTTTTTTCCATTTTTGCTGCAAGGTTAGCGTAGTATCTCATTTCATCATCAGATTCAGCCATTTGGCCCAAAACAATGTATGGTTCTAAATGGTTCCACCAAATTCCTGCGGGTCCATTCATTAGTGAAAGGTACTTTTCAGATTCTTCTTTATTTAAGTTCCAATTGCTCATTAGTTCATTCACGTCAGACTCAAATTCATTGTCTATAACTTCTGTATCAATTGAATTCTGTGAAAATGAAAAAATAGGGAGTGCAGTTAAAATGATAAGTGCAAATCTCATAGTGGCATCCGATGAGTAGATTTTGATTCAAAGTGAATAAACTCAATTTCGCTATTTGGCTTATCTATAATGACTTGCCAATCCATATAGATGCCTCCACTTTCAACAGACACTAGTTCACCTTGAGATACCTCTAATACAACATAAGGTGTGCTACCCCATGAATTATATGAATCGTATCGAAATGGAAGTTCTACTGTCTTTATCGTTCTTGACTTCTGTCGTTGAACCGCGACTTTCTGCTGTTTCCGAATACTGGCCAGTTCTGCTATCGCCTTTGAGTTTTCTGAAATCTTTTGATTAAGGGGCTGATACTGTTTTTGGATCTCAAGTAAACTTTTTTCCAACGTACCAATTCGTGTTGAAAGACTTTTATTGCTGTCGAGGCTCTTTTGTATACCGGTTTTTAATTGGTCCATTAAGCTCGATATGTTGTCTAGGCTGTTGGACATTCTAGCCATTTCATTGGTCTCTGGTAAGATGTCTGATGGAGTTGTAATCAAACTACCTTCATTTATGTGATCTTCAGAAATATAGAAATAGACACCTACTCCACCAAAAAGAAGAACTGGGAGTATGATTACAGCCAACCTTTTCATTATATTTTCTCTCCTAATAAAAGCCCTTTCACGATGCTATAGGACTCCCTTCTATCTAAAGCTTTAATCGCTTTTTCAGAGGGAATAGTTAAGGTAACCCCACTCTTCAATAGATTAATATTCCCGCTCAGAAATGCTCGCTCATTAGCATTGACAATCGATAAAACCGTTTGTTCAACAGTGGCACCTTCAGGCTTGTTTTTTTCAGCAATAGACCACAGCATGTCATCTGCCTGAACAATATATTTTGTGTTTGGCTTGTTGTTGTTTGCTTTGTTAGTACCAGATACAGAATGAAGTGGTCGAGACGAAATTAAGTCCCATTCAGCCTCAAGACTTGTTACATCTCTTGATACTCTATAATTTCGATTGACTAGTTCAAAAGAAACTTCACGAGTTACGTCATCTACTTGAATTTGATAAGCGCGACCTGCAAGGGCGCTCAATATAGACTTTAATCTGACAGCTATGAAACTTCTATGCACCAACGGCAGATTTCGAGTGAATAAAATTACTTCAGGGGTTGATGGCGTTTCAGACAATGTGTATCCACTTTTGACCAAGAAAAACCGTAACGCACCTCCTACTGATGTAATAGTTTGAGGAACCTCAACGTTTACGATCACACCGAGAGGATCCAATTGCTCATCAGTAGCTTCTGATGTGATGACAGTATACTTAAGGTGATTCGAAACAGTAGCGGCTAATAAATTACCTGAATATAAGGATGCCACCAGCAATGTTTTTACTAATATGAGGTGTATGGTCGATTTTTCCATATGAATAGACATAGCCAAATTCCATTATTAAGTACTCGATTTAACATCGATTATATTCTCAATACACTTCACAGTTAGTAGGTGTTTTTTTTTGAACATAAATAATAAAAACACCTTAAGGTCATGAAGATAAATGGCTTCAATAAATGAATCGTCTTTAGTGTTAGATGTTAGAATATTATTGATGAGGCCTAATTATCCAACTGCGAAATTAGCGCTGGAAATGTCAGAGTCAACCATTGATTCATCATTTCACAGGTTAGTAAAGATGATAGCCACTTCAATAGATTAGATGTGGCTATTTTAGATCGGAAAACTAAGAGTTTTGAGGCTAAATATATAACTAATTGAAGCTAGTTAGATTGAGTCTTTTGAAATAGTTTTACATGGTTTGCGTAAACCATAATTGCCATTATAAGCGTTCCTAGAACCGCAATGAGTTGTTCAGTTATGGTAGTGTCATATTTCTCATACATTACCATCAGATACGCGATAATGACTAAAGACGATGAACTCATATGGAGCATCAGTTTTTTCTTTGAGAATCTATTTGCAAACTGACTTACCCAAATACTGGGAATGACAAACAGTAGTGAGGCAGAAAGTATCAAAAATAGAAGGTTCATATGTCATTTCTCCTTATTTTTTGGCGTTCAATTTCTGGAAGAATATAACCAGATAATATCTCATCTGGGATATCGCCATAGGTCAGCTGCGTCTCTTTTCGATAAGCATTATTGGTAGAGAACAATGACATACGAATTCCATTATCTTTAAATTTAGCGGGAATTTTTAGGGCCGCTCTGATCGGAGTGGCTGCATTAAAAGTAAACTTACCCTCAAACAGTTTATTCGTTATTAATCCTGTGCGTTTCAAGGTTTCCGCGACTAGGACCAAACTGTCATAACCCGCAATTAAGTAAGCCATTTGGTAAGCAAATGGAGATTTGAATTGTAAGGAAATATCAATTGGTTCGCCTGATATAACACTCTTAACAGTCACACCTCTAGGTATACTCTTCTGAATATCTTCCATTTCAGCTTGTATTTTATCTAACCGAACTTTAGCTTCGCTCATCTTCTGTTCGACTAGATATAGGCAGTATAATGAATATGGATCAGGATCTGCCATGCGACTTCTTTCTTGTATTAATCGGATAGATTTTGCGAAAGAAATTAAACCTACTTGCCCATATGTTAGTTTGGCATCACGTGCTTCGGAGTTACCTGCTCTTCCTCCAATTAGTTTTTTTGCCTGCTTTGTATGAATGCTAATAGCGACGCCATCACCTACTAATTTTCCTGGTTCTTCTGGTTCATTATCTGAAACTACGGCTAAGTGAGGTGTTGAACTCATAATATAGATTCTCTAGTGTTAGTATTTAATTCATCTAGTTTATGGTCATTAACTATGGAGTACACCAGTCTAATTTCGACGTTAGTCGAGATGGCAGTTACTACATAAGCAAGCATGTCTTGACCATCTTTACCATTTGAATTGGTATATTCCATCATCATTCTCTGGGCATGCTTTGGAATATATTCTGTGATTAACTCATTAGTGTTTCTGGATATCGCGTTATACCAACCTTTAATATAATAACTATCATCTACACTTAGCCTTTGCCCTCTGAGAGACTGGTCTCTACCATCACCAAAACCAAGCTCTTTACGACGTTGAGTGTATAGAAAATTACTGATACCAAAGTATGTACGCATAAAATCAACGGAAGCCCCCTTACTGATTAAGAAATCCACAAGCCTTTCTTCTTCTAAGTGCTTCTCTGCTAGCATGATTTTTTGCTTCATGACTTCCGTATTTATGCTGACTTGTAGGAATTCATCCGCATGCTTTCGCAAGTAACTCGCAATACTTAGAGGACTTTCTGAAAGCTTTTTTGAAATGGAAAAATCCAAACCCACTTGGCTATTGAGTTCTTTTGACTTGCCTCTGCTCGCCAAATCAAGAATCGCCGCGCACGCCGCGTTTTCAACAGAGGAATTTTCTTTTTGAGAAGATCTCATTCGTACACCTAATAGAAAATATTGTTAAGACCCTATATGGGAATAAAACAAATTATATTAACCCCGAGAGTAGATGACGTTCTCAAATAAGAGGATTTACTCGGGATCCCAATTTCCATCCTTAGATTGGAAGGTTGTGTCCAATTTAATTTTGATACTCGAACTATTTAAGTATGGTTTTCCATACTTCCATCTCGCCCAAAACTATATTAGTGGAATCCTAGAATAATTTGTTTGATTTTTATGATCGTCTTAACACTACTATTTTGAAGTGAGCATAAAGCGCCTGACTTAATAATTAAATTTTTTGTAAGACGAAAACTAAAGGAGGAAGCTGACCTATCTATAAATGTTGAAGTCAAAATCTCTTTCAAATCTTTTCAGCATGCCAAGTTCTTTAGCCACGATGACTGCTTGACACCTGTTTTTAGCACCAAGTTTCTTAGACGCAGTTTTAACATGTTTTTCAACGGTTACACCTGCTAGATTAAGCGCTTCTGAAATGTCGGATGTTCTTAGCCCTTCCGCTAAGTAGTAAAGCACCTGAGACTCTCTTGCCGAGAGAATTTCTTGTCTAAATGATATTTCATCTGTTTTCTCAAATAGAAATGGAAAAAGTTCGTACGCTATTAATTTCGGATGTTGTAATTCCTCCAACAGTTTTGGTGTCTCCTCGTCAGGTGAAAGAATCCAAAGCATTGAGGTGCCTGTATGACCTCTATAGGGTATTAAAATGCCACTTGCCAACCCGTGGGAATGGGCGTCGTCGATAAATGCTTTTTGTTCGCCTTTTAAAGTGTTCTTAAATGTAGATTGATAAACTGGTTTCGAAGAATTTCTGACCTGTTCCCACGTTGGGTCTATTAGGTGATATTTTTTTTCGGCATATCGGTTTTGCCACTTTTCAGGTAACCTATTATGAACAAATGTTAAAGGCTTTTCTGCAGACACATATTTCATCTGTATATAGCAAAGGCTGTAATTAGAATTTCCATTTTCTTTAATCAGTTTAAAAAAAGCCTCATAAGCATCCTGTAGACCTGAAAAGCTATTTACCTCTGCGACTAAATCAACAAGGTTACTAACATCCATATTGTTCACCTATTTAATATTATGGGTAAGAATTCAAATTATATGGCTTACTATCGCTAATCATATACGTCGATTAACATATCTTTATTAACTGTTAACTTGATCACATGAAATGAGGAGCACTCAGGTTTTATTTCAAATTAAAAAAAAACACCTAGTTATCTATTTAACTATAAAGCTTTAATATTTTTTTATTTAAGCGATAAATTGTTGTGAAAAAAATTAATAACTACGCACAAGAGCTAAATCTCCTCAACTTAATTAGATCAAATAGCTTATCACCAGAGTTTATACTATTCATTGAAACCTTGTGTGATCGGTACAGAGGTGTAGAACTCTTGTCAGAAGAACATGAGCCTGTGATTAGTGAAATTCATCGAGCATTAAAAAGTTGCAGCGGTAAGCAACCAATTATTTGGTTAGCTAGGGCCATTTCTCAGTCACAGTTTTTCACTTTTTCCTATCGATTTGAGCTAAATAGCCTTTGGGATTTTAGGGTTGAGGGGTTTATTTCTTACTGTTCTAGGAACAACTGCTTGCCAGAGAATATTACGAGGTGGGAAAGCTCTAACTCTAGTATATCGGCAACACAATTAATGGAGTGGATGTATGAGCTTAATACAAAAAACGAACCCTCAAAATAATCTTCTCATTACCGAAGAAATGGTAAGAATTAAAAGCTTATCTGGCCTTATAGATTCAAGCTTTGATTCTATTTACGGTGAGTTTTACCTGAAAATAAAAAAGTATATAGTTGAAAGTGACGTTGTAGTTGGCTTACGTGATGCTGCATCATGTATGAGTGCATCGTTTGCATTTGTATTGCCAGTAAATTGCCCTTTTGAAGAGCTAAAAAGTAGACAGTATGTTTGGCGATTTGGCTTATTTGTAGTCTGCCTTGTTAATAGAGTCGAAGAAAAATATGACCCTACAAAAATATTGAGCAATACACTTCCGAGAAAGGCTTCTGACTGGGTGAATCAGGACCCTGAGTTAGCTCCTGCACTTTTAGTCCCCATAAATTTAAAGAATTCACCTTTTTTCCAAGTGACTAACTCAATATTTGAGTTCAATAAAGATGAAGAAAACTTAAATAAAGCTAAACCTGAAAACTGTATTGAGTTGGAAAACGAGACTGGCTTTAATAGTTCTCTTAATAGTGAAGGAGAGGGAGACTCCAACATTCTTAAGCCTGAGAACCCTCAAGATTTAAAGCCGAGCAATCGGGATATCGCTCGACAATTCATTGTTTGGGCACTTGAATACGCCGAAAAGCATCCAACGGCTATCTGCCGATTCAATGGAAATTTTGCGTTCGTTGCGCCTACTTCGTTTCAATTAGCCTCAGGCAGCATTAATCAAGATTGGAAAAAGATTCAAAATGCTCTTCTTAAGCTCAAGATTCATACCAAAGCAATTGATGGCGGAAATTTTATCAACGGAATAATTCCAGGTATAAAAGGACAAAAGAATTTTGTTCTGGTCAAAGAACAATGCATCTTCTTATATGTTGATCGCTAAGTCGGGTATTTCATCGGAGTAATTAATGAAACATTTTAAGCTGGCAATAAAATCTTTTGTCACAAATTATTACAAGATGGGGGGAAACACAGTAAAGGGTCATAACCGTAACATGATTCTATTATTGGTATGGCTAGCTGCTATATATTTTGGGACAAGTTGGTTCACTTTTCATCAAGTAGCATTCGTATACATAACCTTCGCAGTTGGGCTCCCTTTGTTAGCTTTAATCACTAAAGACCCAAATGGAACCTGAAGCTTAACGAATTTCTAAAACATCCCGGTATGGAGCAGTACCGGGGTGTTTTTAATTAATTAGAACAATCACTGGCTTAGATTAATATTCCAAGTAATCGCATTTTCTTCGTTGATTAGTATTGCTGGCTCATTTCTAGCTACTGTATCAACTGACAGTGCAAGACCCAATTCTGAAACGCTAAGAAGTTTTATGGAATCTGCAGACTGCCCGCTGATTATCCACTCCTGACTTTCAGTATTATTAAATTGATTTGCAGTCACTAGATTAGTGGTATTGGCTGTTAAATAGAAAGATGTGTCTCTGTTTGATCGAATATAATATTTCCCAGTATCGCCGATGGCTTCAAATATCCACTGCATTTTCACCGCCGTGTCAGAGTGTGCTCTTATATCTGCTTGAGAGCCTTCTACCATATTGGCACCACCGCCACCTGGGAATAAAGAAAAGTTTGACGCTTTAATGTGATAGATAGAATTTAAATCGGGTTGCCAATCCACCGGTTCTGGAGCGGTATTACCAAAACAAGCATTAATAAATTCAAAGTTAACATTTGGTTCAAGTCTGAGCATTGAGCTCAAACTATGCTCGGAATTACCAGTTTCAGTTGAAATAAAAGGAATATTTAATGACTCTAGGTGAGCAGTGAAATCCGCTTGAAAACCAAGTGCTCCATTACCAAGCCTAAATTGTACAGTTTCATTAGGATGACTTTGCACCCATTCAGCATATCGTTCAGCTTGGCGATAAATACTAGTGTGTCGAAAGTAATTAAGATCGTTATTATAAAAAGATTCAAACACCCCTGCTCTATTCATCATAAGTGTTTCACTTGTATGCAGAGCACCATCTAAACTAATTGCACATGAAAAGGTCTCCGGATATTTCATTGCATAGAGCATTGAGCCAAAGCCTCCCATGGAGAAACCTAGTAGCGCACGTTTTTCCCGTAGTGGAATAACATTTAGAGTCTCTTCAATGTGGGGGATAAGAATATTCATAACAGATGATTCAATCTGATATAGGTTTCCGTCGACATTTGTACGACTCTGACAAGCTTGATTTGGATCTCTAAACTCATTATTTCCTCTAGGACAGTGAATACCAGGATACACATCTCCCCACATTGAAGTAATGTTGCCGCCTTGAGGTAATACTAAAATTGACGGCTCCATCAAACCCGCCTCTACAGCACACTGGTAGTGATTGGCCGCTGGAATAAGAATATTCGTTAGAATGGACTCTGCATTAACATTAGTACCATTGCCATGCAAAACATATATCACAGGATATTGTGTTGAGGTGTCTGTTGGGTCATAGTTTTCGGGATAAACAACGCGATAAGGAATTTCAGGGTGTGATGCGGTAGCTGGTATCGCATCCCTTTCAGTTGTTAATACCGATGATAAATTTGGTGATGTACATATGGTAGCAGCCAACGTACTCGAGACCAGTCCAGTAGAGATGATCATTACTGTCAAAATTATTCTATATATTGTTTCCATGGTTATGCACCTATTTCTTTTGAACCTTTTTGAAAGCTAGTAGTCAAACTTTAGTTAAATTACATTTAGAGTTCCTGTACGTTTAGTAGGCTCTATGATGGCGCAAGCGGTTGATCGGCCTGCAACTGCGAAGACTTTATCTATTCTGCTTTTGATATTAAATATTCAAAAATGAAATGGGGTTGTTCAAAATTGATAAATTAATAATGACAATTTTGTGAGGGAATTAGGTACAACATGACAAGTGCAAAGGATTGGGACAGCATAAAGGTGTTTAACTCCATTTATGATAAGAAGAATATTGATGCTTCAGCTAAAGACTTAAAACTGAGCAGATCAACTGTTAGTCGGCAATTGCAAAAATTGGAGCAAAATTTAAACACGACTTTATTTGACCGAACTCAGTCTGGGCTTGTTCCTACTGACCTTGCAGTAAAGCTTTACCAAGCTGCACAAGATGCAGAAATTGCGATTAACGTTTTCTATGAGTTAGCCCTAACCAGAACAACAGAAATATCAGGAAAAGTAAAAATTTCTTCCATGCCCCAACTAATACAAGATGTATTACTGCCTGCTCTTCCTGATTTTTTATGTCAACATAAAAGTCTCGAAATTGAGTTCGTAGATGAATCTCAAACGCCCAATTTGGCACGAAGAGATTCTCATCTTTCGGTTAGACTTTCTCGAAAAGACTTTGATAATCTTATTGTCAAAAAAATATCTGAGTTGAGTTATGGAATTTATGCAAGCGATCATTTGCATGTTGATGAATCCATACCCATTTATCATCAACCTTGGCTAACCTATGACGATAGCCTGTCTCACTCTCCAGATTCAATTTGGTTAAAACAAAATTTAGAAAATGTGCATGCTCGAATTAAAGCTAAGCAAAGATCCACATTATTAGCTGCTGCTGATCAAGGGTTAGGCCTTTGTTTATCTCCAAATGTTTTTGCGAAAAAGTATAAGGGCTTAAAGAGAGTCTATAAGGATATTGGAAACCTACCTAAAGCGCCTTTATGGTTATGTTGCGACCGTCAATATCGATACTTACCCAAAATTGATGCCGTTTGGAATTTCCTGGTGGAGGTTGGCGCAGAATTATAAAGTTATTGTGGAATTGTGAGCTACTGAGTTTACGTTGAGCTGCAAATAAAAATGGCACAACATGTTGAAGAGTCTGTTGTGCCAAATGACTTAATACATTATTCAATTACGTAGACTAATTATCTGAATAAGCTAAAAGATAGTTTTTAATAACGTCAGAAGACGCGTAGCTCAATGCTTCTTTATCGTTCACATCTTTTGAATCAACCCTTGCACCTAGCTCAATAAGCAGTTTTACCATTTCTATATCCGAGTGCTGAGCAGCATGCATCAATGGGGTTTTACCCCAGTTATCTATGGGTACGCAATAATGATATTTGCCATAGTTTTCTTGGAAACTAGTGTTCACATCTGCACCCAGTTCAACCAATAATTTAACCGCGTCGTGCTGGCCATACTCTACAGCGTAAAACAAGGGGGTCTTACCGAACTCATTCTTATGATTGACGTCAAAGCCTGCATCATCTAATACCTGAATTATTTCACTCTCGTAAATCGCAAGAGACAGTGGAGATTCTTGAGAATAAACGGGATCTCTATCGCCTATAGCAGTTGCAGTAGCTCGAATTACCTCTATAGGTGCTTTGTGATAAATCAATCGATTGAGGCTATTCATTTTATGAGCATCTTTTGTGATGGCTAGACTCTCTATATATTCTTCAGTGTCACCAGCTATAGCTGCATCAGTAAATGGCATCGTATCCCAATGCGGGTTGAAATATCCCCCTCGTCCATAGGCCCATGTTGAAATAAGCTTTAACGTAGTATTCGTAAATTCTTCAGCTTGATCCTTCTTTTCTGGATGTCTGTCGATAAACCATTGTTGTAATTTGAGCTTGGCCTCTTCATATTGATTTTTATAAGAATTAAAAAGCTCTCTATTATGATGACTGTAATAACTCCAATGCTCAAAATAGGAGTCTGCTGGTTCTAGTTCGCTATAGGTATAAAATGTGTCCGGTGAATAGCCGAGCCAAGTCAAACTAAAACGATGATACCTAGACTGAGCATATATAAGGGTTCCCGAACAAGTTCTTCCATAGTCTGGGCTCCTAATAAGATTGGCTGTAGAATTCAGCAAGTTAATAAATTCTAAAGACTCTAAACTTTTAGGGCAGTCATAGTCGACTTTGATTGGGGATCTCAAACCTGTGCCCAAATCTAACTGATCAAACACTATGTCTGGATAAGCTTCCATTTCCTCACAGCTAACCTCGCCATCGGCAAACGGGTTTGCTACTTGGAACCCATAACCGTTGGGTAGTTCACCTTCCACTGCGTGAACCCCATACCAATTGCCTTGATAGTTACTCACATAGTTGCCCTCAGGCCAACTCCGTTGTTGTACCTCTATATCACCAATGAAGGTTTCCGTTATTTTGGGGTTATTAACAGTAAGAAGAGTTAACCGACTGCCTTCCAGTTTGCCTTGCAATTCAATGGGGATTTTGGTTTTAAGATATAAGTAGTGTCCAGTTGCTTGTCCATCATCGTCAATGGTTACCATCATTTCTATTGGCGCACCAGCCACCTTACCTTGAGCTTCTAATAGAGTTTCAGAAAAGCAGGATATAGAAATAAATAGCGTTATTATTGTTAGTAAACGTCTCATCAGAAATTATCTCTGTTATCTAGGGCCTGTAACATTAATTAAAAAGTTACATATAAATTAAAATCCATGAAGACTTATTATGTATAAACTAATTTCAGGAGTCATGGTTTTATCCGCAAACTTGATTACGACCATTCTCCTTAGCCTGGTACAGTCGGGTATCCGCTCGATCCAGTTGATTTGCTAGACTTTCACCAGGGATGGTTTCAGCTAGCCCGAAACTCATGGTGACGGTTAAATCTTTATGAATAGCAGACCAATCAAAGTCAGAAATTAACATTCGTATTCTGTTCATCATGTTAATAGCTTCATTTAAGTCAACTTCGAGTAATGAGAAAGCCATTTCTTCTCCGCCATAACGAGCCACTACATCTGAATCTCTAATTTCATTTTGAAGAATGGTTGATAATGTGCGTAGTACTTCATCACCCGTTGCATGAGAAAAATTGTCATTGATTTTTTTGAAATGATCGACATCGGCCAACACCAATACCATAGACTTGTTGTAGCGAGTTGCCATGGAGAAATGTTTTTCTGCAGTTTCGTTAAAGTATCGACGATTATATAAGCCGGTCAATTCATCGCGAATACTCAGTTCCTTTAATTGTGCAGCCTGTTTTTCAATAGTGTGTTTAGCTTCAGCTATTTCATTATAGGCTCTAACTAAATCCTCATTCATTCGGTTGAATGCGTTTGCCAAGGCGCCGGATTCATCCAAGTTATTGGCGACAACCCTTTGCTTAAGATTGCCATTAGTCATGTCATTCACAGCATCAGTGAGTCGTTTTAATGTACGTGATAAACGATGCCCTGCCCAATAACCGACGGGTAGTAAAATAACAATTGCCCAACCGACTGAGCTGATCAACGTTTCATTTAACGCATGCATGAAGGTTTGTTCTCGGGGCGTAAGTTCAATGGATTCATCCATGTGCACATACGCAATCTCTGAACCTTGATACATAACTTCTTCAACATTATTTAAAAAAGTCAAATTCACTGAAGCGCCAAACTTATATTTTGTATTGGGGATTAGGACATATCCGTTTTTATCAACCAACATAAAATCTAAAGGTAACCCATCTGGGTTTGTCGTTGGATTATCAAACTGAGCTTTCACTGATTCAGCAATAATAACTGGATCCAATTCTGAATCCGTAGTGGATCCTATTTGTCTATAAACCTGTTCGATCAGAACTATCCGGTCTTCCATTAGCACTTCAATCATTTCGTGTTGAACCATCGAAGGGGTTAACAAATATACGATACTACCTACCAAAACACTGGAGGCTGAGATAACCAAGATGAGCTTAGTTTTAATGGAATAAATCCAGTTCATTCAATATGTCTCATTAGTTTTTATAAAAGGATTTTGAGAGTGAGAGATTCTATGGCCCATTCAATGAAAATCCAGTCTTAGAAATTGGCCTTAAAGGAATGGGTTCAGACATAACAATAGAGGTTCGGGTTTCTCCAAAATCATTGATGGACTCAACAAACTTTTCAAGTTGTTCAATATCATTAGCTATGACTTTTATTAAGTAAGAATCATTTCCAGTGACGTGCAGACATTCAATTACTTCTGGTGAATTTTTGAGCTTAGCTATTAAAGTCGCTTTGTCATGCTTTAGTGTGGTCATACCTATAACAGCCATCAAATGATAACCAAGGTTTTTAGCTGAAATTTGCGCCTTATAGCCTTCTATTATCCCCGCCTCTTCTAATTTTCTGAGTCGCTCTGATGTCGCAGGCACAGAGAGGTGCACTTTGCTGGCTAACTCTTTCGCAGATATGCGACCGTTGGTCTGCACCAGTTCGAGAATTTTCCAAGATATTGTATCAATCTTCATTTTTTTAAGAATACTAACGGATTACCTTAATTATTAAGGATATTCAAATTATTTCAATAAACATTGAATTCTATTTCCATTTAGCCTTAATCATAATATCTAGGAAGCTAATCAATTATTTCTGATGTCAATGGATGCCTCTATTTTTATTAACGCTGTGATTATTGGATTCCTTATCGCGGCACCAGTTGGGCCTATTGGCCTATTGTGTATTCAACGAACACTTAAGTCAGGTGTCACTCAAGGTTTATGTTCTGGCTTAGGTGCAGCTGCAGCGGATGCGGTTTATGGCGCTATTGCCGCTTCTGGATTTGTCGCCATCACAGAAACCTTGAATTCACTGATCACACCCTTAAAGTTATTAGGAGCCCTACTCTTAATTTGGCTCGGCTTTAAATCTTTTTTAACTCGAACTGTCTCAAACGCACCAACACAGTCTAACTATTTAGGCGTTTGGTCTTCTTTCTTCTCAACATTTGTTTTGACACTTTCTAACCCAATGACCATTTTTTCATTTATGGCAGTGGTGGCGTCCTTATCACCCTCTTCCGAATCAACGGCCACTGACTCGGGTTTAATCATCGCCGGCGTTTTTACTGGCTCAATATGTTGGTGGCTTTTACTGGTAATTAGTGTTGCTTCCATTAAACATAAATTGAAAGACAAACTGCTGGTTTGGGTAGGCAAAATGGCAGGTATGTTATTAATTGGGTTTGCTCTTTGGCAGTTGGTTAATCTTTAAGCCATTGTTTTAAAAAGATATTTTTCCCTTCATGAGTACATTGACTACTCCATCTACGCACTATGACGTATTTATTATTGATAGTGCGCTATCAATAATAATTCCGAGGTTGAGAAACACTTTTTCTTTAATTAGCGGAGATTATGACTATGGCGAGTACAGGAAGTGTAAGTGCTTGGGATGAAGCCCTGTTAGTGGCAATGATTCAATATCCAGTACCAGTGATCACGGGGCCTGAAGATATTCAAACTCAAGTGGATCAAATCTGTAAGGCAGTAACCAATACCAAAGCGGGTTACCCAGATGCAGATTTAATTGTGATGCCTGAATATTCCACTCAAGGATTGAATACATCGATTTGGACATACGACGAAATGTTGTTGACGATTGATAGTCCAGAAGTCGGCCGTTTTAAAGAAACCTGCATCATGAATAAAGTGTGGGGCGTTTTCTCTATTATGGAAAAAAATGAAGACCCTTCAAAACCACCTTACAACACCGCAATCATCATTAATGATGAAGGTGAAATTGCCCTTCACTATCGCAAGTTGCAACCTTGGGTGCCTATTGAACCATGGTCACCTGGAAATTACGGAATGCCAGTATGTGATGGCCCGAAAGGTTCGAAGTTGGCAGTGTGTATTTGTCATGACGGCATGTTCCCTGAATTAGCACGTGAAGCTGCATATAAAGGCGCAAATGTTTATATCCGTATTTCAGGATACTCGACACAGGTTAATGATCAGTGGATTTGGACTAACCGAACCAATGCTTGGCAAAACCTAATGTATACCATTTCAGTGAATCTTGCCGGTTATGACGGAGTATTCTATTACTTCGGTGAAGGTACTGTGTGCAACTACGATGGCAATGTAATTCAACAGGGTCATCGTAATCCTTGGGAAATTGTCACCGCAGAGTTATTCCCAAGATTGGTCGACAAAGCAAGGGAAAACTGGGCTCTGGAAAACAACATATTTAATGTGGGATGTCGAGCCTATGTGGGTAAACCTGGCGGCGAAAAAGAGAATTACCTAACCTGGGTTGCAGACCTTGCTGAGGGTAATTACAAATTGCCTTGGGATGAAGATATTAAAGTGAAAGACGGATGGAAATACTATCCAGACGGAGTAAAGTTAGGTCCCATGCCTAAAGAGTAAGCGTTAAAGAGTCTCAGTCATTTCGAGTGGTAATTTGCTCCTCTCGTGGACTATTGGCGCTACCTATATTGGGCAGCGCCCTTTTTTATTTTTGAGACGACAATCTATGCCTCGAAAACGACATACTCAGCAGCGAACAGTCATTGAATCCATATTGCTTAATACTAAGCATCCCTTGTTACCTTCTGAAATTTTAGAAATTGCTCGAGATGAACTACCGTCACTCGGAATAGCTACCGTTTTTCGTGCTCTTAAAGATTTGCTTTCTGAGGAAATTGTGCGAAAAGTCAGTATCGGTACAGATGCCGTTCGGTACGAAGGAAAAAGAGATCACCACCACCATTTTAAATGCGTAGATTGCGACAACGTGTTTGATCTACATAGCTGTCCAGGGAATATGGAAAAACTATTGCCACCGGGCTTTGAGTTAATTGATCATGACATTACCTTGTTTGGGAGGTGTGCCTCTTGTGGAAAAGAGGCTGGTAAACAGTGCTGATCTCTTAAGAATAGTTTTGCCGATAACACACCTTCCTAATAAAATGTAAGAAATATTCTTACATGGGAGTCGAAAAATGCCGAGAACCACTATTTTTCAGCCCAGCCCGGAGCTCGGCGCTTTCATTGAAGCTCAGATTCAAACCGGTAGTGATACCAACCAGAGCGAAGTGGTAAGAGCAGGACTTCGTCTGCTTCAAGAGCAAGTCGCGGATTCTAAACTGGAGCAATTCAGAAACTTAATAGATGAAGGTGAATAAAACGGCGACGCTCAAGTTTGGGATGTTGAAACTCACCAGTATATTTTTTATCCGTGTATTGCACCAATCGATGGATTACGAAAGACATCTTCATAAAAATTAGAATCTAGCTAGATCGAAATTCAATTTCCAATCTTTCCTATGCTCTATCAGTTTCCTAAAAAGTTACATTTTTATTAAACAAAAATAATTTTCACATAAATTGATTTACCTAACTTGTCAGCCTTAAACATTTGAAGCTGCAATTGAAAGTGTGGGT